>NZ_BAAALG010000002.1:105352-186264 GCF_039528155.1 Nocardioides dubius | reverse complement strand
GGTCAGCCGGCGTGGCCGGCCAGGTCGCCCGGGTTGTCGGCCTGCAGGTTGGGCGGCAGGTGGCCGGTCGACTTCTTGTAGTAGGTCGCCGCGCGACGCGAGGCGAGCATCTTGATCAGCGCGATGAAGGTGCCGCTGAGCGCCGCCCAGGCCACCGCTTCCCAGAGGTCGACGTCCGGGTCGGCGGGGTTGCTCGGCGGCTCCTTGCCGGTGGCCGCCTTCCAGCCGGTGTTCAGAGCCTTCTTCGCGGCTGCGGCGCTGATCAGCGCCGTCACCAGGGACATCGAGGACCAGAGCTTCGAGCTCTCTGCCATCGGTTCCTCCTCCGTTCGTCGACTGCGTCGAGGCAAGCCTACGGTGAGCGGAGTGCGCACCGTCAGGAGTTGAGCGCCCGGGCCAGCCGCTTGGGGTGGCGGGTCGAGATCAGCCAGTAGGGCGTGGGGTCCTGGGGATCGGTGATCTCCACGCGCACCGCACGCTTGAGGTAGGGGCGCAGCACCAGGAAGGCGCGTGCGTCGGCGTCGACGCCCGCCGCGCGGTGGCTCTGCTCGGCGTCCAGCGGCGTCGCGGTGCCGACGTGCTCGCGTGCGATGTGTGCACGCCCGGCGCGCAGCTCGCGGTCGTTCACCTCGATCCGTGCGGCGCCGTAGGACAGCAGGCCGCCGCCCACCACCAGTGCCACGATCAGGGTGATCGCCAGGACGGCCAGGCCGGACAGGGCGTCGACGACGGCCACCGCCAGCCAGAAGCTGGCCACCATCATCGTCCCCTGTGCCCACCAGCGCAGGGGGACGGTCAGTCGCTCGACGTACTCCACGCAGTGAGTTTCCCATTCGGTCCGCAACCGGGCGCAGGTAGGGTCTCGATCATGTCCGCAACAACGGTCCAGGTGCTGGTGCGCCGGCTCGATCCCGACCTTCCCCTGCCCGGCTACGCGCACCCCGGTGACGCCGGTGCCGACCTGATGACGACCGTCGACGTGACCTTGGAGCCGGGGGAGCGGAGGCTGGTGCCGACCGGCATCGCGCTGGCCCTTCCGCCGGGCTTCGTCGGCCTGGTGCACCCGCGCTCGGGGCTGGCCGCCAGGCACGGACTCTCCATCGTCAACGCGCCGGGCACCATCGACTCGGGCTATCGCGGCGAGGTCAAGGTCCTGCTGCTCAACACCGACCGCGAGGCGCCGATCGTGCTCGCGCGCGGCGACCGGATCGCGCAGCTGGTCATCCAGCGGTACGAGCATGCCACCTTCGTCGAGACCGACAGCCTCGATGACTCGGCGCGTGGAGCAGGGGGCTACGGTTCCACCGGCGGGTTCGCCGGAGCAGAGGCACAGAGGAGTACACGGTGAAGTTTGGACGCAAGGCCAAGGCGGAGAGCCGGCCCACGGACGACGTGGCGACCACCGCCGGGTCCGAGGCCGCTGCGGAGACTCCCGAGGCAGCCGCACCTGACGGCCCCCGAGACATCGCCGAGGTCGACGTGGAGAACGACGGCATCGGCCGGGTCGACCTGGGCGGCATGCTGCTGGCCCCCGCGGACGGACTCGAGCTCCGGCTGCAGGTCAGCGAGTCGGACGGCGTCGTCCAGAGCGTGCTGCTGGCCGACGAACAGGGCGCTGTCGAGATCCGCGCCTTCGCCGCCCCCAAGGACGGCGACCTGTGGGGTGACGTGCGCAAGCAGATGGCCGCGGAGATGGCGCGCCAGGGCGGCACCGCCACCGAGCGTGAGGGCAGCCAGGGCACGGAGCTCTACTGCGAGATGACCGTGCAGACGCCTGACGGTCGTACCGGCACCCAGCCCAGCCGCGTGGTCGGCTTCAACGGGCCGCGCTGGTTCCTGCGCGCCACCTACCTGGGCCTTCCGGCGATGCAGGTCGAGGCGGCCGAGCCGTGGGAGTCCGCGGTGCGCAACATCGTGGTGCGCCGCGGCGACGGCCCGATGGCTCCCGGCGACGCGTTGCCGGTGAACCTGCCGGCCCAGGCCCGACGGGTCTCCCCGACCGAGGAGTGATCGTGCAGGAGGATCGCCCGCACCGCAGCCGACTGCGGCGTCGGATCAGCAGCTGGGCCAACAGCACCGATCAGCATGCGCGCGACCTCCGCAAGACCTATGCCCGTCCCGGGCAGGTCAGCGTCGCCGAGGCGCCCGACCGCGAGCAGGTCACGCTGGCCGGCACGCTGCGGTCGGTGACGTTGCGCCCCCGTGGCGGAGTCCCGGCACTGGAGGCCGAGCTCTATGACGGGACCGGGGTGGTCACCCTGGTCTGGCTCGGCCGTCGCCGGATCGCGGGCGTGGCGGCCGGTCGCTCCATCTCCGTGCGCGGGCGGATCGGCGTGCAGGAGAATGTACGGGTGATCTACAACCCGCGCTACGAGCTGCTGCCATGACCGACGACAGCGCCGGTGTGATCCCGGGGGACCCGCACCACCCGACCGGGCAGACGGTCGAGGCCGTCGTCCGCCAGCAGCTCTCCAAGGCGCTCGGCGGTCGGCGCGGCATGCTCGAGGCGGCCGTGCCGACGGTGATGTTCACCTTCACCTTCCTGGCTACCAAGGACCTGCGCCTCGCCTTGACGGTGAGCCTGGTGACCGCCGTCGGCGCGCTGATCGTGCGACTGGCCCAGCGCTCCTCTCCGCAGTTCTGCATCAACGCGCTGATCGGCATCGGGATCGGCGCCGCCTTCGCCCTGCGGGCCGCGAAGGCCGGGGGAGACGCCAACGACCAGGCGCTCGCCTACTTCCTGCCGGGCCTGCTCTACAACGCCGCGTACACGGTCGGGCTGGCGTTCTCCAGCATCATCCGCTGGCCGCTGGTCGGCTTCATGGTCGGCAGCGTCACCGGCGACCTCACCGCGTGGCGCAAGGACCCGCAGATCCTCAAGCTCTGCAACCGGTTGACCTGGCTTCTGGTCCTGCCCTGTCTGGCGCGAGTGGTCGTGCAGACGCCCTTCTACGTGCTGGGCAAGAGCGGCGAGATGAGTCCCGACACCGCCATCGCGGCGCTCGGCATCGCCAAGATCGCAATGGGCTGGCCGCTGCAGCTGGCGGCGCTCGCGGCCATGGTGTGGCTGTTGGCGCGGGACTCCACGCCGATGTCGGCCGAGCAGGCGGAGGCGGCTGCGCAGAAGCTCAGCGCCCCCGCCGACGACGTCGACGAGGACGACGCCACCGCGCGCTAGCCGCGATCGGCGCGGGGCGCCAGCATCTGCTCGAGCTCTTCCTCGACCTCGGCGCCGACCACGAACATCAGCTCGTCGCCGGACTCGATCGGCTGCTCGCCGTCCGGGGGATAGACCTGGCCGTCACGCAGGATGGTGACCAGCGAGCAGTTCTCCGGCCACGGGATCAGGCCGGCCGGGGTGCCCACGTAGGGCGAGTCCTCGGGAAGCACCATCTCGACCAGGTTCGCGTTGCCCTTGCGGAAGGTGAAGAGCCGGACCAGGTCACCGACCGAGACCGCCTCCTCGACCAGCGCGGACATGATCCGCGGCGTCGACACGTTGACGTCGACGCCCCACGCCTCGGTGAAGAGCCACTCGTTGTCGGGATGGTTGACCCGGCCGACGGTGCGGGGCACGCCGAACTCGGTCTTCGCGAGCAGCGAGGTGACCAGGTTGACCTTGTCGTCACCGGTCGCGGCGATCACCACGTCGCACTGCTGCAGGCGGGCCTCCTCCAGCGAGGACAGCTCACAGGAGTCGGCGAGCAGCCATTCGGCGTCGGGCACCTGCTCGGGGCGGATGGCGTCCGCGGCCTTGTCGATCAGCAGGACGTCGTGTCCGTTGACGATCAGCTCTCGGGCGATCGAGCGCCCGACGGCCCCGGCGCCGGCGATGGCAACGCGCATCTCAGTCCTCCTGCGGTCCGCGCTGGACCACCCGGTAGGCGGCAGCGGCATTCTCTTCTCGCATCACCAGATGCAGGATGTCGCCCTCCTGGAGCACCGACTCGCGGGTGGGCAGGAGGCCCTCGCCGAGGCGGTCGATCCAGGCGATGCGGACCTTCGCCTGCTCCTGCAGGTCGATGGTGCGGTGGCCGATCCAGCTCTCGGTGATGCTCACCTGGTCGAGCCGGATGGTGCCGGACGGGTCCCGGAAGGTCGGCTCGGCGCCAGCGGGCAGGAGGCGGCGCAGCACCTGGTCGGCGGTCCACTTGACGGTGGCCACCGTGGTGATGCCGAGACGCTGGTAGACCTCGGCGCGGCCCGGGTCGTAGATCCGGGCCACGACGTTGGAGATGCCGAACGTCTCGCGGGCCACCCGGGCCGCGATGATGTTGGAGTTGTCGCCGCTGGAGACGGCGGCGAAGGCGTCGGCACGGGTGATGCCCGCCTTGTTCAACACCGCCTGGTCGAAGCCCTCGCCGGTGATCTTGTCACCGTTGAAGGAGGGGCCGAGACGCCGGAAGGCCTCGGCATTGTGGTCGATGACGGAGACGGTGTGGTTGCGGTCCTCGAGACCGCGGGCAAGGGTGGAGCCGACGCGGCCGCAGCCCATGATCACGACATGCACGAGGCTGACGCTACCGCAGCGAGCGTTCTGGCGCGGTCTGGACTAGCCTGACTCCTCGTGGGTGTCGGTGACGTATCGAAGCGAATCCTGCTGGGGCGCAAGCTCCGCAGCTCGCAGTTGGGGGAGACGCTTCTCCCCAAGCGCATTGCGCTGCCGGTCTTCGCCAGCGACGCGTTGTCGTCGGTGGCGTATGCACCGGACGAGATCTTCATCATGCTGGCGCTGGCCGGTGCGAGCACCTACGCCTGGTCGTGGAAGATCGGCATCGCCGTCGCCGTCGTGATGGCGGCCGTGGTGGCCTCCTACCGGCAGACCGTGCACGCCTACCCGAGCGGCGGCGGCGACTACGAGGTGGCCAAGGTCAACCTGGGTGCCAATGCCGGCATGACGGTGGGTGCGGCCCTGCTGGTCGACTACGTGTTGACGGTGGCGGTCTCGATCTCCTCGGGCGCCCAGTACGCCGCCGCGGCGATCCCCGCCGTCTCCGGGCATGAGGCGACCTTCGCGATCCTGTTGGTCGGCGTGCTGACCGCGCTCAACCTGCGCGGTGTGCGGGAGTCGGGAACCTTCTTCGCGATCCCCACCTACGGATTCATCGTCGGTCTCGGCGTGATGTTCGGCTTCGGCTTCTTCCAGTGGATGACCGGCGGCCTCGGCCAGGTCGAGAGCGCCGGCCTGCAGATCGAGCCGTCCCCGGGCTACGAGCAGGAGCTCACCACGATCGGCCTGATCTTCCTGCTGGCACGGGCCTTCTCGTCCGGCTGTGCCGCGCTGACCGGCGTCGAGGCGATCTCCAACGGCGTGCCGGCCTTCCGGCGCCCGAAGTCGAAGAACGCCGCGACGACGCTGCTGCTGCTCGGCCTGATCGCGATCACGATGATGCTCAGCGTGATCACCCTGGCCCGGCAGATGGGCCTGCGCTACGTCGATCCGCACCACCTCGACCGGCTGCGCAACGCGGACGGCTCGCCGGTCGGCGACGACTTCGACCAGCACACGGTGATCGCCCAGCTCGCCAAGGCGATCTTCGACGGCTTCCCGCCGGGCTTCTACTTCGTGGTGATCTGCACCGGCGTGGTGCTGGTGCTGGCTGCGAACACCGCGTTCAACGGCTTCCCGGTGCTCGGCTCGATCCTGGCCAAGGACCGCTACGCACCCCGTGCTCTCGCCTCCCGCGGCGACCGGCTCGCCTACAGCAACGGGATCGTCTTCCTCGCGGTGATGGCGGTGGCCCTGATCTGGGTGTTCGACGCCCAGGTGACGCGGCTGATCCAGCTCTACATCGTCGGCGTCTTCATCTCCTTCACGCTCTCCCAGCTGGGCATGATCCGGCACTGGACCCGCCACCTCGACACCGAGAAGAACCCGGCCGCACGCCGTCACATGCAGCGCTCACGGGTGATCAACACGGTCGGCCTGGCCTTCACCGGCACCGTCCTGGTGGTCGTGCTGGTCACCAAGTTCCTGGCCGGCGCCTGGATCACCCTGCTGGCGATGGGCATCTTCTTCCTGATCATGCGCGGCATCCGCAAGCACTACGACCGGGTCGCCGACGAGCTCTCGGCGGACGACTCGGACAAGGTGCTGCCGACCCGGGTGCACGCCATCGTGCTGGTCTCCAAGCTGCACAAGCCCACCCTGCGCGCGCTCGCCTTCGCCAAGGCGACCCGGCCGAACGTGCTGGAGGCGATCTACGTCAGTGCGGATCAGCGTGAGGCCGACCAGATCGTCGACGAGTGGGACCGGCGGGGACTCGACGTCCCGCTCAAGGTGCTGTACTCGCCCTACCGCGAGCTGGTCCGCCCGGTCGTGGAGTACGCCACAGAGATCCGCCAGGCGAACCCCCGCGGTGTCGTCGCGGTCTACATCCCCGAGTACGTTGTCGGGCACTGGTGGGAGCAGTTGCTGCACAACCAGACCGCCTTGCGTCTCAAGGGGCGTCTGCTCTTCACCCCCGGCGTCATGGTGACGTCGGTTCCCTATCAGCTGAGTTCGTCGAAGGTCGCCTTGGCACGTGCCGAGCGTGGCCGCCGCCGCGTGCTGGCCGGTGACGTGCGCCGTGGTGCGCCGTCGGTTCCGGACCGGCGCGGCTACCGCCAGGAGGATTGATGGCCCGCACCACCCGCGAGCGCAAGGCCCGGGGTGCTTCCCTGGTCGGCCGCCGCTACCAGGTCCAGATCGGGGCGGTGGCCCATGGCGGACACTGCGTCGGGCGGATCGCCGAGCTCGGCGACCGGGTCGCCTTCGTCCGGCATGCGCTGCCCGGCGAGCTGGTCGAGATCCAGATCACCGAGGGCACCGAGGGCGACCGCTTCCTGCGCGCGGACGCCGTGCAGGTGTTGACGCCGTCCGCGGACCGGGTGGATGCGCCGTGCCTGGTCGCTGGTCCGGGCGGCTGCGGAGGCTGCGACTTCCAGCACGTCGAGCTCGGGGCGCAGCGCCGGCTCAAGGCGGACGTCGTCCGCGAGCAGCTGGTCCGCCTCGGCGGCTTCGATCCGGCCGACCCGCTGGTGGCCGACCTGGTGGTGCAGCCCGTGCCGGGCGACCAGGACGGTCTGCGCTGGCGGACCCGGGTGGAGTACGCGCGCACACCGGATGGTCACCAGGGGATGCGGGCGCACCGCTCACGTCGGGTGGTGCCGGTCGACGACTGCCTGATCGCGGCTCCGGATGCCCGGGTGGCCTCCCAGTCGCGCGGGACCGTGATCATCGAGCGGGTGCGAGCCGCTGCAGGGGAGCGCGCGTTCGAGGTCGAGGGCGACGGCTTCTGGCAGGTCCACCCCGGTGCCCCGACGGCGTTGGTCGACCAGGTCACCGCGTACGCCGAGGTCCGCCCTGGCGACCGGGTCGTCGACCTCTACTCGGGAGTCGGACTCTTCTCCGGCTTCCTCGGCGCACAGGCCGGTGCGAGCGGTGCGGTGACCCTGGTCGAGGGCAGCCGCAGCGCCTGCGGGCACGCTCGCGAGAACCTGGCCGACCTCGACCGGGTCCGGGTGCTCACCGGCTCCGTCGACGAGGTGCTGGGGGCCGGCACGGTGAGCGGCGCCGATGTGGTCGTCCTCGATCCGCCGCGCGAGGGTGCCAAGCGCGCGGTCGTGGAGGCCGTCGCCGCTCTGGACCCGCGCACCGTCGTCTACGTGGCGTGTGACCCGGCCGCCCTAGCCCGCGACCTCAAGATCTTCGGCGAGCTCGGCTGGAGGGTCACCGACCTGGCGTCGTTCGACCTCTTCCCGATGACGCACCACGTGGAGTGCGTCGTGCGGCTGACGAGGAGCGGCTCCGACCAGGGGTGACGACGGTGCGGCTCAGTGACCGCAGTGGCAGTCGTCGCCGCAACAACCACCTGCCGTTGCCGCGGCGGGAGCGACGTCGATCGATGGGTTCTGGTCGAAGAAGCCGAACGGCTTGAGCCAGAACGACACCGTGTCCGCGGGCATCACCGGCCAGTCCTCGACCCGGGTGATGTGGTGGATGCCGAAGACGTACCAGAGCACGACATCGGTGTTCTCCAGGGATTCGTCGTCGGCGATCCACCGGCTCATCCCGGTGTCGGTGGTGGACTGCGTCGGGTAGTCGCCCGCCGGCCAGCGCTCGCCCTCGTGGTGGCGCGTCACCCACAGCGTGTGGCCGATGACCGGTGCACGCAGGAACTGCACCGTGTCCGGATCCATCAGCGCGGGGATCGATGCGCTGGGCACCAGCTTGTAGCTCGGGTGGGCGCCGTGGCGGTTCGTCCTGTTGGGGTTGGTGACCTTCCACGAGCGCTGGCGATGCCAGTCGAAGTCACGCCCAGCCTCTGCCTCGCTGCGGACCGGCGTTGCCTTCGTGACCACCGCGAGGCCGTACGGGTTGTCGGCAGAGACCGGCAGCGCCTCGGAGTCGACCTCCATCACCGTGTTGCCGTCCCCGTCGATGTCGAGGTCGAGTCGGGCCACCAGGAAGTGCTGGTGGAACGGTGCGTAGGTGCCTCGGTCGACGACGGTCCCGGTCGCGGGAGCCCCGTCGGCCTCGTCGTAGGGCGTGGTCACCATGATCCCGGTCGCGCGGACCTCGCACTCGATGTTGCCGTCCTGGTAGAAGCGCCAGTAGACGATGTACTCGTAGTTCGCGACCGTGGCATGGAAGGAGACCACCATCCGCCGCATCCGGCGGACCTCGGCGCCGGTGTGACCGTCGACGTGCTTCCAGAGCACGGCGTTGTCCTCCTCATGCAGGCAGAGCGCGTTCTTGATGACGTACGGCTCGCCGAGGGAGTCGTGCAGCACCGCGTCGACGTACCGGATCTCACCGAGGCAGTCGCACCCCAACTCGAGGGAGGTGGTCATGAAGCCGAGGCCCCATTCGCCGATGTCGTACGCCGTGCGCCGGTGGTGCTCCCAGGACGGGTCCCGGTAGGGGACGACCATCTCGGCGAACGACAGCCGGTGCGCGATCTCGCGGCCGTCGTAGGCCACCTGGTGGATGGTCAGGCCCTCGCGGAAGTTGAAGCCCAGCCGCATCGACCACCTCTGCCAGGTCAGCGCGGTGCCGTCGAGGGTGAACGAGACGCCGTCGGGCTGGGTGATCTCCAGCGGCTTCAGATCCGTGCGGAGCGTGCCCTTCCACGGGCCGGGGGCGTACTCGGCATCCACCGCCGGCATGCCGGGATTGGGGCCCTGGTCGATCTGGAGCAGCTCATTGGTGTTCATGTCCACGATCAGCTTCAGCCCGGGCACCGGGTGCGCATAGGGGTTGCCCTCAGGGGTGGCGCGCGACCAGATGTCGCACCAGCCCAGGCGCCGATCGCGCCACTGCTCGGGCATCAACGCGCCGCCGTACGTCCACGCATCGATCAGGACCAGACTCATGTCGGTGATCCCGCGCTCCGCGAGCGCCGCGATCACCTCGGGGTGCTCGCGCATCGCCACGTCGCAGTCGTGCCACTCGTCGACGGTGAAGTTGGGGGTGGCGCCGGGGACGTGCGTCCACGAGGTGACGGCGTCCGCCACCAGATCGACGGCTGCCTCGTAGGCCTGGTTGTCGGCCCGGTTCCACAGGACGGCGAAGGCCGAGCGGGGGACCGGGTCGCCGGCGCGCCACGCCTTGAGCTCCGCCTTGGCCGGCTCTAGCAGCTCGACGCCCGCATAGCGCCAGCCCTCTCCGACACCCCGGTCGCGCCGGAGTACGGCAGCGACCTGGCGGAACTCATCCTCGGTCAACGGCTCAAGCGGATGCTGCGGCATGTCTGCTTCCTCTCGACGCGCTCCTCGCTTCGGCCTAGCCTGAATCGAGATCGGCCCGTGCGCAACAGAACCGATGAGGGAGTAGCCATGGCGGAGCAGAAGGTCTTCCACAACATCATCAACGGGAAGGTCGCGGAGTCCTCCTCGGGCGCGATGATGGACGTCATCAACCCCACCACGGGTGCGGCGTACGCCATGGCCCCGAACTCCGATGAGCACGATGTCGATCTGGCCTGCCAGGCCTCGGCCGCCGCGTTCGAGAGCTGGCGCTGGACGACCCCGAGTGAGCGGCAGCGCGCGCTCCTCAAGCTGGCCGACGTGATCGAGGAGAACGCCGACGAGCTGGTCGCCATCGAGTCGGAGAACACCGGGAAGCCGATGTCGCTGACGATGTCGGAGGAGCTCCCGCCGATGGTCGACCAGATCCGGTTCTTCGCCGGAGCCGCCCGGGTGCTGGAGGGCCGGTCCTCGGGGGAGTACCTCAAGGGCCTCACCTCCTCGATCCGGCGCGAGCCGGTGGGGCCTGTCGCCCAGGTCGCGCCGTGGAACTACCCGATGATGATGGCGGTCTGGAAGTTCGCCCCAGCGCTTGCGGCGGGATGCACCGTGGTCCTGAAGCCGTCGGACACGACCCCGGCGTCGTCGTACTGGATGGTGGAGAGGATGCAGGAGATCTTCCCACCCGGCGTCTGCAATCTGGTCTGTGGCGATCGCGACACCGGGGCGGCGCTGACCGCGCACAAGGTGCCCCAGCTGGTCTCGATCACCGGGTCCACGCGGGCTGGCATGGCAGTCGCCACCGCGGCCGCGGGCGACCTGAAGCGCGCCCACCTCGAGCTGGGTGGCAAGGCGCCGGTCGTCGTCTTCGACGACGTGGACATCGCCGCTGCCGTCGAGGGCATCTCCGTGGCCGGACTCTTCAACGCGGGCCAGGACTGCACGGCAGCCACCCGTGTGATCGTCCAGGCGGGCGTGTACGAGGAGTTCACCGCGGCGCTCACGAAGGCAGCGGCCGCGACCCGGACCGGGTACGACCCGGCCGACGAGGAGATCCTCTTCGGCCCGATCAACAACGCGAACCAACTGGCCCACATCGGTGGGCTGGTGGACCGGACGCCGTCGCATGCCCGGGTCGCCACCGGCGGCAGCCGGGTCGCGCGCGCGGGCTACTTCTTCGAGCCGACCGTCATCGCCGACCTGCGCCAGGACGACGAGCTGATCCAGACCGAGGTGTTCGGTCCGGTGATCACCGTCCAGAAGTTCCGCGACGAGGATGAGGCCGTGCGGATGGCGAACGGCACCGCCTACGGGTTGTCCTCCTCGGTGTGGACCTCGGACGTCGGCACCGCTGCGCGGATGTCGGCGCGCCTCGACTTCGGCTGCGTCTGGGTCAACACCCACATCCCGCTGGCCGCCGAGATGCCGCACGGCGGCTTCAAGCACTCCGGGTACGGCAAGGACCTCTCGATGTACGGACTCGAGGACTACACCAGGATCAAGCACGTGATGGTGCATCACGGCTTCGAGGGCTGATCACTCCGGCGCCTTGACCGGCGTGTCGTGGTGCAGCGTGTCACCGTGGAAGAACGGCTTCTGCTCGGAGCGCCGCGCCAGCAGGAACATCACCGGGAGCCCGAGGAGGATGGTGCCCATCCCGAAGAGGAACACGCTCCCGATCTCCCAGCCCAGACCGGGAACGGTCCAGGCGCCGACGTAGCCGTAGTCGGCGGCGAGCATGTCCTTGGCGCTCTTGATGAACGCGAAGGTGAGGATCAGAGCCCCCGTCAGCGGCAGGATCCCCTTGATCCAGAGGTCCTTGCCACCCTTGAGGATGTCGGAGCGGAAATACCACACGCACGCGTACGCGGTGATGCCGTAGTAGAAGGCGATCATCAGGCCGATGGCGAGCAGCACGTCGCCGTACACGTTCTCGCCCATCAGGCTGAGCCCGACGTAGATCGCGATCGCCGTGGCGCCGATCGCGAAGGTCGAGAACGATGGGGTCGCGAAGCGCGGGTGCACCTTGGCGAACTGGGACTGGATCGCGCGATAGACGCCCATGGCCAGGGTGCCGCGGGCCGCCGGCAGGATCGTGGTCTGGGTCGAGGCGACCGCCGAGACCAGGACGGCGAGCAGGACGATCCAGTCCCAGTCACCCAGCACCGGTTGGCCGATGGCACTGAACACGTCGTCGGCGTTCGCCTCGTTGCCGAGTCCGATGCCGGTGGTGCCGACGCCCGCGTAGGAGACGGCGGCGAGCGTGGTGAGCAGGTAGGTCGCCAGCAGGATCAGGGTCGCGGCGATCGCCGCGCGGCCGGGGGTACGGCCCTTGTCCTTGGTCTCCTCGTTGAGCGACAGGATCGTGTCCCAGCCCCAGTAGATGAAGATCATCAGCAGCATGCCCTCGGTGAGAGCTGCCCAGCCGCCTCCGCCGTCGGCGAAGAACTCCCACGGGTTGAACCACGACGCCGAGATGTCGATCGAGGTGTCGGGCCAGTCACTGCCGAAGATGGCGATGAACGCGACCACCACCAGGATCGCGAGGGCGACGTACTGGATGCCGACCAGCACGTTCTGCAACCAGTTGGCGATCTCGATGCCGCGGTAGGAGACCCAGGTCATCGTCGCGATGAACACCACGCCGAGGAAGGTCACCCAGAAGGTGCTGTCGGCCAGGTCGTCGGCGTTGAACAGCAGGAAGGTGTACTGCGCAGCGACCTGGGCCAGGTTGGCGAGCACGATGATCCCGGCCATCGCCAGCACCCAACCCGAGAACCAGCCGGTGCGCGGCCCGAAGGCCTTGGTCACCCAGGTGAAGGTCGTGCCGCAGTCCGGGATCACCTTGTTGAGCTCGCGATAGGCGAAGGCCGTCAACAGCATCGGGATGAAGCCGAGGATGACGGCCACGGGTGCGAGCACCCCGGTGGCGATCACCACGTAGCCCAGCGTCGCGGCCAGGGAGTACGCCGGAGCGACCGACGCGAGACCGATGACGAGGGTGCCAGCGAAGCTCAGCGTGTTGCCGCTGAGCCCCTTGTCCGATCCGGTGTCCTGGGCTGCAGGCTCCTCACGCGCTGACGTTGACATACCTACGACTGTAGGGGCGTGGGTGCCCACCGACGATAGCCCCCAAATGGGGAAAATCTGCCGCGATCCTCTGCGCGTCCTACGATGATCAATGTGTCGCGCCCCGCCGTCACCGCCCTAGCCCACGCCGAGCCGATGGTCTTCTGGCTCGACGATCCGGCGGCGCCCGCAGCGGAGCCGATGCTGGTGGGCGATCTCGCAGCGGATCTGGTGGTCGTCGGCGGCGGCTACACGGGCCTGTGGGCAGCGCTCTTGGCCAAGGAGGCAGACCCGGCCCGCGACGTCGTGCTGCTGGAGGCGCAGACGGTCGGCTGGGCCGCCTCCGGGCGCAACGGCGGGTTCTGCGCTGCCAGCCTGACCCACGGCGAGGCCAACGGCCTGGACCGGTTCTCGGGTGAGTTCGACGTGCTCCAGCGGATGGGCCGGGCCAACCTCGACGGGATCGAGGACACCCTGCATCGGCACGGGATCGATGCCGAGTTCGAGCGCACCGGGGAGATCGACTTCGCGGTGGCCCCCTGGCAGGTCAAGGAGCTGCGGGTACTCGTCGGGCAGATTCGCGACCACGGTGGGAACGTCGAGTTCCTCGACCAGGACCAGGCCCGCGACTGCGTCGACTCACCGACCTACGTCGGCGGGATGCGCGACCCCGACGGCGTCGCGATGGTCCACCCCGGCAAGCTGGCCTGGGGCCTGCGGCGTGCCTGCCTCGACCTGGGCGTCCGGATCCACGAGCACACCGAGGCGACCGGGATCGCGAAGGACGGTGCGCACCTGCGGCTGCGGACGGCGTACGGCTCGGTGCGCGCACCGAAGGTGGTGCTGGGAACCAACGTCTTCACCGGCCTGCTCAGGCGGCTGCGGCACTACGTCGCCCCGGTCTACGACTACGTGCTGGTGACCGAGCCGTTGTCGGCGGCGCAGCTGGCGTCGGTGGGCTGGCGGGGGCGCCAGGGGTTGGCCGACTCGGCGAACCAGTTCCACTACTACCGGCTCACCGCCGACGACCGGATCCTGTGGGGCGGCTACGACGCCGTCTACCACTACGGCAGCCGGGTGCGTGCGGAGTACGAGCACCGTCCGGCGACGTATCGGCTCCTTGCCGAACAGTTCTTCGAGACCTTTCCCCAGTTGGAGGGCCTGTCGTTCACGCACCGCTGGGCAGGTGCGATCGACGCGTGCACGCGGTTCACCTCCTTCTGGGGCCAGGCCTACGGCGGCCGGCTGGCCTACGTCGCCGGGTACACCGGACTCGGGGTCGCCTCGACCCGGTTCGGGGCGCAGGTGCTGCTGGATCTGGTCGACGGCGTCGACTCCGAGCGGACCCGGTTGGACTTCGTGCGCAGCAAGCCGCTGCCCTTCCCGCCTGAGCCGTTGCGCTACGCCTCGATCATGGCGACCAAGTGGTCGATCGAGCGGGCGGACCTGCACGAGGGCCGCCGCAACCTGTGGTTGCGCACGCTCGACCGGTTCGGACTGGGCTTCGACTCCTAGGGGGGCAGCGTGCAACGTGACGTCGATGTGATCGTGGTCGGAGCCGGGCTGTCCGGACTCACCGCCGCACGAGCGGTACTGCGCGCGGGCTTCGAGCCGCTGGTCCTCGAGGCCAGCGATCGGGTAGGTGGCCGCATCCTGACCGAGGAGCCGCTGCCCGGCGTGTTCCTCGAGCTGGGCGCGCAATGGATCGGCGACACCCATCACCGGATGGCTGCACTCGCTGAGGAGCTCGGGATCGGGCTCTATCCCCAGTTCGAGGAGGGCGAGACGTCGTACGAGTTCGCAGGGGAGGTGCTGCGGGGCGCGGCGTTCCACCGCAAGTACGACGACGACCTGGCCGCCGTGGACCGGGTGTTGCGTGAGCTGGACCGGATGGCTGCCAGCGTCTCGGTGGCCGAGCCCTGGGCCGCGCCGGACGCTGAGGAGTGGGATCGGATCTCGGTCGGTCAGTGGTACGACGCTCAGGGCCTGTCGCCCCTTGGCCGAGAGCTCCTGGACATCTGCACCGTCGGCATTCTCGCCGTTCCGACCGTGGAGGTGTCGTTGCTCGGACTGCTCGTCAACGTGGTCACCTGCGGGGTGACGGCCGACCTGCTGTCGGAGTCGGAAGGGGGTGCGCAGACGAGGCGATTCGTCGGCGGCACAGCCTTGATTCCGCAGAGGCTCGCCGAGCTCCTGGGAGATCGGGTGGAGCTCGATTCTCCGGTCCTGAGCATCGAGCACTCCGCCGACTCGGTGACCGTCACCTGTCGCGGTGGACTGGTTGCTCGCGGGCGTCAGGTGGTGGTCGCGCTCGCCCCGACGCTCGCCGGCCGGATCATGTACGACCCGCCTCTGCCGGCGAAGCGGGACCAGCTGACCCAGCGGATGCCGCAGGCGTCGGCACACAAGATGTTCGCCGTGTACGACGAGCCGTTCTGGCGTGCGGACGGGCTCAACGCCCAGCTCATCTCGAGCGTGGGCCCGGCCCGGATGTCGAACGACTCGTGCATGCCCGAGGAGACCGGCGGTCCCGGCATCATCCTCGGCTTCCTCGAGGGGGAGAGCGCCCGGATCGAGGGCAGGTGGCCGGCTGCGCAGCGCCAGGAGGCCTTCCGCGACGAGCTCGCGCGCCACTTCGGTCCCCGGGCGGGCCGCCCGGAGCTCATCGTGGAAGGCGGCTGGGCGGACAAGGAGTGGACCCGCGGCTGCTACAACGCCAACCCGGGGCCGTGCGGCTGGATCCACTTCGGTGACGCGCTCGCCACGCCGGTCGGGCCGATCAAGTGGGCCGCCACCGAGACCGCGCTCGTGTGGAGCGGCTACATGGAGGGTGCGGTCGACGCCGGGGAGCGGGCGGCACGCGAAGTGCTGGCCGACCTGTCCTAGCTCAATGCCGTGAAGACGTCCGCCAGTACGTCACACGCCTCGGCCAGCAGAGCATCGGGGATGGCCAGCGGCGGCAGCAGGCGGAGCACGTTCCCGTAGGTGCCGCAGGTCAGGACGACCACTCCCTGCGCCGCAGCCGCGGCGGCGACGGCCTTGGCCAGCTCCGCGTCGGGTTCGGTGCCCCCCGGGTGGACCAGCTCGATGGCGACCATGGCGCCGCGTCCGCGCACCTCGCCGATCCGGGGATCGTCCCGCTGGAGCGCGGTCAGCCGCTCGATGAGCATCTCACCGATGCTGCGAGCCCGTTCCAGGAGCTCGTCGGCCTCGATGGTGCCCAGGACGGCGAGCGCGGCAGCGCAGGCGAGCGGATTGCCGCCGTAGGTACCGCCGAGGCCGCCGACGTGGGCCGCATTCATGATGGCGGCACGCCCGGTGACGGCGCTCAGTGGCAGCCCACCGGCGATGCCCTTGGCGGTGGCGATGAGGTCGGGGACGAGACCCTCATGCTCGATGGCGAACATCGTGCCGGTGCGGGCGAACCCGGTCTGCACCTCGTCGGCGACGAAGACCACGTCGTTGGCGCGGCACCACGCGACCAGTGCCGGAAGGAACCCGGGCGCTGGGACGACGAAGCCGCCCTCGCCCTGGATGGGCTCGATCACGACAGCCGCCAGGTTGGCCGCTCCGACCTGCTTCTCGATCACGTCGATGGCCCGCTGGGCGGCGGCGGGGCCGTCCGCTCCGCCGTCACGGAACGGGTAGGACATCGGTGCGCGGTAGACCTCCGGAGCGAACGGCCCGAAGCCCTGCTTGTAGGGCATGTTCTTGGCGGTCATCGCCATCGTCAGGTTGGTGCGGCCGTGGTAGGCGTGGTCGAACACGACGACGGCGTTCCTTCCGGTGTGGGCGCGGGCGATCTTGACCGCGTTCTCGACGGCCTCGGCGCCCGAGTTGAACAACACGGTCTGCTTGGCGTGGTCTCCCGGCGTGATCCGGTTCAGCGCCTCGGCGACCTCGACGTACCCGGCATAGGGCGTGACCATGAAGCAGGTGTGCGTGAATGCTGCGGCCTGGCTTGTGACCGCATCCACGACGCGGGGTGCGCTGTTGCCGACGGTGACGACCGCGATGCCCGAGCCCAGGTCGATCAACGAGTTGCCGTCCACGTCCAGGAGCACGCCGCCCCCGGCGGCGGCCACGTAGACAGGGAGTGTGGTGCCGATCCCGGCCGGCACCGCCTCGGTCTTTCGCGCGTGGAGGGCGAGCGAGGCTGGGCCGGGGATCTCGGTGAGGACGCGGCGTCTCTGCGGCAGACCGGGACCGCCCACGGCGACAGGATCGATGGTCACGATGCTCTCCCTTGGTCTGGAGGTAGTCACCCGCCACGACAGGTGGCGTCCTACTTCCGACACTATGCGTTCTGCGGGCGACGCGGCACCCTTGCGGGCCGTCACCCACAGCCGTCCGCGTGACCGGCAATGAACTCGACGATGTCTGCAGCGACCCGGCTCGGTTGCTCCCAGAGCACGAGATGGCCGGTGTCGGGATAGATCACGAGCCGGCTTCCAGGGATCGCGGCACGCAGAAGGGTTGCCTGCTCGCGGGGCAGCACGTCGTCGTCCGCTCCCCAGAGGATCAGCGTCGGCACGGTGATGGAACCGCGCTCCAGTGGCGGGGTCGCGGAGATCAGGCCTTCGAACGAGGCCAGCCATACGCGGCGGGGGATCCCCGCGACGGCGGTGCGCTGGCTCTGGAGGAACGACTCGGGAACCGGCGTGTGGAAGGTGAAGGCGCCCAGCAGGCTCGCCACGTCGTCGTCGGTCAGCGGTTCGCTGAGGTGGGTGAGGAGGTCGGTGAGGCCACTCGCATCGACGGCACTCAGGTCGCCGGGCGCGCCCACCAGGACCAGGCCGAGCACGCGCTCTGGGTTGGTGACCGCCACCTGCTGCGCGAGGTACCCGCCACTGGAGGTGCCGACCAGCCAACAACGCTCGATCTCGAGGGCATCGAGGAGGTGGACCAGATCGTGGCCGAGGGTCCCGACGTCGTAGCCACCGGGGGGCTTGCTGCTGTCACCGACGCCGCGTTGGTCAGGGACGATCAGGCGCGTCGTGGCGGGCAGTCGCGGTAGGAGCCGGTCGAAGCTGCGGTGCGTCTCACCCCACGCGTGCACCAGCAGCACCGGAATTCCGGTGCCCTGCTCGTGTACGGCCAGGCGGATGCCGGGGGCGACCGTGATCCGGTGCATCCCTCATTCTCGCTCATTCGCCGCCGGGCGAGCAGCCTTCAAAGGTCCCGGGACGGTACTAGTCCGGTCTAGCGCGCATGACGGCAGATGCTTGGATACTGAAAGAATCTGGACATGGTCCTTCTTCCCTTCTCCCGGCCCTCCCGGCGTGGTGAGCAGCAGTCTCAGGCGGGACGGCGCCCCCATGTCGCCGCCGCGCTGGCAGCGCTCCTCGCCGGATCGGCCGCAGTCGTGGTGAGTGCGCCCAGCGCCTCTGCCGCGAGCTCGTCGTGTACCGACGGCACGACGCCGTCGCCCCTCAGCACGGTCTCGTGCGTGACGTCCGGCAACTACACGCTCGGCGTCCCGTCCGGCACGACCGACGTCGACGTCGAGGTGGTCGGTGGTGGCGGTGGCGCTGGCTATCCGGCCCGCCAGCACATCGGCGGCAATGCCGCCCAGGTCACCGGCAACCTCACCCTTCCCGCAGGCACTGAGTACCTGTACCTCATCGTCGGCGCAGGTGGCGGCGGCAACAACAACGGGTTGGGCTACGGAGGCGGAGGCTCCGGGATCTTCGCCCTCGACGGCAACCACAACCTGATCGCCAAGCTGGCGATCGCCGGGGCCGGCGGTGGCGGCTCCTATAACGGCGATGGCGGCAACGCCGGTCAGGCAGGCACCAGCGAGAACCCTGGCTTCGCCGGAGCGGGAGCGCCCGCCATTGGCGCTGTCGGCGGTTCGGGCGGCGTCGGCAACTACAACAATGGCGCCGCGGGCGCGTCCAACAACCCGGGTGCGGCCACTCTCGCCGCGGGAGGTGCCGGAGGCACGTACCCGAGTGGTTCGACCGGTGGGAGCGGCGGCGGGGGATATGGCGGCGGTGGCGGCGGTGCCGCGGGCAGTCAGGGCATCCTGAACGTGTACACGGGTGGCGGCGGTGGGGGATCCTCGCTTGCGTCGGCCTACCTGAGCGGTGCCGCGATCGCGATCCGACCGGGCACCGGCGGCATCCAGCTGCCCGCTCTGGTTGCCGGTGACGGCGCTGGCGGCTCGATCACCATGACCTTCAACGGTGCGCCGCCCGTGACGGTGCCGGGTGCGCCGACGGGTGTGTCGGCGGTTGCGGGTGATGGTGAGGCGACGGTGTCGTTCACGGCCCCGGTCGAGGACGGGGGTGCGGCGATCACCGAGTACACCGTGGCCGCGAGCCCCGGGGATGTCACGAAGACCTGTGCGGCCAGCCCCTGCACGGTGACCGGTCTGACCAACGGCACCGCCTACACGTTCACGGTGGTGGCGACCAACAGCGTCGGTGACTCGGTGGAGTCTGCGCCGTCCGCTGCGGTGACGCCGGTGCGTCCGGTGACGGTGCCGGGTGCGCCGACGGGTGTGTCGGCGGTTGCGGGTGATGGTGAGGCGACGGTATCGTTCACGGCCCCGGTCGAGGACGGGGGTGCGGCGATCACCGAGTACACCGTGGCCGCGAGCCCCGGTGATGTCACGAAGACCTGTGCGGCCAGCCCCTGCACGGTGACCGGTCTGACCAACGGCACCGCCCACACGTTCACGGTGGTGGCGACCAACAGCTTCGGTGACTCGGTGGAGTCTGCGCCGTCCGCTGCGGTGACGCCGCAGAGTGCTCCCGTGGTGACCCCGACGCCCACGCCCATACCTGTGAACTGGTTCCGTGACCCGTTGACCAGAAAGCAGCGCGCCCAGCTGGCGCCGGTGCCGACGCGGCCCGAGCGCGCGAAGGGACCCGCCCGGCGCACCAAGGCCCTGCACCGCACCGCCAACGGCACGCTGGCGGTTCCGGCCGGCAAGGCCCGCGGACACCAGCTTGCGGCGGGCCAGGGCGTACAGCTGACCGGGCTCTTCCGCTACGACTCGGCGCGGCTGACGCCGTCCGGGCGCAAGAAGCTGGTCCGGTTGGTCGGCAGCCTGCGCAACGTGCGCGCGCTGACCTGTGAGGGCCACGCCGACTACGCCGGCAATGACCGCCGCGAGCAGACGCTCTCCGAGCGTCGGGCGAGGACGGTCTGCACCGTGTTGAAGCAGAAGCGGCCGAAGCTGGCCACGAAGGCGATCGGCTACGGCCAGCGCCGTCCGGCCGTGATCGGTGGCACGGTCTCTCAGCGGGACCTGAACCGCCGCGTGGTGGTGCTGATCCGCCGCTGATCCACCCCTTGCGACGTCGGTCATGCGCCACCTCGGGCCGTGACCGACGTCGTTCGGCAACGGCATGCCGTTACCGGTTCTCACTCGATCTCATGTATCTTGATGTCGAGAGATATCGACGGACTAGGCATCGCGGAAGTTAGGCAAACCTTGCTTCCGGAGTCGCTGGTGGCAGCGGCAGACTGGGTCCGAGCGAAACCGCGAACTTTCACAAGGAGATGGCTGATGGCCAGTCAGGACAGCTTCGGCGCCAAGGGGGCGCTGGAGGTCAACGGCAAGTCGTACGAGATCTTCCGGCTCAACCAGGTCACCGGTGAGGGCGTGGACGTCGAGTCGCTCCCGTTCTCGCTGAAGGTTCTGCTCGAGAACCTGCTGCGCACCGAGGACGGCGCCAACATCACCGCGGACGACATCCGCGCGCTGGGCGCCTGGGACGCTGACGCCGAGCCCAACAAGGAGATCCAGTTCACGCCGGCCCGCGTGATCATGCAGGACTTCACGGGCGTGCCCTGTGTCGTCGACCTCGCCACCATGCGTGAGGCGATGGCCGACCTCGGCGGCGACCCGTCCAAGATCAACCCCCTCGCGCCCGCCGAGATGGTCATCGACCACTCGGTGATCGCCGACGTCTTCGGCACCCCCGACGCGTTCGAGCGCAACGTGGAGATCGAGTACGAGCGCAACCGCGAGCGCTACCAGTTCCTGCGCTGGGGCCAGGGCGCCTTCGACGACTTCAAGGTCGTCCCGCCGGGCACCGGCATCGTGCACCAGGTGAACATCGAGCACCTGGCCCGCACCATCTTCACCCGCGAGGTGGGCGGCGTGCTCCAGGCGTACCCCGACACCTGCGTCGGCACCGACTCGCACACCACCATGGTCAACGGCATCGGCGTCGTCGGCTGGGGCGTGGGCGGCATCGAGGCCGAGGCTGCGATGCTCGGCCAGCCCGTCTCCATGCTGATCCCGCGCGTGGTCGGCTTCAAGCTCAACGGCGACCTGCCCGAGGGCTCGACCGCCACCGACCTCGTGCTCACCATCACCGAGATGCTGCGCAAGCACGGTGTCGTCGGCAAGTTCGTCGAGTTCTACGGCCCCGGCGTCTCGGCCCTGCCGCTCGCCAACCGCGCCACCATCGGCAACATGAGCCCGGAGTTCGGCTCCACGATCGCGGTCTTCCCGATCGACGACGAGACCGTCAACTACCTGCGCCTGACCGGCCGCTCCGAGGAGCAGCTGGCCCTGGTCGAGTCCTACGCCAAGGAGCAGGGCCTGTGGCACGACCCGTCGGCTGAGCCCCGCTTCAGCGAGAAGCTCGAGCTCGACCTCGCCACCGTGGTTCCGTCGATCGCCGGTCCGAAGCGTCCGCAGGACCGCATCGAGCTGTCGTCGGCCGCCGGCAACTTCGCCGAGGACGTCAAGACCTACACCTCGACCCCGGACCTCAAGGCCGAGGTCACCGTGAACGGTGAGACCTTCCAGCTGGAGAACGGCGCCGTCACCATCGCGTCGATCACCTCCTGCACCAACACCTCCAACCCGAGCGTGATGATCGGTGCGGCGTTGCTGGCGAAGAAGGCCGTCGAGAAGGGCCTCAAGGCCAAGCCGTGGGTCAAGACCACGCTGGCCCCCGGCTCCAAGGTCGTCTCGGACTACTACGAGAAGGCCGGCCTGACGCCGTTCCTCAACGACCTGGGCTTCAACCTGGTCGGCTACGGCTGCGTCACCTGCATCGGCAACTCGGGTCCGATCATCCCCGAGGTCTCGGCCGCGGTGAACGAGCACGACATGGCCGTCGTCTCGGTGCTGTCCGGCAACCGCAACTTCGAGGGTCGGATCAACCCCGACATCAAGATGAACTACCTGGCGTCCCCGCCGCTCGTGGTCGCCTACGCGATCGCCGGCAACATGAACGTCGACCTGTTCAACGACTCGCTGGGCAAGGACAACGACGGCAACGACGTCTTCCTCAAGGACATCTGGCCGTCGCCGGCCGAGGTCGAGGAGACCATCCGCGGCGCGATCGACACCGAGATGTTCGACGAGTCCTACGCCGACGTCTTCGCCGGTGACGACCGCTGGCGCTCGCTGCCCACCCCGGAGGGCAACACCTTCGCGTGGGACGAGAAGTCGACCTACGTCCGCAAGGCGCCGTACTTCGACGGCATGCCCGACGCTCCGGCGCCGGTCACCGACATCGACGGCGCCCGGGTGCTGCTCAAGCTCGGCGACTCGGTCACCACCGACCACATCAGCCCTGCTGGTGCGATCAAGAAGGACTCGCCCGCCGGCAAGTACCTGGCCGAGAACGGCGTCGAGCAGCGCGACTTCAACTCCTACGGCTCGCGCCGTGGAAACCACGAGGTCATGATTCGCGGCACCTTCGCGAACATCCGTCTGCGCAACCAGATCGCGCCGGGCACCGAGGGTGGCTTCACCCGTGACTTCACCCTGGCCGACAACGCTGCCGACGCTCCCGTCAGCACCGTCTACGACGCCTCGGTGAACTACCAGGCCGCCGGCATCCCGCTGGTCGTCCTGGCCGGCAAGGAGTACGGCTCCGGCTCGTCGCGTGACTGGGCCGCCAAGGGCACCTCGCTGCTGGGCGTCAAGGCCGCGATCGCCGAGTCCTACGAGCGCATCCACCGCTCGAACCTGATCGGCATGGGCGTCATCCCGCTGCAGTTCCCGGCCGGCGAGAACGCCGACAGCCTGGGCCTCACCGGCGAGGAGGTGTTCTCGTTCGCCGGCATCACGGAGCTGAACGAGGGTCGCACCCCCAAGACCGTCAAGGTCACCGCCACCAAGGCCGACGGCACCAAGGTCGAGTTCGACGCCGTGGTTCGCATCGACACCCCGGGTGAGGCGAACTACTACCGGAACGGCGGCATCATGCAGTACGTGCTGCGCAACCTGCTCAACGGCTGAGCGCACACCGCACCACCGGCCGCGGCCCGTCACCTCACGAGGTGACGGGCCGTGTCCCGTCTCCGGGCTGCCCGTATGAGACGGTGGCGCCATGCTCGTCGCCTTCTCCGTCGCCCCCAGCGGCACCGGCCGTGCCGATGCCTCCGTTTCCGACGCCGTCGCGGCGGCGGTCCAGGTGGTCCGTGACTCCGGGCTGCCGAACCGCACCGACCCGATGTTCACCACGATAGAGGGCACCTGGGACGAGTGCTTCGACGTCGTCAAACGGGCCACCGAAGCGGTCGCGCCGTTCGGCTCGCGGGTCTCGCTGGTGGTCAAGGCCGACATCCGGCCCGGCTTCGAGGGCGAGCTCGACGCCAAGCTGGAGCGGTTGGACGCCGCCCTCGGCGACGCTTGATTCCGCGCGACACGACGCCGCCCGCTGGGTAGGCTCGCCACGTGAGCCAGCCCGTGCCGCGTGTCTCGTGCTTCCTGCTCGTCGACGAGCGGGGCTGGGTCCTGCTCCAGGAGCGTGACGAGGGCGCACCCACGCACGCGAACCAGTGGTGCACCCCCGGCGGCCACCTGGAGGCGGGGGAGACCTTCGCCGACGCGGCCTACCGCGAGGCGTGGGAGGAGACCGGTGTGGTCTTCCGCGACGGCGAGCTCGTGCCCTGGCTGGAGCAGCGCCACGACTGCCCGCAGTGCGGGCCGATCGACCACGCCTTCTTCATGGCCGACGTCGACCTGGTGGACGCCGACATCCGGTGCACCGAGGGCCGGCAGCTGGTCTTCGCCGACCCGCAGGCGATCCCCGGCCTCGCGCTGACGCCGTCCTCGCGCCACTTCCTCGACCTGTTCCTCGCCTCCGACTCCTACCGCGGGTTGGTGCAGCGATGAGCCTGCGGGTGGTGCCGGTGCCGGGCTTCGGCGCCGAAGACGTCGTGGTCGTGCCCGACGGCCCACTCGCCGGCACCGTCTACACCGGTACCGAGGACGGCGCCGTCTTCGCGGTCAGCGCGGATGGTCAGCGGATCGACCGCGTCGGCGAGACGCACGGCCGACCGCTCGGCTTGGAGCTCTTCGACGACGGTGCTCTGCTGATCTGCGACGCGCACCGCGGACTGCTGCGCCTGGACCCGTCGACCGGCGCCATCGAGGTGCTCTTCGACGCGGTCGCCGGCAACCGGATGACCTTCTGCAACAACGCGGCGATCGCCGCCGACGGCACGATCTGGCTCTCCGACTCCTCAACCCGCTACGGGATCGAGCGCTGGAAGGACGACTTCGTCCAGAACACCCGGACCGGCCGCCTCCTGCGCCGTGCCCCGGACGGCGTGGTCTCGGTCGTGCTCGACGGCCTCGCCTTCGCCAACGGCGTCGCTCTCGCCGCCGATGAGAGCTACGTGGCGGTCGCCGAGACCGGCGCACGCACCGTCGTGCGGCACTGGCTCACCGGCTCCCGCCGCGGCGAGACCGATTACCTGGTTGAGGGCCTGCCCGGCTATCCCGACAACATCGCCCGCGGCAGTGACGGCCTGATCTGGGTCACCATCGCCTCGCCCGTCGACCCGCTGGTGGAGCGCCTCCAGCGCGCGCCACTGTGGCTGCGTCGCGCGGTGACCCGACTTCCCGAGGCGGTGCAGCCCGCCCCGAAGCGGACGATCCGGGTGCAGGCGTTCGATGACGCCGGCACGCTGGTCCACGACCTCGACCTCGCCTCGCCGCACTTCCACATGGTCACCGGCGTCCGTGAGCATCGCGGCCAGGTCTGGATGGGCAGCCTGCACGAGCCGGCCATCGCCGTCCATGCACTCGGGTAGTGGAGATCATCCTCTAGACTCGACAGGTGACCGCAAGAGCGGTCGTGGATCAGACGTGGAGGACTCTCTGCATGGGCTACCTGGAGTCGATCACGGCGCCGCGTGACCTGCGCGATCTCAGCCCCGAGCAGCTCGACGAGCTGGCCGCTGAGATCCGCGACGTGATGATCCGGACGGTGGCGACCAACTCCGGCCACCTCGGGCCGAACCTGGGCGTCGTGGAGCTCACCATGGCCATCCACCGCGTCTTCGACTCGCCCCGCGACCGGCTCGTCTTCGACACCGGCCACCAGACCTACGTGCACAAGTTGCTCACCGGCCGAGCGGCGCAGTTCGGCACACTGCGCCGCGAGGGGGGCCTGTCGGGCTACCCCAGCCAGGCCGAGTCCGAGCACGACATCGTGGAGAACTCCCATGCCTCCACGGCACTGTCCTACGCCGACGGCCTCGCCAAGGCCTACGCGATCAAGGGCGAGGATCGCCATGTCGTCGCCGTGATCGGCGACGGCGCGCTGACCGGTGGCATGGCCTGGGAGGCCCTCAACAACATCGCGATCGCCAAGTCCAGCCGCCTGGTGATCGTGGTCAACGACAACGAGCGCTCCTACACCCCGACCATCGGCGGCCTGGCCACCGCGCTCACCTCGCTGCGCACCAACCCGCGCTACGAGGTCGTGCTGGAGCAGGTGAAGCGGCGGCTGAACGCGGTGCCCGGGGTCGGTCCGGCCGCCTACGAGGCGCTGCACGCGGTCAAGAAGGGGATGAAGGACGCCCTCGCCCCGCAGGGGCTCTTCGAGGATCTCGGCCTCAAGTACGTCGGTCCGGTGGACGGGCACGATCGCGCGGCGATGGAGCAGGCACTCGGCCAGGCCAAGCGGTTCGGCGGCCCGGTGATCGTTCACGCGATCACCCGCAAGGGCCAGGGCTACGACCCCGCACTGCGGCACGAGGCCGACCAGTTCCATGCACCAGGGCCGTTCGACGTGCAGACCGGCGCGGAGAAGCCCAAGGGCAAGATCTGGACCGACCACTTCTCCGAGGCGATGGTCGAGCTGGGCAACCGACGTCCCGACGTCGTCGCGATCACCGCGGCGATGATGCACCCGGTCGGCCTGGACGCCTTCGCGGCCCGGTTCCCGCAGCGCACCTTCGACGTGGGGATCGCCGAGCAGCACGCGGTCACCTCGGCCGCCGGCCTGGCGATGGGCGGGCTGCACCCCGTCTTCGCGGTCTACGCCACCTTCTTGAACCGGGCCTTCGACCAGGTGCTGATGGACGTCGCCCTGCACAAGTGCGGCGTCACCTTCGTCCTGGACCGCTCCGGCATCACCGGTGACGACGGCGCCTCGCACAACGGCATGTGGGACATGTCCCTGCTGCAGGTCGTGCCCGGTCTCCGGTTGGCGGCTCCGCGTGACGTGCCACGCCTCAACGAGCTGCTCGACGAGGCCGTCCAGGTGGACGACGCTCCCACCGTGGTCCGCTTCCCGAAGGGCCCGCCGCCGGCCGAGATCCCCGCTGTCGATCACCTCGACGGCGTCGACATCCTGGTCCGTGCGGGTGCCGAGGACCTGCTCATCGTCGCGGTCGGTGCGATGGCAGGCACCGCGGTCGAGGTGGCCGCCACCCTGCGGAGCCAGGGCATCGGCGTCACGGTCGTGGACCCGCGCTGGGTGAAGCCGGTGAGCCCGGCCGTGATCGAGCTCGCCCGACGGCACAAGCGGGTCTGGAGCCTCGAGGACAACGGAGTCGTGGGCGGCTGCGGGTCCGTGCTGCTGCAGACCCTCAACGAAGCCGGCGTGCACACCCCGTTGCACATCCGAGGGATCCCCCAGGAGTTCTTGGACCACGCCAAGCGCGGCGTGATCCTGGAGCGGATCGGCCTGGGCGCAGAGTCCCTGGCTCGCGAGATGGTGGCCGATCTCAGTGCCACCACCGATCTCCAGGCGTTGGTAGATGCGGACCGGGGGCGCTAGGCGGCGCTGGGAGGGAGTCGCCGCCAGCCTGGCCCTGATCGCCGGGTTGGGCACCGGTTGTGGTCTTGGGAGCGACCCGGCCGACGAGGTCACCGGTCAGCATGCGCAGGAGTTGTCGACCGAGATCGGCAAGGCCCTGCGCGCTCGCGTGCGGGCGATCAAGCGGGGCAACGAGTCCGCGTTCGTGGCGGGCCTCGTCGACGACCCGTCGCTGCGCCGCGCGGAGCGACTCTACTTCGCGAACCTTCAGGACCTGCCCCTGGCCACGTTCGGCTACCGCCTCGACAACACCTCCATCGGTGCCGAGGAAGTCGACGAGTTCGGCACCCGCGGCATCCCGGTCGAGCTCACCCTGCTGATCCAGCTGGCCGGCTACGACGAGCGGCCGGTGCGGGTGCCCGCCCGGTTCGTGTTCCGGCGCGAGGCCGACGGCGTGCTCCGCCTCGCCGCCACCCACGACCCCGACTGGGAGGCCGAGCACGGGGTCAACCCGCAGCCGTGGGACAGCGAGCGGATCGAGGTGGTGCCCGGAGACGACGTCCTGGGCATCTTCGACACCGAGAGCGCCGGTGACGGCGCCCGGATCGTCGAGGACGTCGAGGACGCCGTCGCCGCGGTCCGCCCCGAGCTGCCCGTCCCGTGGAGCACCGGGGTCGTCGTCTACGGGCTCTCCGGCACCGACTTCCTCTCCGGCCTGGCGGATCTGCCGGGCGGGGAGCCGGACCGGCTCGACGGCGTGGCCTTCCCGGTGCCGGTCTCTCCGGGCTCCGAGACCTACGTCGGGACCCGGTTCCTGTTGCACCCGCGGATGGTGAGCCGCCACGACGACGCCCGCCGCCGGCTGATCCGTCATGAGCTGGTCCATGTCGCGCTCGGCCGCCTCGACGACCGGGTGCCCACCTGGCTCTCCGAGGGCATCGCCGAGTACGTCGCGGCGCGACCGATCGCCCCGCAGGACCGGTTGATCTCCCGCGACGCCGTCGACGCCGCCGCGCATGGCCTGGACGCGCTGCCGGCCGACCCCGAGTTCAACGGCATCGAGTCCTCGGCCAACTACGGCGTGGCCTGGTTCGCCTGCGAGTACATCGCCGACACCTACGGGGAGCCGACGCTGTGGCGGCTCTTCGACGCGATGCGTGCTGGGGACGGCACGCACAGCAGCGATCAGGACGAGGTGATCCGCCGAGTCCTCGGAATCGGTGAAATCGAACTGGCCCGCGCCACGGGCACCAGAATCACGTCGATCTTCGGGTAGCTTCGGCTAGGTTCGGATGCCATGGAGTTCCTGCGCACCAAGTCCGTGGAGCAGTCGCTGGCGGACACCGAGGATCCCGAGCACCAGCTGCGCCGCAACCTCGGCCCCTGGGACCTGATCATCTTCGGAGTCGGCGTCATCATCGGCGCCGGAATCTTCGTCTACACCGGGCAGGTGGCGGCCAAGAACGCCGGTCCCGCCATCGCCCTGTCGTTCCTGGTGGCCGGTGCCGCCTGCGCGCTGGCCGCACTCTGCTATGCCGAGTTCGCCTCGACCCTCCCGGTGGCCGGCAGCGCCTACACCTTCAGCTACGCCACCCTCGGCGAGCTGATCGCCTGGATCATCGGCTGGGACCTCGTCCTGGAGTTCACCGTCGGCGCCTCCGCCCTCAGCGTGGGCTTCTCCGGCTACCTGCAGAACCTGCTGGAGGGCACGGCACTGGAGGTCCCTGCCTCCCTCGCCTCGGCGGAGAACGGCTGGATCAACCTGCCGGCCGTGCTGATCGCGCTGCTGGTCACCTGGGTCCTGGTCCTCGGCATCAAGCTCTCCAGCCGGATCAACCAGGTCGTCGTGGCGATCAAGCTCGCCGTCGTCGGACTGGTCGTCCTGGTCGGCGCCCGCTACATCGACTTCGGCAACTACACGCCGTTCATCCCCGACGCTCAGCCTGCGCCGAGCGGCGACGACAGCTTCTGGAACCAACCGCTGATCACCTCGCTGTTCGGGATGGAGCCGGCCGTCTACGGCGTCGGTGGGATCGTGGCCGGAGCCGCCGTGGTCTTCTTCGCCTTCCTCGGCTTCGACATCGTCGCCACCACCGCGGAGGAGACCTACAACCCGCAGCGCAACGTGCCGATCGGCATCCTCGGGTCGCTGGCGATCGTCACCGGTCTCTACATGGCGGTCAGCCTGGTGGTCACCGGGATGCAGAACTACACCGACATCGACCCGGCCGATGCGGCACCCCTGGCCACCGCCTTCGAGTCGGTGGGCCTGCCCTGGATGGGCGACGTGATCTCGGTCGGCGCCTGCATCGGGTTGACCGTGGTGGTGCTGATCCTGTTGATGGGCCAGACGCGCGTCGCCTTCGCGATGGCCCGCGACGGTCTGCTGCCGGCACCACTGGCGAAGGTCCACCCGACCTACCGCACGCCCTACGTCGCCACCATCGGCGCGGGCCTGGTGGTCGCCGGGATGAGTGGCTTCGTCGGCTTCGAGACGCTGGGTCACCTGGTCTCCATCGGCACGCTGTTCGCCTTCGTGCTGGTCAGCATCGGCGTGGTCGTGCTGCGGCGGACCCGGCCCGATCTGCCCCGTGCCTTCCGGACACCGGCCGTCGGCGTGGTCGCGACCCTCTCGGTCCTGCTTTGCCTCTACCTGATGCTCAACCTGACGGCGGGCACCTGGCTGCGCTTCGGGATCTGGATGGCGCTGGGCATCGTCGTCTACTTCGCCTATAGCGTTCGTCACAGTCGCCTGGCGGGAACAAAGACATCCCGGTGAGGGTTATCGCGGCGCAGGCCACGGGGCCTGCGGAGGAGGGTGAGTCGGTGTGAGGTACGTACACATCGTCGACGACGTGGCGGATGATCTGGACCCGGATGATGCGCTGCCGTTGGTGATCGGTCTCGATGGGTTCCTCGACGCGGGGCGCGCTGCCACGCTGTTGACCGACCATCTCGTCGACCAGGACCCGGGCCCGGTAGTGGCCACCTTCGACATCGACTCCTTCCACGACTACCGCGCGCGGCGGCCGGCGATCACCTTCGAGGTGGACCACTACCGTGACTACGAGGCGCCGCGGATCGTGGTGCGGTTGATGGACGACAGCGACCACGAGCCGTTCCTGCTGATGACCGGCCCGGAGCCGGACATGCGCTGGGAGGCGTTCGCCGAGGCGGTGGGCGAGCTGATCGGGGCGCTCGGGGTCAGCAAGGTGCTCACCCTCGACTCGGTGCCGATGGCCGCCCCGCACACGCGGCCGCTGATGGTCACCCGGCACGCCAACATGGAGGGGCTGCGCTCTGGCCTGTCGATGTGGAAGGGCGAGCTGCGGGTGCCGGCCTCGGTGCACGCGATGCTGGCGATCCGGCTGGGGGAGCGCGGCATCCCGGTGCAGGGCCTGGTGCTGCACGTGCCGCACTACCTGGCGCAGTTCGACTTCAACGACGGCGCGATCGCGCTGGGGCGTGAGATCGACAACGAGATCGGTCTCAACCTCAACACCTACGCGCTCCTGGTGGACGCCAAGATCGACCACAAGAAGTTCCAGACCTACCTCGGCGACAATCCGGAGGTCGGCGAGATCGTCGCCGGGCTGGAGGCGCAGTACGACCGCTTCCAGCATGCGGAGTCCGCGGGCCTCAACCTCCTTGCGGACAAGGAGGATCTCCCCAGCGGTGACGAGATCGGCGCCGAGTTCGAACGCTTCCTCGCCGGCCTCGACGGCCCCGAGAACCAGGAATAGAGAGGCACCGGCTTGCCCAGTTCGACCCGTGAGCTGCAGGAGCTGCTCGACATCGAGGACCTCGACGTCAATCTGTTCCGCGGCCGTCAGCCGTCCACGTCCCTGCAACGCGTCTTCGGCGGGCAGGTCGCTGCCCAGGCGATGATCGCCGCGGCGCGCACCACCCCCGGCAAGACCGTGCACTCGCTGCACTCGTACTTCCTGCGCCCCGGTGACACGGCCGTGCCGATCATCTACGACGTGGAGAACCTGCGCGACGGACGCTCCTTCGCGACCCGGCGCGTGGTGGGCCGTCAGCACGGCCGCCCGATCTACATGCTCACCGCGAACTTCCAGGTCCCCGAGGAGGGTCTCGAGCACCAGGACACGATGCCCGCCGTCCGGCCGCCCGAGGAGGGCTTCAGCCTCCCCGACGTGCTGCGCTCCCGCGGCGCCACCGAGGGGCTCGGCGAGTGGGAGGAGGAGTGGGCGGCGCTCGACGTCCGCTACCTGGGCAACACCAAGGTCGGCGGCGTCTCCGAGGACGGCGACCGCCCGGCGCGGGCGCAGGTCTGGGTGAAGACCGAGGGCCGGCTCTCCGACGACCCGCTCGAGCACGTCGCGGCCTTCACCTACGCCAGCGACATGACGCTGATCAGCGCGGCACTGGTGCCGTACGGTCTGACCACGGCGAGCAGGGGCATGCAGGTGGCCTCACTCGACCACACGATCTGGTTCCACCGCCCGTTCCGCGCCGACGAGTGGTGGCTCTACGACCAGCACTCGCCGGCCGCCGGCGGCGGACGCGGTCTGGTGCTGGCCCGGGTCTTCAGTCAGGACGGCGAGCTGGTCGCGACCGTGGCCCAGGAGGGTCTGATCCGCAAGCGTCAGACCTCCTGAGCCACCGCGCTCACAGCGCTCGGGTGTGACCGAGCAGGTGCGGCGATCCGTTCTTCAGGGTGGTGACGCCGAAGTCGACACCCTCGCTGCCCGAGCGGAAGCCGAAGCGCACCGTCGAGGGCAGCAGGATCGGCTTCTTGAAGCCCACCGCCACGCTGACGGCGTCCGGGAGCCGGTTCTCGATGGTCGCGACCGCTCGTGCCTTGGTCCACATGCCGTGCGCGATCTGGCGCGGGAAGCCGAGCGCCTTGGCGGTCAGCGGATAGAGGTGGATCGGGTTGCTGTCACCGGAGACCGCCGCATAGCGCCGGCCGAGGTCGGCACCGAGCCGCCAGGTCGCGGCGCCGCTCGGTGCCGGCGCGAACTCGGTGCCCCGCTCGCCGTTCTCCGCATCGCCGCGGCCGAGCCGCAGGTAGGTGGAGACCGACGACCACACGGTCTCGCCGTCGGCGGTGATCCTCGACTCCAGGTCGAAGATCCGGCCCTTGGCGTGGGCACGCAGGTTGGTGGCCCGCACCTCCGCGTCGACCACGGCATCGGCGGCCAGCGGCACCAGCCGGTCGATCCGGTTCTCCAGGTGCACCGTGCCGATCGCGGGGAACGGGAACGCCGGGTCGGTCATCAACGCCATGTGCAGCGGGAACGCCACCATGTGCAGGTAGGGCAGTGGCAGCACGTCGCGGTGCTCGAAGCCACAGACGTCGGCGTAGGCGCGGACGTGCCCGGCGTCGATCCGGACCTGCTCGCGGCGCAGCGTCAGCTCCGGCAGCGCGCCACCCTGCTTCCGGACGCCGGGCAGCTGGTTGACGCCCGGAACGGCGGGCAGCGCCGCCTTGAGCATGGTGCCCAGACCGGCACCGGCGCCCTGCAGGACGCGGGTCTCGGCCATCTCAGGCGCCCAGCATCATCTGGCCGCAGACCCGGACCACGTTGCCGTTGACGGCGGTGGAGGCGGGGCTGGCGTACCAGGCGATGGTCTCGGCGACGTCGACCGGCAGGCCGCCCTGGCTCATCGCGTTGAGGCGCTGGCCGACCTCACGGGTGGCGAACGGCACGGCGGCGGTCATCTGGGTGATGATGAAGCCCGGCGCCACGGCGTTGATGGTGATGCCGTCGGTGAGCTCCTCGGCCAGGGAGTCGACGAAGCCGATCACGCCGGCCTTGGAGGCGGCGTAGTTGGTCTGGCCCACGTTGCCGGCGATCCCGGCGATCGAGGCGACGCCGACGATCCGGCCATTGGCGTTGATCGCCCCTGCGTCGAGCAGCGCGCGGGTGATCCGCTCGGGCGCGGTCAGGTTGACCGCGATCACCGAGGACCAACGGTCCTCGGCCATGTTGGCGAGCTTCTTGTCGCGGGTGATGCCTGCGTTGTGCACGACGATGTCCACCCCGCCGTGGTTCTCCGCGACGTGGTGCGCGATCCGCTGGGGGGCGTCGGCGTGGGTGATGTCGAGGGTCAGGCTGTCGCCGCCGAGCTCCTTCATCACCGACTGCAGCTCGCTGGCCGCCTGCGGGACGTCGATGCCGAGGATGGTGGCGCCGTCGCGGTGCAGCACCCGGGCGATCTGCTCGCCGATTCCGCGGCTCGCGCCGGTCACGATCGCGATCTTGCCGGCCAGCGGCTGCTGCCAGTCGACGCTCGGCGCCTCCTGGGTGCCGGTGACGCCGATCCGCACGACCTGGCCCGACACGTAGGCGGACTTGGGCGAGAGCAGGAAGGCGAGGGTCGAGGTCACCGAGGCCTCGGCACCGGGTGCCACGTAGACCAGCTGCACCGTGGCTCCGCGGCCGATCTCCTTGCCCAGCGACCGGGTGAAGCCCTCCAGCGCGCGCTGCGCGACCCGCTCGGCGCCGCTCAGCAGCTCCGGGGGAGTGCCGAGCACAACCACCCGGGCGCAGCGGTCGAGGCTGCGCAGCAGCGGGGTGAAGAACTGCTGCAGCGCGAGCAGGTCGGCACTCTCGGTGAGGCCGGTGGCGTCGAAGACGAGTCCCTTGTAGCGACCCTCCGCAGTGGCGGCCAGGTCCGTGCTGATGCCGAGCCCGGCGAGCGCGTTGGCGACGGCGTCGCTGAGCCGGGCCTTGCCGCCGAGGGCTACGGTTCCGTTCACAAGGGAGGAGCCGCCCTGCCAGCGCTCGAGCGGCGTCGGGTTCGGGAGGCCGAGGTTCTTGACCAGCATCTTGCCGATCGGGTTCTTGGTGAAGGCCTGGTAACGATCGGTCATCGGAAGTCCTCTGCTGTGCCGGGTGCTGGAACGGATGCGGCCTGCCGGCCGCGTTGATGTTATGCAACTAGTGTTGTAACTCGGAGTCCACTTTTCGTGATCTCTGACTCAATTCTTTACCAACCAGTAACAACGCCGCAAGGATAGGCGTACGCAACCGCTTCGACCCGATCCAGGAGCCCATCATGCAGACCACCACCCGCCGCGTCGCGATCATCGGCGGCAACCGGATTCCGTTCGCGCGCTCCAACACCGTCTACGCGGAGGCCTCCAACCAGGAGATGCTGACCGCCGCCCTTGACGGCCTGGTGGCGCGCTTCGGCCTGGAGGGCGAGCAGCTCGGGGAGTTCGCCGCCGGCGCCGTCCTCAAGCACAGCCGGGACTTCAACCTCGCGCGCGAGGTCGTGCTCGGCAGCAAGCTCTCGGCCCGCACTCCTGCCTACGACATCCAGCAGGCCTGCGGCACCGGCCTCCAGGCCGTGATCCAGGTGGCCAACAAGATCGCCCTCGGTCAGATCGACGTCGGCGTGGCCGGCGGGTCGGACACCACGTCGGACGCTCCGCTCGCGGTCGGCGAGAAGCTGCGCAAGAAGCTGATCAAGGTCAACCAGGCCCGCGACACCAAGTCCCGCCTGGCCGCACTGGCCAAGATCCGCCCCGGCGACGTCAGCCTCGCCATCCCGCAGAACTCCGAGCCCCGCACCGGCCTGTCGATGGGCGACCACCAGGCGCTGACCGCGCTGGAGTGGGGGATCACCCGCGAGGCGCAGGACGAGCTGGCCGCCGCTTCCCACCAGAAGCTGGCCGCCTCCTATGAGGCTGGCTTCCAGAACGACCTGATCAGTCCGTTCCGCGGCGTCGAGCGGGACAACAACCTGCGTCCCGACTCCACCGTCGAGAAGCTCGCCAAGCTCAAGCCGGTCTTCGGCAAGGGCGAGGCGGCCACGATGACCGCCGGCAACTCCACGCCGCTCAGCGACGGCGCCTCGGTGGTGCTGCTCGCCTCCGAGGAGTGGGCCGCCGAGCGTGGTCTTCCGGTGCTGGCCTACCTGACGGCCTACGAGACCGCCGCCGTCGACTACGTGGGCGGCGACGAGGGCCTGCTGATGGCACCCGCCTACGCCGTGGCGCAGATGCTGACCCGCGAGGGCCTTACCCTGCAGGACTTCGACTTCTACGAGATCCACGAGGCCTTCGCCTCCCAGGTGCTCTCCACGCTCAAGGCCTGGGAGTCCCCGGTCTTCTGCAAGGAGCGCCTCGGCCTGGACGCGCCGCTCGGTGCGATCGACCGCGAGAAGCTGAACGTCAACGGCTCGTCGTTGGCGGCCGCCCACCCGTTCGCTGCGACCGGTGGCCGGATCGTGCCGGTGCTGGCCAAGCTGCTCGCCGAGAAGGGCTCGGGCCGTGGCCTGATCTCGATCTGCGCAGCCGGTGGTCAGGGCGTCGTGGCGATCCTCGAGCGCCCCTGAGCTAGCCGCGAGCCAGCGCCAGGCTGGTATCGACCAGGTAGCTGCGCACCTGGGAGACCGACACCTTCTCGGTGGTCGGGATCCCAGGTGCCAGCTCCTTGATGAACAGCCCGACCCGGGCTAGCTGGAGGGCGCCGAGCCCGGTCGCGTACATGTGGTTGGCCAGCATCGCGGTGTCGGTGATCTTGAAGACCCCGCTCTCCACGCCCTCGTCGAGGATGCCGCTCAGCAACGATAGGCAGGCCGCGATCGAGCGTCCGAGGCGGAACAGCGCCGACTCGCTGATCTCGTCGAAGAGCTGCGGCCCGGGTTGCCGCATCAGCGCCTGGGCGCACTCGACGAACGCCGGGTACTGCACCCCGAAGTCGACGAACGTCTCCACCACCCGCGCCAGCCGTTCCTGCGGCGACTCCTCGGTGTGGGCGCCCATCTGGGTGTGCAGCTCCTCGAGGTACCCGACCAGGGTGAGCGCGAACAGCTCCTCCTTGCCGGAGAAGTGACGGTAGATGATCGCCCGGTTCGTGCCGACCGCCTTGGCGATGTCGTCGATGTGCACGTCGCGCACACTGCGGGTGTCGAAGAGCTCACGGGTGGCGTCGAGGATCTCACGCTCCCGCTTGCGTCGACGCGTGGCGGCCGCCGAGCGGCGCCCGTCGATGCGCGGGGTCTCAGGTTCGCTCATGGGTCCATGCTAGCGATCTTGCAACTCGGTGTTGCACGCCGTGTTGACGCCAGTTCGACCCCGTGGCGCGCGTGGCTGCCGGCCGTGCTGACTACGGCTGGCAGCATGGAGGGGTGAGCCCGCCCGCCGAACGCCTCTGGACGCCGTCATGGCCCTGCGTGATCGGCGCGGCGCTGGCGCCGTTGCGACGCGGCGCGGGCGATCCGACCCTGCGCAACGCCGACGGGGTCGTGTGGCGTGCGGCGCGGACGCCGGTCGGGGCCGGCACGCTGCGTCTCGAACAGCGCGCGCCGGGTGGGGTCGTCAGCGCCCGGGCCTGGGGCGAGGGTGCCGACTGGCTGCTCGACTCGGTGCCGGCGCTGCTCGGCGCGGAGGACGACTGGACGGGCTTCGAGGCGCGGCATCCGGTGGTGGAGCAGGCCTGGCGGGCCCATCCGCACTGGCGACTGGGGCGGACCGGACTCGTCGTCGACGCGCTGGTTCCGGCGATCCTTGAGCAGAAGGTGACCGGGCAGGAGGCGTTCGGCGCCTATCGGCGTCTGGTGCGGCGGTTCGGCACCCCCGCGCCCGGGCCGGTCGCCGAGCTCGACCTCTGGTTGCCGCCGAGCGCGGAGGAGATCGCCGCGATCGCGTCCTGGGAGTGGCTCAAGCTCCCGGTCGACGGCGCCCGCTCGCGTCCGGTGGTCCAGGCGGCGCGGGTGGCCGGCTCGCTGGAGCGGGTCGCAGCCCGGGGGAGTGCGGAGCTCGACCGGGCCCTGCGCAGCCTGCCCGGGATCGGCGTCTGGACGAGTGCCGAGGTCCGCAGCCGGGCCCTCGGCGACCCGGATGCGGTGAGCTTCGGCGACTACCACGTGGCCAAGGACGTCGGCTGGGCCTTGACCGGCTCGCCGGTGGACGATGCCCGGCTCGCCGAGCTGTTGGAGCCCTGGTCGGGACATCGCCTGCGGGTGGTCGTGCTGCTTGCGCTGGCAGGTCTGCATCGCCCGCGGCGTGGGCCGCGGATGGCGCCGCGACGCCACCTGCCGCGTTGATCGTGGCGTGAGCGACGTCACCCGAACGACGCATGCTCGTTGTGGTGGCAGGGCCCGACACGCGGTCGGTCCAAGGATTGGCGATTGTGAGCACGCTCACGTAACTTGCGTTTACAGTGCGTGTCACATTCCCGTCCGGCCCCGACTGGAAGCGAGACTTCATGGCGTCGCAGACCCCTGGACTCGGCAGGTCCCTGCCAGCCCGGATCACCAGCGACCTCGTCGGCCGCGGCCGCACCGGGTTGGAGACAGCCGGCGCGATGATGGTGCTCGGCGTCGAGGCGATCACCATCGCGATCCGCGACATCCTCACCCGCCGGTTCTCCTGGAGCGAGTTCCTGCTCCAGGCCTGGTTCATGAGCCGGGTCTCGGTACTGCCGACGATCCTGGTGGCGATCCCGTTCGGGATCATCGTCTCGATCCAGATCGGCGGCGTGGCCGGCCAGATCGGCGCCGAGTCCTTCTCCGGCGCGGTCAACGGCATCGGGGTGCTGCGCCAGCGCGCGCCACTGGTCACCTCGATCATGATCGCCGGCGCCGTCGGCGCGGCGATCACCTCCGACCTCGGCGCGCGGACCATCCGCGAGGAGGTCGACGCACTCCAGGTGATGGGGATCAACCCGGTCCAGCGGCTGGTCGCGCCCCGCGTGGCCGCCGCGCTGGTGGTGGCGTTCTTCCTCAACATCGTGGTCGCGGCCACCTCGATCATCACCGGCTACACGCTCAACGTGGGCGGCGGCGCGGTGAGCTCGGGCACCTACATCGCGGCGTTCGTCTCCTTCGCCCAGCCGACCGACCTCTTCCTGGCCAGCTTCAAGGCGCTGATCTTCGGCTTCATCGCCACCATCGTCGCCTGCCACAAGGGCCTCAACGCCAGCGGCGGGCCGAAGGGCGTGGCCGACGCCGTCAACGAGGCCGTGGTGATCAGCGTGATCGCCCTGGCGATGGTCAACGTCGCACTGACCCAGGCCTACGTGATGCTCGCTCCGAGTCGGATCGCGTGACGCCGATGTCCAAGACGACCTCGGGCCTGACCCACAACCTGGCACGCTTCGGCGACTTCGCCTGGTTCACCTGGACGGCGTTCGCCGGCATCCGCTTCACCGTGCAGCGCTACTACAAGGAGGTGCTGCGCCAGCTCGCGGACATCAGCTGGGGCACCGGAGCGCTGCTGGTCGGTGGCGGCACCGTCGGCGTGATGATCCTGCTCTCCCTCTCCGCAGGGACGTCGCTGGGCATCGAGGGCTTCAACGGCCTCGAGCTGCTCGGGCTGGCGCCGCTGACCGGCTTCGTCTCGGCCGGCGTCAACACCCGCGAGCTCGCCCCGCTGGTGGCGGCGCTCGCCCTCGGCGGCCAGGTCGGCTGCCGGTTCACCGCCCAGATCGGCTCGATGCGGATCTCGGAGGAGATCGATGCGCTCGAGGTGATGGCGGTGCAGCCGATGCGCTACCTGGTCACCACGCGGGTGCTGGCCGCGATGCTCGCCATCCTGCCGCTGTACCTGATCGGGCTGCTCGGCGCCTACGCCGCCTCGGAGTTCGCGGTGGTCGTCCTCTTCGACCAGTCGCAAGGCACCTACCAGCACTACTTCTACTCGTTCATCGACGCCCGTGACGTCTTCTACTCCTTGGTCAAGATCTTCGTCTTCGCGCTCGCGGTCTCCCTGATCCACTGCTGGTTCGGCTACCGCGCCGGGAGCGGCCCTCAGGGCGTCGGCGAGGCGACCGGCCGCGCGATTCGCGCCAGCATCGTCACGGTGGTGATCCTGGACATGATCATGACCCTGGTCTTCTGGGGCTCCGACCCCGGCTTCCGGGTGGCCGGCTGATGCGCGGCGCACCGAGCCCCCGCAGCCAGGCCGTGCGCGGCGGCGTGATCCTGCTCCTGTGCCTGGTGGTGATCGGGCTGCTCCTGGCCAAGTCCTTCGGCCGCTTCGACACCGTCGTCCCGGTGGTGGCCCGTCTCGACAGCGCCGGTGGTGCGCTGGAGGTCGGCGCCGAGGTCAAGCTGGACGGCGTCGTGGTCGGCAAGGTGACCAGCATCGAGGGCACCGACGAGGGCGTCGATCTCGCGCTGGCGCTGGACCCGGAGCGTGCCGACCGGGTCCCGAGCAACGTCACCGTGCGGGTGCTGCCGATCAGCATCTTCGGTGCTGCTTACGTGGAGCTGCTGCGGCCGAAGAAGGAGAAGGGGCAGGTGCGCGCCGACGCCGTGCTGGCCCAGGACACCTCCTCGACGACGATCGAGCTGGGCGATCTGCTGGAGGACACCCAGGATCTCGTCGACGCGCTCGGGCCGGCCGAGCTGGCGACGGCCCTGGAGACCTTCGCCTCCACCTTGGACGGCAAGGGCGAGCAGCTCGGCGAGATGATCGATACCGCGAACTCCGCCGTCGCTCGGATCGACCCGCTGATGCCGATCTTCCGCGAGGACCTGCGCCTGGCCACGACCGTGGCCCGCACGGTCTCGCAGATGACGCCCAACCTCTTCACGGCCCTCGACGGCGCGATGGCGGCCGGGCAGATGCTGATCGAGCGGGAGGAGGAGTTCCGCGAGGTGCTCTCCGGCCTGGTCGAGGCGAGCGGCGAGATCGACTCCGTGGTCACCCGCAACCAGGCTGCGCTGGCGCTCGGCATTCCCTACCTGCGCCGGGTGGTCAGCGCGCTGTACCTGGCCCGCGGCGACATCCCGCGCACCTTCGCCGCCGTCATCGCCCTCGCCGACGGTGCCACGCCGGCGCTGAGCTTCGGACGCTACCTGCGCGTCGATGCGCTGGTCCGCCTGCGTGACGAACGGGAGTACACACGCCAGGACTGCCCGTCCTATGGCGGCCTCCGCGGGAAGGGGTGCTGAGGAATGGAAGCCGGTCTGAAGGCGATCGCGGTCAAGTTCGCGCTCTTCGCGCTGGTCGCGATCCTGCTGTTCATCGCGCTCTACAACACGATGACCAACCGGGTCCCGGGCGACACCCACACGCTGTCGGCGGAGTTCACCAACGTGAGTGGGCTGCGTGCAGGAGACGACGTCCGGATCTCCGGCGTCAAGGTGGGCCGGGTGCAAGGCATCGAGGTCAAGGACAACCGGATCGCCCGGGTCGAGTTCGTCGTCCAGTCCTCGCAGCCGATCACCGACACCACCGAGCTGACGATGCGCTACCAGAACCTGCTCGGCCAGAAGTACCTCGCGCTGACGCCGGGTGCCGCCGGCGGCGAGCGGCTCGAGGACGGTGACGTGATCGGCCTGGACCGGACCAGCCCGGGCTTCGACTTGACGGCGTTGCTCAACGGCTTCGAGCCGCTCTTCAACGTGCTCTCGCCGAAGGACATGAACTCCCTGGCCGAGAACATCGTCGGCGTCCTGCAGGGCGAGTCGGGCACCGTGGAGTCCTTGCTCGCGGAGACCGCCGACCTGACCGGCTTCCTCGCCGATCGTGACGAGGTGTTCGGCGAGGTCGTCGACAACCTGACCCCGGTCGTCGAGAACCTCGCCGCCAACTCGAGTGAGTTCGACACCGCCGTCGTCGAGCTGCGCCAGCTGATGCGCTCGCTCAACGACGGCAGTGACGAGTTCTTCGACGCGCTGGGCGACATCCGCGGCAACCTGACCTCGACGACGCAGCTGATCGACGACCTGCGACCGCTGGTCTCCCGCGACATCGCCGCGATCAGCTCATTCGGACAGACGTTCCTGCGCGGTGCGCCGGTGATCGAGCGGTCGATCGACGTGCTGCCCGAGCTGTTGGGCGCGTTCGTCCGCTCGCAGTCCTACGGAAGCCATCTCCAGGTCTACAACTGCGCGCTCGGTCTGCAGGTGATCGGCGACAGTCCACTCTGGATCGGATCCCCGGACGGTCCCCACTCCAAGGCGTGCCGATGAAGATCGAGAAGACACCGCAGAGCTACCGGCGGATCGGGATCATCGGCGCTGCCGTGGTCGCGTTGCTCGCCGGACTGATCGCGGCCACCTCCACCTTCCCCTTCGGGCAGGACACCTACTACGCGGAGCTCGAGCACACCGCCGGACTCCGTGTCGGCGAGGAGGTCCAGGTGGCCGGCGTCGGGGTCGGCGAGGTCCGCAAGATCGAGCTCAAGGACCGCAAGGTCCGCATCGAGTTCACCCTCGACTCCGACGTCCAGCTCGGCAAGGAGACCACGGCGGAGGTGAAGGTGGCCACACTGCTGGGCACCCACTTCCTCCTAGTCAGCCCACAGGGCAGCGGAGAGCTGCGCGACGACACCGTGCCGCTGGCGCAGACCCGCGTCCCGTACAACCTCCAGGACGTGATCAACGAGACGGGCTCCCTGGCAGAGAAGCTCGACGTCGACCTGATCAGCGAGGCGCTGAGCGAGGTCGCGCACACGATGAACGTCACCAGCGAGGAGTTCCTGCCCGCGCTGCAAGGGATCTCCGACCTGTCCCAGGTGCTCGCCTCGCGCTCGCAGGAGATAGGCCAGCTGCTGGAGTCGACCAGCACCTTCAGCGACCAGCTCGCCGACAGCACCGGTGACATCACGGTGCTCATGCGCCAGTCGAACGTGCTGCTGTCGAATCTGGTCAAGCGCCGCGACGACCTGCACGCCCTGCTCGGCGACCTGCGCTCGGTGGGCGAGGAGCTCTCCGGGCTGATGGCCGAGAACAAGGGCAAGGTCGGCCCGATGCTCGCGAGCATCAACGGAACCATCAAGGTGCTCACCAAGAACCACCGCACGCTCGGTGAGGTCGCTGACCTGCTCGGTCCGATGGCCCGCTACTTCGCCAATGCGACCGGCTCCGGCACCTGGCTCGACCAGTACATGCCCGAGGCGACACCGGACAGTCTGCGCTGCCTGCAGGAAGGGAACTGCACGTGATCACGCGACGTCTGTGCCGCTACGGCGCCCCGCTGCTGGCCGGGTTGCTGGCCCTCGGCGGCTGCTCGCTGATGGGCGACGACTCCTTCACCGTCACCGTCCAGCTCGATGACTCCTCGGGCCTCTTCGTCGGCAACGACGTCGGGGTGCTGGGGGTGAAGGTCGGCGAGGTCACCGAGATCAAGCCGGTCGGCGGCCACGTCGAGGTCACCTTGGAGGTGGATCAGGACGTCGAGGTGCCGAAGGACGCCGGTGCGGTGGTGGTCTCGCGCTCGCTGGCCACCGACCGCTACGTCGAGCTGACGCCGGTCTACGCGGACGGCCCGAAGCTGGCGGACGGCGCGGTGATCCCGGCGGCGCGCACCCGGACCCCGGTGGAGTGGGACGAGGTGCTCGGCGCGCTCGACGTGATCGCGGAGGGCCTCAACGGCAAGGGCAAGGACGGCAAGCCGATCAAGCGGCTCCTGGACAACACCGCGGAGCTCTTCGACGGCAACGGGAAGACGGTCCGCGAGACGCTGAGCAACCTGGTCAGCGGCACGGGCGCCTTCGCCGAGCACAGCGACGCGTTCACCACCGCGCTGGGCAATCTGGACCTGCTCACCCAGGAGATCGCGCAGAACCAGGACGTCGCTCGCGCGTTCATCAAGAACGTCGCCGAGGCGACTGAGCTGGTGGACGCGGAGAAGGGCAACCTGGAGGCCGCAGCTGACAGCATCGCCGAGACGGTGCGACTGCTCGGGGTCTTCGCCAAGCGCAACCAGAGCGATCTCGGTGACACCGCCGACCGGATCGAGGACCTCTCCCAGCGGATCCGCAAGCACGAGGACTCGTTCACCGAGGCGCTGCGCGTGCTGCCGGTCGCGATGGAGAACCTGGGCCGTGCGGTCAACGACAAGGGGCGTCTCGATGTGAAGCTTCCGATGCTGGATGCGCTTCCGGGGGCGACGGTGATCAACGCCCTCTGCGGACTGCTGCCGCCTGCGGTCTGTGATGCGATCGGACCCGACCTGGACCTCCAGGAGCTGCTGGAGGCGCTGCTCGGAGGTGGCGGACGATGAGCAGGATCTGGCGTGGGGTGGGCATCGCTCTGGCCCTGCTGCTCGTCACGGCTGGGTGCTCGATGCTGAACGCCGAGAACATCCCGGTCTCTTCCGGCGTCGAGGACGGGTATGAGGTGACCGTCTTCTTCCCGGACGCGCTGAACCTGGCCGAGGGTGCCGCCGTCAAGATCGACGGCGCCAAGGTGGGCCGGGTCGAGGAGGTGACCACCGAGCGCTTCCAGGCGAAGGTGCGGCTCGCCGTCGACGGCGCCACCTCGCTGCCCGAGGACAGCACCTTCCGGCTCCGGCCGACGACGGCGCTGGGGGAGCTCTTCGTCGAGGTGCTGCGGGGCGAGGCCGACCAGGCGTTGACCGAGGGCGCGGTGATCGACGCCGCGAACACCCGGGCCGCGCCGACCGTCGAGGACGGCCTGGCCGCAGCCTCCCTGCTGGTCAACGGCGGCTCGCTCAGCCAGATCAAGACCATCGTCAACGAGATCAACACGGCCCTGGACGGCCGCACCGGCACGGTCAAGGAGTTCGTCCGTGGCGCCGACCGCCTGGTCCGCTCACTGAACGATGGCCGTACGGACCTCGACGGGCTGCTCCGCGCCCTGGCCGACACCTCGCGGCTGCTCAACGAGCGTGAGGACGAGATCAACGCCGCGATCGACCTGGCCGGCCCGGCCGCGAAGGTGCTGCGCCGCAACAGCGGCAAGGTGACCGAGCTGTTGACCGAGGTCGCGGGGATGAGCGGTCACGTCGACGAGCTCGTCGGGGCGCTGCGTGGAGACCTGGTCACCACCCTCACCCAGCTCGGCCCGGTGGTCGCGACGCTGACCGCCAGCAAGGCGCAGGCCAAGGAGATGCTGCGGAAGGTGACCAAGCTGGCACCGATCCTGGACCACGCCGTGCCGACCGACTATCTGAACCTGCTGCTGATCCTGCGGCTGGATGCGGACGCTCTGACCGCTGCCAAGCAGGAGGCGGGCCGATGAAGAACAAGGCAGCCGCGCACGCCTCGCTGCGGGCCCTGGTGACCGGGGCCGTGGTGCTGGCGGGGGTCTTCGCCCTCTGCATCGCCCTGCTGATGAGCTGGGTCCTCAAGGCCCCGCTGGGACGTGAGCGGCCGGAGATCACGGTGACCATGCCGCGAACCGGCGGACTCTTCGAGGGCTCGGCCGCCACCTACCGTGGGGTCGAGGTCGGTCGGGTCACCAAGATCGACCTCGGCAGTGGGAGCGTGGAGGTCACGGTCCGGCTCGACCCGGGGGAGAAGGTGCCCCGCAACTCGGTGGCGAAGGTGCGCAGCCTCTCGCCGGTAGGCGAGCAGTACCTGGACTTCCGGCCCGAGGCGGCCGGTGGCCCCTACCTCGCCGACGGCGACCGGGTAGCGGCGCAGGCCGGCGACCTGCCGGTCTCGATCGCCAAGATGGTCAGCGGCTTGCAGGGGGCGTTGCGTCAGGTCGACCCGGAGAAGGTGCGTACGGTGCTGCGCGAGGTGAACACCGCCTTCGAGGGCAGCGGGGAGGACCTGCATCGGCTGGTGGAGAACACCGAGGTGCTGCTGGAGACCATCGACACCTCCATGCCGCAGATCGAGCGGGTCCTGGTCAACGGTCGCACGACGTTGCAGATCTTCGCCGACAACCGAGCGGTGCTGATCCGCTTCGCCACGCTGGCGGCACGGGTCGGCACCTGGTACCTGGCCTGGGACCCGGCGGTGCACCGGATGCTGACCCGGCTGCCGGGCGACCTGGCGACGGTCAACACGCTGTTGACCAAGGTGGACGACAACCTGCCGGGGTTCCTCGAGGAGATCAACAAGCTCTCCAAGATGCTCGCGCTGCACGGCCCGCACCTGCAGGCGACGCTAGCGCTCACCCCGTACGGGATCGGCCGCTTCGCGAGCGTGATGCGGGGTGGCTACATGAACGTGGTGGCCAACCTCAACGGGCAGCGCACCTGCGACTACGGCGTCACCCGGCGCAACCCGACGCACACCGACCGCCAGGCGCCCGCGCTGAGCGGTCGCTGCGGCAGCGGCGAGCCCTGGCGCAGTGCCGAGCACGCACCCGGCCCCCTGACCCAATAGCTCAATGTGACCTCAGCGCGCGAAAATGCCCCCAATTGGAGCGCTGAGGTCACATTGAGGGGCGATCGGGCTGGACTCGCAGGGTGCTGAGGGTGGTGGCCAGCATCCGGTAGTGGCCGATCAGCATCAGGAGCTCGATGCAGGTGGGCTCGTCGAAGGTGGCGCGCAGGCGCGCCCAGGTGGCGTCGCTCAGGTCGTCGTGGGCGAGCAGCTCGTCGGTGACCTCGAGCAGCAGTGCCTCGGGCGCGGGCCAGCTGGCGGCGTCGTCGCGGACCTGCTCGACCTCGGCGGCGCTCAGCCCGGCCCGGCGGGCCAGGCCGGCGTGCTGGGTCCACTCGTAGGTGTTGTCGCGGCGGTGCGCCACCCGCAGGATCACCAGCTCGGTGCGACGGCGGCCGAGCCTGCCGCCCGGCATCAGGGTGCCGGCGAAGTGCAGCCAGCCCCAGAACATCCGGCGGCTGCGCCCCAGGGTCAGGAAGACGGCCGGCGGCTCGGTGCGCGAGACCCGGCCCGCGACCTTCGCGAAGAGCGAGATCAGGACCCCGGTGTCGCGGCGGGCACCCGGTGTCACCCGGGGCCGGCTCATCGGGCTCGCTCCACCGCCGGCAGGGCGCGGTTGGCGCCGTAGTTCATCACCCGCATCGCCAGCACGTAGCCGGGGTGGAAGTGCCGCTGCACGAAGTGGATCAGCCGGATGTCGCGCGAGGTGTAGACCCAGTACCGGTTGCGCTTCACGCCCTCCAGCAGAGCGTCGGCAGCGGCCTCCGGGGTCACCGCGCGCTTCTTGAAGTGGGCGTGCGCGCGGACGAAGGAGGGCGTCTCCTTGTCCACGCCGGCGATCTGGATGGTGTCGGTCAGGCCGGTGTCCACGCCGCCCGGGCAGACCAGGCTGACCCCGATCCCGTGCTTGCGCAGATCGAAGCGGAGCACCTCGGAGACGCCGCGCAGGCCGAACTTGCTGGCCGAGTAGGCCGCATGCCACGGCATGCCGATGATGCCGGCGGCAGACGAGACGTTCACCAGGTGCCCGCCGCGGCCCGCCTCGACCATCGGCGGCACCAGCGTCTCGATGACGTGGATCGGGCCCATCAGGTTCACCTCGACCAGCGCACGCCAGTGCTCCGGCGTCAACGAGGAGACCGTGCCCCAGGTGGAGATACCCGCGATGTTGGCGACCACGTCCATCGAGCCGTAGGCCTCGCCGAGCGCCTTCCCCAAGGCCTGGACCGCTGCCAGATCGCTGACGTCGGCAGCGGCCACCAGGCCGACCTCACCGCCTGCCGCGCGGATCTGCGTGGCCACCTCCTGTACCGGCGCCTCGTGCAGGTCGGTCAGGTGCACGATGGCGCCCTCCTCCGCCGCCTGGTGCGCGGTGGCCCGGCCGATCCCGCTGGCAGCGCCGGTGATGAAGACGTGCTTGCCTCGTAGCGTGCGCTGCCTGCGGAACATCGGACTCCTAGAGAAGTGGACGCAACGGTGAGAGAACAGCCTCCGTGAATCTGCGGTAGATGTCTCGCGATTCCCATTCTCCGCTGGTCAGCTCGACGCAGTTGGTGAGATCCAGCTCGAAGATCCGCTCCATCACCTCGGCCAGCTGGGGCGCGATCACCTCGACGTTGATCTCGTAGTTCCCGGTCATGCTGAGCCGGTCCACGTTGGCGGTGCCGATCGTCGTCCAGTTGCCGTCGATGGTCGCGGTCTTGGCGTGCACCATCGCGTCGCGGAAGCGGAAGATCCGGACGCCGGCGTCGAGCAGCTGGCCGAAGTAGCCGCGGGAGATCCAGTCGGCCACGATGTGGTTGGACTTGCGCGGCAGCAGCAGTCGGACGTCGACGCCGCGCCGTGCGGCGCTGGTGACGGCGTCCACGAAGTCCTGGTCGGGGATGAAGTAGGCGTGGGTGAGCCAGATGTTGCGGGTGGCCCGGTTGATCGCCTCCAGGTACATGCCGCGGATCGGGAACATCCACAGCCGGGGCACGTTGCGGTGCAGCCGGATCCGCGACTCCCAGTCGGAGGCGGTGTCGAGCAGCAGCGGGCGCTCGCTGCGCCGCAGCCGCTTGCGTCGGTTGAGGTTCCAGAAGTCCGCGAAGGCGCGCTTGAGGTCCCACACGCCCGGACCGGTGATCCGGACGTGGGTGTCACGCCACTCGGTGGCGTAGGGGGTGCCGATGTTGTAGCCGCCGACGAAGCCGACCTCGCCGTCGACGACCAGCAGCTTGCGGTGGTCGCGACCGTAGCGGCGCAGGTCGAAGAAGCGCAGGCCGGCGGCGTAGACCGGGTAGCGGAGCACCTTGATCGCGGGGGAGAAGCGCTTGAACCGCGGGCTGACCACCAGGTTGGCGAAGGAGTCGTAGATGACGTGCACGTCGACGCCACGCTCGGCGGCCTCGGTCAGCGCCGCCTTGAACTGCTCGCCGACCTCGTCGCCCTTCCAGATGTAGGTCTCGAAGAGGATCTGCCGACGGGCGCCGGCGATCGCGGCGAGCATGTCGTCGTAGAGGTCCTGGCCGTAGGTGTAGGTGGTGATCGCGCTGGCGCCGATGTGCGCGGTCTCGGGCTCGGCGACCGGGAACGGCTTCGGCTTGCGGTTGCGACGCCGGTAGCTGTCGACCAGGGTGAGCCCCGCAGCCAGCGAGAGCGGCACCGCGAAGAAGGCGATGATGGCGCGGCGGAGGAACCGGAGCATCCCGGCACGGGTGTTCAGGCTGCTACTCACAGGGCCCATCCAAGCATGTGGTGTCGGACCACAGTCGTAGGCTGGCCAACATGCGACCTGTCACCGATCTCGAGCGCCGCGTGGCCCCTCTGGACGTCATCTCCGAGTACCAGCCCTCGGGCGACCAGCCCGCTGCCATCGCTGAGATCTCCAAGCGGCTCAAGGACGGCGTCAAGGACGTCGTCCTGCTCGGTGCCACCGGTACCGGAAAGACCGCCACGGTCGCCTGGGTCGCCGAGCAGCTGCAGCGCCCGATGCTGGTGCTGCAGCCCAACAAGACGCTCGCCGCCCAGTTCGCCAACGAGCTGCGCGGGCTCTTCCCGAACAACGCCATCGAGTACTTCGTCAGCTACTACGACTACTACCAGCCCGAGGCGTACGTCCCGCAGACCGACACCTACATCGAGAAGGACTCCTCGATCAACGAGGAGGTCGAGCGGCTGCGTCACTCGGCCACCAACTCGCTGCTCACTCGGCGGGACGTGATCGTGGTCTCCACGGTCTCCTGCATCTACGGCCTGGGCACTCCGCAGGAGTACGTCGACCGGATGCTCCGGCTGCGGGTCGGCGACGAGATCGAGCGTGACCAGGTGCTGCGTCGCCTGGTCGACATCCAGTACACCCGCAACGACCTCTCCTTCACCCGCGGCACCTTCCGGGTCCGCGGCGACACGCTGGAGATCTTCCCGGTCTACGAGGAGCTGGCGGTCCGCGTGGAGTTCTTCGGCGACGAGATCGAGCGGTTGATGACGCTGCACCCGGTGACCGGTGAGGTGCTCACCGAGGACGCCGAGCTGCACGTCTTCCCGGCCACCCACTACGTCGCGGGCCCGGAGCGGATGGAGCGCGCCATCGCCGGCATCGAGGCGGAGCTCGCGGAGCGGCTCGATGAGTTCGAGCGCCAGGGCAAGCTGCTGGAGGCGCAGCGGCTGCGGATGCGCACCACCTACGACGTGGAGATGATGCGCCAGGTGGGCAGCTGCTCGGGCATCGAGAACTACTCGATGCACATGGACGGCCGCTCCCGCGGCAGCGCTCCCAACACCCTGCTGGACTACTTCCCGGAGGACTTCGTCCTCGTGGTCGACGAGTCGCACGTCGCGGTGCCGCAGATCGGCGGCATGTACGAGGGCGACATGTCCCGCAAGCGGAACCTGGTCGACCACGGCTTCCGGCTGCCCAGCGCGATGGACAACCGCCCGTTGCGGTGGGAGGAGTTCCTGGAGCGGATCGATCAGACCGTCTACCTCTCCGCGACCCCGGGCGACTACGAGCTCGACAAGGTGCAGGGCGACGTGGTCGAGCAGATCATCCGCCCGACCGGCCTGGTCGACCCGGAGGTCGTGGTGCGCCCGACGAAGGGCCAGATCGACGACCTGATCGGCGAGATCCGCGAGCGGGTCGAGCGCAACGAGCGGGTCCTGGTCACCACGCTCACCAAGAAGATGTCCGAGGACCTCACCGACTACCTGCTCGAAGCCGGCATCCGCACCCGGTACCTGCACTCCGAGGTCGACACGCTGCGCCGCATCGAGCTGCTCCGCGAGCTGCGGATGGGCGAGTACGACGTGCTGGTCGGCATCAACCTGCTCCGCGAGGGCCTCGACCTGCCGGAGGTCTCCCTGGTCGCCATCCTGGACGCCGACAAGGAGGGCTTCCTGCGCTCCGACAAGTCCCTGATCCAGACCATCGGTCGTGCCGCCCGCAACGTGTCGGGCCAGGTGATCATGTACGCCGACAGGATCACCCGGTCGATGGAGTCCGCACTCGACGAGACCAACCGCCGCCGGGCCAAGCAGATCGCCTACAACACCGAGCACGGCATCGACCCGCAGCCGCTGCGCAAGAAGATCGCCGACATCACCGACATGCTGGCCCGTGAGGACGAGAACACCGAGGAGCTGCTGGCCACCTGGGGCAAGGGCAAGGGCGGCAAGAAGGTCGCTCCGGTGCCCGGTCTGAGCAAGCTCAAGGAGCAGGCCGGTCCGGACGTCGCCGGGATGCCGTCGTCCGATCTGGCCGAGCTGGTCCAGGAGCTCACCACCCAGATGCACAACGCCGCCGCAGAGCTGCAGTTCGAGGTCGCGGCGCGGCTGCGCGACGAGATCTCCGAGCTCAAGAAGGAGCTGCGCCAGATGATCGAGGCGACCCGCTAGATACCACGAACTTGCCCGCGCGTCACTTTCCGCCCTCTCCGTCGTTTTCTTGGACGGAGAGGGCGTTTTCCGTTGTGGAAAACGAGAACACGTTCTAACATCTGCGTGGCGCCAGTCACATGACTGACGGTATGTGGGTTCTGAGGGTGAGGGAGGTGAGGGCATGGGCTTTTCCGTTGCCTCTGTGGTCCGCGGACCGGGCGAGATGACCGCCATGGTGATCGGTGTGACCAAGCGGATCTTCACGCGCCCGTTCCAGTTCCGCGAGTTCATCGAGCAGGCCTGGTTCATCACCAGCGTGACCCTGCTCCCGGCGATGCTGGTCTCGATCCCGTTCGGTGCGGTGATCTCCCTCCAGGTCGGAAACCTCACCGGTCAGCTCGGCGCGCAGTCCTTCGCCGGCGCCTCGGCGGTGCTCGCCGTCGTCCGCGAGGCAGCACCGATCGCGGCCGCCCTGATCATCGCCGGAGCCGCGGGCTCCGCGATCTGCTCCGACCTCGGCGCGCGCAAGATCCGCGAGGAGATCGACGCCATGGAGGTGCTCGGCATCGACCCGCTGGAGCGCCTGGTCGCACCGCGCGTCGTCGCCTGCGTGGTGGTCGCCATCCTGATCAACGGACTGGTCATCGCCGCCGGCATCAGCGGCGCCTACTTCTTCACGGTGATCGTCCAGGGCGGCTCCGCCGGCGCCTTCCTCTCCAGCTTCACCGCGCTCGCCTCCCTGCCCGACCTGTGGATCGCGATGATCAAGTCCGCGGTCTTCGGTGCGCTGGCGGCGATCGTGGGCGCCTACAAGGGCCTGAGCGCCGGCGGCGGCCCCAGCGGCGTGGGCCGCGCCGTCAACGAGTCGGTGATCGTCGCCTTCATGCTGCTCTTCCTGATCAACGCCGTGATCACGTTGGTCTACTTCCAAGTCGTGCCACCCCCGGGGATGTGATGGCTACCCTCACCGCAGTGGGCTCTTCGTTCGTCAAGGCCAGGCGTGATCGCCTGGAGGAGTACGGCGACCAGTTCCTCTTCTACGTCAAGGCGCTCTCGTGGACGCCGCGTGCACTCAAGCGCTACCGCCGCGAGATCTGGAACACCCTGGCCGAGATCACCTGGGGCGTCGGCGGCCTGAGCGTCATCGCCGGCACCGTCGGTGTGATCGCCTTCCTGGCCTTCTTCGCCGGGACCGAGGTCGGCATCCAGGGCTACGCCTCGCTCAACCAGATCGGCGTCGCCAAGTTCAGCGCGTTCATCTCGGCCTACTTCAACACCCGCGAGGTCGCGCCGCTGATCTCCTCGATCGCGCTCGCTGCGACGGTCGGCTGCGGCTACACGGCGCGGCTCGGCGCGATGCGGATCAGCGAGGAGATCGACGCCCTCGAGGTGATGGGCATCCCGTCGATCCCGTTCCTGATCACCACCCGGATGATCGCCGCCTTCATCGCGGTGATCCCGCTCTACATAGTGGCGCTCTCCGCCTCGTACCTCTCGCCGCGACTGATCACCACGATGATGTACGGCCAGTCCGCGGGCACCTACGACCACTACTTCCTGCAGTTCCTGCCGCCGATCGACATCCTGTGGTCGTTCTTCAAGCTGATCTTCCTGGCGGTCTCGATCATCCTGATCCACTGCTACTACGGCTACTCCGCCTCCGGCGGCCCGGCCGGCGTCGGCGTCGCCGTGGGCCGGGCGATCCGGACCTCGATCGTGTGGGTCGTGGTCGCCGACTTCTTCCTCAGCTTCGCGATCTGGGGCTCCACCACGACCGTGCGGATCACGGGGTGATCTGACGATGCTGATCAACATGCACCACGGCAGCCCCGCGGAGCACCGCCGTCTGCTGATCTGTGGCGTGCTCTTCATCGCCCTGCTCGCCGGGCTGCTGGCGTTCTCGATCGCGGTCTACCAGAAGGTCTTCGAGCCGGTCACCATGGTCACCGTCAAGGCCGACCGCGCCGGTCTGCAGCTCGCCAAGTTCGGCGACGTGCGGATCAACGGCGTGCTGGTGGGCCAGGTTCGCGAGATCTCCCAGGACGGCAAGGAGGCCGAGATCAAGCTCGGCATCGAGCCCGAGGCCGCCAAGGCGATCCCGGAGAACGTCGACGTCCAGATCCTGCCGACGACGCTCTTCGGCCAGAAGTTCGTGGCGCTGGTGCGTCCGGACGCGCCGCGCGGCCAGATCCAGGACGGCCAGGTCATCCCGGCGTCGCGGGTGGAGACCAACGTCGAGCTGAACAAGATCCTCGCCGACCTCTTCCCGCTGCTGCGCTCCATCGACCCGGCCAGCCTCAACGCCGCGCTCAGCGCACTGGCCGGCGCCCTCGACGGCAAGGGCGAGGTACTCGGCATCACCCTGGACAAGGTCGGCACCTACCTCGGTGCGATCAAGGGCGAGCTGCCCACGCTGCGCAAGGACCTCGCGCTGCTCGCCGACGTCGCCGGCACCTACGCCGACGCCGCGCCGGACCTGCTCGACACGCTTGGCAACCTCACCGTCACCGCCAACACCCTGGTCGACCAGAAGGACAGCCTGGAGGCCTTCCTGGTCACCCTGACGGGCGTGTCGGCGACCGGGCGCAAGATCCTGGTGGACAACGAGCAGAACCTGATCCGCGCCACCGAGCTGAGTGAGCCGATCCTCGACCTGCTGGCGGTCTACTCGCCCGAGTTCCCCTGTCTCTTCCAGGGCCTCGACAAGTACGACGCCTACCTCGCGGACATGTTCTCGGGCCAGCGCGTCAAGCAGTACGCCGAGCTCGGCTCGCTGCAGATGGAGGGCTACAAGGCCGAGGACCGTCCGGTCTACGGCGAGATCGGCCGCGGTCCGCTCTGCCACGGACTGCCGAACCCGCAGTTCCCGATCGGGGAGTTCAAGATCCGCAACGGCAACAACAACAGCGTCGACAAGACCAGCATCTTCAGCATCATCGGTGGCGAGTCGTTCATGCGCTCGGCCAGCAACATGACCGGGACCGAGGCCGACCAGTACGCCGTCAACGCGGTGCTGGCAGCCAAGAGCGGGCGCTCCATCGACAACTACGGCGCACTCTCAGCGCTCGTCTACGGCCCGCTGGTCAAGGGACCGGAGGTGGCCGGATGAGCCGGGCGAGCGTGACCCGTGACGCCACCATCAAGATGGCGATCTTCACCGTCTGCAGCCTGGTGGTGACCGGCTTCCTGGCCGCCATCATGGGCAACTTCGGCTTCGGCGAGGGCCGGATCTACCAGGCCGTCTTCACCAGCGCGACGTCGTTGGAGAAGGGTGACGACGTACGCGTCGCCGGCGTCTCGGTCGGCGAGGTCAAGAAGGTCGAGCACTACCAGCGCAGCCAGGCCAAGGTGACCTTCCGGGTCAAGGCCGACGTGCCGATGACCACCGCCACCCGCGCCGAGATCCGGTTCAAGAACCTGGTCGGCGAGCGGTACCTCGCGCTCGAGCCGGGCAGCGATGTCGCAGCCGCCGAAGGGCTCAAGGAGAAGGCGACCATCCCGGTCGACCGGACCGAGCCGTCGCTGGACCTCAACGTGCTCTTCAACGGGTTCAAGCCGCTCTTCAGTGCGCTGCAGCCGGAGGAGGTCAACGACCTCTCGATGAACATCGTCCGGGTGATGCAGGGCGAGGGCGGCACCATCCGCAGCCTGCTGGAGAACACCTCCTCGCTCACCAACACTCTGGCCGATCGCGACGAGCTGATCGGTGAGGTGATCACGAACCTCAGCCAGACCCTCGACACGGTCAACGAGCGTTCGACCGAGCTGTCGGCGATGGTGGTCGACCTCAAGGGCTGGATGAAGGATCTCGCCCGTGACCGCAAGGTGATCGGCAACTCGCTCGACAACATCTCCGACCTCACCGACGTGATCGCCGACCTGCTCAAGGAGGGCCGTCCGCTGCTCAAGGACGACATCCGCGAGCTGCGCGAGGTCGCCACCACGCTCAGCCGGCCCGAGAACGAGGCGATCCTGGAGGATCTGCTGGACACCCTGCCCGAGTCGATGGAGGACCAGGCCCGTACCGGAACCATGGGCTCCTGGTACGCCTACTACCTCTGCTCGGTCGGACTCAACATCAAGCTGCCGATCCTCTCCGACATCCCGGTGCTCAACGAGCTGCAGAAGGCGCTGAGCAAGGTGTCGCTCAAGTCGACGGCGAAGAGGTGCCAGTGATGTTGGGCTACACCGATCGGCAGATCAAGCGTCTCGGCGCGATCAGCCTCGTCGTCGTCCTGCTCGCCTTCGTGGCGGCCTTCAACCTCGGCAAGTTCCCGGGCCTGAAGGGCACCAGCTACGAGGCGGAGTTCAGTGACGCCTCCGGTCTGCGCAAGGGAAACATGGTGCAGGTCGCCGGGATGCGCGTCGGCAGCGTCAAGGGGATGCGCGTCGACGACGGCAAGGTCGTCGTGGAGTTCGAGGTGGACGGCGACGTCGAGTTCGGCAAGGAGTCGCGGGCCGCAGTCAAGGTGCTCAACCTGCTGGGGGAGAAGTACCTGGAGCTGATCCCGGCCGGACCGGGGCAGATCCCCAAGGACGGCACCATCCCGATCGAGCGCACCGAGGCCGCCTATGACATCGTCGGCGTGCTGGGGGACCTCACCGGCACCACCGAGCGGATCAACACCGACGACCTGACCACGGCGCTCGACTCGCTCTCCGAGATCATCGACGCCTCCGGCCCCGAGCTCGAGGGTGCGATGGACGGGATCACCCGGCTCTCGCAGACCCTGGCCGGACGTGACGAGGAGCTGAAGAAGCTGCTGGCCAGCTCCAGCGATCTCACCGGACTGCTCGACGAGCGCAAGGACGACCTGGTCGAGATCATGCACAGCGGCGAGCTCGTCTTCGCCGAGCTGCGCAACCGCAAGGAGGCCGTGCACCGGCTCCTGGTCAGCGCCCGGGTGATGGCCGATGAGCTGCGCGGCGTCGCCACCGACAACCAGGCCCAGATGGCGCCGGCGATGAAGGAGCTGGACCAGGTCCTCTCGCTGCTCAACCGCAAGGACAAGGAGCTGCGCCGCACCATCGCCGCCTACGGCCCGTACGCCGACATCCTCGGCGATGTGATCGGCACCGGACCCTGGTTCGACGCCTACGTGGTCAACCTGTTGAACCTCGCCAACGGCGAGTTCACCGACCTGCAGACGGGAGGCTGAACGTGCTGCGCCAAGTGAACGCCAAGATCCTCGCCGCCGTCGCGGTGCTCGCCCTGGTGGCGGTCGCCTTCGTCGTCCTGGACCGCGAGGAGCCGACGAAGACCGCCACCGCCTACTTCCCGCGTGCGGTCAGCATCTACCCGGAGACCGAGGTCCGCATCCTCGGCGTCAAGATCGGCCGGGTCACCTCGGTCACCCCGGACGGCGAGTCCGTCCGGGTCGCCATGGAGTACGACGCCGACTACCAGATCCCGGCGGATGCCAAGGCCGTGATCGTCACCCCCACCCTGGTCGCCGACCGCTTCATCCAGCTCACCCCGGTCTACGAGTCCGGACCTACGCTTGCCGACGGCGCGGAGATCGCCCTGCCGGACACCGGCGTCCCGGTCGAGCTGGACCGCATCTACTCCAGCCTGCGCGACCTCTCGGTGGCGCTCGGCCCGAACGGCGTCAACAAGGACGGCACCCTGAACCGGGTGCTGGAGGTGGCTGCCGAGCAGCTCGAGGGCAAGGGCGCCAAGGGCAACAAGATGATCCGCAGCCTCGCCGAGGCCGCCGAGACCTTCGGCAGCAGCAGCGGCGACCTGTTCGAGACCGTCACCAACCTGGCCTCGTTCACCGAGACCCTGGCCGCCAACGACGAGCTGGTCAACGCGTTCGTCGCCGACCTGGCCGGCGTCTCCTCCGACCTGGCCGACGAGCGGCAGGAGCTGGAGGCCGCGCTCGCTGCGGTAGCCGGCGCGGTGACCACGGTGAAGACCTTCGTCGCGGACAACCGCAAGGGCCTGAGCACCAACGTCAAGCGCCTCACCAAGGCGGTCAAGGCGGTGGCGTCGGAGAAGGAGCAGCTCAACCGGGCGCTCTACGCGGGCCCGGTCGCCATCGGCAACCTGAACGCGGGCTTCGACGTGCGCACCGGCAGCCAGAACTCCCGGTTCAGCTTCGCCGGCAACATCGCGCGCTTCGATCGCTTCCTGTGCGCGCTGATCACGCAGAGCGACAAGATCAGCAACGCGTTGACCAACACCGCCTGCACCCTCTTCGAGAACCTGCTGGTCCCGCTGACCTCGCCGGTCCTCGGCCGCAGCGGCCCGGGCGGGGAGAAGCCGACCAAGCCGAACCGCAAGCAGGCGCGTCCCGACGTCGAGGAGTACAACGCGAACACCACCGCCACCCTGGCCGACCTGATGGGAGGCAGCTGAGATGCGGAACAAGCTGTGGAAGGGCCTGGCCGGAGCCGCGGCACTCGTCGTCGCCACCGGCACGCTGAGCGCCTGTGACTTCGACGGCGCCTACGACCTGCCGCTGCCGGGCTCGCCCGTCGACGCGGAGCACTCCTACGAGATCACCGCCGACTTCGAGGACGTGATGAACGTCGTCCCGAAGTCGCCGGTGATGGTGGACGACGTGACCGTCGGCGAGGTGCTCGACGTCGAGCGCAAGGGCTGGCATGCGTCGGTGCAGATGCGGGTGCGGGACGACATCGAGCTGCCCGCGAATGCGGTCGCCGAGATCCGCCAGACCAGCCTGCTCGGCGAGAAGTACGTGTCCCTGGAGTCGCCGACGGCCACCGAGCCGGTCGGGCGGCTCGGCGACGGCGCGCACATCGAGCTCTCCGAGACCGGCCGCAACCCTGAGGTCGAGGAGGTGCTCGGCGCACTCTCCTTCCTGCTCAGCGGTGGCGGAGTCGCGCAGCTCGGCACCATCACCCACGAGCTGAACGCGGTGATGGACGGCCGTCAGGACGACCTCAAGCAGCTCTTCTCGACCCTCGACGAGGTGGTCGGCACGATCGACGACCAGAAGGTTGACATCATCAACGCCCTGGAGGCGATGAACCGGCTCAGCACCACGCTGAACGCCGAGCGCGAGACGATCGGTGACGCCATCGACGCGATGGCTCCGGCGGTGAAGGTGCTGCGCTCGCAGCAGGACAACCTGGTCGCGATGCTGACCGAGCTCGACAAGCTCGGCCGCGTCGGGACCCGGGTGATCGGCGCCACCAAGGACGACCTGGTCGCGATCCTCGGCGACCTCAAGCCGATCCTGGCCAATCTCAACGATGCCGGCCAGGCGCTGCCGGGCGGGCTGTCGCTGATGCTGAGCTTCCCGTTCCCGGCCGAGGCACGCGAGATCGTGAAGGGCGACTACGCCAACGCGCAGATCAAGCTCGACGTGAACCTGGAGAACTTCATCGGCGACGTGCCGCTGCTGAACCCCGGCCAGGTGCTGGACAAGGTCGGCAAGTGCCTGGCCTCGGGCAACCTGCTCGGCAAGGCCTGCCAGGCGGTGCTCGCCGACCTGGACCTGGTCAAGAACCTCAAGGCGCTGTGCGAGGGCGCCGGTCTGCGCAACAACCCGGTCTGCCTGATCGTGCGCACGCTGCCGGACCTGACCTCGCTGCTCGGGCTCTCCCGCTCCGAGCAGGAGTCGCTCTCGCGCGGGAGCTCCGGGGGAGTGCTCAACGGCCTGCTCGGCGTCGGCAAGCTCCAGCAGGGCCTGGTGGACCCGTCGCAGTCCGACGCCGCTCCTACTGACCTCTACGGAAGGACGCTGCCGTCATGACCCGCGGAGTGAAGATCCGGCTGATGCTCTTCGTGGTGCTCAGCGCCGTCGGCATCGTGTACGTGACCGCCAGCTATCTCGGCGTGGTGGACAAGGTGCTGGGGCGCGGCTTCACCGTGCAGGCCTCACTGCCCGACTCCGCCGGTCTCTACGAGGGCGCCTCGGTGACCTATCGCGGCGTCAAGATCGGCAAGGTCGCCAAGATGACGCCGACCGAGGACGGCCTGGACCTCGAGCTTGCGATCGAGGAGGGCACCAAGCTGCCCAAGGACTCCGCCATCTACGTGCACAACCTGAGCGCCGTCGGCGAGCAGTACCTGGACTTCGAGCCGCCCAGCTCCTCGGGCCCGTACGCCACCGAGGGCACCCGCTTCACCGGCAACAACGCCTCGCTGCCGGTCGGCGAGGACGACCTCCTGGTCCAGCTCGACGAGTTCGTCAGCTCGGTCGACAAGGAGAGCACCTCGGTGGTGCTGGAGGAGGTCGGCACGATGTTCGCCGACACCGATGCGCCGCTCAACCAGCTGATCGAGGGCGGGGTGCAGTTCGTCGACGAGGCGACTGCGCACACCGCCGAGACGATCCGGCTGCTGCGCGCCGGACAGAAGGTGCTCGCCACCCAGAAGAAGCAGGGCGAGAACATCACCTCCTTCGCCAACGACCTGGCCGCGCTCACCGGGTCCCTGAAGAAGAGCGACAAGGACCTCCGCCGCACCCTGCGCCAGGCGCCGCCGGCGTTGCAGGAGGTCGACGGACTGCTCAAGGACCTCCAGCCGACCATCCCGGTGCTGCTGGCCAACATGATCGACATGAACGGCGTGATCATGGCCAACATCTCCGGCGTCGAGCAGATCCTGGTGGAGTTCCCGCGGGCGGTGGCAGCCGGCTTCACCGGCACCCCGGGCGACGGTTGGGGCCACACGAACATCCAGCTGGCGCAGACGCCGTTGCCCTGTACGGGTGCGGGCTACAAGCCCGCCAGCGAATGGCGCTCGCCGCACGATCTGACCGACACCCCGACCTTCCCGGCGCAGTGCAAGCGTGCCGACGCGCTGCAGCGCGGGTCGGACCGCTCGCCCACGCGTCATGCCTGGAAGGGCGGCAGCGCCTACCGCGGGACCTACGACTCGTCGACCGGCTACAGCGACTCTCTCGTCGACCGGAACGGCAACCCCGTGCGGATCAATCAGCCCCGTAGTCTCTCGGTTCTCGGAGACGACTCGTGGAAGTGGATGCTGGTAGGACCGGTGAACTGACAGATGCCTGACTTCTCAAATCTCTCGCGCTCGCGGCTGAACGTCGTGCTCTACGTGCTTGTGGTCGCCGCCGCCTGCCTGGCGCTGCTGCTGGTGATCCTGCAGCAGCAGTCCGCCACCGGCGTCGTCGACCGCGCTCGCAACGTCGTGACCGGCTCGGACGACGCCGTCCCGGCGGGTGTCCTCCTCGACCATGACGGTGAGGACCTGCACAGCGCCGTGCTGTTGGCCGGCACCCACCAGGCCAAGGCGTTCATGAACGTGGACTACCGCGAGATCGACGACTACAACGACCGGGTTCTGGCCGGCGCGACCGGCGACTTCGCCGAGCAGTACAAGCAGACCATGGAGGCCCTGGTCAAGCTCACCACCAAGTACCAGACGGTGCAGACCGGCGACGTCGTCGCCGCTGGCGTGGTGGCTGCCGACCAGGACAACGCGACCGTGCTGGTCGCGATGGAGGGAACCGTGCAGAACAAGGACAGCAACGGCAAGAAGGCCCAGGCCCAGCGACTTCAGCTGAAGCTGGTCTGGGAGGGCGGCCGCTGGCTGACCAACGACCTGGTCTTCGTGCCCTGATGAGCGACACGAAGAAGCCCCGTCGGCTCGGTGCCACGCCGAGCGGCCCGCGTCCGGTGCGCCGGGTGGCGGGACAGAGCGCGCGGCCGACGCCGGCCACGGCCGAGCAGGAGCCGGCCGAGGTCGAGACCACGAAGCCCCCGAAGGCCCCCAAGCCTCCGAAGGCACCCAGGGCGCCCCGCGGTGAGTCCACGGAGTCCGGCGTGCTGGACAACCGGCGCACCACGGTCGTGCTCAGCAGCGTGCTGGCCGTTGCCGTCGTCCTGCTGCTCGCGCTCACCGTCACCTGGTTCGCGGGCGAGCCGGACGAGGGTGACGTCGACCGCTGGGAGCCGACCATCGGTGCCGGCGAGTTCGAGCTGCCGAAGGAGGGCGAGCTTCCGGTGACGGTGGGCTCGGTGGAGTGGGCCTCGTCGGTGGACGAGGTCGCCAAGGCGGTGACCAAGATCTTCACCTTCTCGGCCAAGACCATCGACACCCATGTCGACGACGTCTCCGCGCTGATGACCGACGACTTCCTCGAGGGGGAGTACCAGGAGACGTTCGCGGCGACCGCGGGCAAGGTCAAGGCCAACAACGCCGAGTACCAGATGACGGCGGTCGGACAGTCGGTGATCTCCGCGTCCAGCGACCGGGTGACCGCCCTGCTGTTCGCCAACCAGTTCGTCGCCAAGGGGACCGGCGCGAACGCGAGCTCCGAGGTCAACCCGATCCGGCTGATCGTCTCGGCGATCCGTGTCGATAACGCCTGGAAGATCGACGAGATCAAGGCAGGATGAAGCTCCCGGACCGCGCCACAACGGCGCGGATCTGTGCCAAACTAGAACACGTTCCACAATGGGCGTGGCAGAAGGCAGGAGCGCGTGATGATCGAGACTGATCTGCTTGTCATCGGTGCCGGACCGTCGGGTCTGTTCGCCGCCTACTACGCGGGGTTCCGCGGGTTGTCGGTTGCGGTGATCGACTCCCTTCCCGAGCTCGGTGGCCAGATCACCGCGATGTACCCGGAGAAGGCGATCCTGGACGTCGGCGGGTTTCCCACGGTCAAGGGCCGCGAGCTGGTCGAGGGCCTGGTCACCCAGGCCGACACGGCCAAGCCCGAGTACCTGCTCGGCCGCACCGCCTCGTCGTTGGTCAGCGACGCCGAGGGCGTCGAGGTGGGGTGTGACGACGGCACCGTGGTCCGGGCCAAGGCGGTGCTGATCACCGCCGGCATCGGCAAGTTCGCACCCCGTCCGCTGCCGGTGGGCGGGGAGTGGGTCGGCCGCGGCATCGAGTTCTTCGTGCCCTCCTTCGAGCCCTACCGCGGCAAGGACGTGGTGGTCGTCGGCGGCGGGGACTCCGCGTTCGACTGGGCACAGAACCTCGAGCCGATCGCGCGCAGCGTCACCCTGGTCCACCGGCGCGACGCCTTCCGCGCCCACGCCCGCACCGTCGCCCAGGTGCAGGCCTCGAGCGTCGAGATCATCACCAAGGCGCAGCTCAGCGCCGTGCACGGCGACGCGTCGGTGACCTCCGTCGAGCTCGCCCTGGACGGCGGCGAGACGCGCGAGCTGCCGGCGCAGGCGGTGATCGCGGCCCTCGGCTTCGTCGCCGATCTCGGGCCGATGAAGGAGTGGGGGCTCACCCTCGACAAGCGCCACATCATCGTCGACAGCGCGATGCGCACCAACCTGGAGCGCGTCTTCGCCGCCGGTGACATCACCGAGTACCCCGGCAAGGTGCGCCTGATCGCCGTCGGCTTCGGCGAGGCGGCGACCGCCGTCAACAACGCAGCAGTGGTCATCGATCCCACTGCGCACGTGTTCCCCGGTCACTCCAGCGAAGCTGACTGACCACGAATTAGCCCGGTGAGTGGGCAGAGAGGCACGAATTCATGAAGGTGAAGGTTGACTTCGACCTGTGTGAGTCCAACGGGTTGTGCGAGGCGATGGCCCCGGACGCCTTCGAGCTTGACGACGACGACTACCTCGTCGTGAAGGTCGAGGACGTCACCGACGAGAACCGTGATCGCGTGCAGCGCGCCGCAGCGGCGTGCCCGAAGTCCGCGATCTCCATCGTGGAGGGATGAAGGACAAGATGACCCAGGAGAATCTGGATCTCAGCGGCAAGGTCGCCGTGGTGACCGGCGCCGGAGCAGGCCTCGGACGCGCCGAGGCGCGAGCCCTGGCCAGTGCGGGCGCGAACATCGTGCTCAACGACCTGCCGGGTGCAGCCGACGACGCAGCCGACGAGCTGCGCAGCCTCGGTGCCGAGGTGCGGATCGTGACCGGCGACGTGGGGGAGCGCAGCACCGCTGACGCGATGGTCTCCACCGCGCTGGAGCTCGGTGGCCTCGACATCGTGGTCAACAACGCCGGCATCACCCGCGACCGGATGATCTTCAACCTCTCCGACGAGGAGTGGGACCTGGTGATCAAGGTCCACCTGCGTGGTCACTTCCTGCTGACCCGCAACGCCGCCGCCTACTGGCGCGGCAAGTCGAAGGAGACCGGTGCTCCGGTCTACGGCCGCCTGGTCAACACCTCCTCGGAGGCGTTCCTCTCCGGTTCGCCGGGTCAGGCCAACTACGCCGCCGCCAAGGCCGGCATCACCGCGCTGACCCTGTCGGCCGCGCGTGGCCTGTCGAAGATCGGCGTCACCGCCAACGCGATCTGCCCGCGTGCACGGACCGCGATGACCGAGCAGGTCTTCGCCCCCGACGAGTCCGGGAAGACCGTGGACCCGTTCTCGCCCGAGCACGTCGCACCGGTCGTGGCCTACCTGGCCTCGCCGGCCGCGTCGCGGATCAGCGGCCAGGTCTTCGTGGTCTACGGCGGCATGGTCTCGCTGGTCGCCGCCCCGGTCGTCGAGCAGCGCTTCGACGCGTCGGCCGATACCTGGTCGCTCGGTGACCTGGACAAGCAGCTCGGCGGCTACTTCGCCGACCGCGACCCGAACAAGTGCTTCGCTGCTGACTCGATCATGCAGATGACCGTCTGACGAGAGGAAGTTCCACCATGGGCCGTCTGGCCGGCAAGGTCGCCATCGTTACCGGTGGTGCGCAGGGACAGGGCGCCGCGATCGTGCGCGCGTTCGTGGGCGAGGGCGCGAAGGTCGTCATCGCCGACGTTGCAGAGATCCAGGGCAAGGAGCTCGCCGACGAGCTCGGCGAGAGCGCGCTCTTCGTGCGCCACGACGTCAGCGACCTCGTGTCGTGGGAGGCCGTCGTCGCCACCACGGTTGCGGAGTTCGGGCCGGTCAACGTGCTCGCCAACAACGCGGGCATCCTGCGCTTCGGTGAGATCGAGACGCAGCCCCAGGAGGAGTACGAGCTGCTCTTCCGGGTGAACCAGCTCGGCGTCTTCCTCGGCATGAAGGCCGTCGCGAAGGTGATGCGCGAGAACGGCGGCGGCTCCATCATCAACGCCTCCTCGATCGAGGGTCTGGCGGGCATGGCCAGCTGCGCGGGCTACACCGCGACCAAGTTCGCGATCCGCGGCATGACCAAGGCGGCCGCGCTCGAGCTCGGCCCGAAGGGCATCCGGGTGAACTCGGTCCACCCGGGCATGATCGACACCGGGATGACCCGCATCCACGGCGGCGACGCCGCCATGGAGTACGGCGCCAGCAAGGTCGCGCTCAAGCGCGTCGGCAACCCCGGCGACATCGCCCCGCTGTACGTCTACCTGGCCAGCGATGAGTCCAGCTTCGTCACGGGTGCCGAGATCGCCGTCGACGGCGGCGCCACCGCCACCCACGCCTTCGGCGGCACACCCGAACCTGCGCTTGTTCACACCCGAACCCGCAGTCGTTATCGCGACTGCGGGCTCGAGTGATTTCGAACCAGTGCAGGTTCGGGTGTGAACAACTGCAGGTTCGGTTAGCGGAGGAGGAGGTGGACGGCGACGCTCATCGAGCGGCTGACGTCGTCCGCGGAGTGGCGGCCGGTGACCCAGCCGACCAGGAGCGAGAGCCAGACGTCGCCGATCACCTTGGCGATGGCGACCTGGTCCTCGCTGGGCTCGACGGTGTCGTCGCCGTTCATCGCCTGGACCAGCACGCCGGTCAGCATCATGCCGACGCTGTGGATCTCGCTGGAGACCGAGGCGTCGGCGAACATGAACGCGCGGGTCAGCGCCTCGGTGAGCTGCGGGTCGCGCTGCATCGCCTTGGTGTTGCGGCCCAGCACGTTGAGCACCCGCTCGGCCGGCGTGTCGCCGGGGATGGTCCGGCCCTCGAGCGAGGTCGCCGTCTTGGAGAACTCGGTGCCCAGCGCGGAGACCAGCAGGTGGATCTTCGAGGGGAAGTAGCGGTACAGCGTGCCGAGCGCGACGTCGGCACGCTCGGAGACCGCGCGCATCTGGACGGCGTCGAAGCCGCCCTGGGTCGCCAGCTCGATCGTGGCGGCAAGGATCCGGCGTCGCCGCTCCCGCTGCGCCGTGGAGCCGACCTGGTCAGCGGGCAGGGAGTTGATCGCGTTCATCTCGGTCTCCTCCCTTCTCTGAGCGCCTGAGTGGCGCAGGTCACATGTCCTGGTGCAATCACGAAGTGGTGACGCACGTTGCTGCTGTTGCCTAGGCTAGCCGCTAGTGGTCCATAATAGGAACACGTTCCACTTTGGTGGGTAGCCGGACGGCGTGTCATGCGTCAGTGTCCTGGGTCACGGGCCCGGGGGAGGAAGGGAAGGTCGCAGACATGCGAGTTGCGCTGCTGTCCTATCGAAGCAAGCCGCACTGCGGTGGCCAGGGTGTCTACATCCGCCATCTGAGCCGTGAGCTGGTCGCGCTGGGGCACGAGGTGGAGGTCTTCTCCGGCCAGCCGTACCCCGAGCTCGACCCCGGCGTCGGCCTGACCAAGGTGCCCAGCCTGGACCTCTACCGCGAGCCCGACCCGTTCCGGGTCCCGCACCCGCGTGAGTTCCGCGACCTGATCGACGTCGAGGAGTTCGCCACCATGTGCGTGGCCGGGTTCCCGGAGCCGAAGACCTTCAGCAAGCGGGTCGCGAAGCTGCTGATGAAGCGCCGCGACGAGTTCGACGTCATCCATGACAACCAGGTGCTCGGCACCGGCATGGTCGACCTGCAGGAGGCCGGCTTCCCGCTGGTCACCACGCTGCACCACCCGATCACCTTCGACCGCCGCGTCGACCTGGCCGCAGCGCCCAACTGGCGCAAGAGGCTGACCCTGCGTCGCTGGTACGGCTTCCTGCGGATGCAGGGCAAGGTCGCCCGTCGGGCGACCCGGATCCTCACTCCCTCGGAGTCCTCGGCCCGCGACATCGTGGCGGACTTCCAGGTGGCCCCCGGCGTGATCCAGGTGATCCCGCTGGGCGTCGACGACGCGTTCGTGCCGCCGACCGCGCCCCGGGTTCCGGGCCGGATCGTGGCGATGGCCAGCGCCGACGCCGCGATCAAGGGCGTGCACACGCTGCTGGAGGCGTTCGCGAAGCTGCGCACCGAGCGTGACATCGAGCTGGTCATGGTGACCAAGCCGCAGCCGGGCGGCCGTACCGAGAAGCTGATCGAGAAGCTGGCGATCAAGGACTCGGTGCGCTTCGTGCACGGTGTCAGCGACGCCGAGCTGGTCGAGATCATGGGCTCGGCCGAGCTGGCGTGCGTCCCCTCGCTCTACGAGGGCTTCTCGCTGCCCACCGCCGAGCTGATGGCCTGCGAGACCCCGCTGGTGGTCAGCAGGGCGGGTGCCATCCCCGAGGTGGTCGGTCCCGACGGCCTCTGCGCCGACCTGGTCGAGCCGGGCAATGTGGAGCAGCTGCGCAGTGCCATCGCCGACCTCCTCGACGACCCCGAGCGCCGGGCCCGGATGGGTCGCGCCGGCCGGGAGCGGGTGCTGGAGCGGTTCAGCTGGCACGCCGTCGCGGTCGCCGTCGCCCAGGCCTACCGCGAGACCATCGACGCAGCCGCGTCCACGAAGACCGCCTCCACGAACACCCAGGAGCACTGATGCTGACCGTTGACTTCGACCGACTCGGCCTGCGGCCGGGCGAGCGCGTCCTCGACATGGGCTGCGGCGCAGGCCGGCACGCCTTCGAGATGTACCGCCGCGGTGCCGACGTGATCGCCTTCGACCAGGACGCCGACGAGCTCTCCGGCGTCCGCGACCTCTTCACCGCGATGAAGGAGGCCGGCGAGGTGCCGGCCGGTGCCGAGGCCGACGTCAAGGAGGGCGACGCGCTCTCGCTGCCGTTCGCCGACGGCGAGTTCGACCGGATCGTCTGCGCGGAGGTGCTGGAGCACATCTGGGCCGACGTGGACGCGATCAAGGAGATGGTCCGGGTGCTCCGCCCCGGCGGCACGCTGGCGGTCTCCGTGCCGCGCTGGCTGCCCGAGGTGATCAACTGGAAGCTCTCTGCGGACTACCACAACGCGCCCGGTGGCCACATCCGGATCTACACCGACCACGAGCTGATCGACAAGATCACCAAGGCCGGCCGGCCCAACGACGGCACCGACGGCGACGCGATGATCTTCACCGGCAAGTCCTACGCGCACGGCCTGCACGCCCCCTACTGGTGGATCAAGTGCGCGGTCGGCGTGGAGAACAACGACCACCCGCTGGCCCGGGGCTACCAGAAGCTCCTGGAGTGGCAGATCATGAAGAACCCGCTCTCGTTGCGGGTGGCCGACAAGGTGCTCGACCCGGTGATCGGCAAGAGCATGGTCCTGTACTTCACCAAGCCTGATGCGGCCTGACTCCCCACGCTCGCGCCCCGCAGCGCCGGTCGACGACGTCCGGGACGTCCTGAGCCCGGCCGACATCGCACGCTCGGCCGCCTCCATCGTCGCGATGCAGGAGGCCGACGGCGCGATCCCGTGGGTCGCCGGTGAGCACACCGACGTCTGGAACCACGTCGAAGGCGCGATGGCGATGCTGGTCGGCGGCGAGGTCGCGGCCGCCGAGCGGGCCTACGAGTGGGTCCGCAGCACCCAGCGCGCCGACGGCTCCTGGCCGATGAAGATCGTCGGCGGCGTGGTCGAGGACCACTCCGCGGAGACCAACATGTCGGCCTACATCGCGGTCGGCGTCTGGCACCACTGGCTGGTGCGGCGCGACCTCGACTTCGTCCGGCGCTTCTGGCCGACCGTGCGCCGCGCCCTCGACTTCGTGGTCTCCCTCCAGCTGGACTGGGGAGGGATCGCCTGGTCCCAGGAGTGGACCGACGGACGCCCGGGCAAGGTCAACGAGGAGGGCCTGCTGGCCTGCTCCTCCAGCATCTACCAGAGCCTGCGGGCCGGTGTGGCGATCGCGGAGCTGCTCGGCGATCCGCAGCCGGAGTGGGAGCTGGCCGGCGGACGTCTCGGTCACGCCGTGCGCGAGCATGCCGGCGAGTTCCTGGACAAGTCCGAGTGGTCGATGGACTGGTACTACCCGGTGCTGGGCGGCGCCGTGAGCGACGACGCGGCGCGCGAGCTGCTCGGCAACGCCGAGTGGGACCGCTTCGTGGTCGAGGGCCTCGGCATCCGCTGCGTCGGCAAGAACGACTGGGTGACCGGCGCGGAGACCTGCGAGCTGGTGATGGCGCTCGACGCATCCGGACGACGGGAGCAGGCGTTGGCACTCTTCGCCGACATGCAGCACCTGCGCGCCGACGAGGGCCGGTACTGGACCGGCTACGTGTGGCCCGACGACGTCAACTGGCCGGTCGAGCACTCCAGCTACACCGCCGCCGCGGTGATCCTGGCCTACGACCAGCTGGCCGGGCTGACCGGTGGCGCCGACATCATGAAGGGCGCCACCCTGCCGGCGCCCTTCGCCGAGATCGGCCTGACCTGCGACTGCCCGTCAGCCGACGAGGTCCCCAGCCTCTCCTGAGGTACGGCGCAGCACCCGCATCGAGCCGACCACGTCGATCTCGGTGAACGCGCCGCTCGCCAGTGCGGGGAGATAGATCTCCTCGTACGGCGGGCGGCCGCCGTCTGCCGGGTCCGGGAAGACGTCGTGGATCACCAGCACGCCACCGGCAGCCACCCAGCGCGGCCAGGTCGCGAAGTCGGTGCGGGCCGGCTCGACGCCGTGGCCGCCGTCGATGAAGAGCAGCGAGAGCGGCGTGCGCCAATGCGCGCCGACCGTGGGGGAGGTGCCCACCACGGCGACCACCTGGTCCTCGAGGCCGGCGGCGGCGATGGTGCGGCGGAAGACGCCGAGGGTGTCCATCCGGCCGTCGCCCGGGTTCACCAGCGTGGTGTCGTGATGCTCCCACCCGGCCTGGTTCTCCTCCGAGCCGCGGTGGTGGTCGACGGTGAAGACCGTGCCGCCGACCTCGCGGGCCGCGGCGCCGAGGTAGATCGCCGACTTCCCGCAGTAGGTGCCGACCTCCAGCGCGGGGCCTAGCGGCAGCTGCGCGCGGGCATAGGTGTGCAACAGGTCACCCTCGTCCGCGGGCATGAACCCCTTGGCTGCCAAGGCGTGTTCCAGTAGGTCGGAGGGCATCTGTGCAGCGGCGACGTTCATGGCACTATTGGAACACGTTCTACAGGTCTGCCCCGATAAGGAGTCCACGGTGTCGATCGGCATCTCCGAAGAGCACGTCGAGCTGGCTGCGAGCCTGCGCAAATGGGGCCTCAGCCTGAACCCGACGGAGGCCGCCCGCGCCGTCGAGGGCGTCGCCGATGCGGCCTTCGACGAGATGCACGCCGCGGCTGCGGAGATGGGCCTGCAGGCGATCGCACTGCCCGAGTCCGCCGGTGGCGGTGACGGCACCGTGCTCGACAGCGCCGTGGCGCTCGAGGCGATGGCGTACGCGCTGGTCCCGGGTGGCGTCCTGGGCACCCAGCTTGCCGCCACCCTGCTCGGCTCCACCTCGGTAGCGCAGGAGCTGGCTGCCGGCGAGGCCCGGATCGCGGTCGGCCTCGACGCCACGCTGAACAATGCCGGATCGCTCTCCGGCACCGTGCCGCTGGTCTGGGACACGCCGGGCGCGACCCACTTCCTGCTCGGCGCCACCGACGACTCCTGGTACGTGGTGCCGGCTACGGCCGTCACCACGACCACCCAGGCCGGCCCCGACCTGAGCCGCCGCTTCGGCACTGCCACCCTGGATGCGGTCGACCTCGACGCCGTCGAGCAGGTGGCCGGGCTCGCCACCGCGACCGTGCGCCGGATGGCGATCACGCTCGCCGCGGCCGAGGCCAGCGGCATCGCCCGCTGGTGCCTGGACACCGCCGTCGACTATGCCGGGGTGCGCGAGCAGTTCGGCCGCAAGATCGGCGCCTTCCAGGCGATCAAGCACCTCTGCGCGGAGATGCTGGAGCGCGTCGAGACGATCACCGCCCTTGCCTGGGACGCCGCCTCGGTCGCGCTCAGCGACGACGAGCAGTGGTCCTTCAGCACCGATGCGGCGGCGGCCACCGTCTTCGACGCCGCCGTCTCAGTCGCCCACGACTGCATCCAGGTCCTCGGCGGCATCGGCTTCACCTTCGAGCACGAGGCGCACCTGCGGCTGCGCCGGGCGATGACCCTGCGCACCCTGATCGGAGACGGCGACGCCGCCGCCGTCCAGCTGGCCGAGCGTGCCGGTCGTGGCGTGCGTCGCCAGGTCGCCGTCGACTTCGACGGTGCGGACGCAGCCGTGCGCCCCGCCGTCGCCGAAGCCGTCGCCGGCGTCGCGGCGCTCGAGGGCGACGCCCAGCGAGCCGCGCTCGTCGAGTCCGGCCTGCTGACGCCGCACTGGCCCGCTCCGTGGGGCCGTGGCGCCTCGCCGGTCGAGCAGCTCGTGATCGACCAGGAGCTGGCGGCGGCCGGCGTGGCGCGCCCGGACCTCAAGATCGCCGGATGGGCGGTGCCGACGATCATCGCGCACGGCAACGACGCGCAGCGCGAGCAGTTCGTCCGCCCGAGCCTGCTCGGCGAGATCGTCTGGTGCCAGCTCTTCTCCGAGCCGGAGGCGGGCTCCGACCTGGCCTCGCTGCGCACCCGCGCCGTCAAGGTGGACGGCGGCTGGGAGCTGACCGGGCAGAAGGTCTGGACCTCGCTGGCGCAGGACGCCCACTGGGGCATCTGCCTGGCCCGGACCAACCCCGAGGCCCCGCAGCACAAGGGGATCACCTACTTCCTCGTCGACATGCGCAGTGAGGGCCTGGACATCCGCCCGCTGCGCGAGATGACCGGCGATGCGCTGTTCAACGAGGTCTTCCTGGACAAGGTCTTCGTGCCGGACGAGATGGTCGTCGGCGAGGTCGACGGCGGTTGGCGCCTGGCCCGCACCACCCTGGCCAACGAGCGCGTCGCGATGGCCGGCCACCGCCTGGGTGCCAGCACCGAGCAGGCTGTCGGACTGCTCGACGGCGCCTCGCTCACCGAGCAGGTCAAGGTGGGCCATGCCGTCGCGCTGGCTACGGTCTGCTCGCTGCTGGGGGTGCGCACGGTGCTCCGCTCGCTGGCCGGGCAGGGCCCCGGCCCGGAGTCGAGCGTCTCCAAGCTGCTGGGCGTGCGCAGCCGCCAGGACGCCTCCGACCTGGTCGTCCAGCTGCTGGGCGGCGCCGTGCTGCTCGGCGGCGAGGAGGCAGAGGGCGCGCTGCACGAGGCGCTGCTGACCCGGTGCCTGTCGATCGCCGGCGGCACCACCCAGGTGCTGCGCAACGTGGCAGGCGAGCGGATCCTCGGCCTGCCGCGCTGACCTCAGCGCTGCTGGCGCCAGGTGTTCCAGTGCCAGTGCAGGTAGCGGTCGATGGCGCGCACCACGTGCGCACTGCGGATCGACGGGAAGATGTCGAAGGCGTGCTGGGTGCCCGGTAGCTCGGCGAAGACCACGGTGCGCTTCGACGTCTCCCGCAGCCGCTCGACGAAGAGCCGCGCCTGCTCGACGGACACCAGTGTGTCGTTGGTGCCGTGGATGACGAAGAAGTCGGGGGCGTCCGGGGTGATCCGCAGCAGGGGAGAGGCGGCCTCGTAGGCCTCCGGGTCGTCCTCCCAGCTGCGCGGGAAGACCCGCCTGGCGAGGAAGCCGTCGCGCATCGCGATCGCGGTCTTCAGCCCACTCGCGCCGGCCATGTCGTAGACGCCGTAGTGCGGCACCGCGACCTGGACGGTGGTGTCGGCGTCCTCGCAGCCGGGCTGCAGGGTGGGGTCGTCGGGGGTGAGCGCCGCCAACGCGGTCAGATGGCCGCCGGCGGAGCCGCCGGTGATGGCGAGGTACTCCGGATCGCCGCCGTAGTCGGCGATGTTCTCCCGGATCCAGGCGATCGCCCGCTTCACGTCGACGATCTGCGCGGGGAAGCGGTCGCGCGGCGCGAGCCGGTAGTTGATCGCGACGCAGACCCAGCCCTTGGCTGCCAGGTGCTGCATCAGGGGCACGCCCTGCTGCTCCTTGTTGCCGATCGTCCAGGCGCCGCCGTGCACCTGGAGCAGCACCGGTGCTCCGGTGCTCGGCCCTTCGGACGGCAGGTACAGGTCGAGCTCGTTGCGCCGTCCGGCCGGTCCATAGGCGATGCCCCGGATCACCTTCACCCGGGGCTCGCGCATCCGGAACGGGTTGACCAGGCGCCGCCACGGGGTGGCCAGGTCGGCCGGGGACGGCGGCGTCTCGAGTGCCTGCAGGTAGTCGGGGCCGAGGTCCGCGTCGAGCGCGCCGGCGACCAGGCCCTGGGCCCGGCCGCTCTCCCGGACCAGCGCCGCCAGCCCGACCGCGCTGGCGCCGGCCAGCAGGTAGCCCAGCCGACTGCCCCGGCCCCGGGCGGTGCTCACCGCGGCGTCCACCGCGGTGGCGGTCAGCAGATGCGGGGCCAGCTCGGTGGTCAGCCAGCCGGCGGCGAAGGACGGGATCCCGGATCTCACACCGCGCGCAGGGCGCAGGGCGTTGGCGGTCAGGGCGGCAGTGATCATCTGGCGTCGCAAGAAACCCACGCTGTCATCGTAGGGGCCCCAGCCAGCCGCGGCGCGGGAATGGAGTCGTTGCAATCTCCACTAGTAGAACATGTTCTAGTTCTCCGCTATGCTCCCGCGCATGGAACGCCTGAGTGGTCTCGATGCGAGCTTCCTCTACCTGGAGACTCCCGAGCAGTTGATGCATGTCTGCGCCCTGCTGGTCCTGGACCCGGCGACCATGCCGGGCGGGTACTCCTTCGACAAGATGAAGGAGCGGATCAACGAGCGGGTGGGCAACGTCGCGCACTTCACCCGCAAGCTGCGCAAGGTCCCGCTGCGCCTCGACCACCCGGTCTGGGTGGACGACGACCACTTCGACATCGACCGCCACGTGCACCGGATGGCGCTGCCCGCACCCGGCGGCTACGACGAGCTCGTCGAGCTGGCCGGCCATCTTGCAGGACTGCCCATGGACCGCAACCGGCCGCTGTGGGAGATGGTCGTGATCGAGGGCTACCTCGACGACCAGGTGGTGGTCTTCTCGAAGATGCACCACGCCACCGTCGACGGCGTCTCCGGCTCCAACCTGATCTCGCACCTGTGCAGCCTCGAGGCCGATGCGCCGCCGCTGGTCCAGGCGGAGCCGCGCACGCCCCAGCGGCGCCCCGGCGATCTGGAGCTGGTCGGGCGTGCCGTCGTCTCGACGCTCACCAAGCCCTGGCAGGCGGCCAAGCTGCTGGCGCCCACCGGCCAGCTGGTCACCCGTACCGTGGAGCGCGCGCGCCGCGGCGAGGCGATGGCGGCGCCCTTCACCGCACCGCGCACCTCGTTCAACGGCACCATCACCGGCCACCGCAGCGTCGGGTTCGCGGACATGTCGCTGGTCGACGTGAAGGCGATCAAGACCGCCACCGGGACCACCGTCAACGACGTGGTGCTCACCGTCGCGGGCGGCGCGCTGCACAGCTACCTCGAGGAGCGCGGCGAGCTGCCGGAGGTGTCGCTGATGGCGACGGTCCCCGTCTCGGTGCGGGAGACCTCTGTTCGCAACGGGGGAGCGAACAAGGTCTCGGCGCTGTTCACCAAGCTCGGCACCGACATCGCCGATCCGGTCGAGCGGCTGAAGATGATGTCGGAGGCGAACCGCAAGGCCAAGGAGCACCACCAGGCGATCAGCGCCGACGCGCTCCAGGACTGGGCCGAGTTCGCCGCCCCGCGGACCTTCGGCCTGGCGGTGCGCGCCTATGCCGGGCTGCGCCTGGCCGAGCGGCACCCGGTGGTGCACAACCTGGTCATCTCCAACGTGCCCGGGCCGCCGGTGCCGCTCTACTTCAACGGGGCCAGGATCGACGCCCTCTATCCGCTGGGGCCGGTCTTCCATGGCGCCGGCGTGAACGTGACGGTGATGTCGCACGCCGGCGACATCAACGTGGGCATCATGGCGTGCCGCGAGTCGATGCCCGACCCGCATCAGCTCGTGCAGTACTTCCCGGCGGCGCTCGCCGACCTGAAGGAGCGCACCGTCGGGGCGTGACCCCGACCGTTCAGGCGCGCACGCGCGCCTGAACGGTGTTGAGGGCCTGCGCGAAGACGGGGACGAACTCGTCTGCTTGCAGCACCACCGCGGCATGTCCGGCGGCGACCTCGTGCACGGTCGCGCCGGGGATCCGGGCCGCCAGGTCGAACTGGCGCTGCGGCGGGATCACTCGGTCTTTGGTCGGGATGACGACGGCGGTCGGCACGTCGATGCGCGACACCCACGGACGGGAGTGGTGGCGGCCGAGTGCGGCGACCGCCTGGCCGACCGCCAGCGGCGAGGTGCGGCGCATCTCCTCCAGTGCCCACTCGTAGAGGTCGGCGTCACCCCCGAGGCCGGCAGCGGTGCGGCGCGCGCCGAAGTCGGCGATCCGGTTGGTGATCGGACGCTGGAAGCCCAGCATCGCGGCGCCGGTCGCCTGGTGGAAGAGGCGCTCGGTGGTGGTGGTCATGAACCGGTCCGTGCTGGCTGCGAGCACCAGCCCGGTGACCCGCTCGCGGTGTTGGCGCCAGACGCGCTGCGCCACGATCGAGCCCATCGAGTAGCCAGCGATCAGCGCCTTCTCCAGTCCCAGGACGTCGAGCAGTGCGGCGACGTCGTCGGCGCAGTCGTAGAGACTGAAGGTGCCCTGGGTGATGCCGCGACCATGGGAGCGCTGGTCGAGGGTGATCACCCGGTAGCGCTTGCTGAGCTCGCCGACCGCCGGGTACCAGGTGAGCAGGCCGGTGGTCGCCAGGGCATGCAGCAGGACGACGACCGGTGCGTCCGGCGTCGGCCCCGGGTTGTCGCTCACGTAGGTCGCCCCACCACGGCCGGGAAGCTCGATCATCTCTCCCGGCGGCACCGGTGCCGCGGGCAGCTCCATCAAACGGCGGGCGAACTGGAGTGGGGCTCCCACGACATCTCCTCTAGCGATTCGGATAACGAGGGCGCGTCTCCCGAACGGCGATTGCCTGCTACGCGACCCCCGAAGCGCGCCGTGGACTGCGTTGTCGTCAGGCGTCGTGGCTCCGCCACGCCTCCCTCCTCCGCCTTGCCACGCCACGCTTCGGACGCCGCTCGCGACGGCAACCGTTCGAGAGACATGCCCTAGAACAGGTTACAGAAAACGCCTCATTCCGGTGGCGTGTTCGGCTCCGCGACCTGGCTGAAGGCGTCGATCGCGCGCTCCAGGTAGCGGGTGACGACGGCGGACTCGGCCTCGGTGAAGCCTTCCTCCAGGCCGCGGATCGCGGCGAGCATCGGGGTCAGGTGGCGCAGCAGCGAGGCCCTGCCGTGCGCGGTGAGGTGGATCGCGGTGCGCCGCCGATCCTCCGCGTCGGGTCGACGCTCGACCAGGTCGCGTGCCGCGAGCCGGTCGACGATCCCGGTCGCCGCCGCCGTGCTGACGGTCAGGATCCGCGCCAGCTCGGCCGGCCCCATCACCTGGTCGGCGAGCAGTTGCAGAGCGCTCAGCTCATGCCCACCGAGCTGGGCATGACGCCCGATGGTGGTGCGCGCCTGCCACGCCTTCTCGACCGTCAGACTCAACAGCCGGGCGTTGCGGAGCCCCGAGGCTTCACTCAATGTGTCTCACCTGCTTAATATCTAACCTACTTACGTATATCGTAGGGCACACCCCACCTACCCAGGAGAGATCATGCCCGTTGCCGGTCGGCACGCGCGCGGACCCGCCGATGTGCTCACCCGTCTGATCGTGTCGCGTCGCTACGCCTGGCTCTTCGCCCTGGTGCCGTTGATGCTGGGCGGGCTGCTGCTCGGCGTGGTGGGGGAGGTGGACCGCGATTCGCGCGCCCAGGACAACCTGCCCGACGGCTCCGCGAGCGCAGAGGCCGCGCTGCTGCTGGAGCACCTCCCGGAGCGAGAGGGGAGCACCGCGATCGTCGCCGTCACCAGCGATCAGCAGCTGCCAGCGTCGACCCTCGACGAGCTGGCTCCGACGCTGCTCGACCTCGGCGCGATCGCCACCGGCGACCAGGGGCCGCTGACCGTCAGCGAGGACGGCACGGCCGCCGTCGCAGTCGTGCCGGTTCCCGACCGAAGCGTCACCGACCCCGATCAGGTGGTCTACGACCTGCGCACCGAGCTGGACGAGCTTGCGCTCGACGGTGTCACCCTGCAGGTCACCGGACCGGCCGCGGTCCGCGCCGACATCTCCAAGGTGTTCGAGGGCGCCGACCTGCGGTTGCTCCTGGTCACCATGCTCGTCGTCGCGGTGCTGCTGGTGATCACCTACCGCAGTCCGGTGCTGTGGATCATCCCGCTGTTGGTGGTCGGGGTCGCGGACCGGGTTGCGGCGGTGGGCTCGACCCACCTGCTGGCCGCCGTCGACCTGCCCTGGGACGGCACGACCCAGGGCATCCTCTCGGTCCTGGTCTTCGGGGCGGGGACCAACTACGCGCTGCTGTTGATCTCCCGCTACCGCGACGAGCTGCGGGCGCACCCGGACCGCCGCGAGGCGATGGCACGTGCCCTTCCCCGCACGGCCGAGGCGGTGCTGGCCAGTGCGACCACGGTGATCGTGGGCCTGCTGACCCTGCTGCTCTCACTGACGCCGACCACACGCGGGCTCGGCCTCTCCTGCGCGGCCGGGGTGGTGGTCGCGATGATCTTCGCCCTGGTCGTGCTCCCCGCGGTCCTGGTCTGCTTCGACCGGTGGATCTTCTGGCCGATGCGCCCTCGCGTGGGCGAGACCCAGCTGGTGGACGCCCCCAGCATCTGGCGCCGGATCGGCACCCTGGTCAGCGCTCGGCCACGCACGGTGGCGCTCGGCACCGTCCTCGCCCTGGGAGTGCTGGCCACCGGCGCGCTCAGCCTGCAGACCGGCCTGGACAAGACCGACCTGTTCGTGACCGAGCCCGAGGCGATCGCCGCGGCGGACCGGCTCAGCGAGTCGTTCCCGGCCGGCCTCACCAACCCGACCACGATCGTCACCCAGGCGGACCCTGCCGAGGTGACGGCGGCTGCCCAGCAGGTCGAGCGCGTCGTCTCCGCACGGCCGCTCGGGACCACCGACGGCACCACCCGGATCGAGGTCGTCTTCGACGCCCGGGCCGGCAGCGCCCAGAGCGAGACGGCGACCAAGGAGCTGCGCGAGGCGCTGGCGGACCTGCCCACCACCTATGTGATCGGCAACGAGGCCGAGGCGATCGACCAGGCGGACGGCGCGCAGCGCGACCAGCGCGTGGTGATGCCGCTGATCCTGGTCCTGGTCGGGATCGCCCTGCTCCTGCTGCTGCGCTCGGTCGTGGCAAGCCTGATCCTCGCCGCCGCCGTGGTCAGCACCTACGCCGCCAGCATGGGGGCGTCCTGGCTCCTGTTCCGCAGCGTCTTCGACTTCCCGGCCGTGGACAACACGGTGGCCCTCTTCGCCTTCCTCTTCCTGGTGGCGCTCGGCGTCGACTACAGCATCTTCCTGCTCACCCGCGCGTGGGAGGAGACCGAGCAGGCAGGGGTGCGCAAGGGGATGATCCGCGCGCTCGCGGCCACCGGGGGCGTGATCACCAGTGCCGGCATCCTGCTGGCCGCCGTCTTCGCCGCCCTCGGCGTGCTGCCTCTGGTGGTGCTCGCCCAGTTGGGCACCGTGATCTGCATCGGGGTGCTGCTCGACACCCTGGTGGTCCGCACGCTGCTGGTGCCCGCGACGGCCCAGATCCTGGGCGACCGGTTCTGGTGGCCGCGCCGGATCCCCAGCACCCCAACGCCCACCGAGCCCCCATCTGTTCTGCACCACGAGAGGAGCACCCGATGACCACCCAGCGATACGCGGTCCGGCACTGCGTGAACACCTACCGCGACCACCACCTCGGCGGGTTCACGGCGGCGTTGCCGCACCCGCACGAACCCCGCGAAGCGGCCGGCAGCGCCGCGCTGAGCGACGTGCTCGGCGCGCTCAGTGAGGCCGGGTGGCCGATCACGGTGGCGTTCGCCGACCTGCACGACGCGGTGGGCCTGCACCACTTCGCCGGCCGCGCCGGCGCCAGCTGCGTGCACGGCGGGCCCTTCGAGCAGGACGCCCTGGAGGCCGCCGCGGCGCTGGCCCGCGCCGGGCGCCTGCCCTACGTCGCGGCTTTCGCCGCCAGCCTGACCCTCGGCGTCTGCGAGACAGACCAGGCCGACGCCCTGGCGGCAGACCTTCCGCTCCGCCTGATCGGCCACCACGCCGGGCTCACCCTCGGCTACGCCGGCCGCTCCCACCATGCGTTGGAGGATCTGGCGGTGATGCGCGGGGTTCCCGCGATGACCGTTCTCGCGCCGGCCGACGAGCGCGCCCTGGCCTCCCTGGTGCGCGATCTCCAGGACCACCCCGGACCGGTCTACCTGCGCACCGGCGGCGACTGGCCGGCACCGGTCTACCCGCCCGGCGTCGAGCTGGTGGCCGGGCGAGCCCACGTGCACCGTGAAGGGCGCGAGGGCACGATCATCGCCACGGGCTCGATGGTCGGACCGGCCCTGCGCGCAGCCGACCGGCTGGCGGCCCAGGGGATCGAGGCCGGCGTGGTGGACATGCACACCATCAAGCCGCTCGACGCCGCCGCGGTGCTGCGTGCCTCCGCCCGGACCCCGGCGATCCTCACCGTCGAGGAGCACTCGGTGCACGGCGGGCTGGGCCGCGCGGTGGCCGGGGTGCTGGCCACGACCGCACTGCCGCATCGCCTGACCCGCCACGGGGTCACCGACGAGACGGTGCCGAAGGACCCGACGTTGGACCTCTACCGGCACTACGGTCTGGACGCCGACGGGATCGCCCGCGCCGCGGTGGCGGCGTTCCGCGCGTGACCGAGCGGCTCGGCTAGCGGCCGGACTCGCCCTTCCACGCCGCCAGCCGGCCAGCGCGGTGCACGGCGCGCAGACGCCGCTCGGCCTCCTCCTGCAGCTCGGGTCGGGTGAAGATCAAGAAGACGTCGCCGGTCCGCAGCTGGCTGGTCGGCTGCAGGGCGCTGGTCTGGCCGTCGCGCACCAGCAGGGCGGGGGTGGTTCCCGGCGGCAGGCGGAGCTCGGCGATGTGCACCCCGTGCAGTTGCGAGCCAGGCGTCACCCGGACCTGGAGCAGCTCGGTGCCGAGCTGGTACAGGCTCGAGGTGCCGACGTCGAGGTCCAACGACGGCGGCGGGGCCGCGTCGGCATGGCGGCCGAGCAGGCGCTTGGGGATCAACCGTGAGCTGTACTCCAGCTTCCCGGCCGCGATCGGGCCGATCACCGCGAGCAGCAGCACGTAGCCGGCGGCCAGCGCGCCGATCCGGGGGTCGAGGCCGGCAGCGGTGGCCAGCGCGGCGAGGATCAGCGAGAACTCGCCGCGGGTGAGCACGGTGAACCCGATCGCCGCCGCGTCCTGGCGGCCGAAGCCGTGCAGCCGCGCGGCGATCACCCCGGCAGTCGTCGCGAGGAGCACCGTCATCACCACCGCCGCGAGCACCTGGGGCGCCACGCCGAGGATGTCCTCGGGCAGGATGCTCAACCCGAAGTGGAAGAAGAAGATCGCGCCGAAGGCATCACGCAGGGGATGGGTGAGCTGGCGCAGTCGGCCGGCGCGGGTGGTGGCGCCGAGGATCAGGCCTACCATGAACGCCCCGATCGCGTCCGAGACGCCCAGCACCTCGGCCAGCCCGGCCATCGCGATCGCCAGGCCGACGAAGACGACGACCACGATCTCCTCGTCGGGCACCGAGATCAGCCGGGAGACCAGGCGGGTGCCGTAGCGGGCGATCGCGAAGAGCGTGACCAGGAAGGTGAACGCGCCGGCGATGCCGATCACCGCATCCGCCGCGTTGTCGGCACCGCCCAGCACCGGCTGGAGCAGGGCCAGGTAGAAGGCCAGGAAGATGTCCTCGAGGACCGCGATGCCCAAGATCACCTTGGTCTCCGGGTTGGACAGACGCCGGTTCTCGACGATCACCTTGGTCACGATCGCGGTGGAGGAGATCCCGACGATGCCGGCGATCACGAAGGCGTCCGCCACGCCCCAGCCGAGTGCGAAGCCGTAGATCAGCCCGCCGCCGACGTTGAGCACCAGGTAGATGCTGGCCGCGGTGAGCAGCCGCCGTCCGCCGCTGGTGAGCTTCTCCAGGGTGAACTCCAGCCCCAGGTAGAAGAGCAGGAAGACCAGGCCGAGTCGCGCGACCAGGTCGAGGTCGTGCGGGTGGGGGACCAGCACCAAGCCGGGCGTGCTCGGACCGAAGACCAGGCCCGCCAGCATGTAGAGCGGAATCGTCGGCAGCCCGTAGCGCCCGCCGACGCGCGCGAGCAGTCCGCAGACCAGCAGCGCGGTGCCGAGGGCGAGGAGGAGGTCCGCGGCGTGGGGCACGCCGCGATTCTTTCAGATCAGACGGCTGCGAAGTGAGACTCGACGCGCGATCCGGTGCGGCCCTTGGTCAGCCGGAGCTGGCGGGGGATCCGTTGGCGCATCTGATCGACGTGGCTGACCACCCCGACCACCCGGCCTCCTTCACGCAGGGCGTCGAGGGTGTCCATCACGTCGTCGAGGGTCTCGGAGTCCAGGCTGCCGAAGCCCTCGTCGACGAAGAGGGTGTCGAGCTCGGTGCCGCCCGCCTCCCCGGCCACCACGTCGGCCAGTCCGAGCGCGAGCGCCAGCGAGACGATGAACGTCTCCCCGCCGCTGAGGGTGGCCGGGTCGCGCGCCTCGCCCGACCAGGCGTCGCGCACGACCAGGCTCAGACCACCACGGCTCTCCTGCGCGCCACGCTGCTCGGTGTGCTCCAGCAGGTAGCGACCGTCGCTCATCCTCGCCAGGCGCTCGTTGGCTGCCGCGACCACCTGGGCGAGTCGCCAGGACAGGACGTAGGCCGAGAGCCGCATCTTCAGGTGGTTGTTGGCGGACTTGCCCTCGACGAGCGCCGCCAGCTCGGCGGCGAGGAGCGCGGCGTCGCGGCGTGGCGCCAGCTTCTGCAGGCCGGCGCGGACCTCGGCAGCGAGGCGGGAGACCCGCTCGGTGCGACGACGGGCGGCGGTGTCGGTGCGGATCGCCTCCTGCTCGGCGGCCTGCGTCTGCTCGGCAGCGCCGAGGAGCGCGGCGAGGTCGGGCTCCGGCTGGGCCAGCGCGGCCCGGACCTCGGGCAGCTGCAGGGTCGCCTCCGCTGCGGCGCGCGCCGTCTCGTGCTCGGAGATCGCCCGCTCCAGCGCGCGCAGCCGATCGAGGTCGAGTGCCGCCGACCGGACGGCCTCGGCGTCGGTGAACTGCTGTGCGGCCAGTGCCTCCCACAGCTCAGCACGGGCGGCGCGGAGCGCGATCTGCGCCTCCGCCTGTCGTTGGTGGTGCCCGACCACGGTGGTGAGCGCGGTGCGCAGCGCCTCACCGAGCCGCTGGTGTGCGGTGAGGCGCTCCAGGGTCTGCTCGGTGAGCGCGGAGTCGAGCTCGTCACGGCGGCTGCTCAAGGCTCGCTGGGTGGCGGCGGTGGCGGCCTGGGCCTCGCGGAGTGCGGCGAGGCGCTCGCCGGCTGCGCGCTGCTGGGCGTCCACCGCTTCGAGTGCCGCCTGCAACTCCGGCAGCTCGGCGAGCGCTGCCTCGGACTCAACCCGGCGTGCCGCCACAGTGCCGAGGACGGTGCGCATCTCCTCGATGCTCTGCTCACCGGCGGCCTGGGTCAGGGCTGAGACCTCGGCGCCGATGCTGCGCAGCTCGCTCTCCGCAGTGGTTCGGGCGAGCTCGGCGTCGTCGACGGCGCTCCGTGCCGCCTTCACGTCGGCCAAGGTGGCGGTGCCGGGGGCGGCGACGGCATGCTGCGGATGCTCGTCGGATCCGCAGACGGGGCAGGCATGGCCGGCCGCGAGGTCGGCAGCCAACTCCGCGGCCATGCCGTGCAGACGCGACTCCTGGGCGCCCAGCCAGACCTCCTTGGCGGCGAAGAGCGCCTCGGTGGCGGTGCGCTCGGCGGCCTCGGCGCGGGCATGGTCGGCCTTGCGCAGGATCAGCCGCTCGGCTGCCGTGATCCGGGCCTCCCATGCGGTGGCCTCGCCGGTCAGCGCTGCGGCCTGGGCGCCCTGTTCGGCAGCGCTGACGATGGCGGCTGCCAGCGCCACCCGGCGCTCGGGCAGCAGCGCTGCGTCCGCCTCCGCGAGCCGGAGCGCATCGGCGAGGGACACGCTCTCACCCTCCAGCTCGGAGAGTCGCTGCTCCAGGCTAAGCCGCTCCTCGGCCAGCGGCAGCAGCGCCTCCACCGCCCGGAGCCGCTCCTGGGTGGGAGCGAGCAACGGCGTCACGGCGTCGACGTCGTCGAAGGGCAGGCTTCCGTCGTGCTCGAGGAACCCCTCCTCGAAGGCCCGGTCGCGGAGCCCGAGGGCGGTGCCGAGCGCGTCCGAAGCGGCTGCCGCGTGGCGCTGCTCGGCACGGCGAGCGTCGGCCTCGGCGCGCAGCA
>NZ_BAAALG010000002.1:47870-105329 GCF_039528155.1 Nocardioides dubius | reverse complement strand
GCACCTGCGCGGCCCGCTGGGCGGCCGCTCGGAGGGCCAGCCGTTCTCGGTGCTCGCCGGCCTGCTGATCGAGCGCGGCGAGGGTCCTCTCGGCGCTACGCCCCAGGCCCTGGTGCGTGCCGAGGTCGCGGCCCGCGCTGAGGGTGGCCTCCGCCGCGACGCGGAGATGCGTCGCCACCGCAAGTGCCTCCTGGGCAGCCGCAGCACCCGTCGAGGCGGCCTCGGTCTGCTCGCTGAGCCACCCTTCGGCGTCGGCGAGATCCTCGGGCGCTGCGGCGTCGGCGGCCTCCTCGACCCGGCTGATCGCACGGATCAGGGCGGCCTCCTGGTCCGCGACGTCACGCTTGAGGGTGCGGGCGTGGTCGCGGAGCCAGCGCTCGATCTGCTCGAAGCGGTCGGTGGCGAAGAGGCGTTGCAGCAGCGCGTGCCGCTCGTCCGAGCGCGCCCGCAGGAAGCCCTGGAACTGCCCCTGGGGCAGCAGGGCGACCTGACAGAACTGCGCCATGTTCATGCCGAGCAGGCCCGTCACCAGGTGGCCGACCTCGTCGAGACGGTTGGAGAGTGGGGACCAGGCACCGTCGATGTGCTCGCTGCAGACCACGTGCGCCTGCTCGGTGGTGGTGCCGGTGCCACGCTTCTTCGGCCTGGTCCACATCGGTGAGCGCGCGAGGCGGAAGTGTCGCCCACGCACGGTCAGCTCGAGCTCCACCCGCGGCGCGACGCCGGGTGCTGCCTGATCGCTGCGCAGCCGCTTCGCGGAGCCGCGGTCGCCCGGCACGTCGCCGTAGAGCGCGAAGCAGACGGCGTCGAGGATCGACGTCTTGCCCGACCCGGTCGGTCCGCTGAGCAGGAAGAGGCCATCGGCGGCCAGGGTGTCGAAGTCGACGGTGACGGTGTCGGCGAAGGGGCCGAAGCCGGTGACGGTGAGGGAGTGCAGGCGCATCTCAGCCGGCCTCGCGGTCGAGGTCGCGATCATGGGTGCAGGCGTCGCAGGCCTCCTGGAGCAACGCCGCCTCGGCGTCGTCGGCAGGCACTCCACGCAGCTCGGCGATGAAGTCCAGGGTGATCTGGTGGTCGCTCACCCCCGCCCCCGGTCGCTGGCGGGCGCCGTCGCGCGGCATCGGGCCGCTGGGCGCGAAGGAGAGCTGCAGGGTGTGCGGGAAGCGCTGGCGCAGCTGCTCCATCGCCGCGTTCGGGCGGATCTGGTCGGTCAGCGTGATCGCGAGCCAGTCCTCGTGGTGGGCGTCGAGTGCGGGATCGGCCAGCAGCGCGGCCAGCTCGCCGGAGAGCTGGTGCAGCCGCCGGGGGACCGGGGCCTCGATGAACTCCGCACGCACCTGGCCCGTGCCGTCCAGGTCGACCAGCCACGAGCCCTTGAGGTGTCGGGCCTCCGAGAACGAGTAGGCCAGCGGCGAGCCGCTGTAGCGGACGCGGTCGGTCAACGTGGCCCGGCCGTGCAGATGGCCCAGCGCGACGTAGTCGATGCCATCGAAGAGGGCGGCGGGCGCGATGCTGACGCCGCCGACGCTGATGTCGCGCTCGGAGTCGCTGACCTCGGGCACCGTGGCAGCGACGTCGGCCACGAAGGCATGCGCCAGGACCACCGAGCGCGCCCCAGGGCGGGCTGCGAGGTCGGCATTGACCCGGCGCATCGCCTCGCCCAGGACCGCCTCATGGGAGCGCGCGGCGAGCGACCACGGCTCCCGGAGCAGATCCGGTTCGAGGTAGGGCAGCGCGTGGACGGCGACCGGGCCGTGGGCGTCCTCCACCATGACCGGGGTGCCGACTTCGGAGGCCCTGGTCCGCAGGTGGATGCCGGCCGCGTCGATCAGCTCCGAGCCGAAGCCGAGGCGCTGCGCGGAGTCATGGTTGCCGCTGCTGATCACCACGCGGGCGCCCGAGCGGGAGAGCCGCGTGAACGCCTCATTGGCGAGCTTGACGGCGTCCACCGGCGGCAGTGCCCGGTCGTAGACGTCGCCCGAGACGACGACCAGGTCGACCTTCTCCGCGGCGACCACCTCCAGCACATGGTCGACGAAGGCGCCCTGGTGGGTCAGCATTCCCTCGCGATGGAAGGAACGCCCCAGGTGCCAGTCGGAGGTGTGGAGGATGCGCATGCGGGAAACCTAGAGGGAGGCTCCGACACGAGGGGCGCCGTACTTCTCCACGACCGCGAGGCGGCGGCGAAGCTCGTCGGTGGCGTCGACCAGGCGACGCCGCACCGTGACGTCCAGGTCGCCGCTGGCGATCAACCCCTCGGCCTGCTCGGCGATCTGCGCGGAGAGCGGTGCGAGCGGGAAGAACGCCTCGACGACCTCGCCCAGCACCCATCCCGAGTGCACGCTCTGCAGCTCGGTGATCCGGGAGAAGTAGTCGTCGACGTAGGGCAGCGCGTGCGAGAGGTCGCTGCCCGCCCACATCCCGGCCCCGATCGCGGCCAGCTCGTAGTTGGTGGCCGGCTCCGCGCCGGTGAACCGCGCCCAGGCCCAGGCCTTCGCCTGATCGGTGTGCAGCGAGGCACGGGCACCGGCCCGTGACACGCCCGCCTGGGTCGAGGGGTCCTTGGCGAACTCGGCGTCGAGCCCGGCGAGAGCGATCGCGTCGAGGACCGCGAGCCGGTTGATGATCCGCCAGCGCACGGCCAGGTCGAGCTGGACGCCGTCCGGCAGGTCCTGGCCCTGGCGCCAGCGATGGAGCACCGCCGGGTCGCCGGCCGTCGCGATCGCGCCCTGGAGCGCGCCGAGCTGGAGGGTCGAGCCCGGCTCCGCAGAGTCGACGCGCTCCCGGAACGCCTCGTGCAGGCGCGCCGCCGCATCGTCCGGCTCCTGGGTCAGCGGCACGGCCTTGCCGCTCAGCCACGGAACCAGGGAGCGGAAGGCGTCGTCGACCTGCTCGGTGGGCAGGGTGACGACGGCGAGGTCGATCACCTGCGCGGGGGAGACCTCGGCGTTGTGCAGCGCGGAGCGGACGTTGTTCCACAGCCCGGCACGCACCTGCGGCTCGTTGGGGCCACCGCCACGCCCGATCAGGACGTCGATCGAGGCCGGGTCGGCGAGCGCCAGCACCCAGGTCTGCTCGTCCGGATCGACGACCAGCGCCTCCGCTGCCGGCACCGGGGTCTCCGCCTCGCTGACCTCGACGCTCTCGTGACGCCAGGTGTCGCCGTCCAGCAGGGCGACGCTCAGGGTGTGGCTGCGCGGGGGAGCGTCGGCATCGGCCGGAGTCAGGATCAGCGCGCGGAGAGCGGCGTCGTGCTGCAGGGTGTCCGGGCCCGCGGTCCGCAGCCAGCCCTCGGTGAAGGGGGTGAGGTCGCCGGCCCCGGCCCGCTCCCAGGCGCCGAACAGGTCGGCCATCGTGGCGTTGCCGAACCGGTGCCGGGTGAGGTGCTCGATCACGCCGCCGAAGAAGACGTCGTCGCCCAGCCGGGTGTTGAGCTGGCGCAGCACGCTGGAGCCCTTGGCGTAGGAGATCCCGTCGAAGTCCTGGAGAGCCGCGAGTGCGTCGGTCGCGCCATTGCCGGCGACCGGGTGCGTGCTGGGCCGCTGATCGGCGACCAGGCCCCACTGACGACGGGTCCACGCGTTGTGGATCCAGGCGTCGTCGAACTCGGTCACCTCGGCGGTGACCCGGTTGCCCAGGTACTCGGCGAACGACTCGTTGAGCCAGAGGTCGTCCCACCACCGCGGGGTGGTGATGTTGCCGAACCACTGGTGCGCCATCTCGTGCGCCACCGTGGTCGCGCGCTGGATCCGCTCGCCGCGGGTGACCTTGCTGGTGAAGATCAGCGGATCGCGGAAGGTGACGCAACCCGGGTTCTCCATCGCCCCGGCGTTGAACTCGGGGACGAACGCCTGGTGGTAGTTGCCGAACGGGTACCGGATCCCGAAGAGCCGATGGAACTCGTCGAAGCACTGCTTGGTGACCGTCAGCAGCTCCTCGGCGTCGGCGTCGAGGTACGGCGCGAGCGAGCGCCGGGCGCTCAGCGAGAGCGGGATGCCGTCGTGCTCGTCGTGGATCATGTGCCACGGCCCGGCGACCAGCGTGACGAAGTAGGTCGAGAGGGGCTGGGTGCTCTCGAACTCCCACACGCCCGGCTCCGCCTGGGTGCCGGGCGCATTGCCGATCACCGTCCAGTCTGTGGGCGCGAGGACGTGGAACGTGTAGGGCGCCTTGAGGTCGGGCTGGTCGAAGCAGGCGAAGATGCTCGGGGCGGCGTCCATGAAGGACATCCCGTAGACGTAGGGCCGGCGGTCGGCCGGGTCGACCGAGAGGTGCAGGCCCTCACCGTCGTTGCGGAACGCCATCACGGCGTCGACCACGATCTCGTGCTCGCCTGCGGTAAGGGTGAGGGGCAGGCGCCCCTGGCGGACCCGGTCGACGTCGACGTCGTCTCCGTCGAGCGTGATCGCCTTGATCGCCTCGGCCTTCAGGTCGAGGAAGGTGCTGCCCGCGCCGCTGGTGAAGCGGATCCGGGTACGGGAGTCGAAGCTCGCCGCGGCGCGTCGGAGGTCGAGGTGGACGTCGTAGTCGAGGCCGTCGATCAGCGAGCGCCGGGTCACGGCCTCGCTGAGCTGGAGAGCCAGTGCCGGTGCAGTATCGGGAGAAGCCACGAAACCACCCTAGTCGTGCTCGGCATCTGGCAGCCTTCTCCTCCGTGAGTGTGTTGCCCTTCCAGATCGGACGCCGTGTCGTCGTCACCGGAGCGACCAGCGGGCTGGGCCTGGAGCTGAGCAGAGCGTTCGCAGCGCTCGGTGCCGATGTGGCGCTGGCGGTGCGCAACCCGGCCAAGGGAGCGGAGGCGGCTGAGCGGATCAGGCGTACCGGCGTCTCCGGCACGGTAGCCGTCGCCGAGCTCGACCTCAGCGACCTCGCCTCGGTGCGAGCCTTCGCCGACCGCTCGCCGGGTTGTGAGGTGCTGGTGAACAACGCGGGGGTGATGGGCGTTCCGCAACAGCGCAGCGCCGACGGCTACGAGCTCCAGCTCGCCACCAACCACCTCGGTCACTTCGCCCTGACCAACCTGCTGCTGACCCGGATCACCGACCGGGTGGTCACCGTCGGCTCGGCGTCGCACCGTACCGGGCAGCTCGTCGTCGACGATCTGAGCTTCGAGCGACGTGACTACCACCCCTATGCGGCGTACTGCCAGTCCAAGCTCGCACAGCTCTCCTTCATGGGAGAGCTCGGCCGACGGCTGCGGGATGCCGCGAGCCCGGTCCGCTCGCTCGGCGCGCATCCTGGCTACACCGCGACGGGCATCCAGTCCGGGACCGGCAATCCGCTCTTCACCCGGGTGGCGGCGATCGGCAATGCGCTGGTCGGGATGCCGCCGTCGAAGGGCGCACGCTCGATCCTGGAGGCTGCGCTGCTCGACCTGCCGAGCGGCAGCTACCTCGGGCCGAGCGGGCCCGGCGAGCTGCTGGGCGCTCCGGCGCCGGCCCGCCTGGCCCCTCAAGCAGAGAGCCGTGAGCTCGCTCGGCTGCTCTGGGAGCGATCCGAGGAGCTCACGGCTGTGAGCTTTCCGCTGGGCTAGCGTCAGCCGACGGTCACCTTGGTGATGTCGACGGCGAGGTTCGGCTTGCCGGTGCCGTCGCCGATGGAGTCGTCGTTGCCCTTGGCCACGACCTTCTCCAGGGCCTTGATGCCGGCGGTCTCGAAGGTTCCGAAGACCGTGTAGCTGGCGGGCAGGCCGGTGTCGCCGATCACCAGGAAGAACTGGGAGCCGTTGGTGTCCGGGCCTGCGTTGGCCATGGCGATGGTGCCGGCCGGGTAGGTCTCGCTGCCGTCGAGCTCATCGGCGTAGGAGTAGCCCGGGCCGCCGGCGCCGGTGGCGCTCGGGTCGCCGCACTGGAGCAGCTTGAAGCCCTCCTGGACCGCGAGGCGGTGGCAGGTGGTGTCGTCGTAGTAGCCCTGCTCGGCCAGCGAGACGAAGGAGTTGACCGTGCAGGGCGCCTTGTCGGCGTCGAGGGTGATCGCGAGGTCGCCGACCGTGGTGGCGATGGTCGCCTTCACCTTGCCGGTGCGGGTGGGCTCAGCCGGCGGCGCGTCGGCCTCCTTGGCGGGCGCGGAGCCGTCGGTCGGGTACGAGCACGCGCCGGCTGCGGTGGCGCTTCCGGTCGCCGTCCCGGCGTCGGCGGAGGGAGAGCCGGACTCCGTGGTCTGGGAGCTGTCGTCCTTGGCCGAGGTGTCCTTGTCGTCGGAGTCGTCCGAGCAGGCGGCGAGGGTGAGCAGGGAGACGGCGGCGAGTGCGGCCAGAGATCGCTTGAGCATGGGGAGGATCGTAGCCAGCCGACCTGAGTCGCGTTCACAGGAACGACGAAGGGCCCCCGTGCGGGGGCCCTTCGTGAAATCGGTAGCTGTGGCTCAAGCCGCGATGGGCGTGCTCGCTGCATGCGCGAGGGGGACCCAGTGCGCGACCAGGCGCTCCTCACCGTCGGGCTGAATCTCCACGGTCCAGTGCATCTCCACGTCACTCACCTGCCTCTCTAGGTTCACGATCTGTTCACCTATCGTTCACTTTAGCGCAGAAGTGGGGGAACTTCAGCATTTCCGACGGAGTTTTGCGGCGCTCAGGGAGCGGAGGCCGCCGTTCCAGCCAGGGAGGTGGAGCGAATCAGCCGAAGAGGGTGTCGGCGTCCAGCTCGGTGAAGAGCACGCGGAGCGCCCGCTTCCAGCGCTCGACGGCGACGGCACGCCCGGTCGCCGTGGCGGTGCGGTGCGGGTCGCTCAGCAGCGTGGTCATGGCGAGGCCGGTCAGCACGTCGATGGTGAACTCGACCAGCACCGGCGTCCGCTCGTCGCTGTGCTCCGGGCCGAGCACCCCGACGAAAAGGGCTCCGGTTGCTGCCAGCAGGCGCCGCTCGTGGGGGAGTAGGGCGGCCCGCAGCGCCGCATCGGTGCGGGCCGCCACCCAGAGCTCGAGAGCGGCGAGGAATGCCGGACTGCCCAGGTCCAGCCAGACCAGGTCGACCAGGGCGTCGAGGCGATCCGTGCCCGGCGCCAGGGCGGCTGCGGCCTCCCGGGTGCGCGCCAGTCGCTCCTCGACGACGTGCGCCGTGGCCGCGACCATCAGGTCCGCCTTGGTCGGGAAGTGGTGCTGCACGGTGCCTCGACCCGCGCCGGAGCGCTGCTGCACCTCGGTGATGCTGGTCGCCGCATAGCCGTTCTCGAGCAGCGCCTCGACCGCCGCGCGCAACAGCCGGGCCCGGGTGCCCTGGCTGCGCTCGCTCTGACTGCGGCGCTCCGATCTCGCTGACACCCCGCCAGCCTAGCGCGTTTCCAGTACGCTCGTACGGTAAGTGTCGGTTGGCTCCCTGGAAGGCTTCCCCATGAACCTGCGCAAGACCCTCGGCTCCGTCGTCGGCACGGCCCGGTGGGCGGCCAGCAACCCGGGAGCGATCGCCGACATCGCGTTGGGCGTGGTGCGCCGCGACGAGGCGGCTGCCGCGCCTGCGACCAGCGGTGGGGGAGCCGAGCGGACCGCGCCGCCGGAGCTGGCCGGCTATGAGCGGACGGTCAGCGTCAGCGCGACCACCGAATGTCCGGCGGGGGAGGTCCGCACCTTGGTCGGCGACCTGAGCCTGCTGCCGCGCTGGATGAGCATCCACGCCGGCTGGCGAGGCCAACCGCCGGCCGTGGCGGTCGCCGGAGCGAGCCTGACCGAGCAGATCAAGATCATGGGCGTCCCGGCCGAGATCCGCTGGCGGGTGAGCACGGCGACGGAGCATCGGATCGGGCTCGAGGGCACCGGCCCGATGGGCCTCACCATGGGCCTGTGGTTCTCGATCCTGCCGACCGGCTCCGGCGCCACCGTCTGGATCGACGCCGGGATGGGAGGCGATCCGCTGCGCGGGCCGATGGGCGGCACCATCGCCCGTACCGTCCGCGACGAGATGGAGCGCTCGCTCGCCGCCCTGCTCACCCTGGTCGACGACGGCGTGCGCGGCGTCCAGGCCCCTGCCCACGGCCCGGTGCTCCACCAGGCCAGCGGGCGGGAGCTGCCCGCGAACACGCCTGTCATCGTGGGCGTCGGCCAGGTCGTCCAGCATGAGCCCGACGTGACCCATGAGCCCGCCGACCTGGCAGCCGAGGCGCTGCGCCGGGCTCAGGTCGACGCCGGCGTGCCCGGTCTGCTGGCCGCGGCCGATGGGATCTACGCCGTCGCCAGCACCTCGTGGTCCTACCGCGATCTCGGCGCCGCCGTCGCCTCCGCGCTGCGGATCACCCCGAAGGAGACGGTGCAGTCGGCGCGGTTCGGCGGCGACTCTGGCCAGCTGCTGATCAACGCGGCCGGCCAGGCCATCGCCGACGGCACTGCGTCGGTGGTCCTGGTCTGCGGTGCCGAGACCGGCAACAGCCTGGCGGCCGCACAGCGGCGCGGCGATACCCCGCCGTGGAGCGAACAGGGCCCCGAGGTGGCCCCGAGCCGGGTGCTCGGCAGCGAGAAGGAGGCCAACAACGAGGCGGAGAGCCTGGCCGGACTGATGGCGCCGATCTACGTCTACGGCCTGCTGGAGACGGCCCTGCGGCACAAGCTCGGACGCTCCAAGGCGGAGCACCAGCAGGCGATCACCGGCCTGTGGTCGCGGCTGTCGCGGGTCGCCGCCACGAACCGCTACGCCTGGCGGCCCGAGGAGGTCGCGGCCGAGGAGCTGGCGAGGACCGACGCCGACAACCGGATGATCTCGAGCCCGTACCCCAAGCTGCTCTGCGCCAATCTGCAGGTCGACCAGGCGAGCGGGGTCATCGTCACCGACGTCGGCACCGCGGAGGCGCTCGGCGTGCCGCAGGAGAAGTGGGTCTTCCTGCATGCCGGCGCGGCCGCGCATGACGAGTGGTTCGTCAGCGAGCGCGGCGATCTGGCCGCCTCGCCCGCCATCCACGCCATCGGGCAGGCGGCACTGGAGCACGCCGGGGTGCGCATCGACGACGTCGCGCACGTCGACCTCTACTCCTGCTTCCCGGTCGCGGTGCAGGTGGCGGCGGCCGAGATCGGTCTGCCGCTGGACGATCCGGCCCGTCCGCTGTCACTGACCGGCGGGCTGACCTTCGGCGGGGGTCCGGGGAACAACTACGGCGGACACGCCGTCGCGACCCTGGTTGCGCGGCTGCGGGAGAGCCCGGGGGAGTTCGGGCTCTCGACCTCGCTGGGCTGGTACCTGACCAAGCACGCGATCGGCGTCTACTCGACGACGCCGCCCGAGCGGCCCTACCGGGCGTTGACGCCGGTGCCCGAGCCGGTGCCCGCCCGCCGGGCGCTGGCCGACGTGGCAGGGCCCGCGGTGGTCGAGTCCTACACCGTGCAGTACGACCGTGAGGGAGCGCCGGAGGCGGCGATCGTCAGCGCGATCACCGAGGCCGGCGACCGGGCGCTGTTGCGCACCCGTGACCCGGAGCTGGTCTCCCGATTCGTCGACGACGACCCGCTGGGCTGGCGGATCGAGGTCGCCGACGTCAGCTCGTTCGGGTTCCTGGACGAGGAGCGCCACCCGGTGCCGGCCGCTCCGGAGATGCCGGTCCTGGTGGACCGCCGCGGGCCGTTGTGGGTGATCACCCTGAACCGGCCGCATCGCCGCAACGCCATCGACCACCCGACTGCCCAGCTGCTGGAGAGGATCGTCGACGCCTTCGAGGGCGACGACACTGCCCGGGTCGCGATCCTGACCGGTGCCGGCGGCACCTTCTCGGCGGGAATGGACCTCAAGGCAGCCGCCGCCGGTCAGTTCCCACTCACCGAACGCCGTGGCCCACTGGGGATCACGGCGGCGCCGATCAGCAAGCCGGTGATCGCCGCCGTCGAGGGGCATGCGCTCGCGGGCGGATGCGAGCTGGCGCTGGTGGCCGACCTGGTGGTGGCCTCGACCGAGTCCTGGTTCGGGCTCCCCGAGGCCAAGCGTGGCCTGGTGGCCGCCGCCGGCGGGGTGATGCGGATGGCGCAACGGCTGCCTCGCAACGTGGCGATGGAGCTGGCGTTGACGGGCGATCCGATGCCCGCGGCGCGGATGGCCGAGCTCGGCCTGGTCAACCGGCTCGCCGAGCCGGGGACGGTGTTGGACGCGGCGATCGCGCTTGCCGAGGAGGTGCTGGCCAACGCACCGCTGTCGCTGGAGATCAGCAAGCGGATCATCGAGGCGGCCCCGGACTGGAGCGCGGAGGAGGGGTTCGCGTTGCAGTCCGAGATGGCCGGAGCCGCGCTCTTCTCCGAGGACGCCGCCGAAGGCGTGGCGGCGTTCGCCGAGGGCCGCGCGCCGGTGTGGAAGGGGCGCTAGCGGGGCCCGAAGAGACCAGCAGGTGATCTCGGGTACGGGGGTACCGAGATCACCCACTGGCGCTGAGCGCAGGACAGGCGGGCCTGACCCCGCTCCCTCCATCATGCTCCGCTTCGCGGGGGATTTCGAGGCCCTGGCCCGGATTTCTGGGGCGCTCTAGGCTCGGCGCATGATCCCCATCAGCTACGTCGAGCTGACCGTGCTCGACCTCGTCTCAGCCAAGGCCTTCTACGCAGCGGCGTTCGACTGGACGTTCAACGACTACGGGCCCGGCTATGCCGGGATCCGATCGGCCGACGGCGACACGGAGGTGGGTGGACTGGCGCTCGGGGACGTCGTCACGCCGGGCGGGCCGCTGGTCCTGCTGGAGGCCGACGACCTCGCCGCGACCCGTCATGCCATCGAGACGGCCGGGGGCGTGGCGCACGAGCTGATCGCCTATCCCGGAGGGCAGCGCTTCGAGTTCACCGACCCGAGTGGCAACCGGCTCGGCGTCTTCCGCAGCGCCCACGACTGAGTGACGCCCGCGGTGGACGCTGCGAACCTGCATTGGGCCCGGCCGCCGGGCCGAGGCGGGTCGCGCACCGGGGCGCTGGTGCTCGCGGGGTCCAGCGGCCGTCTCGATGTGGGGCGCGCGGAGTTCCTGGCGGGAGCCGGCGTCACCGCGTTGGCGCTGCGCTGGTTCGGCGGGCCGGGGCAGCCGCCCGTTCCCTGCGAGGTGCCGCTGGAGACCTTCACCGACGCGGTCGACCTGATGGCGCGGGAGTGCGAACGGGTGGTCGTCATCGGGCTCTCCTACGGCGCCGAGGCCGCACTCCTGACGGCGGTCCGCGAGCCCCGGGTCACGGGCGTGGTGGCGTTGGCGCCGACCGACGTCGCGTGGGAGGGCCAGCACCTGCGGGACGACGATCCGCCCCGCAGCAAGTGGACCTGGCAGGGGCGACCGGTGCCGTTCGTGCCGCTGGACCGGGAGTGGCAGCCCGGCCCGTCGCCGTCGTTCGCCGAGCTGTACGCATGCAGCCGCAACCGCGCTGATCCGGCGACCCTGGCCGCCGCCACGATCCCGGTCGAGCGGATCGAGGGGCCGGTGCTGTTGGTCGTGGGTGGAGACGACCGGGTGTGGCCCAGTTCCGTTGCCGCGCGAGCGATCGCGGACCGTCGGGCCCGCTACGGCAGGGCGACGACCGTGGTCCGTGATCCGCGTGCGGGCCATCCGGTGGTCCTGCCCGGGGAGGACGTGCCGGATCTCGCCCGGAGCTATCAGGTGGGCGGCGACGATGGCGCTCCCCAGCGGTTGGGCGCGCAGGCCTGGCCGTTGATCCGGGACGTGCTCGGCCTCGGTTGAGCGGCCGGGCTCACAGCAGCCGAGCTCACAGCAACCGATAGGTGCCGCGGTGGTCGCTGAGGAAGACCCATCCGTGCGGCGTGCGCCAGAGATAGCTGGCAGGCCCGATCTGCCAGGTGCGGTATCCGGCGAAGGTCTTCCACCGGTGGTGGGTGCGCCCCAGCGGGCCCGAGTTGTGGGTGCCGGTCTGGGGCGGCGGATCGCCCGGGGGCGCGTCGGTGAAGGGAACCACGTGGTCGTAGTCGACGTGACGAGAGGTGGACCTCGCCCAGGGCCAGTAGTCGCCTCCGCTGCGGAGGTGGACCCGCTCCTTGAGCGACACCGGATGCTCGTAGGCGGTGTAGGCGACGGCATCGTGCAGGTCGATCACCGGCTTGATGGTGACCTTCGCGCCGCGGAGCAGACCGTGGAGCTGGCCCAGAGTGCGCGGACCGATGGCGTCCTCGCCGCGCACGACGCCGGCACGGCCGGCGAGGGCCGCCTCGTGGAGGTGCAGGTAGAGGACGGCCTTCGGGGCCAGCTTGCTCCAGTCGACTCCGCGGAGCCGGTCGAGCAGGCGCTCGGGGAACGCGATCGCACGGTTCGGCTCCTCGGGAGAGCCGTCCTGGGTGCTGTCGATGGGCAGATCGCCGGCCGGCGTGACCTCCTCGGCCAGCAGGGCCAGCAGCTCGGCAGGCCGGGCCAGGTAGCCCAGTGCGATGGCGCGGAGCTCGTCGGCGTCCGCGTGCTCGTGCTGCGGCGTGATGATCTCGGCGACCCGGGAGACCGTGGCGTCGATCCAGACGGCGTCGGCGGCCTCGATCCGCGCGATCAGGGTGCGCAGTCCGTGCTCGTCGGTGCGACCGATCGCCAGGTAGCGGCGTCGTCGCTCGGCTTCGACCCGCGCCTCGTACGCGGCCACGTCTGCCTCGATGACCTTGGCGGCGGCGACGTCCAGGATCCGGCCCGGGCTCTCATGCCCGAGCATCCGGGCGACGGCGGCGTCGACCACCGGTACGGCGTCGGCCCCGAGCGCCCGGGACAGGCGCGCGACCTTGCAGGCGACCCACGGCTCCACCTTGCCGGCGCGGACCATCACCCAGCATCGGGGGAGCCGGTGCTGGAGGTCGAGGACGTCGGCCAGCGTGTTGCGGGTCGCGACGTCACCTGCCTCGCGTGCCAGCGCGATCTCCCCGAGGCAGTGCTCGCGGACCAGGGGAGTGCCCTCGCCGCCGACCTGCACCATGCCGCCGGCTGCGTCGTCGGAATGGATCGCCGCCCATTGGGCCAGGAGCTCCATCTCCGCAACCTGATCCAGGCGGCGTCGCACCAGCGCCTCGCTCGAGGCACGCAGCACCGCCGCGGCGTCGAGGTCACTGGGGGTCGTGGTCATGATCGCGACGCTAGGACGAGCCTCCGACACAACCCCTCCACGTAGGTTGGAGCCATGACCGGACTGCTGCGCGAGCTGACCGCTGAGGACCTGCCGGTGCTGACCGGCGACGATGCGGGCTACGACCACTTCGGGCCACGAGCCGCGCGAACGACGGTGCCGCCCGGCGATCTCAACCAGAACGGCGGGTTCGGCGTGCTGGCGCCGGGCGGTCAGCTGGTTGGCAACGTGAGCTGGGTGTGGCAGCGGTGGGGGCCCAACGAGCAGTCCCGCAATCCGATGATCGGGATCTGGCTGAGCCCGGCAGCGCGGGGGCGCGGCCTCGGCACCCAGGCTCAACGCACCTTGGTGGACCTGTTCTTCCGGCACACCACCGTCAATCGGGTGGAGGCGCACACCGATGTCGGCAACGTCGCCGAGCAGCGGGCACTGGAGCGCGCGGGCTTCGCCCAGGACGGCACGATCCGCGGTGCGCAGTGGCGCGACGGCGCGTACCGTGACGGCTACCTGTACTCGATCCTGCGCAGCGACTGGGCGGCCGAGCAGAGTCCTTCCTGACGGCGTAGCAGGTTGCTACACTGATCTCAGCAGATGATCAGGAGGTCGCGATGTCGTCACCCACGATGCCCACACGCTTCGATGCCAGTCTCTTCGAGGCTGCGAAGGTGGCCGGCGGCCGCAGCCACCGCAGCGCAGCACAGCAGCTCGCCCACTGGGCCCGGCTCGGGCAGGAGCTCGAGGCATCCGGTGCGATCTCGACCCGCGATGTGGAGCGCGCGCTCGCCGGGCAGATCGGCTACGACGAGCTGGGGGAGCGCGACCAAGCCGCCGTGCGCACTGCATGGAGCGAGGAGATGGACACGCGCATCGACAACCTCGATCTCCGCGCGATCTTCGCCGAGCAGGGTCGTATGTCGCACGCCGTCGCTGATCCCGACGGCACCGTACGCCGCGTTCCGAACGCCTCGGAGTGACGACGCCCGTCCTGCACCTGCTCGCAGGCTCGAACGGCTCCGGCAAGACCACGCTCGCGCAACAGGTCCTCCTTCCTCTCACCCACCTGCCGTTCGTCAACGCCGACCTGATCGCGGAGCACCTCTGGCCCGGTGACCGCGACGCCCAGGCCAGGGGAGCGCTCGAGGTCTCCCAGCTCGCTGCCGAGCGACGCGACTTCCTGCTGCGCCGCCGCGCCTCCTTCGTGACCGAAACGGTGTTCAGCCACGCCAGCAAGGTCGCCCTCGTCAGGCAGGCCCAGGATCTTGGCTATGCCGTCACGCTGCACGTCGTGATGATCCCCGAGGACCTGGCCGTGGCACGCGTCTCCGACCGCGTGGACGCCGGCGGTCATCAGGTGCCTGAGCAGAAGATTCGGGCACGCTACCGGAGGGTCTTTCCCTTAGTCGCGCAGGCATTGCGGGCGACTGATCGGGGAGTCGTCTATGACAACTCCAGCCTGGATGAGCCGTTTCGACGCGTCGCGCGCCTCCAGTACGGCCAGGTGGTGGGTGATCCGCAGTGGCCCTCTTGGACACCTGCGGCCATCGCCCGACTGCGCCTAGGGTGAGCACATGTCGACGTTGCGTGAGGTCCAGGTCACCTTCGACTGTGCGGAGCCGGAGGTCGTGGCGCGGTTCTGGGCCGAGGTGCTCGGGTATGAGCAGGCGCCGCCGGACGACGGCACCTGGAGCGCCTGCACCGACCCGACGGGCAAGGGTCCACGTCTGTACTTCCAGCGGGTGCCGGAGGGCAAGGTGGTCAAGAACCGCGTGCATCTGGACGTGCGGGCCGGCACAGGGCTGGTCGGCGCCGAGCGGCTCGCAGCGCTCGAGGCGGAGCGCGACCGGCTGATCCCGCTGGGCGCCCAACAACAGCAGATCCTCTACGCCGACGAGGAGAACGAGTCCTGCATCGTGATGCTGGACGTCGAGGGCAACGAGTTCTGCCTCGACTGAGGGATGTCGATGAATCGGCGGGCCGCCGCCGGTCTGTACGCCCGATGACCACGCACAGGAGGCACCCCGCATGCGCAAGCTGACGTACGGAATGAACGTGAGCCTGGACGGCTACATCGCCGCGCCAGGCGACGACCTCGGCTGGAGCATCCCGGGCGACGAGCTCTTCCAGTACTGGTCGGATCGCGTGGGGGAGACCGAGCTCGCCCTCTACGGGCGCAAGGTGTGGGAGGGAATGAGCTCCCACTGGCCGACCGCCGACCAACAGCCCGGTGCGACGCCCGCTCACATCGCCTACGCCCAGCGGTGGCGGGCGATGCCGAAGGTTGTCTTCTCCTCGACGCTCACCGCGGTGGACTGGAACGCCCGCCTGGTCGCCACCGACGCCGTCACCGAGATCGCCCGGATCAAGGGGGAGGAGGGCGGACCGATCGACATCGTCGGCGCCACCCTGGCGGCGACGGCGATGCGGGCCGGCCTGATCGACGAGTACGTGCTGGTGACGCACCCGGTCCTGGTCGGCGGCGGCACGCCGTTCTTCACGGCGCTGGACAGCTGGGTGGAGCTGAGCCTCGTGGAGACCCGCGCCTTCCCGGACGGCGTTATGTTAACTAGATACGAGACCGTGCGCCCGACGACGGCATGAGGATCAGCACGAGGACGGCAAGGCTCGCCACCGTGATGACCAGCGGGAACAGGTAGTAGGCAGCGAACAGGCTCAACGCCGCGGCGATCAGCGACAGAGCACCGAGCGCCCACCGGGCCCATGCGTGGCCCCGGACCATCAACAGAGCTGCGACGTCCGCGAGTGCACCCAGGACGACGACGATCGCGCCCGCACCCAGGATCCACCACCGGGGGTTGTCGGCTCCGGAGCCGAAGACTTCCCACAGCGGCGCCCCGAGCACGACGAAGCCGATGGTCAGCAAGCCGGCAAGAGCAGCCGTTCCCGTCGCGACGATTCAGGTCGTCACCGCAGCCGCCATCACGGTCGGGGGAACGGGCGCCGGAGGCGCAGAGAGAGTTCGGTCATCAACGTCCAGCACGGTCAGATTCGATCACACCTAGCCGCCCCAGGTGGCCGAAGCGCATGATGGATGCATGCGGGAAGTTCTCGACGCACTTCAGATCGGCCTGCTCGTGGCGATCTCTGCCGCGTGCCTTGGAGCCGTCGTCACGAACTGGTGGGATGACTACAACTTCCGCAAGCACACGTGAGGGGAGGGTGATGCGCCTCCCTCGCCGGCACCCAGTCCGCGCAACTTGACATAATGTCAGTTATCGGCGATATCTGGAGACGAGCGACCGGAGCGCAGGTGTCGACCGGAAACCGGCACTTCGCTCAGAATCGCTCTCACAGAACCGCCCTAGTGCGCGTCGCCCGATTGCTGGTTCTCCGACCACGTGCGGGCGTCGGCGCTGTAGCGGATCAGGTAACGGGCGAACGCCGTGCGCTCGTCGGGCTGCCAGGCGGCGGTGATCTGGCGGAACACGTCACGTTGCTGGAGTGCGAACCGGCGGCGCTCGGCCTCGCCGGCGTCGGTGAGCTCCAGGATGCTGCGGCGGCCGTCCTCCTGCGACGCCGTCCGTCGCAGCAGGCCGTCGGCGATGCATCCGGCGACGCTGCGGCTCGCGACCGGCTGACTGACGCCCATCTGGGCCGCGACTCCCCCGACGGTGATCCGCCCCGAATCCTCGGCAACGATGTTGAGGATCAGGTTGCGGGTCAGATCGCTACGGCGGCTGACGGTCCGGCGTCGAAGGCCTGACAGCGCGATGCCCACGTCTTCGAGAAGAGCATCATCAGCCTCGTCCGGGGTAAGTGAAGGCTTGATCACCTCACCATCGTACGTGTGGCGCGCCTCACGCATATACATAGCACTAGGCATGTATATAGTGCAAGCGATGGATCTCCGCAATGGAGACCCGCACTCGACACGGAGGAACCACATGACCACCATCGTCGGCGCCCAGGTCTTCGACGGGAGCGACCTGATCGGCATCAGGAACGTCACCATTGCGGAGGGCCGGATCGTGCGCGTCAGCACCGATCCGGTGGACGACACGGACACCATCGACGGGACCGGAGCGACCCTGCTGCCGGGCCTGATCGACGCGCACGTCCACACCAACCGCGAGTCCCTCGCCCTCGCACTCCAGTTCGGCGTCACGACGGAGTTGGAGATGCAGGGCACCAACACCCAAGAGAACCGGGGGGCGATCAGCGACGACGACACCGTCGCCGACGTGCGCTCGGCCGGCTTCGGCATCACTCCCCCTGGCGGGCACCCCAGCGAGCTGTTCCCCGACGACTTCCGGCCCGGGCCGCCGCCCGGAGCCCGCCCGACCGGCCCGCCGCCGTTGATGCCCTTTTCCACCACGCCTGCGCAGGCCGCGGCCTTCATCCCCCAGCTCATCGAGCGTGGATCGGACTACATCAAGTTCATGGTGGACGACGGCACCGTCGAAGGGCATCCGGTGCCGATGCTCGACCAGGCCACCCTCAACGCCGGCGTCGCCGAGGCGAAGAGGCACGGCATCCTGACCGTTGCCCACGCCCTCACCCTGGACGCCACCCGGATGGCGATCGAGGCCGGCATCGACGGGCTGGTCCACCTGTTCATGGACGGCCCGCACAACGACGAGATCGTGGTACTGGCCAAGGAGGCCGGCGTCTTCTTCGTGCCCTGCGTCGTCCTGGACGCCTCGATGATGGGGATCACCGGAGGAGAGCTCGCCGACGATCCCCGGGTCGCAGCGAAGCTCGACGCCGACTGGGACGCCACCCTGCGCTCCAGCTTCAACCACTACCCGCAGGGGCGCATCGACGATGTGCTCGGCAGCGTGAAGGCGATGCACGACGCCGGCATCGACCTGCTCGTCGGCACGGACGTCTCGATGGCGCTGCCCTTCATGGGCGGACTCGCCCACGGCGCCAGCGTGCACCACGAACTCCAGTACCTGGTCCGGGCCGGCCTCAGCCCGGTCGAGGCCCTGCGCGCAGCGACGTCGACGACGGCACGCCGGTTCGGGCTCACCGACCGGGGCCGGATCGCCGAGGGTGCGCGCGCCGACCTGCTCCTGGTCGACGGCGACCCCACCACCACGATCAGCGACACCCTGAACATCCGCGGCGTGTGGCGGCGCGGCCAGCGCCTGGCCGCGGCCTGAGGACGACGCGGCATGACCGGGCACCGGATCGACGTGCACGCCCACTTCCCAATCGATCTGCGACGCGGTGTGGGAAGCGTAGAGCCGTGGGAGGCGTGGGACACCCCCGCCGCACTCCGACACCTGGACAGCTTCCAGATCGAGCGCCAGCTCCTCTCGATGCCGGTGCTCCCGGTCGGCCGCGTCGCGCGAGCCGTCAACGACAGGTTCGCCCAGATCATCAGCGAGGCACCCGACCGGTTCGGTGCGTTCGCCACCGTGCCCGGCGACGACGTCGACGCCGCACTGGCCGAGCTGCGGCGCGCGCTCGACGACCTGGGACTGGACGGACTCGGCCTGTGCAGCAACGTCGCCGGTCGCTACCTGGGAGATCCCTGGTTCGACCCGCTCCTGGCGGAGGCCGCGCGGCGTGGCGTGCCCGTCTTCGTGCACCCGGCACTGAACCCGGCCGCTGCGCCGCTGGCGCTGGGCCGTGCCCCGTTCCTCGTCGAGTACCCCCTCGACACCTTCCGCACCGTGGTGGACGCGGTCTATGCGGGGGTCTTCCGACGCCACCCCGGGCTCCGGATGATCGTGGCGCACTGTGGAGGCGCGCTCCCGGCCTTGGCCTGGCGGGTGTCCAGCCTGGCCGATCTGGCCGTCCCCTCGGCCGGCGGGCCGAGCCGCGAGGAGGTCCAGGACGCGCTCTCCCGGCTTTATCTGGACACGGCGCTCTCCGGTTCGCCCGAGGTGCTGCACGCGGCTTCCCGGCTGGTCGGAGCCGACCGGCTGCTCTACGGAACCGACAGCGGAGCCGCACCGGACGCCGTCATCGCAGCCAACGACGACGGCCTGGCGCGGGCAGGGTTCTCCGCCGAGGAGCGTGCGGGGGTCGAGCGACACAACGCGCAGGCGCTGTTCGGCCGCTGACGCTCACGAGGCGAGGTTGGCGCCGGCCCAGCGGAGCATCGGCATGGTCTGGCCGTTCCAATACTGCCGGGTGTGTCCGCCATCGCCGTACGACTCCACCTCAGCGGGCCGCGGCAGATGGGCAGCGACGTCCTTGGCGCCGTCGAGGAAGGCGTCGTCGTCACCGCACCAGATGCCGACCGGCACGTCAGCGAGCGGATCGAGGCCGCGGACCAGGTCGTCGCCCTCGTGCAGCGCCGGGCTGAACAACGCCAGAGCTCGCATCCAGTCCGGGTGCGTCTCGGCGAACGCCAAAGCGCCGTAGCCGCCACGGGACCAGCCCCACAGGCCGCGACGCTCGGCAGCGAAGCCCCGTTCTGCAAGCCAGCCCGGCAACTCGTCGGTGAGCATCCGGAACGGATCGACGACGCCGTCCGGCAGCCAGCCGTTCGGGCCGTCGTCGGTGCCGGCGAGCACCATAGGCAGGCCCTCCTGCGCGATCGCCGTGGCGAACTGTCCGAAGCCGAAGCCGGCGAAGTCGTCGACGCTCGCACTTGCGCCGTGGAGGACGACGAGCACGGGAAGGCCGGCGCCGTCGCCGAAGCCATCGGGCACCGCGGTGAACAATCGGACCTCGCCCATGGCCTCCGACGCCACCCTCTCGACCTGGATGAGACCGCTCGGCACGTCCGGGACGTACGGATCGGGGTTCAGCCCCAGCTCCTCCTTGATCCGGTACTTCACGCTGCCTGGTGCGGCCACCCAGCCACCGACGCCGACGGCTCCGGTCACAGCGACCGCGGCGCCACCGGTCAGCAGTGCGCGCCTACTGATCGACACCATCGATGACTCCCCCCGTTCCTTGCTCAGTCCAGACAGAACTCGTTGCCCTCCGGATCGGCCAGCACCAGGTGGCCGGCGTCCATCGGCGGTTGCGGCTCGTGGCGGGCGAGCACCGTGGCACCGAGCGCAGTGAGCCGCTCAGCCTCGGACACCAGCGCCGCCATCCGCTCCTCCCCTGCCAGGCCCGGCGCTGCCCGGACATCGAGGTGCACGCGATTCTTCGTGCTCTTCGACTCCGGCACCTGCTGGAAGAAGACGCGCGGGCCCACGCCCGCAGGGTCTTCGACCGCGGAGCGGGTGTTGCGCTGCTCGGGCGGCACGCCGATCTGGGCGAGGAAGCCGTCCCACGCCTCCAGGGGATCGGCGCCCTCAGCCAGCTCCACCCCGGGCGGGCCGGGAATCACGTAGTCGAGGGCGGCCGCCCAGAAGCGGGAGAGCCGGGCGGGGTCGTGGGCATCGATGGTGATCTGCACTGTTCGGGCCATGGCACCTGTCTAGCGCAACCTGCCGACACCAGCCAGGGGTTCAGCGGCGCGCGCCCACCCAGCACATGGCGCCGACCAAGGCGCCGAGAAGCCCGGAGGCGATGCTCGCCACCATCAACCGGTCGGTGTCGCCCTCCCCCTGCGGCACCCCGTCGAGGACGAGTTGCGCCAGGAAGGCAACGGCCGGCCCACCGAGCAGCCCGGCCAGCAGCGCCGCGAGGAGCCGAATCCCGGCGCGGGCCCACAACACGGCCGCTGCGGCAAGCAACGCGCAGCCGGCTGCGATCCCGACGACCACAGCAGCGAATGCCGCGAGATCCCCGTTGCTCGGCCGCGGCGTGCTCAGCACCGCGATGAAGCAGTAGACGGCGGTGATCGCCACTCCACCGATGATCCCAGCGCGCGCAGAGCGCAGATAGTCGTGCATCCAGGTGTTGACCGCAGGCATTGATGACCCCTGTCGTGGTCGCGTCGAGCCGCAACTCGAACGCTCCCTCCCCCGAAGCGCCTCGAGTCTAGGAGCAGAATGCCGACGCGTCAGCCGGTCTCGGTAGTTCCCTCGTAGAGACCGATGACGTTGCCGTCCGGGTCCTCGAAGGCTGCCCACCAACTGGTCTCCGAGATCGGGCTCTTCTCCATCGCCACCTTCCCGCCCTGAGCGACGGCGGTCTCCAGCGCGGCGTCGATCGAGTCGACCTCGACGTAGGAGCGCGGCTGGGTGAAGTCGACGCTGCGCGGGGCCAGCCCGCCGCCGCTGATCTCGTTGGGGGCCTGCCACATCGGGTACTCCTCGAACCCCGGTGGCGCGGCGATGCTCCAACCGAAGACTGCGCCGTAGAACGACTTGGCGCGGTCGAAGTCCGAGACCGGGAGGTCGATGTGCGTGATGTCGCCGTGTGCCATGACGGGCTCCTCTCCCTCTCCAAGGTATAGCCGACAGGGGGCCTTGCGGCAAGGCCCCCTTGCCGGGTCAGAATCCCGGCTCCGCACTGTGATTGGAGCCCCCGTGCCGCTTGGGACGACCACCGTATTCCGCCTCCCCGCCTCGCTGACCCACAAGAGCGACCCCGCCCGCACCCAGAACGACGAGCGACGCTTCGCCGCGATCGGCGCAGCACTTGAGCGCACCCGCGCCGAGCTCGCCAGCCAGCTCGACGCGGCACGCCGGGCCGGCACCAGCCGCGGCCAGGCGGCACTGGAGCGGGACGCCGAGGTGCGCCGGCTCAGCGCACGGCTGGGCGCCCTCAGCAGGTTCAGCCTCGACCTCTGCCTGGGCCGGATCGTGCCGGCCGACGGCGGCGCGCCGGTCTACGTCGGTCGCATCGGCCTCGCCGACACCGACGGCGAGCGGCTTCTGGTCGATTGGCGCACCGCAGCCGCGGAGCCTTTCTTCGCCGCCACCACCGCGGAGCCGCAGGGCATCGCGAGCCGCCGCCGCTACCGGTGGTCCCAGGGCCGCATCGTCGACTACTGGGACGAGGTGCTGACCCCGGGCACCGACACCACCGGGCTGGCACTGGACGAGGAGTCCGCCCTGCTCGCCAGTCTCGGTGCCAGCCGCTCACCGCAGATGCGCGACGTGCTCGCCACGCTCCAGGCCGACCAGAACGCGATCATCCGGGCCGGCTCGCGGGGAGCACTGGTGGTCGACGGCGGCCCGGGGACCGGCAAGACCGTCGTCGCCCTGCACCGGGCCGCGTACCTGCTGCATGCCGACCCGCACCTGGGCGCCGGGCGTGGTGGCGTCCTGGTGGTCGGGCCCCACCGGCCGTACCTCGACTATGTCGCCGACGTCCTCCCCCGGCTCGGCGAGGAGAGCGTGCAGACCTGCACCCTCGCCGACCTGGCCGGCCTCGGCGACCTGCCTGCAGAGCCGGACCCGGCGGTGGCGGCGCTCAAGTCGCGTGCGGAGATGGTGTCCGCGATCGAGCGCGCGGTCTCGATCTACGAGGAGCCGCCCACGCAGCGTCTCGAGGTGTCCACCGCCGAGTTCGACGTGGTGGTCACCCGCGCCGACTGGGCCCGCGCCTTCGGTGGAGCGGACCCGGCGCTCGGGCACAACGAGGCACGCGACGACGTTTGGCAGGCCCTGATCGACGACCTCCTGGCACAGCTTCCCGAGGACGCCGATCTCGACCCGGCCACCGCCCGGAGCGCGTTGATGCACGACCCCGAGCTGCGGGAGGCCTTCAGCCGGGCCTGGCCGATGATCGAGCCGACCGACCTGGTCGGCGACCTGTGGGAGGTTCCTGCCTACCTACGGCACTGCGCGCCGCACCTGAGCGAGGAGGAGATCCGCCTGCTGCGCCGGTCGGCACCGCATGCCTGGACCGCCGAGGACCGGCCGCTCCTCGACGCCGCCCGTCGCCGCCTCGGCGACCCTGAGCGCAGCGCGGCCGAGCGGCGGCGACGCCGGGAGCTGGCCGCTCGCACCGCGGAGATGGACGCCGTGGTCACCCACCTGCTGGAGGCTGACGACGACCCGGAGGACTCGATCATCATGCTGCGGGGCGCCGATCTGCGGGCCGCGCTGGACGACGATCCGGGGACTCAGCCGGCCGAGGGCGGACGGCTGGACGGACCCTTCGCGCACGTCATCGTGGACGAGGCCCAGGAGCTCACCGACGCGGAGTGGCAGATGCTGATCAGCCGTTGCCCGTCACGCTCCCTCACCATCGTCGGCGACCGCGCCCAGGCCCGCCACGGGTTCACCGAGTCCTGGCGGCAACGGCTGGAGCGGGTCGGCCTGCGGCAGATCCACGAGCGCGCGCTCGCCATCAACTACCGCACCCCTGCCGAGATCATGGACGTTGCGGCACCGGTCATCCGGGCGGAGCTCCCCGACGCCAACGTGCCGACCTCGATCCGCCGCGGCGCGCACCCGGTGCGCTGGGCCCAGCCCGCCGAGCGTGACAAGGTGCTCCGGACCTGGCTCGAGGCCAACGCGGACGGCGTGGCCTGTGTGATCGGCGACCCGTCGTTCACGACCCGGCCGCGGGTGGCGTCGCTGATCCCCGAGCAGTGCAAGGGCCTGGAGTTCGACCTGGTGGTGCTGCACCAGCCGTCGGGCTGGGGCACGGGGCTGACCGCAGCAGTGGACACCTATGTGGCGATGACCCGAGCGACCGACGAGCTGGTGATCCTGGAGCACCGTCCCACGGCCCGTCCGTAGACTCGCACCCGTGCTTCACGAGTACCTCTACATCGCCGGTGGTGGTCTCCTGATCGCGATCGTGGCGGCGGCGTTCTCCCGGCGTACCGGGGTCGCCGCGCCACTGCTGCTGATCGGGTTCGGCTGTGCCGCCAGCTTCCTGCCGGGCATGCCGGACATCCAAATCGAGCCCGAGCTGATCCTCTCCGGCGTGCTCCCGCCGCTGCTCTACGCCTCGGCGGTCCGGCTCCCGGTCCTCGACCTGCGGCGCAACCTGGGCCTGATCACCTGGCTGGCCATGGTGATCGTCGTGGTCGGTGCGCTCGGCGTCGGCTATGTGGTGCACCTGCTCTTCGGCGTGCCGCTTCCGTTGGCGATCGCGCTCGGCGCCGTGGTCAGCCCGACCGACGCGGTCGCCGCCACCGCGATCGGCAAGCGGCTCGGGCTGCCACCGCGGGTGATGACCGTGCTCGAGGGCGAGAGCCTGGTCAACGACGCCTCGGCTCTGGTGGTGCTGCGCACCGCGTTGGTGGCAGCCAGTGCCGGCACCTTCAGCATGGGCGAGGCGACCGCCAGCTTCGCCTGGGCCGTGGCCGGCGCGGTGCTGGTGGGCCTGGTGGTCGGGTGGGTCAACGTGCTGGTGCGCCAGCGCCTCGCCGATCCCGTGCTCAACACGTCGATCTCGTTCGCGGTCCCGTTCCTGGCGTTCATCCCTGCCGAGGAGGTGCACGCCTCCGGAGTACTCGCCGTGGTGGTGGCCGGGGTGATCACCGGGCACCAGTCCGGCAAGCGGTTCTCGGCCCGCGACCGCCAGGTCGAGCGCACCAACTGGGCGACGATCAACTTCCTGCTGGAGCAGGCGGTCTTCCTGCTGATGGGCTACGAGCTGCCGAGCCTGATCGAGCAGGCCCGGGGCGAGAGCTCCGACGCCAGGATCGCCACCATGGTGCTGGTCGTCTTCGGCCTGCTCGGCGTGCTGCGCTTCATCGGGGTGGCCGGTCCCCTGCTCATGGACCGGCGACGCCGACCGCACCGGGCCAAGCGGATGCGGAGCAGGATCGCCGCGGTCGAGGAGCGGTTGGAGGACCTCTCCCCCGCCACCACCCAGGAGCTGGACCGCCTCTCGATCGCCCGGCACCGGATCGCCCGGCACAGCGCCGACGTCGACTTCGCGATGCGCGAGCCCCTGACCGGGCGCGCCGGCCTGGTGCTGGCCTGGGCCGGGATGCGTGGCGTGGTCACGCTCGCCGCCGTGCAGACCCTGCCGCTGGACGCCGAGAACCGCGCCACGCTCGTCGTGGTCGCCGTGCTGGTGGCGGTCGCCACTCTGGTGGTCTTCGGTCTGACCCTGCCGTTCCTGATCCATGCGCTCGCCCTGGAGTCGGTCTCACCCGAGGACGAGCGCGACGAGTTCTTCGGGCTGATGAAGCAGCTGGCCGCCGCCACCACGGAGCAGCTCGGTCCGATGGAGCAGCTGGAGGTCGACGGCACCCCGCTCGAGCCGGAGCTGGTCGAGTCGCTCAAGCAGCGCTTCCTGCCGATCCTGCTGGGCCACATCCAGAGCCTGCGGCAGACCAAGCCCGGCCTGCGGGAGCGCTCACTGCTGATCCAGCACCTCTACCTCGACACGATGCGCGACATGCTGATGCAGGAGCGCTCGATCGGTGCCTACTCCAGCGCGGCCTATGCCCGTGCCGAGGCGCTGCTGGATCGCGAGGAGCAGCGCCTCAACGCCGGCATCTAGTGTCCGTGCCGGCTAGCCGACGTAGTCGGCGAGGTGCTGCCCGGTGAGGGTGGAGCGGGCCGCGACCAGGTCGGCCGGGGTGCCCTCGAAGACGACGGTGCCGCCGTCGTGGCCGGCACCCGGGCCGAGGTCGATGATCCAGTCGGCATGGGCCATCACGGCCTGGTGGTGCTCGATCACCACGACGGACTTGCCGGCGTCGACGAGCCGGTCGAGCAGGCCGAGCAGGTTCTCCACGTCCGCGAGGTGGAGACCGGTGGTCGGCTCGTCGAGCACGTAGACCTCGCCCTTCTCGCCCATCTGGGTGGCGAGCTTCAGGCGCTGCCGCTCGCCGCCGGAGAGCGTCGTCAGCGGCTGGCCGAGGCTGACGTAGCCCAGGCCCACGTCGACGAGGCGGAGCAGGATCTTGTGGGCGGCAGGGATCTTGGCCTCGCCCTCGGCGAAGAACCGCTCGGCCTCGGCGACCGGCATCGCGAGCACTTGGCTGATGTCCTTGCCGCCCAGGTGGTACTCGAGGACCGAGGCGGTGAACCGCTTGCCCTCGCACTCCTCGCAGACCACCGCGACGCCGGCCATCAGCGCCAGGTCGGTGTAGATCACCCCGGCGCCCTTGCAGGTGGCGCAGGCGCCCTCGGAGTTGGCGCTGAAGAGAGCCGGCTTGACCCCGTTGGCCTTGGCGAACGCCTTCCGAATCGGCTCCAGCAGCCCGGTATAGGTGGCGGGGTTGCTGCGCCGGGAGCCCTTGATCGCACTCTGGTCGACCACGACGACGTCGTCCCGCCTCGCCAGCGAGCCGTGGATCAGGGAGCTCTTCCCGGAGCCGGCGACGCCGGTCACCACGACCAGCACGCCGCTGGGCACGTCGACGTCGACGTCACGCAGGTTGTGGGTGGTGGCGCCGCGGATCTCCATCGCGCCAGTGGCGATCCGCACCTTCTCCTTCAGCCCGGCCTTGTCGTCGAGGTGCCGCCCGGTCACCGTCTGCGAGCCACGCAGCTGTTCGACGGTGCCCTCGAAGCAGATCGCTCCACCGGCCGCGCCCGCGCCCGGCCCGAGATCGACGACGTGGTCGGCGATCGCGATGGTCTCCGGCTTGTGCTCCACCACGAGCACCGTGTTGCCCTTGTCGCGCAGCTGCAGCAGCAGCTCGTTCATCCGTTGGATGTCGTGCGGGTGCAGGCCCACGGTCGGCTCGTCGAAGACGTAGGTGACGTCGGTGAGCGAGGAGCCCAGGTGCCGGATCATCTTCACCCGCTGTGCCTCACCGCCGGACAGCGAGCCGGAGGCGCGGTCCAGGCTGAGGTAGCCCAGGCCGATGCTGACGAACGACTCCAGCGTCTCGCGCAGGGTGACCAGCAACGGAGCCACCGTCGGCTCGTCGAGCCCCCGCACCCAGGCCGCCAGGTCGCTGATCTGCATCGCGCAGGCGTCGGCGATGCTGATCCCGGCGATCTTCGAGGAGCGGGCGCCCTCGCTGAGCCGGGTGCCGGCGCAGTCGGGGCAGGTGTCGAAGCGGATCGCGCGGTCCACGAAGGCCCGGATGTGCGGCTGCATCGCCTCCCGATCCTTCGACAGGAACGACTTCTGGATCTGTGGGATCAGGCCGAGGTAGGTGAGGTTGATCCCCTCGACCTTGATCTTGGTGGCCGGCTTGTGGAGGAGGTCGGACATCTCCTTCTTGGTGTACTTCTTCAACGGCTTGTCGGGATCGAACCAGCCACACCCGCGGAAGATCCGGCCGTACCAGCCATCCATGCTGTAGCCGGGGATGGTGAGCGCGCCCTCGTTGAGGGACTTCTCCTCGTCGAACAGCGCGGAGAGCTCGAACTCGCTGACCTTGCCGGTGCCCTCACACCGTGCGCACATGCCGCCGACGATGGAGAACGTCTTCTTCTCACGGGTGGTCTCGGTGCCCTTCTGCACGGTCACCGCACCGGCCCCGGAGACCGAGGCGACGTTGAACGAGTAGGCCTGCGGCGAGCCGATGTGCGGGTCGCCGAGCCTGCTGAAGAGGATCCGCAGCAAGGCGTTCGCATCGGTCACCGTGCCGACCGTGGAGCGGATGTTGGCGCCGAGGCGCTCCTGGTCGACGATGATCGCTGTGGTCAAGCCGTCCAGCAGGTCCACGTCCGGGCGTGCCAGCGTCGGCATGAACCCCTGTACGAAGGTCGAGTACGTCTCGTTGATCATCCGCTGCGACTCGGCGGCGATGGTGCCGAAGACCAGCGAGCTCTTGCCGGAGCCGGAGACCCCCGTGAAGACCGTGAGCCGCCGCTTCGGCAGCACCACGCTCACGTTCTTGAGGTTGTTCTCCCGGGCACCGTCGACCCGGATCAGATCGTGGCTGTCGGCGGGGTGCGGAGCGTCGGCGGAGGGCATGCGCCAACCCTAGTGGTGGGTGGCCTGCCGTGCCGCGCGGATCGTGCGCACCAGGAGGACGAAGGCAGCCACCTGGCAGACGCCGATCACCGCGATCAGCAGCTCGCGGTGCTCCTGGTGCAGCCCGCCGGCCAACGCACCGCCGGCGAGTGCCGCGACGCCCATCGCGGCGGCGAAGACGCCGTACGCGGTGCCGAGCTGCTGCTTCGGGACCAGGTCCGCGACCAGCGCCTTGACGGTGGAGTCCTGGACACCGGTGGCCACCGCCCAGGCGACCATCCCGACCAGCAGCACCGCGAGCTGGTCGGTGAAGACCAGGAACGGCACCAGCGCAACCGCGACCGGCACCACGTAGAGGACCCGGGCGCCGATCCGGTCGTAGGCCTGCCCGGTGAGCAGTGCGGCGACGGCCGCGACCGCCATCGCGCCCGCGTAGACCAGCGGCGTGGCCGCGGCGGAGAAGAGTCCCTCCTCGACGAACGCGTAGGAGATGACGCCGAACGTCATCAGCCCGAGAGTGGAGAGCGCGCAGGCGAGCGAGAACTGGTGGAAGGTCCGCGGCAGTGGTTCCCGTCCAGGCGCCACCGAGGCTGCTCCACCCTGCGGAGCCGGCTCGACGATCTGGCGCTCCTCCACCGGCATCCGGCGTCGCAGCCGTGCGAGCAGCACCAGGGAGAGCGCGCCCGGGATCGCCAGCAACGCCAGCGCCAGCCACATCCGTCCGGTGAGTGCCACGACGCCGGCGATGACCAGCGGGCCGCTGAAGGCCCCGACCTGGTCGAGCGCCTTGTGCACGCCGAAGCCACGGCCACGCCCGACCGGCTTGGTCATCGAGGCCAGCAACGCCGACTTGGACGGCGAGCGCACGGCCTTCCCGGTGCGCTCGGCCAGGATCAGCACACTCGCCACCGCGAGGCCCGCCCCGCCCACGAACGGGGCCACCGCGAGCAGCGGGACGCAGACCGCGGTCATCGCGTAGCCGAGGATGGTCAGCCGCCAGTGCGCGCCGGTCCGGTCGGCCAGCCGGCCGCTGACCAGACGCAGCACCAGGGCCATCGCCTCGCCGGCACCGGTGACCAGGCCCACGACAAGCGCCGAGGCGCCCAGCGCCCCGAGATAGGGCCCCGAGATGGACCGCATCCCCTCGTAGACCATGTCGGCGAACAGGGAGACGAAGCCGAAGGCCCAGATCGTGCGCCACGGCGTCCACCCACCACGGGCAGGCGTCGCGGTGCTCATGCTCAGTTGGCGGGCTCGCCGTGATAGCCGACCTGAGCCTGCCACTCACCCGTGGGGTGCACCGCGTGCCACATGAAGTCGGCGATCGGCGGCGGCGAGAACGGGCCCTCCTTGGCGAGCACGCCGTTGATCTGGACCGCGACCGCGCGCACGCCGCGCTCGGCCAGCGTGCCGTCGATGCTGGTCACCAGGTTGCGCACGGCGGCCTTCTGCACGCCGAGCGAGGGAGCCATGGTGGCAGGAGTGTCGGCCGCCGCGCTGCCGGTCACCAGCACGCGGGCGCCGTCGGCGAAGAAGGGGACGGCCGCCTGCACGGCCGGCAGCAGGGCACCGACGCCGAAGGCGACGTCCTCCAACAGCTCCGGCACGGTGAGGGTGAGCACGTCATGGGCGCGCCAGGCACTGGGGTTGAAGTGCAGCAGGTCGATCCGGCCCAGCCGCTCGCCGATGCCGGCGACGACGGTACGCACCGACTCCGGGTCGAGCAGGTCGACCGCAGCGCCCTCGGCGGTGAACCCCTCGGCCTGCAGCGTCTCGGCGAGCGGCTGCATCCACTCGAGCGTCTCCCCGAGCAGGACCGCCCGGTAGCCCTCGCGGCACCAACGACGCGCAACGGAGAGACCGAGCCCGGGGCCCGCACCAAGGATCACCACAACCGGAGAAGTCATGACCGCAAACTAGCGCTCCCGTCGCGGTGATCGTGCGGCAGGTCACGTCGACGGGCACGCAGCCACCCGAGCAGGGCGACCACGAAGGTGCCCAGCAACAACACGCTCAGCCACACGGCGGCGTGGTAGAGCCCCCACTCGGCCAGGTTCCAGTCGTCGTGCTCCGCCGGCTGGTTCCAGGCGGTCGCGTGCCACCCGAAGCCCAGCGCCGCCGGTCCGGCGACCAGTGCGGTGCCCAACCAGGCCGGCGCGACCACACGGCACCGTTGCGCCACGGACAGGTAGATGGCGAGCAGCACCGCGGTCCCGGCGAAGCCGACGAAGAACAGCAAGCTGCTCTGCTCGGTGGTGATCCCATGCGGGCGGCCGCCGCAGCGGCCGCCGTCCCCGGTGTACCCGAGGGCAGCCGCCCGGTCCGGATCGAGGACGGCGAGCCGCAGGCCGTCCCAGTAGAAGCCCAGCTCCGCTCCGCCTGCGCATGCGCACGCCACCAGCAGCGCGCCCAGGGCGCCTACTCCGATCAGAGCCCCGCGGGGCACCGGACGCGGGGTCGCTGGCGTCGCCTCATCCATCGCGTGCCACTCCCCCCGTCATGCGGTGGGTCCCCCGACACCCCGCAGGGTCATTCTGCGCGGCCCCGGAGGTTTTGCGAAGCACGACGACGTGCCCCGGCAGCAAGGATCCCCACTATCGGGTAGGCATCCGCCTGACTAGGAAAGTTGCATTTGCGCGTCTAGAATCCATTTCGTGCCGCAATTGCGAATCTCTGAAGCAGCCGCCCACCTCGGCGTCAGCGCCGACACCCTCCGTCGCTGGATCGACAGGGGAACGCTCACCGCCCACCACGACGACTCCGGCCGGCTCTGCGTGGACGGCCACGAGGTCGCCCTCGCCGCACGTGCGCACTACGCGCCGGTCGCCCCGGCCGAGGGACACCGGAGCTCGGCACGCAACCGGATGGTCGGCCTGGTCACCCAGATCACCCGGGACACCGTGATGGCCCAGGTCGAGATCCAGTGCGGCCCACACCGGATCGTCTCGCTGATGAGCTCGGAGTCCGTCGACGACCTCGGCCTGGAGCCGGGCTCGGTCGCGGTGGCCACGATCAAGTCCACCAACGTGATCGTGGAGGTCGAGCAGTGAGCCTCCTGCGAGTCCTCCCGCTGGTCCTGATCGCGGCCCTGCTCGCCGGCTGCGGCTCGGACGACGACGGCAACACCACCCTGCAGGTCTTCGCCGCCGCCTCCCTGCGCGGCTCCTTCGAGGAGATCGCCGACGCCTTCGAGGACCAGCACGATGACGTCGACGTGCGGCTCAACTTCGCCGGCTCCTCCGAGCTGACCCTGCAGATCTCCGAGGGTGCCGACGCCGACGTGCTGGCCACTGCCGACGAGCCGACGATGGCCAAGGTCGCCGACCTGCTCGGGGCACCGGCCACGCTCTTCGCCAGCAACACCCTGCGGATCGTCGTCCCGGCCGGCAACCCGGACCAGGTCACCGGGCTCGCCGACCTGGCGGGGCTCGACCTGGTCGTCTGCGCGCCCCAGGTGCCCTGCGGTGCGGCCTCGACGCGGGTCGCGCAGGCGGCAGGGATCACTCTGTCGCCGGTCAGCGAGGAGCTCAACGTGACCGAGGTGCTGAGCAAGGTGACCAGCGGCCAGGCCGACGCTGGCCTCGTCTATCTCACCGATGTGATGGCAGCCGGTGACGCGGTCGAGGGCCTCGACTTCCCGGAGTCCGCCGACGCCGTCAACCACTACCCGATCGCCCGGCTCGACGACTCCGCCGACGCCGAGCTGGCCGGCGAGTTCGTCGCCTTCGTCGCGGGCGCCGACGGCCAGGCGATCCTGCGCGAGGCGGGCTTCGCCGCGCCGTGACAGCGGAGCCCGGCACCGCCCTCCCCCGCTGGATCTGGCTCCCTGCGGCGCTCGGGGCAGCCGTCGTGGCGCTTCCCCTCGCCGCCCTGGTCGGGAAGGTCGAGTGGGCGCAGTTCTGGACCCTGATCAGCTCCGACTCGTCACAGGCTGCGCTGCTGCTCAGCCTGCGCACCGCGGCGATCAGCACCCTGCTCTGCCTGGTGCTCGGCATCCCGATGGCACTGATCCTGGCCCGGCGTCCGTTTCCGGGCAGCGGCCTGGTGCGGGCGGTCGTCCTGCTGCCTCTGGTGCTGCCTCCCGTCGTCGGCGGGCTCGCGCTGCTGCACACCTTCGGTCGCCGCGGCCTGCTCGGCGACTCCCTGGAGGTGCTCGGCATGGACATCGCCTTCAGCACCGCAGCAGTGGTCCTCGCCCAGACCTTCGTCGCCCTGCCCTTCCTGGTGATCAGCCTCGAGGGCGCGTTGCGGATCGCCGGGCAGCGCTACGAGAGCGTCGCCGCCTCGCTGGGCGCCTCACCCTCCCGGGTGCTGTGGCGGGTCACCCTGCCGCTGGCGCTGCCGAGCCTGCTGTCGGGCACCGTGCTGGCCTTCGCCCGGGCGCTGGGCGAGTTCGGTGCCACGATCACCTTCGCGGGCAGCCTGGAGGGCGTGACCCGCACCCTCCCCCTGGAGATCTACCTGCAGCGCGAGGTCGACCCGGATGCGGCGATCGCGCTCTCCCTGGTGCTGGTCGTGGTCGCCGCTGCGGTGATGACCCTCACCCACCGCCGGACGCGGGTGCTGCGATGAGCCTGGAGATCGACGTCGCCCTCAGCAGCCGTGGGCTGGCGGCGCGGCTGGCGGTCGCGCCGGGCGAGACGCTCGCCGTGCTCGGCCCCAACGGCTCCGGCAAGTCGACCCTGCTCGGCCTCGTGGCCGGCACGCTCCGGCCCAGCGACGGGACGCTCCGCCTCGGCTCGACGACCCTCAGCGCGGCGGGCAGCCGTGGCGCCGTCTGGGTGCCGCCGCACCGGCGCCGGATCGCACTGCTGGCCCAGGATCCCTGTCTCTTCCCGCATCTCGACGTGGCCGACAACGTCGCGTTCGGCCCGCGCAGCGCGCGCCGGACTCGTCGCGCGGCCCGAGCGCAGGCCCTCACCTGGCTGGACCGGGTAGGCGCCACCCAGCTCGCGGCGCGCCGTCCCGGCACGCTCTCCGGCGGCCAGGCGCAGCGCGTCGCCCTGGCCCGTGCGCTCGCTGCTGAGCCGGAGGTGCTTCTGCTCGACGAGCCGTTCGCCGCTCTCGACGTCGACGCAACGCCCGCGCTGCGCACGCTGCTGCACCAGGTGCTGGCCGACGTCACCACCCTTGTCGTCACGCACGACCTGATCGACGCCGTCGTGCTGGCCGATCAGATCGCGGTGCTCGATGCGGGCCGGGTCGCCGAGACCGGTCCGGCCAACGTCCTGCTCGCGCGCCCCCAGACCCAGGCCGCGGCCCGTGCGGTCGGCCTGAACCTGGTCACCACCGGCGGCCGGCATCAGGCGTTCCGGCCCAGCGCCGTGCGTCTCGAGCGGCGGGCGGTCGACGGCGCGTTGGCGGCCCGCGTCGACGCCATCGAACCCCACGGGGACTACGTCCGGGTGCGTTGCGGGGAGCTCCTGGCCGACCTTGCGCCGGCCGACCTGGGCCCGACGACACCGGGCGACCAGGTCTGGCTCAGCGTGCCGCCGGGAAGCGTGCAGAGCTATCCGGAGCAGACGCTCACGGCGTGAGCATCACCTTGATCGCCCGGCGCTCGTCCATCGCGGCGTAGCCCTCCGCGACCTGCTCGAGTGGCAGCGAGAGGTCGAAGACCCGTCCCGGGTCGATGGCACCGCTCAAGACCCGCTGCAGCAGGTCGGGGAGGTAGGCACGCACCGGTGCCATGCCACCAGCGATGCCGACATTGCGGCTGAACATCGCGTTCACCGGCAGCTGCACCCCGTGCGGCACGCCGACATAGCCCACGGTGGCACCCGGCCGGGCGACCTTGAGGGCGGTGCGCATCGACTCATCGGTGCCGACGCACTCCAGCACCGCATCGGCGCCCACGCCGTCGGTCAGCTCGGCTACGGCGTCGGCCGCCTGCTTGCCACGCTCGGCCACCACGTGGGTGGCGCCGAAGGCGGTGGCGATCCGCTGCCGGGGCTCGTGACGCGACAGCGCGATGATCCGCTCGGCACCCAGCTGGGCCGCGGCCAGCACGCCGCACAGGCCGACCGCGCCGTCGCCGACGACGACCACCGTGTCGCCGGGCTTCACCCGGGCGGATGCCGCCGCATGCCAGCCGGTCGGCATCACGTCGGAGAGCGCGAGCAGCGAGGGGTACAGGCCGGAGTCCGGCACGCCGGGCACCTTCACCAGCGTGCCGTCGGCCTGGTTCACGAGCACGAACTCGCCCTGGCCGGAGACCGTGAAGCCCAGGTTCTCGCAGACCGACTGCATGCCGACGCGGCAGTGCGGGCAGGTGTTGTCGCAGTGGTCGAACGGGACCACCACGAAGTCGCCGATGGCGATGTCCCGGACGCTGGCGCCGATCTCAACCACCTCGCCGATGCACTCGTGGCCGATCGTGTTGCCGACAGTGATCGGGTTCTCGCCGCGGTAGGGCCACAGGTCCGAGCCGCAGATGCATCCGGCGACGACCCGCACGATGGCGTCGGTGTCACGGCGTAGGCTGGGGTTCGGCACCTCGCTGAGGCGGATGTCTCGGGTGCCGTGGATGGTGGTGGCGCGCATGCTGCGCATCCTCGCATGCGGCGCGCCGGTTGGCCCCTATCTCATATGTGAGTTACCTTCGACGGCATGACGCAGGACTATCTCGGTCGGATCGGCAACCTCATCCGCGACGCACGCAAGCACCGCGGCCTGACCCAGCAACAGCTGGCGAATCTGCTGGGCACCAGCCAGTCGGCCGTCACCCGGATCGAGAAGGGTCACCAGAACCTCTCCCTGGAGATGCTGGCACGGATCGGCAGCGCGCTGGACTCCGAGATCGTCGCCCTCGGCGCCGGTGGCCCCACCCACCTGCGGGTGACCGGACCGACGACGCTGTCCGGCACGATCGACGTGAAGTCCTCCAAGAACGCCGGCGTCGCCCTGCTCTGCGCCAGCCTGCTCAACAAGGGCCGCACGACCCTGCGCAAGGTGGCCCGGATCGAAGAGGTCAACCGCCTGCTGGAGGTGCTGGGCAGCATCGGCGTGCAGACCCGCTGGCTCAACGACGCCAACGACCTCGAGATCGTCCCGCCGGCGGTGCTGGACCTCGGCAACATCGACGAGGAGGCCGCGCGCCGGACCCGGTCGATCATCATGTTCCTCGGCCCGCTGCTGCACCGCGAGGAGGTCTTCGACCTGCCCTACGCCGGTGGCTGCAACCTGGGCGACCGGACGGTCCAGCCGCACATGGCCGCGCTGCGCCCGTTCGGCCTCGACGTCAAGGCCACCGAGGGCAGCTACCACGCACGGGTCAACCGGGCGATGGAGCCCGGACGCCCGATCGTGCTCACCGAGCGTGGCGACACGGTCACCGAGAACGCGCTGATGGCCGCCGCCCTGCACCCGGGCACCACGGTGATCCGCAACGCCTCCTCCAACTACATGGTCCAGGACCTCTGCTTCTACCTGCAGAAGCTCGGCGTCAGCGTCCAGGGCATCGGCAGCACCACGCTGACCGTCACCGGGCTGAGCGAGATCGACGTCGACGTCGACTACGCGCCCAGCGAGGACCCGATCGAGGCGATGTCGCTGCTCGCCGCCGCGATCGTGACCAAGTCCGAGATCACCATCCGCCGGGTGCCGATCGAGTTCCTCGAGATCGAGCTGGCCACCTTGGAGGAGATGGGCTTCGACTACCGCCGCTCCGAGGAGTACCCGGCCGAGAACGGGCAGACCCGCCTGGTCGACCTGACCACGCTGCCCTCGGACCTGCACGCGCCGCTGGACAAGATCCATCCGCTGCCCTTCCCCGGCCTGAACATCGACAACCTGCCGTTCTTCGCGGTGATCGCCGCCGTCGCCGAGGGCCAGACCCTGTTGCACGACTGGGTCTACGAGAACCGGGCCATCTACCTGACCGAGCTCAACAAGCTCGGCGGCCAGGTGAAGCTGCTCGACCCGCACCGGGTGCTGGTCGAGGGCCCGACCCGCTTCTCCGGGACCGAGATCGTCTGCCCGCCGGCGCTGCGCCCGGCCGTCGTGATCCTGCTGGCCATGCTCGCCGCCAAGGGCACGTCGGTGCTCCGGTCGACCTACGTGATCCACCGGGGCTACGAGGACCTGGCCGAGCGCCTCAACGAGCTCGGCGCCAACATCGTGACCTTCCGCGACATCTGAGCCGCGGAAGGCCCCACCCCCACTCAGTCGAAGAGGGTCGCCACCCACGCAGGTGCTCGCGGAGCCGCCGGCGGGGGTGGCGCCATCTCCGCGGTGATCCGCGGCAGGGGCGCGGTATGGAAGCCCTCCCCGCCGCGATGCCAGTCGTTCTCGGCATCGATCAGGTCACCGAGCGCGACCCGCTCCAAGAACACGCCGTGGCCGTCCGGACACCGACGCACCGTGCTGCGTCCCAGACGCCTCTCTTCCATCGTCGCCCCGCACCGCGGGCACTCCAGAGTCTCCATAGCGTGACGGTACTCCTGCCGGATCGGCGCTGAAACAGGACGCGCCTGGGGTTGAATGGCGCTGTGCAGCGACCCATCACCGGCCACCCGTATCTCGACGACGCCCGCGGGGTGTTGGCCTTCGCCCACCGGGGCGGCGCCACCCATCCCGAGCTGGTCGGCCTGGAGAACACCATGCGCGCGTTCCGGCATGCGGTGGCGCTGGGCTATCGCTACCTCGAGACCGACGTGCACACCACCAGCGACGGCGTCCTCCTCGCCTTCCACGACGCGCGCCTGGACCGGGTGGCTGCGCAGAGCGGCGCGATCGCGGAGATGCTCGCCACCGACGTCGCTGCGGTGCGTCTGGCCGGCACCGAGGCGATCCCGACCCTGGCCGAGCTCTTCGACGCCTTCCCCGAGGCCCGCTTCAACATCGATCTCAAGTCCGCGGCCAGCGTCGACGCGCTGGCGCGCTTCCTGGCCGAGCGCGATGCCTACGACCGGGTGATGGTCGGCTCCTTCTCGGCAGCCAGCCTGCGCCGCTTCCGGCGGCTGACCGGTGGCCGGGTGGCCACCTCCGCACACCCCGGCGAGGTCGCCGTCTGGCTGCTGGCACCGACCGGCGCGATCGCGGACCGGCTCACCCGGCGACGGGTGAGCGCCCTGCAGATCCCCTACCGTCAGCGCGGGCTGACGGTGGCCTCCAAGTGGCTGATCCGCAAGGCACACCGGGCCGGGAAGCACGTCCACGTGTGGACCATCGACGACCCGCGGGAGATGAACGCCCTGATCGATGCGGGTGTCGACGGCCTGATGACCGATCGCACCGACATACTCAAGGCCGTACTGGTTGCGCGAGGTCTCTGGGAGGGACGGCGTCATGAAGGAATCTGAGGTGGGCGGCGTCGCCGACCTGCGGCCGCTGCACCGGCGCAGCCAGCAGCGCGCCTGGTACTGGTACGACTGGGCCAACTCCGCCTACGTGACGACGGTCGCCACCGTCCTCTTCGCGCCCTACATGATCACCGTCGCCGAGAAGGCCGCCTGCGGCTTCATCAGCGACGACGACAAGGGCCTCGACTGCACCGCCCACCTCGACGTGCTGGGGCTGAGCATCGCCCCCGGCGCGCTGCCGGCCTACCTGATCACGTTCTCGACCGTGCTCTCCGCGCTGCTGCTGCCGTTGCTGGGCGCCGTCGCCGACCGCACCGCGAACAAGAAGGGCATGCTGGCCGGCTTCGCCTGGGCCGGTGCCGGCTTCGCGTCGCTGCTGTGGTTCTGCCGCGGCGACAACTGGGAGATCGGAGCGGTGGCGATCATCGGGGCGAACCTCTGCCTCGGCGCCTCGGCGGTGGTCAACGACGCCATCCTGCCGTTGATCTCGACCGAGGACGAGCGGGACCGGGTCTCCTCACGCGGTTGGGCGTTCGGTTACCTCGGCGGCGGCATCCTGCTGCTGATCAACCTGATCCTGGTCACCTTCCACGACAGCTTCGGGATGGGCACCGCGCTCGCCGTCCGGATCTCCATGCTCTCGGCGGCGATCTGGTGGGCGGCATTCACCTTCATCCCGTTCCTCAAGCTCAAGAACGAGCCGCTGCCGCAACGCGAGCTCGCCCAGGTCGAGGGCGGCATCCTGGCGCAGAGCTTCGGCCAGCTCTGGCGCACCCTCAAGGAGCTGCGGAACTATCCGATGGCGCTGACCTTCCTGGTCGCCTACCTGTTCTTCAACGACGGCATCCAGACCGTGATCGCCTCCTCGTCGGTCTACGGCGAGAAGCAGCTCGGCTTCGGCACCTCAGTGCTGATCGCGACGATCCTGATGGTGCAGTTCGTGGCCTTCGGCGGGGCACTGCTCTTCGGGCGCGCTGCCGAGCGCTACGGCGCCAAGCGGGTGATCCTGGTCGGGCTCCTGATCTGGATGGGCATCGTCACCACCGCCCTGTTCCTGCCGGCCGAGCAGATCGTGCCGTTCCTGCTGATGGGCCTGGCCATCGGCATCGTGCTCGGCGGCACCCAGGCGCTGGCCCGCTCCTACTTCTCGCTGCTCATCCCCCGCGGCCGGGAGGCGGAGTTCTTCAGCTTCTACCACGCCATGGACCGCGGCACCTCCTGGTTCGGCACCCTCACCTTCGGCGTCGTCTACCAGCTCACCGGCTCCTATCGGCCCGCGATCTTCACGCTGATCGTCTTCTTCGTGATCGGCGGGCTGCTGCTCGCCAAGGTCGACACGGCACGGGGCATCCGGGAGGCGGGTAACATGGCACCGGACGTGATCTGAGGCGACACGTACCCACCACGAAAGACCGTGGCGACAGCCACACCTCGCACCGGAATCCTTCCGGCGTCCCGCTCGTTGAACAGGGCGTACGCCCGGGCGGAGCTTCTGCGTCATGGTGTGCTGTTTGTGGCGTCATCCTGTTGACGACCACGACACCGAACAATCCCATTCAGTACAACCGGAGGTAGCTCATGGCGGAGCGCACACTGCGCGGAGCGCGACTCGGAGGCCAGAGCTTCGAGGACGAGCGGGGCATCGAGTTCGCCGCGCGTCAGCAGGTGGCCTACTCGTGCCCGCAGGGCCACCAGTTCGAGATCACCATGTCGACCGAGGCCGAGATCCCGGCCAACTGGGAGTGCCCCCGCTGCGGCGCGGTCTCCCTCAACGTCGACGGCATCCTGCCCGAGGAGAAGGCCGAGAAGCCGGCCCGCACCCACTGGGACATGCTGCTCGAGCGCCGCTCGCTCGACGAGCTCGAGGTGATCCTCACCGAGCGTCTCGAGCTGCTGCGTGGCGGCGAGATCGGCCCGGCCCACCTGCACCGGCCCGGAAAGGCCAAGAAGAAGGCGAAGGCCTGAGCCTCGCCTGACCCGCCTACTCCGGCGGGTCCACCACCTCACCCTCGATCACCTGGCCGCCGGCCGGGGGTCGGGGGTGATTGGCGTCTGTGCCCGGGACCCCGGTGGCCACCACCGCACCGAGCAGCCGGGCCTCCACCACCCGGGTCAGCAGGCGACGGGCCAGCGGACGGGTGATCGGCAGCACCAGCACCAGGCCGACCACGTCGAGCACGAAGCCCGGCGAGAGCATCAGGATGCCGCCGGCCAGGACCAGGATCCCGTCGGCGATCTCACGCGACGGCAGCCGACCTTCTTGCAGGGCGACGCCGAGCGCCTTGAAGGCCCGGGCCCCCTCGCGCTTGATCAGCCAGCCGCCGAGCAGGCTGTCGGCGATCAGCAGCAGTATCGTCCAGCCGACGCCGATCACTTGGCCGATCTGGATCAGCACCCACAGCTCCAGCAGCGGGATGACCAGGAAGAGCAGCGCCATCAGCCACAGCGGGATCCGGCGACGGCGGGTGCGGGAGACGGAGAAGGACGACATCAGCGGCCTGCCAGCACCCGCACCTGGCGGGCGCGCTCACGCAGTCCCCACCGGGTGACGTTGCGCAACGACTCGCGCGCCACCTGACCGTTCATCTTCGACTCTCCTCGCTCACGCTCCACGAACTCGATCGGCACCTCGCGGATCCGCAGTCCGGCCCGGTGCACCCGCCAGGCGAGGTCGGTCTGGAAGACATAGCCGGAGGACTCCACCTCGTCGAGCTGCGCGGCCAGGAGCGCCGAACGCCGGTAGACCCGGAACCCTGCGGTCGCGTCGCGCACCGGGAGGCCGAGCAGCAGCCGCACATAGAGGTTGCCGCCTCGCGAGAGCAGCCGCCGTCCGAGGGGCCAGTTGACCACCGAGCCGCCCGGCACCCAGCGCGAGCCGATCACCAGGTCCGCATGCCGCAGCGCGGTCAGCATCGCCTGCAACTGCTCCGGCTGGTGGGAGCCGTCGGCATCCATCTCGCCGATCACGTCGGCACCCATCGCGAGCGCCACCGCGAAGCCGTCCAGGTACGCGGCGCCCAGCCCCTGCTTGCCGGGGCGGTGATGCACGCTGATCATGGCGTCGCGGGCGGCCATCTGCTCGGCCAGGTCGCCGGTGCCGTCCGGCGAGGCGTCGTCGACGATCAGCACCCGCACGTACGGCTGGGCGGCGCGGGTCCGCGCCACGATGCCGGCGATGTTCTCCGCCTCGTTGTAGGTGGGAATCACCATCACCACCTGCCCGAGATCAGCGACGGTCAAGTTCGAGCCCTTCCTCACGGTTCTGACGCTGCCGACGATACGACAGCATGCCAACGGCGACGGCGGCGACGAGCACCAGCACGCTGAGCCGCCCGAGCCACGGGCCGACGTAGAGGCCGAGCGGGGTTCCCGAGGCCAGCTGCACCTCGGCCTGGATCACCCCTGCGGTGCGTGGCGCGATGTCGGCGATCACCTCGCCGTCGGGGCCGATCACGCCGCTGCGCCCGTTGATCGCGGCGACCACGACGGCCCGGCCGGTCTCCAGCGCGCGGAGCCGGGAGATCGCGAACTGCTGGTCGATCTGGCTGGTGTGGATGAACATCGCGTTCGAGGTCTGCACGACCACGAGCTCGCCCCCGCGCCGCACCTGATCGACGAAGACGTCGTCGTAGGAGACGTCGAAGCAGATCGCATCGACGACGTCGAGCTCCCCGATCCGCAGCGGGTCCTTGTTGGTGCCGGCCACCATGTCGCGCGGGATCTCGGCGAGTCGGCCGATGTTGGTGCCCTCGGGGATCCAGCTGCGCAGCGGGATGTACTCGCCGAACGGCACCGGGTGCCGCTTGGTGTAGCGGTCCCCGTCGCCCGTGACCGGATCGAAGACCACGCCCTGGTTGAGCACCTTGTCGTCGTCGGCATGGTCGACCATCGCACCGACCAGCAGCGGCGTGCCGAGCGCGGTGACCGCTCGCTCGATGCCGGTCCGGGTCTCCTCGTCGACGAACGGGTCGATCGCGGTCGAGTTCTCCGGCCAGACCACGAAGTCCGGTCGCGCGACGGATCCCGCGGCGATCTCGGCACCGAGCTGCTTGGTCAGCGCCACGTGGTCGGCGGTCACCGTGCGGTGGTAGGCGGCGACGTCGGTCCCGTCGCCGGGCACGTCGCCCTGCACCACCGCGACCCGGGCGGTGCTCCCGTTGCCCCACTGCGGCCCGACCAGGCTCGGCACCAGGGTGGCCACGGCCAGGGCGGCGAGGGTGAGCCCGACCGGACGCACCCGGGCCCTGCTCTCGACGCACCACACCAGCAGGGCACAGCCGGTGGCGAGCAGCAGGCTGACGCCGTTCGAGCCGATCCAGGGCAGCAGTGCGGCGTACGGCGTGTCGACGACCGCGAAGGAGAGCCGGCCCCAGGTGAAGCCGCTCCACGGGAAGCTGCCCCGGGCGACCTCGATGCCGACCCAGACCAGCCCCATCCACAGCGGCCAGAGCCGCCACCGCGAGACGACCGCCAAGGCCGCCCCCGCCCCGGTCAGATAGAGCGCCTGGACGCCGGCCAGGCCGATCCAGGCGGCGTCGGCCACCGCCCGCATCCAGTAGATGTTGGCGAAGATGAAGCAGCCCCCGAAGAGCAGCCCCAGCAGGGCGCCCTGGCGCACGCTGCGGCCCCGCAGCAGGGCGAAGAAGCCGGCCAGTGCCGGGATCATGATCCAGAAGAGGGCAGCCGGCTCGAAGGCCAGGCTGAGCGCGAAGCCCAGCACGGGAGCCAGGGCGTATCGCGTGCGCACGCGCCAAGGCTACCGGCGCATCCTGGCAGGGCCGGGAGGGTGCCTGAGAGCTTCGGACCAACCGGAGCGCGGCTGGCGACCGCGAGCCGGAAGTTGTCTAAGGCGCCCGGGACCCTCCCGGGTCCACCCATCGCGCGGGCGAACCGACCTCCGTGAACGATCTCGATGCAGGTGTGGTGCTCACCGGCCCGGACCGCCACCCGGACGTCGGTCCGTTCCGCGACGAACTGCCAGGGTAGACCTGGCAGACGCTGCTGCACCCGGGCTGTGCTGTCAACCCGCCTCTGACCTGCGCGAATCATGGTTTCCGCAGGTCAGAGGCGGGTTGGCCATCCCCCAAAAAGAGGAAGATCCTCAATCCTTGCGGCGTGTCGGGTGCCGACACGCCGGGAGGTGTCCAGACACCCCTACGGCACCACGACGGTGCCCCGCGCCTCGGTGGCGAGCAGCGGAGGCGAGAGTGGGGACGCCGCCCCCGGACGCGCGTCGGTGGCCGCGCCCCGCGCGACGACGTGCAGGGTGAAGTAGAGCTCCCGCGAGCGTCGCCCCACCCGGACCACCTCGGCAGCCGCCTCCACCACGTCACCGGCCCGGACCGGCGCCCGGAACTCCACCGCGCTGTAGGAGGCGAAGAGGCCCTCGTCGCCGTCGGAGAGGATGCAGAGCTCCGTGGCGACGTCGCCGAAGAGGGCGAGCCCGAAGGCGCCGTCGACCAGATGGCCCGCGTAGTGGGCGTGGCTGTAGTCGACGTAGCGCCGCTGCACCACCCGCAGCCCCACCTCGGCGGTCATGACGCCACCTTGGCGACCCGGTGCACCAGGAAGCTCGCGACGTCACCAGGGGTGGTCCCCCGGCCGAAGATCCGGTCCACCCCCAGCTCGCCGGCGGCGTGCTCGTCGAAGCGGGGACCGCCGACCACCAGGACCGGCCGCTCCGCCTCCGCGAAGGCCTCGCGGAACGCCGCGGACATCTCGGCCGTGTTGTGCAGGTGGGCGTCGCGCTGGGTGACCACCTGGGAGACCAGCACCGCATCGGCCTGCTCGGCCCGGGCCGCCTCGACCAGGCGCGGCACCGAGACCTGCGCGCCGAGGTTCACCACCTTCAGCTCGCGGTAGTACTCCAGGCCCTTCTCCCCCGCGAACCCCTTGATGTTGAGGATCGCATCGATGCCGACGGTGTGCGCGTCGGTGCCGATGCAGGCCCCCACCACCACCATCCTGCGCCGCAGCGAGGACTTCACCTGCGCGTTCACCTCGGCCGGCGTCAACAGCGGATAGTCACGCTCGACCACCCGGACCTGCACGGTGTCCACCAGATGGGTCACCCGCCCGTAGACCACGAAGAAGGTGAAGTCGGGCCCCATCGCATGGGCGTGCACGACCAGGGCCTGGTCGAACCCCATCTTCTGGGCCAGCTGCAACGCCGCGCCCTCGGCGACCTTGTCGTGCGGCAGCGGCAGGGTGAAGCTCAGCTGCACCATCCCGTCGCCGGTGGTGTCTCCATAGGGCCGGACGATCACGCTTCCTCCAGGATCTCGATGGCGGGGTTGTAGTAGCCGGGGCCGCGCACCGTGACGCCGTCGCGACCGCGTCCGCCGTCAGCGGGGCGGCGCATCAGGCCGAACGTGCCGTCGGCGATCGCGCCGAGCAGACCGTCGTCACGACGCTCGATCTCCTCGAGCAGGCGCAACGCCTCGCCGAGGACGGTCCGGGCGCGGGTGGCGATGAAGCCGTCCGGTGGCGGGGCGAAGTCCTCACGCAGCCCGGCGGCGGCGTTCATCACGTAGCGCACGTTGCGCAGCGCGAGGTCGCGGTCCGAGAGCCACGGCGTCACCACGGCCTCCGTCATCATGCCGACCAGCAGGATGCCCTGACCGGTGAGCGCCCCGGCCAGGTTGAAGAAGCCGTCCAGCAGGTAGCCACGGAAGACGTCGCCGTCCATGTGCCGAGTCGGCGGCATCCACTTCAACGGCGCATCGGGGAACAGTGTCCGGGCCAGCAGCGCATGGGCGAGCTCGAGGCGGAACGAGTCCGGCACCGCCGGGTCGATCTCGAACGCGTGGCCCAGGCCCAGCTGCCAGTCCGCCAGTCCCGCCTCCTTGGCCAGGCACTCGTTGATCAGCTGGCTGACCGTCACCGTGTGCGCGGCGTCGACGGCGTCGGCGGTGGTGAGGTAGTTGTCCTCGCCGGTGTTGATGATGATCCCTGCCCGGGCATGGATCTGCCGGCTGAACCGTTGGTCGACGAACGTGCGCACCGGGTTGATGTCGCGGAAGAGGATGCCGTACATCGAGTCGTTGAGCATCATGTCGAGCCGCTCCATGCCGGCCAGGGCGGCGATCTCCGGCATGCACAGGCCGGAGGCGTAGTTGGTGAGCCGCACGTAGCGGCCCAGCTCGCGGCTGGTCTCGTCGAGCGCTGCGCGCATCAGCCGGAAGTTCTCCTGGGTGGCGTAGGTGCCCGCGAAGCCCTCCCGGGTGGCGCCCTCCGGGACGTAGTCGAGCAGCGACTGGCCGGTGGAGCGGATCACCGCGATCACGTCGGCACCGGCCCGGGCCGCCGCCTGTGCCTGCGGGATGTCCTCCTCGATGTCGCCGGTGGCCACGATCAGGTAGATCCACGGCTTGGCGGGCGCGTCGCCGACCTCCGCGATCAGCCGCTCCCGCTCGGCGCGCCGGGCGTCGAGCAGGGCGATCCCCCGCCCGACCGCGCTCCGCGCTGCGGCTGCGGCCTGGTCGCGGGCAGCGCCCTCGGGCACTGCGAACCGCACCGAGCCGGCGATCGCCTTCTCGGTGAGCTCGCGCAGGCCGTCGACGCCGGAGCGCAGCAACGCGTGCCAGACCGGCAGGCAGACGCCGTCGGCGAGCCCGGCGTCGGCCCGGACCGCGGCGACGAGGTGGTTGACCCAGGGGACGCCGTCGCCGTCCGCGCCGCTCAGTCCGGCCAGCCGCAGCGTCGCCCGCTCGACGGAGTCGGTGGTGTGCGTGGTGGCCAGCTCGATCACCGGGGCGCACACCTGCGCGGCACGGGCCCGGGCCGCCGCGGCGAGGGTGGGGTCGAGGTCCAGCATCACAGCCTCCGCTCGAGGTGGGCCCGGACGGCGGGCTGCCGGCGGACCAGGTCCAGGGCGTAGCCGGCATGGCCGGGCAGGTAGCCGTTGCCGACCAGCATGGTCACGTCGGCGACCAGGCCCTCGGCGCTGAGCGCGGCGCTGGCGAACGAGGTGGCCATCGAGAAGAAGATCACCGTGCCCCCGTCGGCGGTGGCCAGGACCGCACCGGCCTCGCAGCCCGCGACGTCCACGCAGACCACGGTGACCTGGCCCGGTCCCCCGGCGCCGGCCACCGCGTCGCGCAGGGCGATCGGGTCCCGGGCGTCGGCGACGACGATCGCGTCGGCCAGTCCGGTAGCGGCGAGCTGGTCGTGCTCTGCCTGGGTCGGCACGACCCCGATCAGGAGGCGCGCGCCCGCGTCACGGGCCGCAGCCAGGCTCAGCGAGCCACTCTTGCCGGCGGCGCCGATCACCACCACGGACTCGGCCCGGGCGGCGGCGACGGTGCGCCGGGTCAGTGCCGGCGCTCCGCAGACGTCGAGGACGGCCAGGGAGAGCTCCTCGGGGAGGTCGGCAGGGACGGTGGCCACGATGGTGCGGCCGAAGAGGATCGCGTAGCCGTCGGTGGGCACCTGCTCGCTGAGCCCGTCCCAAGCGGACAGGCCGTCCTCGATCACCAGCGGGGTGAGGGTCAGCGAGACCAGGGTCGCCACCCGGTCACCGACCGCGATCCCGCTGGTGTGCTCCGGGCCCACCTCCTCGACGGTGCCGAGCAGCATCCCACCCGACCCGGTCACCGGGTTCTGCATCTTGCCTCGCTCGGCGATGATCGCGGCCACCTCGGCACGCAGCGCGGCGCCGTCCACCCCGGTGGGCCCGCGATGCCGCTCGCTGAGCTGGCGGTAGGAGGCCGCGTCGAGGTTGAGCCGGCTGACCCTGATCCGGGCCTCGTCCGGCCACAGCTGCGGATCGGTCGCCAGCCTGCGGGCCGACTGGGGCACCACCTGTTCGCCGTCCCGTACCCGGTGAGTGCCGATCGGATCTGCGGCCTTCTCGTGCACTCGCAGCCCTCCATCAACCATTTACGCCTCCTTGCCGAAAATCTTGCGGCCAATTGATCGACAGGCCGCAGGTTCTTCTCTAGTCTGGCAGTGATGTGATGCAGCGCACAACCGTGCGCGCCGTTTTTCGATGCCGCCCCACAGGAGCACCACCATGAGCCTGGCCGCAGCCTCCGCCGCCGCACCCCAGCCCTACGTCTACCGGCAACAGCCCCTCGTCGAGCCGGACTGGCGCCGGTTCCCCGGCTGGCGCGACGTCTCCGATGCCGACTGGCGCTCCGCGCAGTGGCAGCGCGCCCACTGCGTGAAGAACGTGGCCCAGCTCCGCGAGCTGCTCGGCGATCTCGTCGGCGAGGCGTTCTACGCCGACCTGGAGCGCGACCAGCGCGAGCGCGCCACGATGTCCATGCTGGTCCCGCCGCAGATGCTGAACACGATGGCCCCCGGACAGACGCCGGGAGGCCCGGGCAGCCTGACCGAGGCGTTCTACCGCGACCCGATCCGCCGCTACATGCTGCCCGTCTTCAGTGACCGGCGCACCGACTGGCCCTCGCACCCGCACGCGTCGCGCGACTCCCTGCACGAGCACGACATGTGGGTCGCCGAGGGCCTCACCCACCGCTACCCGACCAAGGTGCTCGCCGAGCTGCTGCCGACCTGCCCCCAGTACTGCGGTCACTGCACCCGGATGGACCTGGTCGGCAACTCCACGCCCACGGTCACCAAGCTGCGCCTGACCGGCAAGCCCACCGACCGGCTGGAGGCGATGCTCGACTATCTGCGTGCCACGCCGACCGTGCGCGACGTCGTGGTCTCCGGCGGCGACGTCGCCAACATGCCCTGGCCCCGGTTGGAGGCCTTCGTCACCGAGCTCCTGGCCATCGAGAACATCCGGGACATCCGCCTCGCCACCAAGGCGCTGATCGGGCTCCCCCAGCACTGGCTCCAGCCCGAGGTCCGCGAGGGCATCACCCGGGTGGCCACCCTGGCCCGCTCGCGCGGAGCCTCACTCGCCATCCACACCCACACCAACCACGCGCAGTCGGTGACCCCCCTGGTCGCCGAGGCATCACGCGCGATGCTCGAGGCGGGGGTGCGCGACGTCCGCAACCAGGGTGTGCTGCTCGACGGCGTCAACGCCGATCCGCACGACCTGCTCGACCTCTGCTTCGCGCTGCTCGACGGCGCCTCGATCACGCCGTACTACTTCTACATGTGCGACATGGTGCCGTTCGCCGAGCACTGGCGGGTCTCGGTGCGGCACGCCCAGCAGCTGCAGGAGGCGATCATGGGCTACCTGCCCGGCTTCGCCACTCCGCGCATCGTCTGCGACGTGCCGTTCGTCGGCAAGCGCTGGGTGCACCAGCTTGCCGAGTACGACACCGAGCGCGGGATCAGCGGCTGGACGAAGAACTACCGGACCTCGATCGAGACCGACGACGCGACCGCGCTGCGACGCACCTACTCCTACTACGACCCGATCCACACCCTGCCCGCCTCCGGGCAGCAGTGGTGGCGGGAGAACGCACCGGAGCAGGCCGACCATGCCGCCACCGCGTTGGCCTCGCGGGAGATCGCACGACTCCAGGCGCCGTGAGCCGACCGGCTACTCCCGCACGGCCGGCGTGGTGACCGGACGGTTCTCGAAGGAGGTGGAGAGTACGATGGTGGTCCGGGTCGCCACGTTCGCGACGTTGCGGATCCGGGCCAGCAGTGCCTCCAGGTCGCTGGGCATCGCGACCCGCACCTTGAGGATGTAGGACTCCTCGCCGGCCACCGACCAGCAGGACTCGATCTCCTCGATCTCCTCCAGCCGCTTGGGATAGTCGTCGGGCTGGCCCGGGTCGATCGGGGTGATCGAGACGAAGGCGGTGAGCGGCAGCCCGATCTGCTCGTGGTCGATGGTGGCCCCGTAGCCCTTGATCAGCCCGCGCGCCTCCAACCGCTTGACCCGCTGATGCACCGCGGAGGTGGACAGGCCGGTGGCCTTGCCGAGGTCGGTGTACGACATGCGACCGTCGCTGGCAAGCAGGGTGAGAATCTGCCGATCCGTATGCTCCACAAGGCCAGGTTAGTCGGTCCACAGGTGCGGACCTGTCAAACTTGCGCATTGTGAGCACTCAGCGGTTGCTACTCCTCGACACGGCCAGCCTCTACTTCCGCGCCTTCTTCGGCGTGCCCGACTCCATGCGCGCGCCCGACGGGATGCCCGTCAACGCGGTGCGCGGACTGATGGACTTCATCTCCCGGCTGGTCACCGAGTACCAGCCCACCCACGTCGCGTGCTGTTGGGACGACGACTGGCGCCCGCAGTGGCGCGTCGACCTGCTCCCCTCCTACAAGGCGCACCGCGTGGTCGAGGAGCGTCCGGGCGACGCCCCCGACGTCGAGGAGGTGCCGGACCCGCTGCAGCAGCAGGTGCCCTTCATCCGCGCCGTCCTGGACGCAGCCGGGATCGCCGTCGTCGGCGCCGCGGAGATGGAGGCGGACGACGTGATCGGCACCCTGGTCACCGACGCCGGCATGCCGGTCGACGTGGTCACCGGTGACCGGGACCTGTTCCAGCTCGTCGACGACGACTCCGAGGTGCGCGTGCTCTACACCGCCCGTGGCGTCGGCAGGCACGAGCGCGTTGACGACGCCTGGGTGGTGGCCAAGTACGGCGTGCACGCCAGCCAGTACGCCGACTTCGCCACGCTGCGCGGCGACGCCTCCGACGGGCTGCCGGGCGTCAAGGGCATCGGCGAGAAGACCGCTGCCACCCTGCTCGCCCGCTTCGGCGATCTCGACGGCATCGTGGCCGCGGCTGCGGACGCCGCCGCCGAGATGGGCCCGGCCCCGCGTCGCAACCTGCTCGCCGCCGCCGACTACCTCGCCGTCGCACCGCGGGTGGTGGCGGTGCGCCGCGACCTCGACCTGGGCGCCCGCGACCTGACCCTGCCGACCACGCCGCGCGACCCCGAGGCGTTCGTCGACCTCGAGGCGCGCCTCGGTCTCAGCACGTCGGCGAACCGGCTGCTGGAGGCGATGGCCGGCCCGCGCGACTAGTGCGGCACTAGGACGAGACGGAGGAGTAGGCCACCACGCCGCGACGGAGCCGCTCGGTGGCCTTGCGGGCGGTCCGCCGCAACGGTGAGTCACCGGCGGCGTCGGCCACCTGGCCGCACAGGTCGATCAGCTGCTTCATCCAGCGGACGAAGTCACCGGCGGCCAGGTCGACCACGTTGAGCACGTCGTCGAGGTCGTCGCCCTCGGCCCACCGGAACGCCGCCCAGGCGAAGCCGATGTCCGGCTCGCGCAGGAACGACAGCCGGTGCTCCTTCTCCAACGCCTCGAGCTCGGCCCAGAGCTTGACCAGGTCCTGCAGGGACTCACGGACCCGGGTGCCGGGCAACCGCGGCGAGCGGGCGTCGTCGGGACGCCGGGCCTCGAAGACCAGGGCCGACAGCACGGCGGCCAGCTCGGCCGGATCGAGGTGGTCCCAGTAGCCGCCGCGGATCGCCTCCGCGGCCACCAGGTCGAAGTCCGAGTAGAGCCGGCGCAGCGGCGCGCCCCGCTCGGTGACCTCGTCGCCGTCCAGGTACTCCAGCGCCTCCAACACCTCGCAGACCCGATCGAACTGGCGGGCGATCGTGTTGGTCCGGTTCTCGACGCGACGCTTGAGCACCTCGGTGTCGCGGTTCAGCTTGAACCAGCGCTGAGCCCACCGGTCGTGGTCCTCGCGGTCAGCGCAGCCGTGGCAGGGATGGGCCCGCAACTGGGCGCGCAGGGCGGCGATCTCGTCGTCCATCGGACTGAGCCCGCTGCGCGCCGCGTTCCGGCCGGTACGTCCGGGGAGCGGCAGGTGGCGGCCCTTCTCGCGCAGTGCGGCAGCGAGATCGCGACGCATCTGCGGGTTGCGTCCGTTGAAGCCCTTCGGCACCCGGAGCCGCTCCAGTGCGGTGACCGGCGTCGGGAAGTCGAGGGAGCCGAGCCGCTTGGCGTGTCGCTCGACGGTGAGCACATAGGGCCGGGGCTCGGTGCCGGCCAACCCGGGATCGAGGACCACGGCCAGGCCGGCGTACTTGCCGGCCGGGACCCGGATCACGTCGCCGGGACGGAGCTTGGCCAGCGACTCCGCCGCCTCGGCACGCTGGTCCTGGCGCCGGGCGCGGGCGCCCTCCTTCTCGATGTCGGAGATCCGCCGCCGCAGGGCGGCGTACTCCATGAAGTCGCCCAGGTGGCACTCGGCCGCCTCCGCGTAGCCGTCGAGGGCGTCCTCGGCCTTGCGCAGCTGGCGTGCCATGCCGACGACGGCGCGGTCGGCCTGGAACTGGGCGAACGACGTCTCCAGCAGCTCGCGCGAGCGGCTGCGGCCGTACTGGGTGACCAGGTTGATCGCCATGTTGTACGAGGGACGGAAGGAGGAGCGCAGCGGATAGGTGCGGGTGGAGGCGAGTCCGGCGAGCTCCTTGGGGTTCATCCCCTGCTGCCAGAGCACGACGCCGTGCCCCTCGACGTCGAGTCCGCGGCGTCCGGCACGACCGGTGAGCTGGGTGTACTCCCCCGGGGTGATGTCGACGTGACCTTCGCCGTTCCACTTGGTCAGCTTCTCCAGCACCACCGTGCGCGCCGGCATGTTGATCCCGAGTGCGAGCGTCTCGGTGGCGAAGACCACCCGGCACAGCCCGCGCAGGAAGAGCTCCTCGACGCACTCCTTGAAGGTGGGCAGCATGCCGGCATGGTGCGCGGCGATGCCGCGCTGCAGGCCGTCGACGAACTCGTGGTAGCCGAGCACCTGCAGGTCCTCGTCCGGCAGGTGCCGGCACCGCTCGTCGACGAAGCGCCGGATCTCGCGCGCCTCGTCCTCGGTGGTGAGGCGCAGGTTGGAGTTCAGGCACTGGGTGACGGCGGCGTCGCAGCCGACGCGACTGAAGATGAAGTAGATCGCCGGCAGCAGGCCGTCGGCCTGGAGCCGGCTGACGACGTCATAGCGCGAGGAGATCGGCAGCCGGCGCCCCTGGGGCTGGGCGCCGCGCCCACGGTTGCCCTTCTTGTCGCGGCGGTCGTTGAACCGCTTGGTGGCGAAGTCGTCGCGGGCGACCCGGAGCAGCTGCGGGTTGACCACCGCGCCCTCCTGCACGAAGCCGGCCTTGGTCTGCTCGTCCGCATCGCCGAACAGGTCGTACATCCGGCGCCCGACCATCACGTGCTGGAACAGCGGGACCGGACGGCGCTCCTCGACGATGGTGACCACCTCGCCGCGCACCGTGTTCAGCCACTCGCCGAACTCCTCGGCATTGGAGACGGTCGCCGACAGCGAGATCACCGAGACGCTCTCCGGGAGGTGGATGATCACCTCCTCCCAGACCGCGCCTCGCATCCGGTCGGCGAGGTAGTGCACCTCGTCCATCACCACGAAGCCGAGGCCGTCGAGGGTGCGCGAGCCCGCGTAGAGCATGTTGCGCAGCACCTCGGTGGTCATCACCACCACCGGAGCCTCGCCGTTGATGGTGTTGTCACCGGTCAGCAGCCCGACCTGATCGGCTCCGTACCGCTTCACCAGGTCGGCGTACTTCTGGTTGCTGAGCGCCTTGATCGGCGTGGTGTAGAACGCCTTGCGGCCACTCGCCAGCGCCAGGTGGATGGCGAACTCGCCGACCACCGTCTTGCCGCTCCCGGTGGGAGCCGCGACCAGGACGCCCTTGCCCTCCTCCACCTCGCGGCAGGCCCGGAGCTGGAACTCGTCGAGCCCGAAGGGATACAACGCCGAGAAGTCCGCGAGCACGGGGTACTTGCGATCCCGCTGGAAGCGGGCGTAGCTCTCGGACGGGGAGTCACTCATGCGATCACCTTCAATGCTCGGGGCACCGCTTCCACGGTAAGCGGAAGCGGGCCGAATCGCTCGCCGTCGGCGTAGCTGACGATGCCGGCTGCGGCGATGGTCGCCCGGCGCACCCGATAGCGCCGGAACTGGGGATGCTCGACGACGCTGCCGTCGAAGAGGCCGGGATAGGCCCGGATCAGGCCGAGGCGGCTGAGCGGCTTGACCAGCACCACGTCGAGCAGGCCGTCGTCGAGCCGGGCGCCCTCGGTGATCCGCAGGCCGCCGCCGAAGGAGGTGCCGTTGCCGACGGCGACCAGCATCGCCTCGGTCTCCACCCGCTCGCCGTCCAGGTCGAGGGTGTAGCGCAGCGGCTGGAACGTCCGCAGCTCGGCAAGGGTGGCCAGGTTGTAGCGCATCTGGCCGCGCGGCCAGCTCATCGCGTTGGCACGCTCGTTGACCACCGCGTCGAAGCCGGCCGCCAGCACCGTGACGAAGTAGCGGGAGCCGGAGCGGGCCAGGTCGATCCGCTTGGTCCGCCCGGCGAGGATCACCTCGACCGCCGCAAGTGGATCGGTGCGCGGCAATGCCAGGTAGCGCGCCACGTCGTTGCCGGTGCCGGCCGGCACCACGCCGAGCGGGACGTCGGTCCCGGCGAGCGCTTGGGCCGCCAGGTGGACCGATCCGTCGCCACCCACAGCGATCAATGCTCCGGCCCCGTCCCGCACCGCTTGCCGGGCCAGGTGCTCGGCATGGTCGCCGTCGCGCCCGATGATCGGGCGCGCGCTCACCCCGGCGGCCGCGAGCCGGGCCAGGACGCCGTCGCCGATCCGGGCCGCCCGGCCCTTGCCGGCAGTGGGGTTGATCAGGACCCCGACCTCACCCGCGATCGGCACTGGTCCCCCGGGTGGCCCAGGCGTCCAGACGCAGCGCCACCACGTAGTGCTCGGGCTGCGCGGCGACCGCGCGCGCCAGTCGGCGAACCGCCTCCAGCGCATCAGCGGGAGCGAAGCAGACGCCCGGCGTCAGGATCAGCAGCCGCTCCTGCTCGGTGGCCAGGACGACCTCGCCGGAACGCCAGGCGGTGTGCACCTCGTGGCGCAGCACGTCGTCTGCCACCGGCGCCGGCCAGGCCTGGTCGACGGCGAAGAGGTCGCACGGCATCAGCTGCGCACCGGCACTGAGCTCACCGCGGACACGGTGCCCACCACGGTCGGTGCTGACCGCGCTCCAGGTGACCTCGGCAGTGCCGAGCCAGTCGGGCAGGTCAAACGGATCGCAGGGCCTCACAGCGTCGAGATCTCGTCGTCGGCCCACTGGTCGGTGCCCGTCGCACGTCGTCCGCGCCACCGGTCGAGGAAGCGTGCCACCACCTCGGAGAGCAGGAACAGCGCCGTCATCACACCGGCCAGGATGGACATCGCGAACGGGTCCGTGGACGGCGTCGCGACGGCGGCGAAGATGAAGGTGCCCACGATGATCCAGGGACGGTACGCACCGATCTGCTTGCCGGTGATGATCCCCGCCAGGTTCAGCATGATCACGAAGAGCGGGATCTCCATCGCGATGCCGAAGACCAGCAGCATCCGGGTGAAGAACGAGAAGTACTCCCCGAACTCGACCAGGTTCTGCATGCCGTCCGGGGTGAAGCCGATCAGCACCTCGAGGCCCTTGGGCAGCACGTAGTAGCCGAGTGCCACGCCGCCGAGGAAGAGCGGCCCGGCCACCGCGGCGAAGACCCGGGACCAGCGCTTCTCCCGCGCGGTCAGACCCGGGACCAGGAAACCCCAGATCTGGTAGAGCCAGTAGGGGCTGGCCAGCACCAGCGCCGCGATGCCGCACAGCTTCAACTGCAGCATCAGCGGCCCGGTGGCGCCCTTGACGTACGCTTCCGTGCTGACGTCGGCCTCCAGCACCTCGCGCGCGTGGTTATACGGCTCGAGGATCAGGTCCAGCAGCTCCTCGTAGAAGAACAGCGCCACGAAGAAGAGCACCACGAAGACCAGCAGCGAGCGCATCAGCCGCGCGCGGAGCTCGCGGAAGTGGTCGGCCAGAGCCATCCTGCCGTCCGCGGAGACGGCATGCTTCGGTTTGCCGCGGAACAAGCCCACGACGCCGGCGAGTGACACGGTCAGTTGGTGGTGTCGCGCCGCGGATCGGGGTCGATCACCGAGTCGGTGCCCTTCGGCGGGTTGAGCTCGCCGGCCGGACCGGCCTCAGCCTGCTCGTCGTCGTGCAGGCCCTTCGTCTCGGCCTTGAAGATCCGCAGGGCACGGCCGCTCCCGCGAGCCAGCTCCGGGAGCTTCGAGGCGCCGAAGAGCAGGACGATCACGGCCAGGATGATCAGGAGTTCGGGGGTGCCGAGCCCTCCGATGAGTTGCGGGGTCATGACGTCCTCACCTTGATAGTCAACAACGTTGGCCAGTCTACGCCGGGGGCCTGGGCCGACCGGCTCAGGCGACGCCGAGGACGTCGACCACGAAGGTCAGCGTGTCGCCGCCCTTGATGTCCTCGCCCTTGCCCTCAGCGCCGTAGCCGAGCGCGGCCGGGATCACCAGCAGCACCCGGCTGCCGGCGGTGACGCCCTCCAGGCCCTGGTCCCACCCCTTGATCACGGAGCCGACGCCCAGCGTCAACGGGTTCCCGGCGACCGTGGGCGAAGAGGCCGTGTAGTTCTCGTCGAACGCCTTCTTCGCGCCCCAGACCTGACCGAGGTAGCGCAGGGCCACCTGGGAGCCCTTCTCCGCCTTGGCGCCGTCGCCCTCGACCAGGGTGACGACCTGCAGGCCGGGCGCCGGCTTCTTGGGGGCCTTGCTGAAGTCGAGGCCGGTGGCCTTGCCGTCCGCCTCGACGACCGTCGGCATCCCCTGCGGGGCGACGGCGGTGCTGGTGTCGACCTTGTCCAGGACGCTGCCCACGATGTCGATCACGAAGACGGTGGTGTCCTCGTTGCCGATGCCGAGCTCGGCGCCGCCGAGTCCGAAGGCGTCGTCGGCGTTCGCGCTGACCACGACCCGGGAGCCGACGGTGTGCCCGACCACGGCCTTGTTGATCGCCTTGATGGTCTCCGAGGTCAGCGTGACCAGGGTCGGGTTGCCCTCGACCTGCTCGTCGGCTGCGGGCGCCTCGGACTCGCCGTCAGCCGCGTCGGTGTCGCCGCTGGGGGTCTGGCTCGGGGTCGCGCTCGGTGCGGCGCTGGGCGACTCGCTCGGGGTCGCGCTGGGCGACTCGGTGGCACTCTCGTCCTCGGGGATCGGCCAGGCCGAGTCGACGACCTTCCCGTTGTAGCCGTTCGCGATGAAGATGTTGAGGAAGGCCGAGCTGTCCTTGGCGATCTCGTCGCCGTCACCCTCGGTGATCACCTTCACCTCGGTCTCGTCGACGGCGTAGGGCGCGTCGATGTCGACCTGGGGCACCGTGCCGAACGCGCCGGAGACCTTTAACGATCCCTGGCTGCTGCCGTCGTCGCTGTCGTCACCGCAGGCGGCGACGCTCCCGAGGAGCAGGGTGGCAACAGCAAGAGAGGCGGCGATGCGACGCACGGTGGTGGTTCCGTTCTTTCTGACAGCACGGGCGGATCAGAGCCTAGGCCATCAGCCCAATCAGGCGCCTACATACCTTCGATCAGACGCTGCACCCGGTCGTCCACCGCGCGGAACGGGTCCTTGCAGAGCACCGTGCGCTGGGCCTGGTCGTTCAGCTTCAGGTGCACCCAGTCCACGGTGAAGTCACGCCGGCGCTCCTGCGCCCGGCGGATGAAGTCACCGCGCAGCTTGGCCCGCGTGGTCTGCGGCGGCACCGACTTGGCCCGGAAGATCGGCAGGTCGCTGCTCACCCGGGCCACAGCACCGCGGCGCTCCAGCAGGTAGTAGAGGCCGCGGTCCCGCCGGATGTCGTGGTAGGCGAGGTCGAGCTGGGCGACCCGGGCACTGCCGAGGCTCAGGCCGTGCTTGGCCCGGTAGCGCTCGATCAGCTTCCACTTGATCACCCAGTCCAGCTCGCGGTCGACCAGGGAGAGGTCCTCGGCCTCGATCGCCTTGAGACCGCGCTCCCACAGGTCGAGGGCCCGGTCGAGCACGGGATCGTGGAGCTGACGGCGGTCCACGAAGTCGCGGGCCCGGGAGAAGTACTCGCCCTGGATCTCCAGCGCGCTCGCCTCCCGACCGTTCGCCAGCCGGACCTTGCGGCGGCCGGTCATGTCGTGCGAGATCTCGCGGATCGCGCGGATCGGGTTCTCCAGGGAGAGGTCGCGCATGACCACGCCCTCCTCGATCATCCGCAGCACCAGGTCGCAGCTGGCGACCTTGAGCATGGTGGTGGTCTCACTCATGTTGGAGTCACCGACGATCACGTGCAGGCGGCGGTAGCGCTCGGCGTCGGCGTGCGGCTCGTCGCGGGTGTTGATGATCGGCCGGCTGCGCGTGGTCGCGCTGGAGACGCCCTCCCAGATGTGCTCCGCCCGCTGGCTCACCGAGTAGGAGGCGCCACGCGGGGTCTGCACGATCTTGCCCGCCCCGACCAGGATCTGCCGGGTCACCAGGAACGGGATCAGGATGTCGGCCAGCCGGCTGAACTCGCCGGCGCGACCGACCAGGTAGTTCTCATGGCAGCCGTAGGAGTTGCCGGCCGAGTCGGTGTTGTTCTTGAAGAGGTAGATGTCGCCGGAGACGCCCTCGTCGTGAAGCCGCTGCTCGGCGTCGATCAGCAGGCCCTCGAGGATCCGCTCCCCCGCCTTGTCGTGGGTGACCAGCTGCTCGATGTCATCGCACTCCGGGGTGGCGTACTCCGGATGGCTGCCGACGTCGAGATAGAGCCGGGCGCCGTTGCGCAGGAAGACGTTGCTGCTCCGGCCCCAGGACACGACCTTGCGGAACAGGTAGCGCGCCACCTCGTCCGGGCTCAGCCGTCGTTGTCCGTGGAACGTGCAGGTGACGCCGTACTCGTTCTCGATTCCGAAGATTCGGCGGTCCATGCACCAACACTAGGTGAGGCGCACCACAAGGTGCGCCCCAAACGCCAGTGGATCTGCGAATTTACTGATCCTGCGCGGTCGGCTCAGCCTGATCGCTGGGCTCGCTCGACTCGCTCGACGACGTCGCCTCGCGCGGCCCGAGCAGCTCGGGCAGCTTGGCCGCAGCGACGCGGCGGAACTTCCGCGGCTGGGTGCGGGTGCGGTCCAGCACCGCCACCTCGAGGTCGTCGATCCCGATCACCCGGTCGGAGCTCTCGCTGTGCCCGAGCGCGCCGACGGCGAGCCGCAGCGCAGCAGCCAGGTCCAGCCCCTCGGTGTAGCGCTCGCGCAGGTAGCCGGAGACCACGTCGGCTGCACCGCCCATCACGGCGAAGCCGTGCTCGTCGGCGACCATGCCCTCGAAGGTGAGCCGGAAGATGTTGTCGTCGGCCGCCTTCTCACCGACCTCGGCGACGAAGATCTCCACCTCGTAGGGCTTCTCGCCACCGTTGGAGAAGATCGTGCCCAGCGTCTGTGCGTAGGCGTTGGCGAGGCCCTGACCGGTGACGTCGCGCCGGTCGTAGGCGTAGCCGCGCATGTCGGCCAGCCGGACCCCGGCGATCCGCAGGTTCTCGAACTCGTTGTAGCGACCGACCGCGGCGAAGGCGATCCGGTCGTAGAGCTCGGAGATCTTGTGCAGGGCCTGGGACGGGTTCTCCGAGACCATCAGCACGCCGTCGGCGTACTGGACGGCGACCAGGGACCGACCGCGGGAGACGCCCTTGCGGGCGAAGTCCGCGCGGTCCTTCATCAGCTGCTCGGGCGAAACGTAGAACGGGGTGCTCATCTTCTACCTCGAAGTCGCTTCTCAGACCAGCGCGGCCGCGGGGCCGTCGGGTCGGTTCATCCGGGCGGCAACCACCCGGTCGGCCACGGCAGCGACCTC
>NZ_BAAALG010000002.1:23079-47832 GCF_039528155.1 Nocardioides dubius | reverse complement strand
ACGTGCACCACCGGGAAGATCCGGCGCGCCAGATCCGGACCACCGGTGGCCGAGTCGTCGTCGGCAGCGTCGTACAGAGCCTGGACCAGCGCGGTCACGCAGTCGCCCTCGGTGAGGTCATCGCGGTAGAGCTTCTTCAGTGCGCCACGGGCGAAGAGCGAGCCGGAGCCGACCGCGTGGAACGCGGTCTCCTCGTACCGGCCACCGGTGACGTCGTAGGAGAAGATCCGGCCCTGCTCGGCGCGGTGGTCGTAGCCGGCGAAGAGCGGGACCACGGCCAGGCCCTGCATGGCCAGGCTGAGGTTGTTGCGGATCAGTGCGGCCAGGCGGTTCGCCTTGCCGTCGACGGAGAGCGTGGTGCCCTCGATCTTCTCGTAGTGCTCGAGCTCGGTCTGGAAGAGCCGCACCATCTCGACGGCGAGGCCCGCGGTGCCGGCGATCCCGGCACAGCTGAACTCGTCGGTCGGGAAGACCTTCTCGATGTCGCGCTGGGCGATGATGTTGCCCATCGTGGCGCGCCGGTCGCCGGCCATCACCACGCCGTCGGCGAAGGTGGCCGCAACGATCGTGGTGCCGTGCGGAGCCAGGTCGCCGGCGGGGCCTGCCGGAAGGTTCCGCGCCGAGGGCAGCAGGTCGGGAGCCTGGCTGGCCAGGAAGTCGGCGAAGGAGGCGGTTCCGGGCGCGAGGAAGGCGTCCGGCAGCCGTGAGCCGCTACCGAATGCGCTCACTGGCCCCCCTTTTGGATGAAGGACTTCACGAAGTCCTCGGCGTTGGTCTCCAGCACGTCGTCGATCTCGTCGAGGATCGCGTCGATGTCCTCGTCGAGCTGTTCCTTGCGCTCGGCGACGGACGTCTGGGAGGCCTCGACCTCCTCGGCCGCCTCCTCCGAGGACTTCTTGGGCTGCTTGTGCTCCTGGGCCATGTCCTCACCCTATCCAACGGGGCCCTCAGGAGGAGGTGAGCGCGCGGAAGATCTGCTCGGCCGTGTCGCAGCGATCGATCAGATCCCCTACGTGGGCACGCGTTCCGCGCAGCGGATCGGTGGTCGGGATCCGTTGCAGCGACTGCCGCCCGGGCAGGTCGAAGATGACCGAGTCCCAGGACGCCGCCGCGATGTGCTCGGAGTACTTGTCCAGGCACCGGCCGCGGAAGTAGGCGCGGGTGTCGGTCGGCGGATCGTGCATCGCGGACTCCACGCTGGCGTCGTCGAGCAGCCGCTCGATCCGGCCCATCCGCACCAGCCGGTGGTAGAGGCCCTTCTGCGGACGGATGTCGGCATACTGGAGGTCGATCAGGTGCAGCTTCGGGTCGGTCCAGGCGAGTCCGTCGCGGGCCCGGTACTGCTCCATCAGGCGCAGCTTGGCGACCCAGTCGAGCTCGGAGGCGCACTCCATCGGGTCGCGCTCGAGCCGGGTCAGCACCGACTCCCAGCGCGCCATCACGTCGGCGGTCTGCTCGTCGGTCTCGCCACCGTGCCGCTCCAGTAGATACTTGCGGGCCAGCTCCAGGTACTCCCACTGCAGCTGCACCGCGGTCAGCCGCCGACCGTCGGCCAGGGTGATCAGCGTGCGGCACGTCGGGTCGTGGGAGACCGCGCGCAGCGCGCGCACGGAGCCGTCGATCCGCAGATCCGTGGTGATGAAGCCGTCCTCGATCATCGCCAGCACCAGCGAGGTGGTGCCGACCTTGAGGTAGGTGGAGATCTCCGCGAGGTTGGCGTCGCCGATGATCACATGCAGGCGCCGGTACCGCTCGGGGTCGGCGTGGGGCTCGTCGCGGGTGTTGATGATCGGGCGCTTGAGCGTCGTCTCCAGCCCCACCTCCACTTCGAAGAAGTCGGCGCGCTGGCTGATCTGGAACTCACTCGAGCCGCCGTCCTGGCCGACGCCCACCCGTCCGGCACCGCAGACCACCTGACGCGAGACGAAGAACGGCGTCAGATGACGCACGATGTCGGCGAACGGCGTCGACCGGCGCATCAGATAGTTCTCGTGGGCACCGTAGGAGACGCCCTTGTTGTCGGTGTTGTTCTTGTAGAGCACGATCGGCGAGGCGCCGGGGATCGCGGAGGCCAGGTTCGCGGCGTCCAGCATCACCAACTCGCCGGCCTTGTCCCAGCGGACGACGTCGAGCGGGTTGGTCGCCTCCGGCGCGGAGTACTCCGGGTGCGCGTGGTCGACGTAGAGCCGCGCCCCGTTGGTGAGGATCACGTTCGCCAGGCCGAGGTCCTCGTCGGTGAGCTGGGAGAGGTCCGCGACCTGACGGGACATGTCGAAGCCACGGGCGTCGCGCAGTGGCGACTCCTCCTCGAAGTCCCACCGGGCGCGCCGGGCATGCACCGTCGCCGTGGCGTAGGCGTTCACGACCTGGCTCGAGGCCACCATCGGATTGGCCTGCGGCTGCCCCTGGACCGAGATGCCGTACTCGACTTCGGTGCCCATCACCCGTCGTACGCTCATGTCACGAGCCTACTCACGCGGGTGCCGAACCCGCGCGAATCGCACCCCGACCCGCGCAGAATCGCGAAGAATGGGGCCTTCGTCGAGACCAGGAGGTAGCCATGGGCTGGTGGACCGAGAAGGTCGTACCCCACCTCACGGATGCGGCACTCGCCAAGCCGGAGGTGATGGCGCTGCGCGCCGACGTCTGTCGCGGACTGAGCGGCGAGGTCGTCGAGATCGGCTTCGGCTCCGGGCTGAACCTCGGCGTGCTGCCCGACCAGGTGCGCTCCGTCGCCGCCATCGAGCCCAACGACCTGGGCTGGCAGCGCTCCTCCGCACGACGCCGCGACAGCACCGTGCCGGTCACCCGCAGCGGGTTGGACGGCGAAGCGCTGGACGCCGCGGACGCCAGCTTCGACAACGCCCTGTGCACCTTCACGCTCTGCACCGTGCCGGACGCCGCGCGGGCGATCGCCGAGCTGCGCCGGGTGCTCCGCCCGGGCGGCGCGCTGCACTTCCTGGAGCACGGGTTGGCGCCCGAGCCGCAGGTGGCCCGGATGCAACGACGCCTCGACCCGGTGCAGCGGATCGTCTTCGGCGGCTGCAATCTGAGCCGCGACGTGCCGGCGCTGCTGCGCGCGGGCGGCTTCGCCGTCAGCTGCCAGCCGATCCGGATCATGCCCGCGAAGGTGATGAGCCCGTGGGCAGAGGGGTTCCTCGGCCGCGCCGTGCGTGACTGAGCGGTGCGCGGCCGATCAGCCGCGCACCGCCGTCGTCACAGGTACTGCCCGGTGTTGGACACGTTGTCGATCGACCGGCCGGGCTCGGTGCCTTGCTTGCCGGTGATCAGGGTGCGGATGAAGACGATCCGCTCGCCCTTCTTGCCGGAGATCCGCGCCCAGTCGTCGGGGTTGGTGGTGTTGGGGAGGTCCTCGTTCTCCTTGAACTCGTCGACGCAGGCCTGGAGCAGGTGCTGCACGCGCAGGCCCCGCTGCTGGTGGTCGAGGAAGTCCTTGATCGCCATCTTCTTGGCCCGGTCGACGATGTTCTGGATCATCGCACCGGAGTTGAAGTCCTTGAAGTACAGGACCTCCTTGTCACCGTTGGCGTAGGTGACCTCCAGGAAGCGGTTCTCATCGGTCTCCGAGTACATCCGCTCCACCGTGGCCCGGATCATCGCGTCGGTGCACGCCTCGCGGCTGCCACCGAACTCCGCCAGGTCCTCCGCGTGCAGCGGAAGGTCGGAGGTGAGGTACTTGCTGAAGATGTCGCGCGCCGACTCGGCGTCCGGACGCTCGATCTTGATCTTCACGTCGAGGCGCCCGGGCCGCAGGATCGCCGGGTCGATCATGTCCTCACGGTTGGAGGCACCGATCACCAGCACGTTCTCCAACAGCTCGACGCCGTCGATCTCGCTGAGCAGCTGCGGCACGATCGTGTTCTCGACGTCCGAGGAGACGCCCGAGCCGCGGGTGCGGAACAACGAGTCCATCTCATCGAAGAAGACGATCACGGGGGTGCCCATGCTGGCCTTCTCGCGTGCCCGCTGGAAGACCAGCCGGATGTGCCGCTCGGTCTCGCCGACGTACTTGTTGAGCAGCTCGGGGCCCTTGATGTTCAGGAAGTAGGACTTGCCCTCCTGCCCGGTCTTCGCGGCGACCTTCTTGGCCAGTGAGTTCGCCACCGCCTTGGCGATCAGCGTCTTGCCGCAGCCGGGAGGGCCGTAGAGCAGGACGCCCTTCGGCGGCTTGAGCTGGTGCTCCTTGAACAGGTCGGGGTGCAGGTACGGCAGCTCGACGGCGTCGCGGATCGCGTCGATCTGGTTGACCAGGCCACCGATCGACTCGTAGTCGATGTCGGGCACCTCCTCGAGGACGAGCTCCTCGACCTCGGACTTGGGCACCTTCTCGTAGACGTACCCGCTACGGGAGTCGAAGAGGAGGGAGTCGCCGGCGCGGATCACCTCGGCGCGCAGCGGCTCGGCGATCCGGGCCACCCGCTCCTCGTCGGTGTTGCCGATCACCAGCACCCGGTCGCCGTCAGCCAGGATCTCCTTGAGCATGACGACGTCGCCGAGCTTCTCGAAGGCGAGCGCCGCGACCACGTTGAGGGCCTCGTTGAGCAGCACCTCCTGGCCGCGGACGAGCTCCTCGCTCTCGATCCCCGGGCTGACGTTCACCCGCAGCTTGCGCCCGCCGGTGAAGACGTCGACCGAGCCGTCCTCGTTGTGCTCGAGGAAGGTGCCGAAGCCGGCGGGCGGCTGGGCCAACCGGTCGATCTCCTCCTTGAGCGCCAGGATCTGATCGCGCGCCTCGCGCAGGGTCTGCGCCAGGCGTTCGTTCTGGGAGGTGGTCGCCGCGAGCGAGCGCTGGAGCTCGATCAGCTGACGATCCGCGAAGCTGCTCCGCTGCGGTGACTCCTGCAGCCGGCGGCGCAGGTCACCTACCTCCGCCTCCAGGTATCGCACCTGGTTCCTGAGTTCCTCGGCACTGTGTGCGCTGTCCGATGCCGCCATGTGCGCCACCTCCTCACACCAGCGACCTTACCCATCCTGTCCACGATGGAAAGGGGATCTACGCCGATGTCGGCAACGATTTGATGACTGTGCCCGGCTCCGCGAGCCGGGCACGACCACCTCAGGAGTCGAACTTCTCCTCGAGCACCACGGGCGGGATGTCCGCCGGACGCGGGCCCGTGTAGTCGACGCCGTAGGCGCCCGGCGCCGGCCGGCGCTTCTTGCGCGGCGCCGTCTCCCCGGGGGCCATCCGGCGCGCGGTGACCAGGAACGCGGTGTGGCCGATCATCTTGTGACCGGGGCGCACGGCCAGGCCCTCGACGTGCCAGTCGCGCACCAGCGACTCCCACGGCTGCGGCTCGGTGAAGCCGCCGTGGGCACGGACCGTCTCCACGAAGCGGGAGAGCTGGGTGGTGGTGGCGACGTAGGCCACCACGATGCCGCCGGGCAGCAGCGCGTCGGCGACGGCGTCCACGCACTCCCAGGGCGCGAGCATGTCCAGGATCACCCGGTCGACCCGCTCGCCGCTGGCCGGCAGGGCCTCCTGCAGGTCGCCGAGGCGCAGGTCCCAGGCCGGGTGCTGGCCGCCGAAGAACTGGGTGACGTTCTTGCGGGCGACGTCGGCGAACTCCTCGCGGCGCTCCCACGAGATCACATTGCCGTACGGACCGACCGCCCGCAGCAGCGAGCAGGTGAGCGCACCCGAGCCGACGCCGGCCTCGACGACCTTGGCGCCGGGGAAGATGTCGGCCATGGCCACGATCTGTGCGGCGTCCTTGGGGTAGACGACGGCCGCCCCGCGCGGCATCGAGACCACGAACTCCGAGAGCAGCGGCCGGAAGACCAGGTACTCGCCACCGACCGAGGAGGTGATGCTGAAGCCCTCCTCGCGACCGATCAGGTCGTCGTGCTCGATGTGACCGCGGTTGGAGAAGAACCGCTTGCCGGCGACGAGCTCGAAGTTGTGCCGGCGGCCCTTCTGGTCGGTCAGCCGGACCCACTCGCCGATCCGCAGCGGGCCGCGGTGCACACCTGCCCAGGCCTGGGGCGAGACGTCGGGCACGGTGGACGGGGTGGGGTCGGTCATCGAAGCTCCTGTGCAGGCGGCGGTTGCCGTCATCGGGTGGGGTCAGCGTTGCGAGAAGGCGCGGTCGACGTCGGCGGTGGCCAGCACGCCGAAGATCGAGCCGTCGTCCTCGAGAAGAAGATATTCGTGTGCGGGCTTGCGGGTGATCGCCCGGATCAGGTCCTCGCCGCGCAGGCCCGCAGGCAGGGAGAGTCCGTCTTCGAGGCCGCGGGCCAGCGTGGAGACGGCGACCCAGGCCCGGCGCTCCAGCGGCATCGCGATCAGGCTCGCCTCGTTGACGAGGCCGACCGGCCTGCCGTCCGAGGTGAGCGTGACGATCGCACCGGCACCGCTCTCCTGCGCCAGCCGCACCGCCTCGGCGACGGAGAGGTCCCCGGCGACGGTGACGGCACGGCGCGCCAGCGTCCGCGCTACCAACGACGGCAGCCGACGGCGCAGCCGGGCCGACTGCATGGCAGCGGTGGCGCCGGCCCAGAGGAAGCCCGCCACCACGGCAGCGAGCAGGAAGTCCACCAGGGTCGCGCGCACCCCGAGCAGCGGGTCCAGCAGCAGCGGCCAGGCGAGCACGGCGACCGCGGCCACCCGACCGCCCCAGCCGGCCGCGATGGTGCCGCGGTGCTGGTTGCCGCTGACGCCCCAGACGAGGGACTTGAGCACCCGGCCGCCGTCGAGCGGCAGGCCCGGCACCAGGTTGAGCACGCCGACCAGCAGGTTGGCCATCATCAGGCCCATGAAGGCCAGCTGCAGGAGGCCGTCGGGCAGCAGCAGCCAGACCGGGATCGCCGCCAGGCCGACCACCACCGAGGTGAGCGGGCCGACCACAGCGATCCAGAATTCGTCGCGGGGCGAGCGCGCCTCGCCCTCGATCGCGGTGGCACCGCCGAGGAAGTGCAGGGTGATCGAGTCGACCGGGTAGCCGAGGCGCTTGGCGACCAGCGCGTGCGAGGCCTCGTGCAGCAGCACCGAGAGGTAGAGCAGCACCGCGAACGCGACGCCGGCCAGGTACTTCCAGGCGTCGAGGCCGGGTTGGGTGTCCTCGACCACCGGAGCGAGCACGACGGCGATCAGTGCCGCGATCAGGAACCACGACGTCGTGACCAGCACGTCGACGCCGCCGATCTGGCCGATCCGGAAGGTCCCCGGGGGACGCGGACGGCGCACTCGGTCGTCTTGAGCGTCGGGGGCTCGCGGATGATCGGCAGGCACGGCATGAATTTACCGGATCGTCCGCTGGAGCTGTCGGAGCCGTCGCCTAGGGTGAAGCGCGATGAGCCCCTCCACCACGCCCACCGGCGTCCCAGCCCCGCAGCCGGCCTCGCCGGCCGAGGCGCTCTCGCGTGCCGTCGATGGCGTGGAGGTGCTCGGCGCGCTCTCGCCGAGCCGCGCGGGCGACTTCATGACCTGCCCGCTGCTCTACCGGTACCGCACCATCGACCGGCTCCCGGAGCCGCCGTCGGCCGACGCGATCCGCGGCACCCTGGTGCACAAGGTCCTCGAGGACCTCTTCGACCTCCCGGCAGCCGAGCGGACGCCGGAGCGCGCAGCGGCGATGGTGGCGCCGGCCTGGCAGGCGCTGGTCGAGGCGGAGCCCGAGGCCGCCCAGCTGTTCGCCGCCGAGGGCGACGCCGAGCCGCGCGACTTCGACACCTGGCTGCGCACCTGCGGCGACGCCCTCGACCAGTACTTCCAGCTGGAGGACCCGCGCCGCCTCGAGCCCGCCGAGCGCGAGCTCTACGTCGAGACACTGCTCGACTCCAAGCTCCTGCTGCGCGGATTCGTGGACCGCCTCGACGTCGCCCCGAACGGGATGATCCGCGTCGTCGACTACAAGACCGGCCGGGCACCGAACGAGCGGTTCGAGGCCAAGGCGCTGTTCCAGATGAAGTTCTACGCCCTGGTCATCTGGCGCACCCGCGGCGTCATCCCGGCGATGCTCCAGCTGATCTACCTCGGCGATGGCCAGATCCTACGCCACGTGCCCGACGAGGAGGACCTGCTCGCCACCGAGCGCAAGATCGAGGCGATCTGGAAGGCGATCCGCTATGCGGAGCTCGCCAGCGACTGGCGTGCCACGCCGAGCAAGCTCTGCGCCTGGTGCAACCACCAGGCGCACTGCCCGGCGTTCGGCAACGAGATGCTCCCGCTGCCCGCAGAGCTCAGGGCAGCAGCGGAAGATCCGGCACCCTGATCCCTGTGAGCGTCTCCCGGAAGACCCGTCGCTCCCCCGGCTCCACCGTGACGTGGTTGGGCACGACCAACACGGTGCAGCCCGCGCTCTCGGCGCTGCGCGCGCCGGTGTTGCTGTCCTCGATGGCCACGCAGTCCGCCGGCCTCACGCCGAGGCGCGCCGCGGCCGTCAGGTAGGGCTCCGGGTGCGGCTTGCCGTTCGCGACGGCATCGCCGGTGACGACGGTGGCGAAGGTCCCCGGCGGGAGGCTGGCCAGGATCGGGGCGACGAAGCGCTGGTAGCTCATCGTCACCAGGGCACACGGGATCTGGGCCTCAGCAAGGGCCGCCAGGAGCTCACGGGCGCCGGGGCACCACGGGACGGCCCGCTCGACCCGGGCGACGACGCCGTCCAGCAGCTCCTCGACGATCTGCTCCGGGCTCCGGTCGATGCCCATGTGCTCGCGGATGTAGCGCCCTGAGGCGAGCAGGTCGTTGCCGACCAGGTTGAGCGCGTGCTCGCGGCTCCACGTGGCTGCGTAGCGGGCGGCCATCTCGTACTCGGTCTCGATCCAGTACGGCTCGGTGTCGACCAGCGTGCCGTCCATGTCCCACAGCACCGCCAGTGGCTCGCGCTTCGCCTCAGTCACGTATCGAGACCCTAGCCTGGATCTGTGGCGACCCGACGAGCGAGGCCACGGCCTCGGCCATGGTCGCTCATGGACAACCCGCAGCGCCCGTGCTTTCGTGGTGAGATGAAGCGCCGGCTCGAGGTCGACTATCTGGTCGTGGGTGCTGGGGCCATGGAGATGGCGTTCACAGACGCTCTGGTCGACCACGCCGACGTCCGGGTCGCACTTGTCGATCGGCGGTATGCGGCCGGCGGGCACTGGTTGTCCGCGTATCCGTTCGTACGGCTCCACCAGGCCTCGCCGTTCTACGGGGTCGCCTCCACCGTCCTCGGGGGCGGCAGGATCCAGCAGCACGGGCCTGAAGCCGGCCTCCATGAACGGGCCGACCAGCCGGCGATCACCTCGTACTACAGCGACCGGCTCACCGCGATGGTGGAGTCAGGCCGTGTCGACTTCCTCGGCGGCCACGACTACCTCGGCGGCGGCACGCTCCGCTCGCGTGTCACGGGCCAGTCCTTCGACGTGCCCGACCGTTGCCGGGTGGTGGATGCCCGCTACCTCTCCCCCGACATCCCCGCGGACACCCCGGCGCCGTTCGCCGTCGACGACGGAGCCCGCGTGATCACGGTGAACGAGCTGGTCCTGGTCGACGACGCGCCCAGCCAGTACGTCATCGTGGGCTCGGGCAAGACCGCGACCGACGCGTGCGTGTGGCTGCTGACCCACGGCGTCGACCCCGACGCGATCTGTTGGGTCCGACCCCGCGACCCCTGGATGCTGAACCGGGCGTTGATCCAGCCGACCCCGGAGATCTTCCTCGGCATGGTGGCCGACCTGATGACAGCTGCCACCACAGCCACCTCCCTGCCCGACCTGTTCCTGCACCTCGAAGAACGCGGCATCATGATGCGGGTCGACCGCGGCGTGACTCCGACGATGGCGAAGGCCCCCACGCTCGGCACGTGGGAGCTCGAACTCCTCCGCAGCATCGATAACGTCGTGCGTCTCGGACATGTGGAGGCCGTGCACCGAGGCCGGCTCGAGATGCAGTTCGGCACCGTCCGCGTCGCACCGGACGCATGCGTTGTCCACTGCGCTGCGGACGGGTTGAAGATGCCATCCCGCATCCCGATCTGGGGATCCGAGACGATCACGTTGCAACCGATCCGCGCGGGCTTCCCCTGCTTCGGTGCCGCGCTCGCCGGCTACGTCGAGGCGACCCGGGAGGACGATGCCGTCAAGAACACGCTCTGTCCACCCTCGTCCTACGGCAACACCCTTGCCGACTGGGCGCGGATGACGGTGCTGGGCACACGAGCGGCCGCGTCGTTCGGTGCGGAGGAGGACATCGCAGCCTGGGCGAACGAGGTGGCCCTCAACCCGTCCCGGATACCAGCCAGCACCGTCGGCTCCATGCGACTCGACGACGTGCGCGGACGGCTCGCGGCCAACACCGAGCGGGCGCTATGGCGCCTCGACGAGCTGAGCTCGTCTGCCTGACCGCACGTCACCTTAGGCTGGACTGGTGGCGAACGAGCGGCAGAACGGGATCCGGCCCGTGCACTACACCCCGCCTGAGGGCGTGAGCGGCACCGTCGAGGCGCTGAGCGTGCGCGAGCTGTTGGCGCGGGCCGGACCGGCCGAGTTCACCGGCACCCAGCGCCTCTCCTTCGACGTGCTGATCCGGGTCACCGAGGGCGTCGCCACCCACACGGTCGACTTCACCGAGTACGCCCTGCAGCCCGGCGACGTGCTCTGGATGCGCACCGGTCAGGTGCATCAGTGGGGTGACCTGACGGCGTACGACGCCACCGTGGTCATGTTCATCACCGACGCGGTCTTCGCCTCCACACACGAGGCACTGCGCTCCACGGTTGCCGCCGGCCGCAACCACTGGGCGGCCTCTGCCTTGGCGCCCACCGGCCTCGAGCGAGCATTCCGGCACGTCGTGGACCTGGCCTCGAATCCCGTCCTGCGACCCGACCTCCGCGACCTCGCCACCCGCCACGCCTTGGCCGCGACACTGGTGGAGTTGGCCGCCACCGAGCCCGGGGGCGAGCTGCCGCAGGCCGTGCCGCCGGATGCCTTCGTCTGGTTCCGGGAGCTGATCGAGAGCGACTTCCACCAGACCCGTCAGGTGGCGGCGTACGCCGAGCGGCTGGGCTACTCGAGCCGCACCTTGAATCGGTTGGCACATGAGTGGACGGGGCTGAGTGCCAAGGAGCTGATCGACGAGCGGGTGGTCCTGGAGGCCAAGCGGGCGCTGGTGCACACCGACCTGCCGGTGGCCGCGATCGCCGAGGAGCTCGGCTTCGACGACCCGTCGAACTTCTCGTCGTACTTCACCCACCGCGCGGGGATCACGCCGGGCCGGTTCCGGGAGCAGTGCCCGCGGGGCTAGCCAGAGAGGGGCACTACCGAGACCGGATCACCGGCTTGCGCAGGTAGCCGATCACCCACCCGAGCAGACCGATGACGGCGGCCAGGATCACGATCCCGATGCCGCGCTCGACGGAGGACTGGGGCCAGAGCGCGAAGGCGAGACCGAACATGGTGCCGCCGACGGTGGCCGCGATGATGCTGCCGATGATCTGGCCATGGGTGGACCAGCTGATCGGCGGGCGGGAGTTCTCGGGCGTGGAGTTCTGCTGCGGCACCCCACCATCCTCTCAGGCGCAGCGCAACGAACCGTGAGGGCGTCATCATGACGCCTCGGTGACTCACCGCACGGATTCGGTCCGCTCTGCGAGAACCGGTGCCTGGCTGTGACCTGAGAGGTTGGATGATGCACATGTGACGAGTGAGGTATTTCGGGCTGCCGTCCAGGAGGTGTTCCTCCTGCGCTCAGGTTTGGCATTCGAACGCGAGATCACCCGCGAGAACTTGGCGATGAAGCTGCCGGGCGGTGTCCGGCGCATGCTGTCGGGGGTGGACGCCGATCTGCTCCGCCCCGCCATCTCCGGAGCAGCGCCGCCAGGGCACCCGGCACCCCCGCCTCTCGACCTCGGAACCTGGAGCCGCGAGCAAGGACTCGGGTATTCGACGCCGGACGACGACGAGCTGCCGGCGCTGACGGCCGCACTCGCCGACATCCCCCGGCTGCGGGCGATCTGCGGACTCGCTGCCGATCGACTCTCTCCGGTACTGGAGTTCAGCTCGCTGCTGGACTCGCGGCGGGCCATGGTGCGGGCCCAGATCCTCCGGCTGCGCGGCGAGGCCGCCGGCGGCGGTGAGGCGGGCTACCGCTCGGTGCCCATCTCGACGCTGAGCAAGTGCTTCGACCTGCACTTCCCCTCCCCCTGCCTCTCGGCGACCGGCTCCAGCGCGACCGCCGTGCTGGAGCAGGCGGTCTGCCGGGTCAGCGCGACCAGCGTGGTTGCGGCCGGCGCACCGCTCGCCTGCGACGACCTGACCGCTCCGGCGACCGACCCCGGCAACTGCGCCCGTTGCACGCACGCGCTGTCCAACCTGGGCGCCGGGCTGTTGCACAGCGTCACCCGACAGATCCTGGTGCCGCTGCCACGCCGCCGCTGAGAGCTTGTGTCGGCAGTCACTCGTAGCGTGATTCGTGTGCTCGGGAACCACCTGAGACGCCCGCCACTCGGAGGCGCACATGCCACGCATCACTCCCCCATCCGGTCCGCCTACTGCGACCATCCAGCCGGAGGCGCTGGCGTTGAGCCAGCAGGCGATCTGCCAAGCCACACTCGCAATCGAGGCCGCACTGGACTCGTGTAGCGACGCGAATCCGATCTATCTCAGCACCGCCGAGAAGGAGGCGGTGCTGCTGAAGATGCCGGTGTTGCAGGCCAGGCTCACGGAGTTGAACTACCGACTGCTGGCGTGTGCCTTCGATGTGGTCGACGCGCACGGCGCCCGGAACATCGGCGACTACCTCGCCCACGAAACCCACCAGGCCCACGGCACCATGGCCCGGGAACTACGGATCGCTCGCGAGCTCGACAGCAGGTGGATGCACCTGCACACCGCACTCCGCGACGGGCGCGTCAACCTCGCCCAGTCGGTCGAGATCACACGGTCCTTGGACGCGCTGCCCGATGACCTCGACGCTGCTGTGCTTCGTGACGCCGAACGGACGCTGGTCAAGCACGCTGAGGAGTTCGGACCCAACGACCTCCGCCGGATGGGCAAACGCATCATCGATGTGGTCGCCCCCGAGATCGCCGAAGCCGTGGAGGGCAAGCGATTGGCAGACGAGGAGCGCTCAGCGCGCGAGCGGCAACAGTTGACCTTGAAGCCACAGGGCGACGGCACCACCCGGATCAGCGGCCTGCTGACCGACGGCTGCGCGAATCGGTTGGCGACTGCGTTGAACGCGATCACCAACCCACGCAGGGACCGCCTCACCCCCGCACCCTGCGGGTGCGCGCCCGACACCGACGGCAACTACGGCGAGTCGTGCGGCGACCTGGAATGCCCCGGCCGCGATGCCCACCACGGCACCTTCACCGACGCGGCCGGCGGAGCCAACGATGACGCGACCAGCAACGGCGCCAGCGGCAGCGGCGCCAGCGGCGGCTGCGGCTGCGGCTGCGGCTGCGGCTGCGACCGAGCAGGTACCGGCGGTCACTGCGGCCATGACGTCCGGACGAGCGGAACCTGCGGCGGCCAACCCCACCCCGTGCGGAAGCTCTCCACCCCACAACGCAACGCCCGCGCCCTCAACACCCTCCTGGAGACACTCGACCCCAAACGGTTGCCGTTGCATGGCGGAGACGCCACCACCGTCGTCGTCACGATCAGCCTCGACGCCCTCCGCAACGAGATCGGCACCGCCACCCTCACCACCCAACGCGACGCCTGGCACGACCGGATCTCCGCCGGCGAAGCCCGACGCCTCGCCTGCAACGCCGGCATCATCCCGGCAGTGCTCGGCGGGGACTCCGTCCCGCTGGACCTGGGACGAACCAAGCGCTTCTACAGCGGCGCCCAACACCGAGCCCTCGCGCTCATGCACCCCTACTGCCTCGCCGAGAACTGCCGAATACCCGCCACCTGGTGCGAAGCCCACCACAACAATCCCTGGTCCCTCGGCGGACGAACCGACCTCGCCGACGGCAGCCTCCTCTGCAGCAAGCACCACCACAACATCCACGACCCTGCGTACGTCGTCGAGTACCTGCCCCACGGAGGCATCCGCTTCACGCGGCGCAGGTGAGGCAGGCATCCGCTCAACAGGGCCTGAGAACGGGCCAAGCCGACGCAGCAGTCGCCGCGCCGGCCTGGCCCTCCGTTGGGTGGAGTTGGTCTCAGCCCACCGTCACCCCGGTGAAGTCACTGGCGTGGATCGGGTTGTAGACCAGGCCGGAGACGTTCTTGGCGGTCGCGATCGCATACACCTGGCGGTAGAGCGGGATGTAGCAGTTCCGCTCGACGACGGCGATCCGGTTGATCTCGTCGTACACCTCCTCCGCGGCCTCGGCGTCAGCGGCGGTGACCGCCTCGTCGGCCATCGCGTCCAGCTCGGGCGAGCCGCAGTTCTTGGTGATCGAGGCGGAGCGGACGAAGCCGTTGACGAAGAAGGACGGCACGGCCACGTTCGGCACGGCGGCGAAGATGTACAGGCCGTCGAGCTCGCCACCGGCGACCTGGGTGACCAGGCTTCCGTAGTCGATGGCGTTGTACTTGACCTTGAATCCGACGGCCTCCAGCTGGCCACCGACCGCCTGGGCGACCTCCTCGATGTTCACGTACTGCCCCGCCGGGTAGGTGATGGTGACCTTCTCCGAGCGGCCCGCCATCAGGCTCTTGGCCTGGGCGACGTCCTGGCTGACGACCTCGTCGGGCTGCTCGCCCGGCTTGACGTTGAGCAGGCCGCCGTCGGCGGCAGCGGCACCCTGGAAGATGCCCTCGACGATCTGGTCGCGGTCCACCGCCAGGGCTGCGGCCTTGGCGACGTCGGCGTCGTCGAACGGTGCCTTGTCGGTCTGCAGGAAGCCGACGATCTTCAACGCGGACTCGGTGGTGATCACGTTGAGGTCCGCCTCCTTGGCCTCCTTCTGCTGGGCCGGCGGCAGGTCGTAGGCGATGTCCGCGCTGCCGCTGCGCAGCAGGGCGAGCCTCTGGGAGGCCTCCGAGGACCAGCTGAAGACGATCTTCTCGGTCTTGGCCGCATCGCCCCAGTAGTCCGGGTTGCGAACCACGGTCATGTCGCGACCGGCGCGCTGGCCGTCGAAGAGGTACGGCCCGGTGCCGACCGGAGCGGTCGAGAAGCCCTCGGGCCCCTTCTCCGCGTAGTACTTGGGCGGGATCATGTAGATCGTGCCCAGGTTGTTGACCAGGTCGTACTGCGGAGCCTTGGTCTTGATCACCAGCGTGGTCGCGTCCGGCGCGGTGAACGACTCCGCGTTGGTCCAGAAGGACTTGAGGATCGAGGTCGGCTCGTCGCGCACCTTCGTGAGCGCGAAGACCGCAGCCTCGGCGTCGGCAGGCTCACCGTTGCTGAAGGTCACGCCCTCGCGCAGCGTGAAGGTCCAGGTGGTGTCGTCGGTCCGCTCCCAGTCCGTGACCAGGCCGTCCTTGGTCGGCTCCAACTCGAGGTCGGTGGGGACCAACGGCTCGATCACCGTGTCCCACACGACCTGACCGGAGCGTGCACCGGCGATCGGGTCGAGCGTCGTCGGCTCAGCGGCCAGCACGACGCGGACGGTGTCCGAGCTGCTCGAGCTGGTGCTGCTGTCGCTCCCACATGCCGCGAGGCCGGCGAACGCCAGACCGAGCGCGGCGAGGGTGGCCACCGGACGGCGAACCCCCTTGCCCTTGCGAATGTTCATGTTCCCTCTTCTTTCCTACCGAGTGTCGAGCTACCTGGGGATGCTGCGTGTCGAGGTCACCGAGACGACGCGAGCAAAGTACCGACCAGCCGGTATCAAGTCAACAGATTCTTGAGACCTGGCTCACAATGCATCGCCCCGGTGCGCCTCGTCATCGCGATCCAGCCAGCCCGTGACAACCTCCAGGAACTCCGCGTTCTCCTCGACGTAGGGGAAGTGCCCGGAGTCCGCGAACTCGTGGTAGCTGGAGCCTGCGATCAGTCCGTGCGTGCGCCGCGCCCCCACGGCGACCGGGAAGGTCCAGTCGCGCGCCGCCCCCAGGACCAGGGTCGGCACCGCCAGCTCGCCGATCCGTGCCGAGAGGTCCGAGTTGTCCCAGACCCGCAGCGTGGCATTGAACGCCGCGGCGCTGCCACCCGACGGCATCGGCACGTCCCGGCCCAGGAAGTCGGGGTCAGCGAAGTAGGCCGACCTCACCTGCGCGGTGATCCGGTCGAACTCCTCGTCGCTCGACTTCGGCACCAGCAGGTTCGCGCGGATCGCCTCGAACTGCTCCTCGCTGTGGCTCGCGATCCGCGCCTGGCGCATCGACTCGTCCATGTGGTCCATGATCGAGGTCGAGCACGAGACGATGAGCGCGTCCAGATCCTCGGGGTGGTCGAGCGCGTACGACTGGACCACGTAGCCACCGAAGGAGTGACCGAAGACGCTCCAGTGCTCCACGCCGAGCGCACGGCGCAGGCGATGGAGCGCGTCGGAGAGCCGGCTCACCTCGCTCCACTCCTCGTAGTCGGCAGGCGTGTCGCTGAGACCGTTGCCCGGCAGGTCGACATAGACCAGCGTCCGCGCCCGGCCCAGGCCGTCCAGCCACGGCCGGAACCCTCGATGGCCGTAGCCCATCCCGCCATGCACCACCAGCAGGGGCGCCCCGGCGCCGACCACCTCGCAATGCAACCGATAGCCACCCACGTCCACGCTCCGGGGACCGTTCTCCAACTGCAGCACGCGCTCACTCCTCCATCTCGGGCGACCGACCGGCCACTCCATACCGACTGGTCTGCATGCTGGCATCCCGGGACGCTCTTGTCACGGGTCCCGAGCGACCAAGGACGCCGAAGGGGCAGACAAGGCCGCTCTGTTTCGTTAATAATTCCGACCAGGCGGAATGGATGTGTCCGGCTAGCCTCACCCCACCGGAGCACTCCCCTGCGCCAGATCGTGCTCATTTCCCGACGAATGGACCCACGACCGTGCCCCCCACTGAAGCCCCTGCACCGCTGGTCTCCCGGCTCCCGGACGGCCAGCCCCTGACCCGGATCGCCGACATCATCCGCTCGCGGGCGGCCGCATCCGACAGCGTGGCGATGCGGACGCCGAGCGCCAGCACCACCTTCCGGCAGATCGACGAGCTCTCCTCGCGGATCGCGCAACGCCTGGTGGCCAGCGGCGTGCGCCCCGGGGACCGGGTCGCCTGCGTCTCCCGCAACTCACCCGAGTTCCTGGCCGTGCTCTACGGCGCTGCCAAGGCCGGCGCGATCGCCACCGCCGTCAACATCGGGCTGGCCGCGGACGAGGTCACCTGGATCATCGACGACGCCGATCCCCGGGTGGTCTTCGTCGGCCCCGAGGAGCAGCACCTGGAATCCGCCGTCCGGGCCTCCACCGCGACGCCGCTGGTGGTGAGCACCGCCGTCGATGCGCTGTTGGAGTGGGTCGGCGACGCCCCGGCGGTCGACCCCCGCGCCGACGGTGACGGCGACCAGACGGCGCTGATCCTCTACTCCTCCGGCACCACCGGGCACCCCAAGGGGGTGATGCTGACCGGCCACAACATGGCGCAGGCGCTCGCCGCCGTCCAGAACCTGCTGGAGCTGGACGATGCATCGGTGGCGATGGCGCCGATCCCGTTCTTCCACATCTCCGGTCTCGGCCTCGCGCTGGTGGCCACCCTGGTCGGTGCCGAGCTGCTCGCCTTCACCCCCAGCACCCCGGCGGAGCTGCACACCACGCTGCGCGAGCAGGAGGTCACCCATGCGGTGGTCGTGCCTACGGTGATCCAACGGCTGCTGGAGCTGCCCGAGGCGGCGCCGGGCTCGCTGCCCCGGCTGCGCTACGTCATCTACGGCGCAGCCCCGATCACGCCGGACCTCCTCAACGCGGCGATCGCCACGCTCGAGTGCCGCTTCGTGCAGAGCTACGGCCTGACCGAGTCCTCGGGCGGGGTGACCATCCTCGACCACTCCGACCACAAGCGGGGCGTCAACGAGCCGCACCTGCTCCGCTCCGCCGGTCGCGCGCTGGCGAGCGTCGACCTGCGCATCGTCGACCAGCTCACCGGTCGCGACGCCGACCCCGACCAGCCCGGGGAGATCTGGATCAACGGCGCCCACCGGATGGCCGGCTACTGGCGCAACCCGGCTGCCACCGAGGAGGCCTTCGCCGACGGGTGGCTGCGCACCGGCGACGTCGGCCGGCTCGACGCCGAGGGCTATCTCTTCATCGTGGACCGCCTCAAGGACATGATCATCTCCGGCGGCGAGAACGTGTACCCGGCCGAGGTCGAGCGGGTGCTGCTCACCCACCCGGAGATCGTCGAGTGCGCCGTCGTCGGCACCCCGGACGCGCGCTGGGGCGAGTCTCCCCTCGCCGTCGTCGTGACCACCCCGACCGCAGCACTGACCGAGGCCGAGCTGATCGCGTGGAGCCGCGAGCGGCTGGCGCACTTCAAGGCACCCACCCAGGTCCGGTTCGTCGAGGCGTTGCCCCGCAACGCGAGTGGCAAGGTGCTCAAGCGAGCGCTGCGGACCGACCCCACCCCCCGAAAGGACCAGTGACCGTGGAACGCACCGTCTTCACCGAGGACCACGAGTCCTACCGGCTCACCCTGCGCCGGTTCATCGAGACCGAGGTCGTCCCGCACTACGACGAGTGGATGGCGGCAGGCGCCGTGCCGCGCTCGCTGTACCGCAAGCTGGGCGAGCTGGGCATGTTCGGCATCGAGGTGCCCGAGGAGCACGGAGGCGCCGGCATCACGTCGTTCAAGTTCGCCGCCATCGAGTGCGAGGAGACGGCCCGCGCCGGCGTCATCCTGGGCAGCTCCGGTGTGCATGTCGCGCTCTGCCTGCCCTACCTCCTCCAACTGGGGACGCCGGAGCAGCTGAAGGCCTGGCTGCCTGACTTCGTCACCGGGGAGACCATGTTCGCGATCGCCATGTCGGAGCCGGGCACCGGCTCGGATCTGGCCGGCATGACCACCACCGCCCGGCTCGACGAGTCCGGCACCCACTACGTGCTCAACGGCGCGAAGACCTTCATCACCGGCGGCGCCCAGGCGGACCGGATCATCGTCTGCGCCCGCACCGCACCGCCCAGCGACGACGACCGCCGCTTCGGGATCTCCCTGCTGGTCGTCGACACGACGTCCCCGGGGTTCAGCGTGGGCCGCAAGCTGAGCAAGCTCGGCCAGCTCGCCTCCGACACCGCCGAGCTGGCCTTCGACGACGTCCGGGTGCCGCGGGAGAACCTCCTCGGCGTTGAGCACAAGGGGTTCCACTACCTCGGTGACAACCTGCCCAAGGAACGGCTCAGCATCGCCTTCGCCGCCTACGCCCAGGCCCGCGCCGCCGTCGACTTCACCGTCGACTACGTGCGCCAGCGGGAGGTCTTCGGCAAGCCCCTGGTCACCTTCCAGAACACCAAGTTCGAGCTGGCTGCGTGCCGGGCCGAGGTGGACGCTGCGCAGGCCGTCGCCGACCGCGCACTGGAGGCCCTCGACGCCGGCACCCTGACGGCGGCCGAGCCCGCCTCGGCCAAGCTCTTCTGCACCGAGGTGGCGTCGCGGGTGATCGACCGCTGCCTGCAGCTGCACGGCGGCTACGGCTACATGACCGAGTACCCGGTTGCACGGTTGTACGCCGACAACCGGGTGAACCGGATCTACGGCGGCACGTCGGAGGTGATGAAGATGATCATCGCGAAGGACATGGGCTTGTAGCGCCCGAGGCCGGGCCGGCTCCTGTCTACGTACGCGTGACCTCGATGGAGGTCGTGGTCGGGTTGCCGGCTCGGTCGTAGGCCGTGACCTCGATGTAGTTGGGGCCGGGGCTGAGGGCGATGATCGTCGTCGTCCAAGAGGTCGTGCCGATCGCACCGCCCGTGCTGCCCGTGCTGGGAATGCGCCAGGTGACGAGCTCGATCCCCGACGGGTCGCTGGCGCTGCCCGTCAGCTGCACCGTGCTCGCCGTCGTCGCATAGCTCGTGCCACCATTCGTGCTGATCGAGACCGAGGGCCCCGTGTTGTCGCGCGTCACGACAAGGCTGTCGGTCGAGGTGTTGCCGGCCGTGTCGGTCACGGTCACCGTGATCGTGTTGGCGCCGACCACGAGAGGGATCGCTGCGGTGCTCCAGGACGTGGTTCCACTCGCCGTACCCGAACCGCCTGCCGAGTTGGACCAGGCGACGCCCGCGATGCCGAGGTTGTCCGACGCCGTCCCGCCGAGCATCACCGAGCCTGCTGACGTCACCAGGGTGCTCGCGGCGGTGGGGGCCGTGATCGTCACGGTCGGGGCACTGGCGTCGCGCGTCACCACGACGATCTTCTGGTTGACGTTGCCGAGCGTGTCGGTGCCGGTGATGGTGATCGTGTTGGCGCCCACCGCCAGGGGGATGTTCCAGATCTGGAAGTTCAACCAGTTGCCGGCGGCGGTCACCGCCGAGCCTGAGCCACCCGCCGAATTGGTCCACGTCACCGACGCGATGCCACTGGCATCGAACGGGAAGCCGGCGAAGCTGATCTGCGGGTCCTTGGTGATGTAGGAGCCGGAGTTCGCGGCGGGAGGGCTCGAGATGGAGAACGTCGGTCCGGTCACATCGACGCGGAAGCTGTGGCTCTCCGGTGTGGCATCGACGTTCCCGGCGGCGTCGACCGCGTAGACGGAGAAGGTGTACGAGCCATCGGCGAGCGATGCGGTGGAGTGGGGCGACGTGCACGGCGCAGCGGGCGCGTTGTTGAGGCTGCACCTGAACGTTCCACTCTCGGTGGAGCTGAAGGTGAAGTCCGCCGTCCGGTCGGTGGTGGGGTTCGCCGGGGCGGTGCTGAGGGTCGTGATCGGCGCGATCACGTCGACGACCCAGGTGTGGGAGGCCGGGGACGCATCAACGTTGCCTGCGGAGTCGATCGCGCGCACGCGGAAGGTGTGCGTGCCGCCGCCGGTGGGCGGTGTCGAGAACGGGGAGGCACAACCCGCGTAGGCGCCGTTGTCGACGCGGCACTCGAAGGTCGCCCCTGCCTCGTCGGCCGTGAACGTGAAGTCGGCGGTCTCGTCGTTCGTCGGGTTCGGCTCGGTGCTCGTCAGCGTGGTCTCGGGCTCCGTCTTGTCGACCTCGAAGGTGAAGGTCGCCGGGGTCAGGTCCCCCAGGCCGTTGCGTACCGCGCGCACGCTGACCGTGTGCGTGCCATCGGAGAGCGCCGACGTCGTGAACGGGGAGGAACAGGGCGCGAACGCCGCGCCGTCCACCTTGCACTCGAAACTCGCCGCGGCGTCGTCCGAGACGAAGTGGAACTGCGCAAGGGGATTGTTCGTGAGCGATGCCGGGGTCTGGGTGAGCGTCGTGTTCGGTGCGCGGGTGTCGACGTCGAAGGTGTGACTCGCCGGCGTCGGATCGGCGTTGCCGACCGAGTCCACGGCACGGACCTCGAAGGTGTGGGTCCCGTCGTCGAGGGTGGCGGTCGTGTGGGGCGACGCGCAGCTCGCGAACGGGTCGGCGTCGATGCGGCACTCGAACGCGGCTGGCTCGGGCGAGGCGAACGTGAACACTGCGGTCGGGTCGTCGGTGATCGCCGGCGGGGTGCCCGTGAGGGTGGTCTGCGGTGGCGTCAGGTCGAGCGAGAAGGTGAACGCCGCCGGGGTGGGGTCGACATTGCCGGCCTGGTCGGTGGCGCGGACCTCGAAGGTGTGCGAGCCGGCGGTGAGCGGAGCGGTCGCGAACGGGCTGGTGCAGGTGCTGAACTCGGCCGGGAGCACGCGGCACTCGAAGGTGCCGTCCTCGGTGGAGCTGAACGCGAAGTCCGCTGTGGCGTCGTTGCTGTCGGCAGCGGGGTGGTCGTCGATGGTGGTGCTCGGCGCGTCCGTGTCGATGGTCACCTCGTGGCTCAGGGTGCCGGACACGTTGCCGACCGGATCGGTGGCCGTGACGTCGATCGTGTGCGGGCCGCTGGCGAGCTCGGCGGTGGTGAAGGGTGAGGTGCACTCCTCGAACGGCGCTTCGTCGACCCGGCACTCCAGGCTCGATCCGGGCTCGTCAGCGGCGAATGCGAACGTCGGCGTCGTGTCGTTGGTCTGCGTCGGCGGCGGCGTCGTGAAGGCCAGGACTGCCGGGGTGGCGTCGACGGTGAACGAGCGCGAGGCGACCACCACGTTGCCGGCGGCGTCGGTGCCGGTGACGGTGACCGAGTGCGCGCCGTCGGTGAGGAGCTGCGCGTCGCCGGAGGTGCACGGTGTGCCGGGGCGGCCATCGATTGAACAGGTCGTGGCGAGTCGCACGTTCGAGACGAACGACACCGCGACCGATGGGCCGACGACCGCCCCACTCACGGGCGCGGTGATCGACAGCGACGCCCGCACGACCCGGACCGCGCGGCGGCTGGAGCGGCAGTTGTTCGCCTCGTTGCTCTCCTTGACCTTCTTGGCCGAGTCCGCGCACGCGATGACGAAGTAGCTGCCTGTCGGCATGTTCCGGGGTACCGGTGCGGTGACCACGACCCGCGTGCTGCGGGACCGCGCGAGGGAAGGGGTCGGCCGGCTCCGGAGCTTCCGGTCGCCTGCCCCGACGGTGCGGTCGTTCGAGAGCCAGAGCGCCGTCGTCGACCGTCGTGCTGTGGCCCGGCCGGCGTTCTTGAGCACGGCGACGGACCTCACCGCCTGACCGGGCAGCCGTGACGCGGGAGGGTTCGTCACCGAGCTGACGCGGAGCTCCGGTGCCGGTCCGGCGCTGGCAGCGGGTACTCCCGTGGAGAGGAGCGACGCCGAGGCGAGCAGGGTGGCGACGGCGGTGACCTTCGCTGTGGTGCGCAGGATGTCACGGAAACGACTCACGGATGCTCCTCGAGATGGTCAGGCAGCGCAGTCGCCCCCGTCGTCAAAGTGTCCTAAAGCGTCCATTCCACGACAAGAACCTCTTGCGGCCATGTCCGCAAGAGGACAGGCTGACGTCGTGAACGACGAGACCCTGCTCGATGTCGCCCATCGCGGCCGTCCGGCCACCATCACCGACCTTGCGACCCTCGCCCACACCCCCGTGGACGAGGTGACCGCAGCGGTGCGGCGCCTCCGCGACCGCGGGCAGCTCGGCGGACGCGGCGAGGAGATCCGGTACACGAGCCCGGGAACCTGGGCCGCCGAGGCGGTGACCTCGCGGGCGACGCAGCTGCGGGGCACCGCACGCGAGCTCCTGGACGAGATCGAACAGATCGTGGCCGATCTGCCCCGGACGATCGCACACTGGTCGGTCGGCGAGTCCTCGGCCAATCCGATGCCCGTGCTCACCCGGCACGGGCCCCGCGCATCCGAGGACCTCTGGTACGAGCTCGGTGTCCACGGTTCCGGCGTCCTCAAGGCCGTGATGCCCGACATCAGCCGGTTCCAGACCAGTCCGGAGGAGCGCGTCGCCCGGATCTCCGAGGCGATGCGCAGCAAGGACGCCGTCCGGCTGATCATTCCCACGACGGCAGCCGACGCCACCTTCACCGACTTGCTCACCGCCTTCATCGCCGCCGGCATCGAGTACCGCTTTCTCGACGAGCCGCCGAGCTGGTTCTGGGTGGACGGCGACCAGCTCGCCCTGCCGTTCGAGTGGGGTGAGAAGCGACCGACCAGCGTGATGAGCGTGCACAACGCCGCCCTCGCCAGCGTAGCGTCCGCCTACTTCGAGACGCTGTGGCGGGCCGCGACACCGGCCCGACCGCCGTCGGCGGCAGCGGCCCCCTGGACGCCGCTGCTCTCCCTGATGCGCAAGGGCATCACCCTGGAGACCGCCTCCCGCATGGTCGGCGTGAACCCTCGCACCGGAAGGCGCCGGATCGCCGAGGCGATGACCCACTACGGTGTCTCGACGCTCTTCGCCCTCGGCGTCGCCTGGGCCGCCGACGCCGATCCGCCACCGCAGTGAAACGCACGGCAGAGCCGACCGAGGGGGCCGTTCGACCTCGGCATGCGAGGTAGGCAAGCATGTCCCCCATGGCAGCCGGCGCAACGATGTACACGTTCGAGATCGAGTTGGCCGACACCGATCGCGGTGTCTATGAGCAGTTCACGCTGCGCGCAGCGAGGCATCCGTCAGAGACCGACGCGTATCTCGTCACGCGCGTGCTCGCCTACTGCCTCGAATACGAGGAGGGCATCACCTTCAGCGAGGGTATCTCGGCCACCACCGACCCGGCGGTGCTGGTGCGTGACCTGAGCGGGAAGCTGCTGGCCTGGATCGAGGTCGGGATGCCCGATGCCGCCCGGCTCCACGCGGGGAGCAAGGCAGCCGATCGCACGACGATCTACACGCACCGCGACCCCGCCAGGGTGCTGGCCCAGTGGACGGGCACGAAGATCCACCGCGCCGAAGAGATCCTCCTGCACAGCTTCGAGCCCGGGTTCATCGATGCCGCGGTCGAGGCGATCGAGCGCCGCAACGCGCTCACCCTCACCGTCACCGAGCGGCAGCTCTACCTGGAGCTGAACGGCGTAGCGTTGTCATCCGCGGTCCAGGATCACCCGATCAGCTAGGGGTACGGACCCACCCCATCAGCTTCCCTGGAGGCACCTACGCTGACACGATTTCCGACATCGAACTGCCGGACATCGACGTCCCCGATATGCCCGATGTCTCTTGCTGTAGCAATCCCTTCAACTGAAAGCGAGGCGAGACCGCGGTGTCAGTCGAGGACTGGATCATGGGCGTGGTGGTTACGCCTCTCCTAATCGTCGGCGGTTGGGTGGTCGTGGCAAAAGTCTGGCGTAGCGGCTTGGACGTTTCGGGTGCGGTCAGCTGGTTCACTGGAACGGGTCGCGGGATACGGGGCTACCACGCCTTTCTCGCTCCGATGGCAGTTGCTAGCACCCTGCTCTGG
>NZ_BAAALG010000002.1:8836-22999 GCF_039528155.1 Nocardioides dubius | reverse complement strand
TGTGGGCTTGCTGTTCCTGGTGTTCGGGGCCTGGATGTGGATCGTCCAGTGGCCGACTCTTCTCATCCCGCCGCATTTCCGGGATCGCTCGAAGTCCCAGCCAGCGAGTCAGGGGCAAGGCGGACGCCGGCGCGCCGGTTGTGACTGAACCGACCTGCACGAGGCGGCCAACGTCAACGAAGGGCCCGTCGCGTATCGACGTCTCACTGGATTGTGGTCGCGTTCGCTTGCTCGGCCGCCACGCGGGCCAGCAGCCACGACGCGATGCTCGCGGTCACAGAGCCCACGAGACCGATACCCACGAGCATGAGCATCACGGCCACGAGCCGCCCCTCTGTGGTCACCGGAAAGCGGTCGCCATAGCCGACGGTCGTCACAGTTGTCGTGGCCCACCAGAGGGCATCTCCGGCGGTCGTGATGTTGGCCCCGGATGCATCCCGTTCAGCGTCGAGGACTGCCAACGCACCAAGTCCCACTGCCAAGGCTGCCGCTCCGCTCACGTAGATGAGCACGAGCCCGGCGACGTTGCTTGCGGCGGAGCGGTCGAGGATGCGGACCAGCGCCAGCAGGCGGAGCAACCGAAGCGGACGGAGCAGAGGCAGGGCCACGAGGGCCACGTCGTACCAGTGCTGCGCGGCGTAGCGCGTCCGGTCCTCGGTCATCCAGAAGCGCACCATCAGATCGACGGCGAACGCGCCCCAAACCGTCCACGAGACGGCGGCGAAGAATCCCGCCAGATCGGGAGACACCCTAGGGTCCAGCACGGGCCACGCGTAGGCCACCAGAAACGCAAGCGCAAGCAGCATGAGAGGAATCTCGGCCCGCCGCTCCCATCGCTCCACTTGGGTCAGCGGTTCGGTCATCTGGTCGCACTGCCCTTCCGGTGGAGATGCGTCCAGAGGCGCCGCTCGACGACCAGGACCTGCGGCGTCGTATCTTCGCCCGGGCCACCTCCACGCGTGCTGACCGCCACCATGTCAGCACCGCCATCGAGGATCGGCGTGAGCCTCTTGGCAAAGCCGCGGGGAACGTATCCAGCAAGCTCGGTCGCTCCTGAGGCGTAGACGCCGATCGCGTTCGGGTCGTGGGCGTTCTGGGGCTCGCGCACCAGCACCACGGGCGCGCCGGGCCGGAAGTCGCCAGCCCGCGCCGCCCTCTCGTGGTGGCTGGTGCCACGCACGCCGAACGACCACAGCCCGGCCCGTGACGCCGCCGTACGACTTCGAGGGTTGACCCAGCCGCGCGGTGACACGACCAAGAGACGATCCCGCACGTGCTCCAGCCAGAGATCGGGCAGACCGCCTGACGGGGAGACGAGCACATCAGCTTCTTCCTCCGGCGAGAGGTACTCCGTCCGTGCGACATAACCGGCGCGCTTGGCGCGTGCCTTCTGCGCGGCGGGATCACGTGGCGTCCTCGGGCCGCGTCGCTCGAGATACTCGGCCACCTCCCGGATATCCGTAGCGGTCCGCCCCTGCCGCGTGTAGGACGCGACACGGTCGGCCCAGTCCGCCGGATCCATCCATGTCGGCCCGCCGTCGGGCCCGAGGCTGAGCCGCTCAGGCTGAGGCTCGGGCCCAGGCTCATCCAGCCGCAAGGATTCGGCTCCGGGGCTGAGCCCCCGGAGCAGGTCGGCCTGGAGTCGAGCGACTTCGGCTTCCACCTCGGGCATGAGCGCGGCAGCCCGTGCCTCCACCTCGGGCATGAGCGCGGCAGCCCGTGCCTCCACCTCCCGCATCGCCCCTTCCAACCCCGTTTCCAGTTCGCGCTCTGAGGGCGGCCCCTGGGTATGCGTTCCGACGTCACCCGCGGCAGGATCGGTCAGGGCCTGCCATATGACGACGGCAGCCACGACGAGCACGACCAGCACGACCAGCACCACAACCCACATGGCACCGACGCTAGAGGCGTTCGGCGTCTCGCGGGGCCATTCCGCGGATCATCCGGCGAGCAGGCTGGACCGGAGCGCAAGCCGGATAGGCTCGCACGCTTCCGCCCCAGACGCGCCACCGCTGATCTGTGATCAACGCCGTTGCCCGAGACAGCGAGAGGGCCTTGCCGGTAGTGCTCCGGCAAGGCCCTCTCTGTCTGTCTATTCAGGCCAGAGGAGCTAGTTCCTCTGCCGTTGTCCGTCGGGCTGACAGGATTTGAACCTGCGACCCCTTGACCCCCAGTCAAGTGCGCTACCAAGCTGCGCCACAGCCCGAACACCCCGTGGATCTACGACCCTCGAAGCGGTCCGAACATTACCGCAGGCTTGGAGATTCGGCGCAATCGGGTCTGTCCGGAGTGTCCGGACGGGCCCCGGGGATCAGCGCTTGCGCTTCTCCCGCGGGCGCACCTGCAGCTCGATCGGAGTGCCGACGAAGCCGAACTCCTCGCGCAGACGCCGCTCGATGAAGCGCTCGTAGCCAGCGTCCAGCTTGCCGGAGGTGAAGAGGATGAAGGTCGGCGGCGCCGTCTGCGCCTGGGTGCCGAAGAGGATCTTCGGCTGCTTGCCGCCGCGCACCGGGTGCGGGTGCTCCTGCACCAGGCGGCCCAGGAAGGCGTTGAGCGTGCCGGTCGAGATCCGGGTCTCCCAACCCTCGATGGCCCGCTCCAGGGCCGGCACCAGCCGGTCGATGTGCCAGCCGGTGCGCGCGGTCAGGTTCAACCGCGGCGCCCACTGCACCTGGACGAGCTCGCGCTCGATCTCGCGGTCCAGGTAGTAGCGACGCTCCTCGTCGACCAGGTCCCACTTGTTGAAGACGATCACCAGCGCGCGGCCGGTCTCCCGCACCGTCTGCACGATCCGCAGGTCCTGCTCGGAGATCGACTGCGAGGCGTCGATCAGCAGCACGGCCACCTCGGCCCGCTCGATCGCGCCCGCCGTACGCAGCGAGGCGTAGTACTCGTGGCCCGACGCCTCCTTGACCCGCTTGCGGATGCCCGCGGTATCGATGAAGCGCCACTCCTTGCCACCGAGCGTGATCAGCTCGTCTACCGGGTCGACGGTGGTGCCGGCCACGTTGTCCACGACCACGCGCTCCGAGCCGGCCAGCCGGTTCAGCAGCGACGACTTGCCGACGTTGGGCTTGCCGACCAGCGCGATCCGGCGCGGGCCGCCGACCTCGCCGTAGGACTCCTCCGGCGTCTCCGGCAGCGCCTCCAGGACGGCGTCGAGGAGGTCACCGGTGCCGCGACCGTGTGCGGCCGAGATCGGGTGCGGCTCCCCCAGCCCGAGGTTCCACAACCCGTAGGCCTCCCCCTCAAGGTGCTGGGCGTCGACCTTGTTGGCGGCCAGCACGACCGGCTTGTTGGCCTTGCGCAGGATCTTCACGACCGCCTCGTCGGCGTCGGTGATGCCGACGGTCGCGTCGACCACGAAGAGCACCGCGTCGGCCAGGCTGACGGCGATCTCGGCCTGGGCCGCGATCCGCTCGGCCAGGCCGCGGGCGTCCGGGTCCCAGCCGCCGGTGTCGACGACGGTGAACGCCCGGCCGTTCCAGGAGGCGTCGTAGGAGACCCGGTCACGGGTGACGCCGGGCCGGTCCTCGACCACGGCCTCGCGGCGCCCGATGATGCGGTTGACGAGGGTGGACTTCCCGACGTTGGGTCGCCCGACCACCGCCAGCACCGGCACAGGCCCGGTCGCGGCCTCGTCGGTGGACACGTCGTACTCGCTCATCATGCTCCTCGTCCGGGCGCCCGGTCTGGATCGCCATCGGGTTCATCGCCCTCGGGGAGAGGGCCTGGTAGTGCGCGTCCGGTCAGGTCACGCGCACGGTCAAGGCACACAGACATGTGCGCTTGCAACAACGCCGTCGTCTGGGCTACTTGTTCCCGGCTCCGAGGCCATGCGTGCGGTGGAACTTGGAACGGGCTTCCGTACACCATATCGACTCCCCCGGCCCGCGGCGGAAGCGCGCTGCCCGGAGCCCCCGGAGCGCGGGTGCCGAGGAAGGTCACCGGGACCACCGGCGCACCCGTCACCAGAGCCAGGTAGGCGGCGCCGTGGTGGAACCGGGCGAGGTCCAGGTCCCCCGCACCGCGAGTCCCCTCGGGGAAGATTCCCGCCACCCGGCCCGCCCGCAGCACCGCGATGCAGGACTTGATGGCAGCCGGGTCGTAGTGGAACCGATCGAGCGGAATCTGTCCCGACCAGGTCAGGAACCGTCCGAGCCGGCCGGCGAACATCTCGATCTTGGTGAGCGCATGCACCGGTCGCGGGCTGAAGATCGCCAACAGCGGACCGTCGATCACGCCGATGTGGTTGGCGGCCAGGATCACCGGGCCACTGGCCGGCACCTGCTCGGCGCCGTGCACCCGGATCTCGTACCGACTGCGCAACAGCATCCGGGCCGGAGGCCGCAACGGATGCAGCAGGAACCGCGCAGGGAGCGGCACCTGGTCGGTACGGGGCAGCGCGGCGCCGGCGAGCGGCGTCACACTGCCGGACGCACTCATCCGATGCCCTCCGCGGCCTCCGCCAGGGCAACCACCTTCTCGATGACCTCGTCGAGGGTGAACGGCGTCGTGTCGAGGTGCACCGCGCCCTCGGGCACCGTGAGCGGGGCGGTGGTGCGGCTGGAGTCGATCTTGTCGCGCGCCAGCAGCGAGGCCTCGGTCGCGGCGACGTCGCTACCGCCCTCCTCCAGGGCGCGGCGGGCAGCGCGGGCGCCGGCGTCGGCGGTCAGGTAGAGCTTGAGCTCGGCCTGCGGCCAGACGACGGAGCCGATGTCGCGGCCCTCGACGACGATGCCGCCCTCGCCGATCACCGCACGCTGCAGCTCCAGCAGCCGGGCCCGCACCTCGGGCACCGCGCTGACCGGGCTCACCGCGCCGGTCACCTCGGTGCCGCGGATCGCCTCGGCGACGTCGGTGCCGTCGACGGTGATGGTCGGCGCCGACGGATCGGTCCCGGAGACGATCTGCGGCCGGTTCGCGGCGGCGGCCACTGCCTCGGCGTCGTGGACGTCGACATCGTGCTCGAGCATCCACCAGGTCATCGCCCGGAACATGGCACCGGTGTCCAGGTAGCGCAGCCCCAACCGGGTGGCGACACCGCGCGAGGTGCTCGACTTGCCCGACCCGGACGGCCCATCGAGGGCGATCACGATCGACTGGGTCTGGGCGCTGCGAGTCAAGGCATCCTGCTTCCTACGGTGACGACGGACGGCGTCAGCCTACCGAGCAACCGCCTCAGGGATGAACCACCCAACCGCGTGCCGTGAGCGAGGCCACCAGGGTCGATGCGGACGTCGCCTCGACGACGAGCTCGACCAGACCGACCGGGCGGCCGGGGTCGTGGTCGATGTGCACGTCCTCGATGCTGACGCCCTGGGCGCCGACATGGGCGAAGAGCCGGGCCAGCTCGCCGGCCTGGTCCGGCAGCGACACGAAGACCGACGCCATCGGCCGCGCCACACCGCCGTGCTTGGCCGGGATGGCCCGCGTGCCGGCCACACCCTCAGCGAGCAGTGCAGCGATCGCCTCGGCGTCGGCGGCGGCGACGAAGCCACGCAGCCGTGCGAGTCGCTCCTCGACCTCGTCGAGCATCGCCAGCACCGCCTCGGAGTTGGCGGTGATGATCTGCTTCCACAGGGTGGGGTCGCTGCCCGCGATCCTGGTCACGTCGCGCACGCCCTGGCCCGACAGTGCCAGATGCGAGCTGGGCGCCTCGGCCAACCGGCCGGCGACCAGCGACGACATCAGCTGCGGAAGATGGGAGACCCGGGCCACCGCGCGATCGTGGTCGTCCGGACTCAGGTCGACCGGGACCGCGCCGCACAGCATGATCAGCTCGCGCACCACGGCGATCGCGGACGCCTCCGCGCTCTGGTGCGGGGTGAGCGCCCAGGGCCGCCCCTCGAAGAGCGTCGCCGACGCGGCGAGCGGCCCCGACCGCTCACTGCCCGCCATCGGGTGCGAGCCCACGTAGCGGCGCAGGTCGTCGACGCCGAGCGCCTTGAGCTGCGCCAGCGGCTGGGACTTCACGCTGCCGACGTCGGTGACCACTGCATCGGTGGCGGCCAGGGCCGCGGCGATCTCCGCGCCGAGATGGTCGGGCGGAACCGCGACCACCACCAGCTGCGGGGCGGCGCCGGTGTCCGGGACGCCGGCTCCCAAGCCGCTGGCGGTGCGCACATGCTCCGAGGAGACGTCGCGCAACAGCACCTCGAGGCCCGCCTCGCGACACGCCAGCGCCACCGAGGTGCCGAGCAGCCCGGTGCCCACGACCAGGACCGGGCCCTGCAACAGCCCGCTCATAGCTGCGCTGCGTCGAGAAGCTTGCCGAGCTCGGCGCTGGTCAGGTCGCGCAGAGCACCCGAGGGCAGCCTGCCGAGCTTGACCGGACCGAACGCGGTGCGGGTCAGCTGGAGCACCGGGTGCCCGACCTCGTCCAGCAGCCGCCGCACGATCCGGTTGCGACCCTCGTGGATCACCAGCTCGACGATGCTGCGGGCCTTGTCGCCATGCCCGTTGCTGGACACGACCCGGACCTTGGAGACCTCGACCGGTCCGTCCTCCAGCGTGACGCCGGCCTTCAGGCGATCGAGCACCGCCCGGTCCACGAGCCCGGAGACCTCGGCGACGTAGGTCTTGTAGACCTCGTAGGAGGGGTGCGCCATCCGGTGCGCGAACTCACCGTCGTTGGTGAGCAGCAGCAGACCGGTGGTGTCGGTGTCGAGCCGGCCCACGTGGAAGAGCCGCTCGGGCCGATCGGCGACCAGGTCGCTGATGGTGCGCCGCCCCTGCGGGTCGGACATCGTCGAGACCACGCCACGCGGCTTGTTCAGCACCAGGTATACGTTCGGACTGATCGGCGGCAGCCGCCGCCCGTCGACCCGGATCACCGCGGTGGTCGGGTCGACCTTCGTGCCGAGCCGGGTGACGATCTCGCCGTCCACCTCGACCAGCCCGTCGAGCATCAGCTCCTCGCACTTGCGTCGCGACGCCACTCCGGACTGAGCCAGCAGCTTCTGCAGCCGGATCATGCCCTCGTCGTCGACCTCGATGCTCACGTGCCTTCTCCATTCGATGCGGTGGCGTCCTGCCCGTGCAGGCTCGCCGCGGTCTGGGCGCCGAACGCCGCAAGATCGTCTTCGATGTCTTCCATGTCGGGCAGATACGGCGCCAGCTCGGGCAGATCGTCGAGCGAGGTGACGCCGATCCGCTCCAGGAAGTAGCTGGTGGTGCGGTAGAGGTTGGCACCGGTGTCGTCGTCAGCGCCGGCCTCCTCGACCAGCCCGCGGGCCAGCAGGGTGCGCATCACGCCGTCCACGTTGACGCCACGGATCGCCGAGACCCGTGCCCGGCTCACCGGCTGCTTGTAGGCGACCACGGCCAGGGTCTCCAGGGCGGCCTGGGTGAGCCGCGCGGTCTGCCCCTCCAGGACGAACGCCTCGACGACCTCGGCGTACTCCTCGCGGGTGTAGTAGCGCCATCCCCCGGCCACGTTGCGCAGCTCGAAGCCGCGGCCCTGGCTGGCGTACTCCTCGGCCAGCGCCGCCAGGGCACCCGCCACCTCCGCCTGCGGGTGGCCGACGGCCGAGGCGAGGCTCAGCTCGTCGAGCGGCTGGTCGGCGATCATCAGCAGCGCCTCGAGCGCCGGGCGCAGCTCCACCCGGCGGACCTCGGTCTCCTCCACGACGTCGTCGCTCACTCCAGCTCCTCAGCTTCCTGGTCGGTGCCGTCTTCTCGGTCCGCGGATTCCTCGTCCGATCCGGACGGCTCGGCGGCGCCGTCGAACTCGTCGTCGATCTCGAACTCATCGTCGCCGCCGGTCCAGCGGATGGTCAGCTCCCCCAGTGGCGTCACCTGGTCGAAGGCGACAGCGCCCTCGCGGAACAGCTCCAGCAGGGCGAGGAAGCGGGCGACGGTGGTCAGCACATCGGGCGAGTCGCCGCTCAGGGCCCGGAAGGTCAGGGTCCCCTGGCGACGCAGCCGGTCCACCACGATCGTCGCCTGCTCGCGTACCGAGACGCTCGGCGCGTGGATGTGGTGCAGGGTCAGCTCCAGCACCGGCTTGGGCGCCATCGCCTTCGCCGCCAGCTGGGCGAAGCGCTCCAGGCCGACACCGATCAGCACCTCGGGCAGCAGGCTGGCGAAGCGGTCCTCCAGACCCACCGCGCGGGGGTGCCGCCGGGTCTCGCGCGACAGCCGCTCCTCGAAGACCGCCGCCACCTGCTTGAACGCGCGGTACTGCAGCAGGCGCGCGAAGAGCAGGTCACGGGCCTCGAGCAGCGCGAGGTCCTCCTCGTCCTCGACGTCGCCCTGCGGGAGCAGCCGGACCGCCTTGAGGTCGAGGAGCGTGGCAGCGACCAGCAGGAACGACGTGGTCTGCTCCAGGTCCCAGACCGGTCCACCCGCCTTGACGTGGGCGATGAACTCGTCGGTCACCTGGGAGAGCGCGACCTCGGTGATGTCGAGCTTGTGCTTGGCGATCAGGTTCAGCAGCAGGTCGAAGGGACCCTCGAAGTTGGCGAGCCTGACCTCGAAGCCGCCACCGCCCTCGGTCGTCTCGTCGATGACGTCGGCGGTGGCGTCGCCGCTCACGCCTCCCTCAGGCGCTGCACCAGCTGGCTGTCCTCACCGTGCGCCTCCAGGTCCGCCAGCGCCATCGCGATGGCCTGGCGCACGAGGCGTCCACGGTCGACGGCGAGGCCGTGCGTACGGCGCAGCGACAAGCGGGCGTGCTCGAGATCCAGCAGCTCGTCGGAGGTGATGTAGACGGTCATCTTCTCGTCATGGCGCACCCGGCCGCTGGGACGGCGTGCCGGTGCGGCCGACGTCCGCTCGGCCGGCTCGTCGGCGACCGCTGCGGCGGTGGGCGACTCCGCGCGGGGCGCTGCCTTCTTGGCAGCGGCCTTGCGCGGGGCGCGGGCCGGCTTCGGCGCGGGCTCGGGATCGCTCGGCTGAGCAGCCGGAGCGGTGGGCCGGAAGAGGTCGTCAGCCGCGGGCAGGCTCACCCGTCTCGACACGTGCCAGCACCTCCTTGGCCAGCTGGCGGTAGGACTCGGCGCCGGCTGAGCTCGAGGCATAGCTGGTGATCGGCTCGCCGGCCACCGTCGAGTCGGAGAACTTGACGGTGCGGCGGATCACGGTGTGGAAGACCTTGTCGCCCCAGGCCGAGACCAGGCGCTCCATCACCTCGCGGCTGTGCAGGGTGCGGCCGTCGAACATGGTGCCCAGCACGCCGTCGATCTCCAGGCGCGGGTTGAGCCGCTCCTGGACCTTGTCGATGGTGGTCTTGAGCAGGGCGACGCCGCGCAGCGCGAAGTACTCGCACTCCAGCGGCACGATCACGCCGTCGGAGGCGGTCAGCGCGTTGACGGTCAGCAGGCCCAGCGACGGCTGGCAGTCGATCAGGATCACGTCGTAGTGCGGGATCGCCGGAGCCAGCACCCGCTGCAGGGTCTGCTCGCGGGCGACCTCGTGCACCAGCTGCACCTCGGCAGCCGAGAGGTCGATGTTGGAGGGCAGCAGGTCGACGCCGGGAACGCCGGACTCGACGACGACCTCCTCGAAGGTGGTCTCCCGGTCCATCAGCAGGTTGTAGACCGAGAGCTCCATCTCGTGCGGGTTGAGCCCCAGGCCCACCGAGAGCGAGCCCTGCGGGTCGAAGTCGACGAGCAGCACCTTGCGGCCCAGCTCGGCGAGCGCCGCACCCAGGTTGATGGTGGTGGTGGTCTTGCCGACGCCACCCTTCTGGTTGCACATGGCGACCACCCGCGCCGGCCCGTGGGAGGTGAGCTGGCGCGGCTCCGGGATCACCGGCATCGGCCTTCCGGTGGGTCCGATCTCGGGCTCTGACGTGGCCTGGACCGGTGCCGGGAAGGGGACGGGATCACTCACAGGGTGCTCGCTTCGCGAAGGGGGTGGGGTGAGCAGGGGCGGCATCGAGGAGGCATCGGAGGTGGGTGCATAGCGTCCGCCATTGCTCATCTACCGCTCCTTCGTTCGATGTCCGCGGCCGGTGGGATCGAGGTGCCGGATTGTCGACACGACGACTTGTTGGCCGCGTTTCGCACGACTTTAGGACGCCCGCCCGATCAGGAACAAGGCGGGTGGTCCGTTTTGCGGGCAGGTGAGAGGTCAATCCCATCGCCGGAAGCCGGTGACGGCGACGACCGCCTCCCCCAGCTCGTCGCTCGCGTCGAGGTCCACCTCCGCCTCGATCACCCAGTCCCGGTTGTCGTCGGGGTCGGCGATCGTCTGCCGGACCTGCCAACGACGACCGACCCGCTCGATGTGCAGGTAGCTCGGCCCATGGGCGTCGGCATCGGTGCGGATCTGGTCGTGCTCGGCGTAGTAGGCCTCCAACGCGTCGTCCCAGCGGGAGCGGGTCATCTCGACCTCCCGCGGCGGATCGAAGAGGTCCGCCGTCGCCCGCTCGCCACGCATCAGCCCGTCGAGGTCGTCGCGCGCTGACATCTCCACCCGGCGCCACATCGCGTTGCGGATCATCACCGTGAAGGCCCGCTCGCGCTCGGAGAGCGGCCGCGGCGGTGGCGGTGCGCCCTGCGCCGCTACCTCGGCGACCCGATCCGGATCGGTCAGCGCCTCCCACTCGTCGAGCAGGCTGGAGTCGGTCTGGCGGACCGTCTCCCCCAGCCACTCCAGCAGCTCCTCGAACTGCTCGGTGCGATACCCCTCGGGCACGGTGTGGCGCAACGTGCGGTAGGCGTCGGTGAGGTAGCGCAACACCAGGCCCTCGGCACGCGCCAGCTCGTAACGGCTGACGAACTCGGTGAAGCTGTAGCCCTGCTCGTACATCTCCCGGACGATCGACTTCGGCTCCAGGCCGTCCTCGGGGAGCCAGGGGTGGCGCCCGCGGTAGATCTCGTAGGTGGCGCCCAGGAGCTCGGCCAGCGGCTGCGGCCAGGTGATCTCCTCGAGCCGCGCCATCCGCTCCTCGTACTCGACGCCGTCCGCCTTCATCTCGGCCACGGCCTCGCCGCGGGCGGCCCGCTGCTGGGCGAAGAGGATCTGCCGCGGCGAGTCGAGCACCGCCTCCATCACCGAGACCACGTCCAGGCTGTAGCTCGGGTCCTCGGGGTCGAGCACCTCCAACGCCTCCAGGGCGAAGTGCGCCAGCGGCTGGTTGAGGGCGAAGTCCTCCGGCAGCGCGTCGGTGAGCACGTAGCGACGCCCGAAGGCGTCGACCTCGTCGAGGCGGGCCAGCACGCCGGAGTGCACCAACGAGCGCGCCAGCCGCAGGGCGCGGCGGATCAGCCGGACCCGGTGCCGCGGCTCGTCGTGGTTGTCGCCGAGCAGGTCGCGCAGCACGGCGAACGCGTCGGTCTCCCGCGCCACCACGTTGAGCAGCATCGCGTTGTCGACCTTCATCCGCGAGATCAGCTGCTCGGGCTTGCCCTCGACCAGCTTGGTGAAGGTCTGCTCGGTCCACACCACCGAGCCCTCGGGCGCACGCTTGAGCTGCGCCTTGCTGTTCTTCTTGGGGTTGGCGGCGTTCTTGGCCGCCGCCTTGGCCTTCGCCTTCTCGTTCTCGATCACGTGCTCGGGCGCCTGGACGACGACGTAGCCCGCGGTGTCGTAGCCGGCCCGGCCCGCGCGACCGGCGATCTGCTGGAATTCCCGGGTGCGCAGGATCCGCTGCTTGGTGCCGTCGAACTTGGCCAGACCGGTGAACAGGACCGTGCGGATCGGCACGTTGATGCCCACGCCGAGGGTGTCGGTCCCACAGACCACCTTGAGCAGCCCGCGCTGGGCCAGCTGCTCGACCAGGCGCCGGTACTTGGGCAGCATGCCGGCATGGTGCACGCCGACCCCGTTGCGCAACAGCTTCGACAGGGTCCGGCCGAAGCCGGCGCCGAAGCGGAAGGCGCCGATCTCCTCGGCGATCGCGTCCTTCTCCTCACGGCTCACCAGCTTCGCGGTGAGCAGCGTCTTCGCGTGCTCGACGGCGTCCTTCTGGGTGAAGTGGACGACGTAGGCGGGCACCTGCTTGGTGGCCACCAGCTCCTCGAGGGTCTCCGGCATCGGGGTCAGCGACCAGGAGAAGGTCAACGGCACCGGGCGCTCGGCGTCGTCGACCAGCACCGAGGGACGACCGGTGCGACGGGTGAGGTCCTCGAGGAAGAACGACACGTCGCCGAGCGTCGCGGACATCAGCAGGAACTGGGCCTGCGGCAGGGCGAGCAGCGGCACCTGCCACGCCCACCCGCGGTCGAACTCGGAGTAGTAGTGGAACTCGTCCATCACCACCATGCCGACATCGGCGCCCGCACCCTCGCGCAAGGCGATGTTCGCCAGGATCTCGGCGGTGCAGCAGATGATCGGGGCATCGGCGTTCACCGAGGCGTCGCCGGTCAGCATCCCCACGTTCTCGGCGCCGAACGCCTCGCACAGGGCGAAGAACTTCTCGCTGACCAGCGCCTTGATCGGCGCGGTGTAGAAGCTCACCCGGTCGTCGCAGAGCGCGTAGTACTGCGCGGCGGTGGCGACCATCGACTTCCCGGAGCCGGTCGGCGTCGCCAAGATCAGGTTGTTGCCGCTGAGCAGCTCGATGATCGCCTCGTCCTGGTGCGGATAGAGGTCGAGACCCTGATCCCCCGCCCAGGCGGCGAACTCGGCGTAGACGGTGTCGGGATCGGTGCCCAGGATGCGTTGGCCCAGGTTCTTCATCAGTGTGCCCTCGGGTGCGCGGTGGCGAAGACCTCGCGCAGGTTGTCGACGGTGACCAGGGTGTAGACCTGGGTGGTGGTGACCGAGGCGTGGCCCAGCAGTTCCTGGACCACCCGGACGTCGGCACCGCCGTCGAGGAGATGGGTGGCGAACGAGTGCCGCAGGGTGTGCGGCGAGACGTCGCGGGTGACGCCGGCCCGCTCGGCGCTGCGGACCAGCACCGTCCAGGCGCTCTGGCGCGAGAGCCGACCGCCGCGTGCGTTGAGGAACATCGCGCCGGCGGGGGTCTTGGCAGTCGCCAGCTGCGGTCGGGAGCGGGACAGGTAGCCGACGATCGCCGCACGGGCGTAGGAGCCGATCGGCACGATCCGCTCCTTGCCGCCCTTGCCGTGCAGCTTGACGCTCCCCTGCTCCAGGTCGATGTCGTCGACGTCGAGGCCGACCGCCTCGGAGATCCGGGCGCCGGTGCCGTAGAGCAGCTCCAGCAGGGCGCGGTCGCGCAGCGAGAGCGTGGTCTCCGGGCTGCCGGCCGCCTCCAGGATCGCCTCCACGTCCGAGAGCGGCAGCGCCTTCGGCAGCCGCTTGGCCGGGCTGGGCGGCTTCACCGCGGCGGCCGGGTCGTGGCTGGTGATGCCCTCGCGGGCGGCGAACTTGTGCCATCCGCGGACGGCGACGACGGTACGCGCGGCGGAGGTCGCGCCGAGTGGCTGGTGCTCCTCGTCGCCCTCGCGCAGCTGCATCAGGAAGTCCGCGACGTGCTGCTCGCTGACCCCGGCCAGCGAGTCGACCCCGCGGCTCGCCAGATAGGACTGGTACCGGCGCAGGTCGCGACGGTACGAGCTCAGCGTGTTGTCGGCCAGCCCCCGCTCGACGCTGAGGTGGTCGAGATAGGTGCGCAGCTGCCTGGCCAGCGGAGTGAGGGTGCTCAGCGCTCGGCCCTCACGCGCCGCGGGCCCGGCGGGCGGCGATGGTGAGCACCGCGAGCGCGACCGGGGCGTCGGTGATCCGGCCGGCGAGCACGCCGTCCAGCAGCTCGGCGTACGGCACCCAGACCAACTCGAGGTCGGCCTCCTCGTGGTGCATCTCGAAGTCGCCGCGCGAGGCTGCGGAGAGGCCCTCGGCGAGGTAGAGGTGGTGCTGCTCGGCGGAGATGCCGGGGCTGGCCCAGACCGAGATCAGGTGGGTCCAACGCTCGGCGGCCATCTCGGCCTCCTCGCGCAGCTCGCGGATGGCGACCTGGAGCGGGTCCTCGCCCGGCACGTCGCAGACGCCGGCGGGGAACTCCACGAACCGCATCTGGGCCGGGTGGCGGTACTGCCGCAGGCAGAGCACGTTGTCGTCGTCGTCGATCGCCACCGCGACCGCGGCTCCTGGATGCTCGACGACCAGGCGACGGAACGAGTCGCCGTCGGGATCGTGCGGGGAGCGCACCTGATCGGTGCGGAAGGCGACCACCCAGCCGTCGCGGTGCAGGTCGGTGCGCGACTCGACCGGCCAGGACTCGGGGACGTCACGCAGCATCGACATGTCACA
>NZ_BAAALG010000002.1:0-8767 GCF_039528155.1 Nocardioides dubius | reverse complement strand
GGCTCACTCCTGCTCGTCGGTCTCCGGGCCACGCAGGCCCGACTCGTCGAGCGGGAAGCGCAGCTCGCGCTGGCGCTCGATCGCCGCACCGACCAGGCCCGCGAAGAGCGGGTGCGGCCGGGTCGGACGGGACTTGAGCTCCGGGTGCGCCTGGGTGGCCACGTAGTACGGGTGCACCTCGACAGGCAGCTCGACGAACTCCACCAGGCCGTTGTCCGGGTTGGTGCCGGAGAAGACCAGGCCGGCCTGCTGCAGGCGCTCGCGGTACTCGTCGTTGAACTCGTAGCGGTGACGGTGCCGCTCGGAGACCGTGGTCGCGCCGCCGTAGGCGTTGCTGGCCACCGAACCTTCCGCCAGGCTCGCGGTCTGGGCGCCGAGGCGCATCGTGCCACCGAGGTCGCCGGCGCCCTCGACGAAGCGCTTCTGCTCCTCGATCGTGGAGATCACCGGCTCGGCCGTGTTCGGGTCGAACTCGGTCGAGCCCGCCTTCTCGATGCCGGCCACGTTGCGGGCGTACTCGATCACCATGCACTGCAGGCCCAGGCACAGGCCCAGGGTCGGGATCGCGTGGGTGCGGGCGTAGTTCAGGGCGCCGAGCTTGCCCTCGATGCCGCGGATGCCGAAGCCGCCGGGCACGCAGACCGCGTCGACGTCCGCCAGGTGCTTGGCCGCACCGGCCGGGGTGGCGCACTCGTCGGAGGGGATCCAGCGCAGGTGCACCTTCGCCTCGTGCGCGAAGCCACCGGCGCGCAGCGCCTCGGCGACCGAGAGGTAGGCGTCCGGCAGGTCGATGTACTTGCCGACCAGGCCGACGGTGATCTCCTCCTTGGGGTGGTGCACCCGGCGGAGGAGGTCGTCCCAGACCGTCCAGTCGACGTCACGGAACGGCAGGTCGAGGCGGCGCACCAGGTAGGCGTCGAGGCCCTCGCGGTGGATCACCTTGGGGATGTCGTAGATCGACGGGGCGTCGGCGCAGTTGATCACGGCCTCGACGTCGACGTCGCACATCAGCGCGATCTTCTTCTTGATGCCGTCCGGCAGCTCACGGTCGGAGCGGCAGACGATGGCGTCGGGCAGCAGGCCCACCTGGCGCAGCGCCGCGACCGAGTGCTGGGTCGGCTTGGTCTTCAGCTCGCCCGAGGGGCCGATGTAGGGCACCAGCGAGACGTGGATGAAGAAGCAGTTGTCGCGGCCGATCTCGTGACGGACCTGGCGCGCGGCCTCGAGGAACGGCAGCGACTCGATGTCGCCGACGGTGCCACCCACCTCGGTGATCACCACGTCGATGTCGTCACCGCCCATCGCCAGGACGCGGTCCTTGATCTCGTTGGTGATGTGCGGGATCACCTGGACGGTGTCGCCCAGGTAGTCGCCGCGCCGCTCCTTGGCGATCACGGTGGAGTACACCTGGCCGGTGGTGACGTTCGCGATCTGGTTGAGATCGGTGTCCAGGAACCGCTCGTAGTGACCGATGTCGAGATCGGTCTCGGCGCCGTCCTCGGTGACGAAGACCTCACCGTGCTGGAACGGGTTCATGGTGCCGGGATCGACGTTGAGGTACGGATCCAGCTTCTGCATGGTGACCCGCAAGCCGCGGGACTTCAGCAGACTGCCCAGGCTGGAGGCGGTGAGCCCCTTGCCGAGCGAGGAGGCGACGCCTCCGGTCACGAAGACGTGCTTGGTCGGCACAGTGCCCAAGGAAAACTCCCGTGGTCAGACGATCGATTTGAAGCAGGTCTGCTACGGGGTTCCAGTCTACCAACGAATCCCCGTGGCCAGGCAAGGCGGTCTACGACGCGCCGGAGGTGATGCTCTCCCGCGCGCTCTCCAACAGCTCACGGGCGTGCGCCAGTGCGGTGTCGGACTCCTCCTGACCGGCGAGCATCCGCGACAGCTCACGGACCCGGTCATCGGCACTGAGTCGGGTCAGACCCGAGGTGGTGACGGTGCCGTCGCTGCTCTTCGCGACGACCACGTGCTGGTCGGCGAAGGCCGCGACCTGAGGCAGGTGGGTGACCACCAGCACCTGGGCGCTGCGGGCCAGCGCGGCCAGCCGGCGGCCGACCTCGACGGCAGCCTTGCCGCCGACGCCGGCGTCGACCTCGTCGAAGACGAAGGTGGGCACCGGGCTGGTGCCGGCCAGGGCGACCTCGAGGGCCAGCATCACCCGCGACAGCTCACCACCTGAGGCGCCCTTGCCCAGCGGACGCGGCTCGGAGCCGGTGTTCGCGGCCAGCAGGAGCTCGACGTCGTCGGCGCCGTGGGCGTGGAAGCGGAGCCAGCCGCCGTCCACGGCCAGCGGAGCGCCACTGGCATCGGGGTCGTCGGGGGCCGAGGTCTGCAACGGGGTGACCGCGACCTCCAGCCGGGCATGCGGCATCGCAAGCAGGGTGAGCTCGTCGCTGACCTGCTTGCCGAGCTTGACCGCCAGCGTGCTGCGGGCCTTGGAGAGCGCCAGTGCCGCCTCCCCCGCCTCGGCACGCAGCCGCGCGCGCTCGGCGCGCAGCTCCTCGATCCGCTCGTCGGTGCCGTCCAGCTCCAGGAGCCGCTTGGCGGAGCTCTCGGCCCAGGAGAGCACCTGCTCCACGCTCTCGCCGTACTTGCGGGTCAGGGTGCCCAGGGCGGCACGACGCTCGGAGACCGCGGCCAGGCGGGCCGGGTCGGTGTCGATGGAGGCGGCGTAGGAGGCGACGTCGGTCGCGGTGTCGGTGAGCAGGTAGCTCACCTCCGCCAGCCGGTCCGCCAGCGTGGCCACCTCGGGGTCGTGGTCGCGGACGCCGTCGAGCAGCCGTCGCGCCGCCGCGACCGCGCCGAGCGCGTCGGGGGCCTCCTGCTCCGAGGAGAGCGCCTCGCGCGCCTGCTCGGCCGCGGTGCGCAGGGTGTCGGCATAGCCCAGGCGCGACTCCTCCGCGGCGAGCTCCGTCTCCTCGCCGGCGACCGGGTCTACGGCCTCGATCTCGTTGAGACCGAAGCGCAGCAGATCAGCCTCCTGGGCGCGCTCGCGCGCGGTGCGGACCACCTCGTCCAGCTCGGACTCGGTGGCGAGCAGCTGCTGGTGGACGCTCTGCCACCGCTGCAACAGCCGCGCCAGCTTCGCCCCACCGAAGCGGTCCAGCGCCTCACGCTGGGCGGCGGGGCGGAGCAACCGGTGCTGATCGGACTGGCCGTGCACGGCCACCAGCGGCTCGGCCACCTCGCCGAGCTGGGCGACCGGCACCGATGCCCCACCCACGAAGGCACGCGAGCGCCCCTCGGCGGCGATGTTGCGGGCCAGCAGGACGCGGTCCTCCTCGACCTCTCCCCCGGCTTCCTCCACGGCATCGCGGAACGCGGGCAGGGTCGCCGCGGCGACGACGCCCTCCACCCGGGCGGTCTTGGCACCGGTGCGCACCGCACCCGAGTCGGCCCGCCCGCCGAGCAGCAGGCCGAGCGCGGTCACCACCATCGTCTTTCCGGCGCCGGTCTCACCGGTGATCACGGTGAGGCCTGGCCCGAGCTCCAGCGTACTGGACGCGATCACGCCCAGCGAGGAGATCCGGATCTCTTCGATCATGCGTTGCCTCCTCGACGGCGGCGCTCGCTGGCTCCGCGCCAGCCCTCCACCGAGAGCCCGAACTTGGCCACGAGACGGTCGGTGAACGGGGCGGCATGCAGTCGCGCCAAGCGGACCGGATGCTTGCCCCGGCGGACCTCGATCCGCGCACCGGGCGGCAGGTCGACGGTACGGCGGCCGTCGCACCACAGCACGCCCATGCCCTCGGTCCCGGCCAGCACTTCGACGGCCAGGGTCGAGGTCGGCGCGACCACCAGCGGACGGGCGAACAGCGCGTGGGCGCTGAGCGGAACCATCAGCAAGGCCTCCACCCCCGGCCACACGACCGGGCCGCCGGCACTGAAGTTGTAGGCGGTCGAGCCGGTCGGGGTGGCGCAGACGACGCCGTCGCAGCCCCACCGCGACAGCGGCCGGCCGTCGATCTCGACGACGACCTCGAGCATCCGCTCGCGGGCCGCCTTCTCCACGCTCGCCTCGTTGAGGGCGAAGGTGCTGGCCACCAGCTCCTTGCCGCGGTGGATCGAGACGTCGATGGTGAGCCGGTCCTCCGCCGTCCACTGACGCCCGACGATGGCCTTGATGGTGTCCTCGACGGCATCCGACTCGGCCTCGGCCAGGAAGCCGACGTGACCGAGGTTGACGCCGAGCAACGGGGTGCCGTCGCCGTGGGTGAGCTCGGCGGCGCGCAGGATGGTGCCGTCGCCGCCGATCACCACCACCAGCTCGCAGCCTCGGGCGTGCACGGCGTCGTTGGCGACGATCTCCACACCCTCGGAGCAGCTCTCACTGGTGATCTGGAGGTCGGCCGCCTCCGACTCCATGAGCCGGACCACCAGGTGCTGTGCGGTCAGCGCCGCGCACATCTCGCGGGCGACCTCGCGGGCGTCCTCACGACCGGTATGGGTGAGCAGCAGGACTCGGCGAACGTCGGTCACGGCTGAACCCTCTCATCCTCGCCGGGCTCGACGGGGCCGACACCACGCTCCACCTCGGCGCGGATCTCCTCGGCCCCGATCACGGCGGGGCCCCGGCGCAGCCAGAGGAAGAACTCGACGTTGCCCGAGGGGCCGGGCAGCGGGCTGGTCGCCACCGCACGGGCGCCCCAACCGCGGGCGGCGGCCGCGTCGGCGACGGCCTGCACGGCCTCGGCCCGCAGGGCCGGATCGCGCACCACGCCACCCTTGCCGACCCGCTCCTTGCCGACCTCGAACTGGGGCTTGACCATCAGGGCGAGGTCCGCGTCGTCGTTGACCACCCCGAGCAGCGGCTCCAGCACCAGCAACAGGGAGATGAAGGAGAGATCGCCGACGACGACGTCGACGCGGCCGTCGATCAGCTCGGGCGTGAGCTCGCGGATGTTGGTGCGGTCATGGACCTTGACCTTCGGGTCCTGACGGATCTGCCAGGCCAACTGGCCGTAGCCGACGTCGACGGCGACCACCTCGGCCGCGCCGGCGCGCAGCAGCACATCGGTGAAGCCGCCGGTGGAGGCGCCGGCGTCCAGGCACCGGCGACCGGCGACGCTGAAGCCGTCGGCGCCGAAGGCGCGCAGGGCACCCGCCAGCTTGTGGCCGCCACGGGAGACGTAGTCGGGGGTGGAGGAGTCCTCCCGCACCACGATCGCGACGTCGGTGGTGACGCCGGTGGCGGGCTTGGTGGCCAGCGCACCGCTCACCGTCACCCGACGCGCGGCGATCAGCTCGGAGGCGTGCTCACGCGAGCGGGCGAGCTTGCGTCGGACCAGCTCCGCGTCCAGACGGAGACGACGTGGGGGCACTGCACCTGCTCCTAGGACCGGGGTGCGTCGAGGGCGGCACGCAACTGCTCGTGCGCCTGCTCGAAGACGGCGACATGCTCGGCGAGCGGACGCTCGTCGACGCTCTCGGTGGCAGCCAGAGCAGCCTGCACCAGCTCCTGAGGGCTGGTCGGGTCGACGGAGTCGTTCATGGCGCCACCGTACCGTGAGCCGCCGACACGACCGTGCTGCCCCGCGCGGGAGGAACCTCACGTCGCGCAGCCGCGGCCGAGCCGAAGAGCACGGACAGATCCGGGCCCACGAAGTCGGGTCGCAGGGCCGGCGGCGCAGCGGCTGCCTGCTCCGGACCGTCCACCCCGGTGAGCACCAGCAGCGCATCGATGCCCGCTGCGCGAGCGCCGGCGATGTCGGTGTCGAGCCGGTCGCCGATCATCAGCGCCCTGGCGCCGGGGAACCGCTTCAGGGTCTCCGCGAACAGCGGCGTGTGTGGCTTGCCGGCCACGGTCGGCACGACCCCGGTGAACCGGGTCAGAAGGTCGACGAGGGCACCGTGCCCCGGTCCCGTCCCGCGATCGGTCGGGAAGGAGGCATCGGTGTTCGCCGCCACCCACGGCAGCCCGGCCCCGATCAGGATGGCGCCGTCCACGACCCGTTGCCACGGCATCTGCGGACCGAAGCCGCTGACCACCGCGACCGCGCCGCCGTCAGGCTCTGTGACCGGGCGCAGGCCGACGGCGAGCAGCGCCTCCTCCAGGCCCGCGCCACCGAGGAGGTAGACCGCGGAACCCGGCTCCAGCTGCTCCGCCAGCAGCCCGGCCGCTGCCTGTGCCGAGGTGACCACGTCACCCGGTGCCGCGGGGATGCCCAGCCGGGTCAGTTGCTCCGCGACCTGCCCGGGGGTGCGCCCGGCGTTGTTGGTGACGAAGGCCAGCGCCACGCCTGCCGCACGCGCCCTCGCCAGGTGCGCGGGCGCCCCGGGCACCGGTTCCGGCCCCAGATAGACCACGCCGTCCAGGTCGAGGAGCAGGACGTCGTAGGCGTCCAGCAACCGGTCGCTGCGATCAGGCACGTTCAGGCTCCTTGTCGTGGAAGGTGCGTCGGTGGGCCGCAGGCCTTGCGAGGACGCCTAGGCTCTGCCCAATGGACCAGGCATCGATGGCGGCGTTCGCCTTGCAGCCCTTCCGGGCGCTGCGGCTCACCGACAGCCATGTCGGGGACCCGACCGCTGCCCGGGTCATCTCGCGACCCTACCGCTCCGTGCCGGGCCGGCTGATGGAGTGGCGACGACGCCGTCACCTCCAGGTGGACCCGGAGCCGGCCGTCTACCTGCACGAGTACACCTCGGCGGGGGTGACCGTGCGGGGCCTCGTCGGCCTGGTGGACGTCGTCCGCAGCGGCCCCAGCATCTTCGCCCACGAGGCGATCCACGAGCCCCAGGTGAAGCAGCTGACCGACCGGATGGCGGCGATGAGCCTGAACCCGGCACCGATCCTGCTGATGCATGCCGGCAGCGCAGCGGTACGCGACCTGCTCGACACCGCCGTCGCCCAGCCGGCCGATCTGGTCTACACCGACCGCTCCGACCAGGTGCAGCGGATCTGGCGGATCACCCATCCCCAGCTGATCGCGCAGCTCAACGTGCACCTGGCGACCACCCAGAGCGTGATCGCCGACGGGCACCACCGCTTCGAGGCGGCCCGACGGCTCGCTGCCCGCCGCCCCGGCACCGAGTGGGACAGCACCCTGGTGATGCTCGTCGACCAGGCTGACACGCCCCTCCAGCTCAGTGCCATCCACCGCACCCTGCCCCGGCTCAACATCGAGGCCGTGGCCGACGCTGTGAGCGAGGACCAGGCCTTCGCGCGGCGGAGCACGAGCCATGAGGCGCTGGCCCACCTGGACCATGCCCTGGTGCTGCACGACGGCACCTCCTGGGCCACCCTCAAGCCCAACCGGCCGCATGAGCTGCTGGTGCGGTGGCTGCACGAAGAGCTGATCCCCCGCTGGCACGTGGACGAGAGCAAGATCGCCTACCACCACTCGGCGGGCGAGGCGATCGCGCGCACCGGCAACGGACTCACCGTGCTCTTGCCCGCACCCCGCTTCCCCCAGGTCGCGGCCTCCGCCACCTCGGGCCATCTGCTGCCCGCCAAGGCGACGTCGTTCCAGCCCAAGCCGAACCTCGGGGTGCTGATGCGGGAGCTGGGCTCCGGATGAGAAGAACGCCGGCACCTGGACAGGCACCGGCGTTCCTCCACCGTCATCGGAACTCGGCTGTGCTCAGCCGATCTCCTTCTCCAGCGCCGCGGCACGGGCCCCGGCGTCAGTGATCTCGTCGCCGTCGATCGCCTCGGTGCGGTGGAACCACTCCAGGGCATCGGCGGGACGCCCCGCGTCGACCAGCGCATCGGCGTAGGCGTACCGCAGACGAACCACCCACGAGCCACGCGACTTCGAGTTCAGCGGTGCGGCCTCGAGCGTGCGCAGCGCAGCGTCGAACTGGCCCATGTCCCGGCGGGCACCCGCCTCGACGATGGTCATCTCCGCCTTCGCCTCGGCCGAGAAGTTCACCACCGACGGGCTCTTGGCCAGCTCGAGGGCACGCTCGGGCCGACCCAGGGCGCGCTCGCAGTCCGCCATGATCGGAAGGTAGGCAGTGGCACCGTTCATCCGCTTCGCGGCACGCAGCTCCGACAGCGCCTCGGCATACTCGCCGGCAGCATAGGCAGCCTCGCCGCACGCCTCGCGGACGACGGCAAGACGGGCCGCGCGGGCCCGAGCCGCGAGGGTGTGCTGGTAGGCGGTCTTGGGGTCGGAGTCGATCACCAGTCCGGCAGCCACCAGGTGGCGCGCCACCCGCGAGGCCAGCTTCTCGGGAAGACCCTTCAACTGCTGCGTGACCGCGTGGTCGAGCTCGCGGCCGGTGATCTCCTCGGGGATCGGCGGGCCGTCGTAGCGGGCCTGCGCCTCGGAGCGGGGCAGCTGCTCGTCGCGCGGACGGCTCCAATCGTTCTTGCGACCGGGACGGTCGCCGCCACGGCGCTGGTCGTCATCGCGACGCGGGCCGCCACCGCTGCGACGCTGGTCGCCGTCACGGCGCTGGTCGCCGTCGCGGCGCGGGCCGGAGCGGGCGCCGAACTTGGAGCCCTCCGACTTGCCGCCGTCGGACTTCCCGTACCGACCGCCGCTGCCACCCGAGCCGGAGCCCGAGGGCTTGCCGCCACTCGGCTTGCCGCCACTCGGCTTGCCACCGGTCGGCTTGCCGCCGCGGTAGCCGCCACGCTTGTCGTCTCCGCCTCGCGGCGAGGAGCCGCGGCGATCGTTACCCGGACGCTGACTGTTGCCCATACCGGGCATCCTTTCACCTCACGCTCTAAACGCAACAGCGGGCCACCCCGAGGGGTGGCCCGCTGTCTAAGAATTGTCCGGCGGCGTCCTACTCTCCCACAACCTCTCGG
>NZ_BAAALG010000001.1:388288-408719 GCF_039528155.1 Nocardioides dubius | reverse complement strand
CAACCGCACCGGCAGCGTCGACCGCCACGACCCACCAACGTGGATGGCCGAGCAAGTCAGGCTCAGGGATCAACATTGCGTCTTCCCGCACTGCACCCGGTCTTCAGCCGACGCAGACCTCGACCACATCAACCCGTACGAAGAGACGGGCCCACCGGGCCAAACCAACCCCGAGAACCTGGCGCCGCTCTGCCGCCGTCACCACCTCGCCAAGACCTTCGCCGGCTGGCACTACCGCCGCAACCGAGACGGCACCTACACCTGGACCAACAAACACGGCCACACCTGGCTCGTCACCCCGCTCGGCACGATCCACCTCGACTGAGCCGCATCGCTGGGAGCGCCCCGATCCTCAGGCATCCACCAGATCGCCGGAGGCTTCGGCCTGCCCGCAACCGGACCACCCGCTCCACGCAACGGACCGGGCTAGGCCTGGTTGGGTGCGCCGGCGGCGTCCTCGTCGGTCTCCGGCAGCTCGCCGAGGGTCTGCGCGGGGATCTGGCCCGCCTCGATCTCGGCGGCGAGTTCGGCGATCCGGGCACGGCTGGCGGCCCAATCGCCGCCTGCCTCCTCGCACCAAGGGCGGAAGCCACGCCGTACCTCGACGTACCAGCGCCGCCCGAAGACGACCCGCGCGACGATCACAACCGGCAGCAGCACCACGAGGAGCAGCATCTCCAGCAGGGCGATCAGGCCGAGCAGGAGCACCGGGATCAGCACGATCAGCGCCAGGATCCCCAACACCAAGCTGATGGGGTCGTCGCCGAAGCCGACATCGAGGCCACCCGGGTCCATGCTGCGGGTGCGTCGTCGCCACGGCACCCAGCGTCGCGACACGCGCCAGCGTTGGCCGTCGGGAGTGCGAACCTTCATGGCGTTGCTTCCTACGTTCGTCGTTGTCGATCGCGGTGCCTGAGCCCTCGCAGCCAGGAGCGTAGCGAAGCCACCGTCGCCGCACGGAGGCGGGAAGGACGAAGCCCCTCCCGTGCCGCGGACGGCAGGGGAGGGGCTTGGTGTGGTGCTGGGTTAGCTCAGAGACCGTGCTTCATCGCGGTGCGCAGGTCCTTGTTGAGCTGGGAGATCACGTCGAGCGGGATCTCCTTGGGGCAGGCAGCGGTGCACTCGCCGATGTTGGTGCAACCGCCGAAGCCCTCGGCGTCGTGCTGGGTGACCATGTCCACGACGCGGCTCCAGCGCTCCGGCTGGCCCTGCGGCAGCTCACCCAGGTGGGTGATCTTGGCGCCGAGGAACAGCGAGGCCGAACCGTTCGGGCAGGCCGCCACGCACGCGCCGCAGCCGATGCAGGTCGCCACGTTGAACGCACGCATCGCCTTGTCACGCGGAGCCGGCACCGAGTTGGCCTCGGGCGCGGAACCGGTGTTCGCGGAGATGTAGCCACCCGACTGGATGATCCGGTCGAAGGCGGAGCGGTCCACGACCAGGTCCTTGATGACCGGGAACGGGTCCGCACGCCACGGCTCGATGGTGATGGTGTCACCGTCGTTGAACGAGCGCATGTGCAGCTGGCAGGTCGTGGTGACCTCCGGGCCGTGCGCCTGTCCGTTGATCATCAGCGAGCACATGCCGCAGATGCCCTCGCGACAGTCGTGGTCGAACGCCACCGGCTCCTCGCCCTGGGTGACGAGCTGCTCGTTGAGCAGGTCGAGCATCTCCAGGAAGGACATGTCGGGCGAGACGCCGTCGAGCGGGTAGGTCTTGATCTCACCCTTGGCGGTTGCGTTCGCCTGTCGCCAAACCTTGAGCGTGAGCTTCACTTGTAGGACCTCTGCTTCATCTCGATCGCCGTGTAGATCAGGTCTTCCTTGTGGAGGACGGGCTCGCCACCATCGTTGGAGTCGCCGCCCCACTCCCAAGCCGCGACGTAGGCGAACTCGTCGTCGTGGCGCAGCGCCTCGCCGTCCTCGGTCTGGGACTCGCCGCGGAAGTGACCGCCGCAGGACTCGCGGCGGTTGAGTGCATCGATGCACATGAGCTCACCCAGCTCGAGGAAGTCGGCCACGCGGCCGGCCTTCTCGAGGTCCTGGTTGAGGTTGTCGGACGCGCCGAGCACCTTGACGTTGGTCCAGAAGTCGGCACGCAGGTCGCGGATCTTGGAGATCGCGAGCTTGAGGCCGTCCTCGGTCCGCTCCATGCCGCAGTACTCCCACATGATCGAGCCGAGCTCCTTGTGGTAGCTCTCGACCGAGCGGGTGCCCTGGATGGCGAGGAACTTGTTGACGCGCTCCTCGACGGCGGCGCGCGCGGCGACGACGTCGGGGTGGTTCTCGGCGACCTTCTCGAACGGACCGTCGGCGAGGTAGTCGCGGATGGTGTTCGGCAGCACGAAGTAGCCGTCGGCCAGACCCTGCATCAGGGCCGAGGCGCCGAGGCGGTTCGCGCCGTGGTCGGAGAAGTTGGCCTCACCGGCCACGAACAGGCCCTCGATGTTCGACTGCAGGTGGTAGTCCACCCACAGGCCGCCCATCACGTAGTGCACGGCCGGGTAGATGCGCATCGGCGTCTCGTACGGGTTCTCACCGGTGATCCGGGCGTACATGTCGAGGAGGTTGTCGTACTTCTCCTCGACGCCGTGCTTGCCCAGGCGCTCGATCGCGTCGGCGAAGTCGAGGTAGACACCACGACGCACCATGCGCTCCTCGCCGTCGGGACCGACCTCGGCGACCTGGGGACCGACGCCGCGGCCCTCGTCGCACATGTACTTCGCCGCACGCGAGGCGATGTCGCGGGGGACCAGGTTTCCGAACGAGGGGTAGATCCGCTCCAGGAAGTAGTCGCGGTCAGCCTCGGGGATCTGACGCGGGTCCTTCTCGCAGTCCTCGACGTTCTTGGGCACCCAGATCCGGCCGTCGTTGCGCAGCGACTCCGACATCAGGGTCAGCTTCGACTGGTGCGAACCGGTGACCGGGATGCAGGTCGGGTGGATCTGCGTGTAGCAGGGGTTCGCCATGTAGGCGCCCTTGCGGTGCGCACGCCACGCGGCGGTGACGTTGGAGCCCATCGCGTTGGTCGACAGGTAGAAGACGTTGCCGTAGCCACCCGAGGCCAGGACGACGACGTCGGCCAGGTGGGTGTCGATCGCGCCGGTGACCATGTCACGCGTGACGATGCCGCGGGCCTTGCCGTCGACGATGATCAGCTCGAGCATCTCGTGGCGGGTGAACTGCTCGACGGTGCCGGCGGCGACCTGGCGCTCCATGGCCTGGTAGGCGCCGATCAGCAGCTGCTGACCCGTCTGGCCGCGGGCGTAGAAGGTACGGGAGACCTGCACGCCACCGAAGGAGCGGTTGTCCAGCAGGCCGCCGTACTCGCGGGCGAACGGAACGCCCTGGGCGACGCACTGGTCGATGATGTTGGCGCTCTCCTCGGCCAACCGGTACACGTTGTTCTCGCGGGCGCGGTAGTCGCCGCCCTTGACCGTGTCGTAGAAGAGACGGAACGTCGAGTCGCCGTCCTCCTTGTAGTTCTTGGCAGCGTTGATGCCGCCCTGGGCCGCGATGGAGTGCGCGCGGCGCGGGGAGTCCTGGTAGCAGAAGGACTTCACGTTGTAGCCGGCCTCGCCGAGCGTGGCGGCGGCAGCGCCACCGGCCAGGCCGGTGCCGACGATGATGATGTCGAGCTTGCGGCGGTTGGCCGGGTTGACCAGGCGGTTCTCGAACTTGCGGGTGGTCCAGCGCTGGGCGATCGGACCAGTGGGAGCGACGGGGTCGACGAGCTTGTCGCCGAGCGAGTAGTAGCCGGCGGCGTCGTCGGACTTCTGCTCGGGCGCGACGTTGAGCGGGGTCAGGCCGTCGTGGAGGGTGGTAGCCATCTGTTGCTGTGGTCCTTACTTACTCGACGATCCCGAAGAGGATGGAAAGCGGCACGAGCGCGAAGCCACCGGCGATCACCACGGCGAGGAAGATCGCAGCGGTGTTGGCGCGGACGCGGGCGCGGGCCGAGTTGGTGAAGCCGAGCGTCTGGCACGCACTCCACACGCCGTGGCGCAGGTGCATCGCCAGGGCGGCCATCGCGAGCAGGTAGATCACCGCGATGTACCAGCGCTCAGGCTGGAAGGAGACGATCATCCGCTCGTAGGGCGACTCCTGGTCGCCACCGGGGGTGATCGTGCGCGTGGTCAGGTGCAGCAGGTGGAAGACCACGAAGAGCAGCAGCGCGACACCACCCCAGCGCATCATCTTCGAGCTCAGGGTCGCCGCCACGGCCTTCTTCACCACGTACTTCTGGGAGCGAGCCTTGCTGGCTCGGGCCCAGAGGGTGAACGCCGCGTAGGCGTGACCGATCACGCTCAGCAGAAGCACGACGCGCATGATCCACAACAGACCCTCGTACGGGAGCATCGGCTCCCCGAAGGTACGCAGGTGGTGTGCGTAGGTGTCGAATGCCTCCTGGCCGGCGAAGACCTTGAGGTTGCCGTACATGTGGGCCAGCACGTAGCCGATGAAGATGAGGCCGGTAACGGCCATCAGGAGCTTCAGGGCGATCGTGGATCGCGTCGACCGGCCGCCTTTGGTGAGAGTCGGAGTTGCCACGAGGCTTCACGCTACCCCTGCCCGTGCCGGAGTGTGCCAGCCGGTGCCAAAAGAACGCGTGTGAGATTCCCCGCGTTACTCGCGAGTTCTGTAGAAATTTAGGCTAGCCTTACTGGCTTTCCGGCAGCGTGGACGTCGCGTCGGAGCTCGCCGGCGTGGTTGCTGACGGCGTCGCCGGACCGGCCACCGTGGCCGCCGCGATCGCCGTGGTCACCGGCACCGCGAGCACCAGCCCGATCGCCGTCACCAGGGTGCGCGCCACCTCCTCGGCCATCGCCGCATCGGTCAGGGTGTCCAGCAGGCTGCGTTCGTAGAGGGAGAGCAGCATCAGCACCATCAGGCCGGTTCCCGCATAGGCGAAGACGATCGTGTAGATCGTGGAGGCGATGTGGTCGCGCCCGATCCGCATGCCGCTGGTGAAGAGCTGACGGCGGGTGAGCTCGGGGCCGGCCGCCCGCAGCTCCCAGATCGCCGAGGACTGGGTGATGGTGACGTCGTTGAGCACGCCGAGTCCGGCGATGATCACCGCGGACATCAGCAGGCCTTGGAAGCTGATGTCCGAGACGAAGGTGGAGAGCCGCTCGCCGTCCTCATCCGAGATCCCCGAGAGCCGGGCCGCATCCACCACCCAGTAGCCGAGCACCGCCGTGATCGCGATCCCGACCAGGGTGCCGGCCAGTGCGGTGCTGGTCCGGATCGAGGCGCCGTGGGTGAGATAGAGGACCACGAACATGATCAGGCTGGAGCCGGCCAGCGCGACGCCGGTGCCGTTCTCCCCGGCGAGCAGGGCGGGCAGCATGAACTTGCCGACCACCAGCGCCGCGAAGCCGAGCCCGACCAGGGCCAGGATGCCGCGGATCCGGGCCACCACGGCGACCACGATCACGAAGCCGATCGCCAGCAGGCCCAGCGGCAGGTTGCGCTCGATGCCGACCCAGGCGAAGACCGCCTCGGTGTCGGCGGTGGCGGGAGGGATCTCCGCGATCCGCACCGTGTCGCCGGGCTCGACGCCGGCCCGCGACGCCTCCGGGGTCGCCAGCACGGTGACCTCCTGACCCTTCGCGCTGCCGGACTCCGGGCGCACGACGACCTCGTTGCAGTGCTCGGGGAACTCCTCGCGCTCGGCCGGGGCGGCGTTCACGTCGGCGGAGATCACCGGGCACGGCTCGGCCACCGAGACCACCTCGCCGCTGAGGAAGGTGACGCCGTCGGCGGCGTACTCCTGGTGCTGGGGCTGGTCGTCGGCCGACGGCCAGAGCCAGAACGTGGCGACGAGGCTGACCGCGGCCATCACCGCCAGGAACCCGAGCAGGATCCGCCGGGGGAGCCGTGCGGTCTCGATGTTCAGCTCGTGGTCACTGCGATGCGATCCGCCCATGGGGCCATCGTTTCAGAACCGCCTCACGCGGCAAGCGGGCGGCCGAGCAGCGGCGTGAGGTGCCGCTCGGTGAGCTCGGCGCAGGCGTGCTGCCAGGTCCGGCGTCCGGCGAGCTCGCGGCCACGGGCTCCGAGCGCCGCGAGGTCGGCGTCGAGCAGCGCGGTGATCTCGTCGCCGAAGGCGTCGGGGGTCTCGGACTCGAAGAGCAGCCCGGTCTCCAGGTGCCGCACCGCCTCGGCGGCACCGCCGGCGTCGGCGGCGACCACCGGCACTCCGGCCGCGGCGGCGGCGCGCAGCGCATGGGCGGAGGTGAGCTGGGCGGAGGGGTGGACCAGCGCGTCGAAGGAGGCCATCGCCACCGCCAGGTCGCCGGAGGCGAGCACCGGCAGGAACTGGGCGCGGGGGAGTCGCTCGCGCAGCCACTCCCGCTGCCGGCCCTCGCCGACGACGACCAGCTCGGTGCCGGGGACGTCGGCGACCGCGAGCAGCTGGCGGACCCGGTGGCCGCGGGCGAGGTCGCCCACGAAGCCGACGACCAGGCGCCGGCCTCCGGGGTGCGAGCTGCGGGCCCACCGGTCGTGCAGCGCGGCATCGCGCCGAGCGGGCGTGAAGGTCTCGACGTCCACGCCCGGGTGCCAGACCACGGGTCCGAGGCCGGCGACGGCGCAGGCCTGCGCGTGGCTGACGGTGAGCAGTGCGTCGCTGCGCTCGGCGACCTTCAGCCGCCAGCTGTCCAGGGTGATCTGGTCGGCCCGGGCGTGCTCGATGGTCGCGGTGGCGATGCCGAGCCGCCCGGCGTGCTTGAGCGCCTTGCGGCCCAGCGCGCGGGGGCTGAGCGCGATCACCAGATCGGGGCGCTGGGCCTGCAGGACGCCGCGGACCTGCGGGCCGATCGGCTCCAGCGGCCGCAGCCGGACGACCCGGCTGCTGCGGTAGACCTCGAGGCCCGGCGAGAGCGCCATCAGCTGCACGTCGGCACCGGTCGCGATCAGGTGGTCGGCGAGGTGGCGCGCGGTCGTGGTCGCGGCGTCGACCGCCGGATGGAAGGCCTCGGTGACGATCAGGATGCTGGCTCGGTCCATGGCCCCACGGTGGCCCGCGCAGGTGACCAGGAGGTGGCCTGAGCGCGAATCCTCGGCGAGCGGTTCGCTGCGATCGGTGGACCATCCACGATCCGGTTGTCCGTGTTCCAGAATCTGGGGCAGATGCGGCGACGACGGCACGGCGGCCTATTCTGCGGTCATGACTTCAGGATCCGAGACGGATCGCCTTGCCCTGGCCACTCCCGAGGACCAGCACACCGCTGCTGACTGGGAGAAGGCCACCGCAGCGGTGCTCCGCAAGGCCGGACGGCTCTCCGAGTCCGACGCCGACGCAGACGTCTGGAACAAGCTGACCCGCACCACCCTCGACGGGATCGCGGTCGCTCCGATCGGCACCTCGGCGGCCACCGCCGACCTGCCCGCGACCGGTGTGCCCGGCGCCGCACCGTTCACCCGGGGCCGGCTCGCCGAGAAGCCGGAGATCGGCTGGGACGTGCGCGCCCACTTCTCCGGCCTCGCGGCCAAGGACGTCAACGAGGCGGCACTGCTCGACCTCGAGAACGGCGTCAACTCGCTGTGGCTGCACGTCGGTGGCGTCCTCGCCCCGGCCGAGCTCGGCACCGCGCTGAAGGGCGTCTTCCTCGACCTCGCGCCGGTCACCCTGGACGCGCCGGAGGACCCGATCGCCGCAGCGACCGCCTTCGTGGCGCTGCTCGGCGAGCTCGACGTGACCCCGGCTGAGGGCACCAACCTCGGTGCCGACCCGATCGGCGCGCAGGTGCGCGGCGAGGGCGCGATCAGCCTCGACGTCGTCGACGCGGTCGCCGAGCTCGCGAAGCAGGCCGGCACGCTCGGCGTCGTGGTCGACGGCTCCGCCATCCACGACCAGGGCGCCTCCGACGCCCAGGAGCTCGGCTACAGCCTCGCGGTCGGCGTCACCTACCTGCGCCGCCTGGTCGCGGCCGGCTTCTCCCTGGAGGAGGCGCTCGGCCTGATCGAGTTCCGCTACGCGGCCACCGCCGAGCAGTTCCCGACCATCGCCAAGTTCCGCGCCGCGCGCCGCCTCTGGGCCCGCGTCGCCGAGCTCTCGGGCGCCGAGGCGGCCGCCGGCGGTCAGCGCCAGCACGCCGTCACCAGCCGCCCGATGATGGCCAAGTACGACCCCTACGTGAACATGCTGCGCACCACCGTCGCCGCCTTCGCGGCCGGCGTCGGGGGCGCCGAGGCGATCACCGTGCTGCCGTTCGACGCGCCGCTCGGCCAGCCCAGCGTGCTGGGTCGGCGCAACGCCCGCAACACCTCGGCGCTGCTGATCTCCGAGTCGCACATCGCCAAGGTCGTCGACCCGGCCGGCGGCTCCTACGCCGTCGAGAAGCTCACCGACGACCTGGCCCAGGCCGGTTGGGCGGAGTTCACCCGGATCGAGGAGGCCGGTGGCATCGCCGCCGCCCTCGAGGACGGCTCCCTGCTGGGCCGCGTCGAGGCCGTGGTCGAGGCCCGCGAGGCCGAGATCGCCCGCCGCAAGCGTCCGCTGACCGGTGTCTCGGAGTTCCCGAACCTGGCCGAGGTGCTGCCCGAGCGCCCTGCCAACCCGGACGCCGACGAGGTGCGCCGCTACGGCGCCTCCTTCGAGGCGCTGCGTGACGAGCCCGCGACCGGCACCGTCTTCCTGGCCACCCTGGGCCCGGTCGCCGCGCACACCGCGCGGGCGACCTTCGCCAGCAACCTGTTCGCGGCCCGCGGGATCGGCGTCGACGTGGCGGGTGCCACCGACGGCGTCGACGCGCTGGTGGCCGCCTATGCCGGACAGCCCGTGGTCTGCCTGGCCGGTGCCGACAAGACCTACGCCGAGTGGGGTGCGGCCGCGGCCGAGGCCCTGCGCGCGGCCGGCGCGCGGCACATCATCCTGGCCGGCAAGCCGGGGGAGAAGACCGTGGAGCCGAGCCTGGTCGACGACGCCTGTTCGGTCGGCGTCGACGCCCTCACCTTCCTGACGACCACGCGGGCCCACCTGGCCGGCGAAGGAGCAGACGCATGAGCATTCCCGAGAGCTTTGCCGGCCTGTCGCTGAGCGGCGACGCCGCCGCGGCCGGCGCCGTGCGCAGCGGTGCCGCCTGGGCCTCGCCCGAGGGCATCGACGTGCTGCCGGTCTACGGACCCGAGCACCTCGAGGGCCTCGACGCCCTGGACACCTGGCCCGGGCTCAGCCCGTTCCTGCGTGGCCCGTACCCGACCATGTACACCACCCAGCCATGGACGATCCGGCAGTACGCCGGCTTCTCCACCGCGGAGGAGTCCAACGCGTTCTACCGCCGCAACCTGGCGGCCGGCCAGAAGGGCCTCTCGGTCGCCTTCGACCTGGCCACCCACCGCGGCTACGACTCCGACCACCCGCGGGTGCGCGGTGACGTCGGCATGGCAGGTGTCGCGATCGACTCGATCTACGACACCCGGGTGCTCTTCGACGGCATCCCGCTGGACCAGATGTCGGTCTCGATGACGATGAACGGCGCCGTGCTTCCGGTGCTGGCGCTCTACATCGCTGCGGCCGAGGAGCAGGGCGTGGCGCCCGAGCAGCTCGCCGGGACCATCCAGAACGACATCCTCAAGGAGTTCATGGTCCGCAACACCTACATCTACCCGCCGGCGTCGTCGATGCGGATCATCTCCGACATCTTCGCGTTCACGGCGCAGAGGATGCCGCGGTTCAACTCGATCTCGATCTCCGGCTACCACATGCAGGAGGCCGGGGCGACCAACGACCTCGAGCTGGCCTACACCCTGGCCGACGGCGTGGAGTACATCCGGGCCGGCCTCGACGCGGGCCTCGACATCGACGCCTTCGCGCCGCGCCTCTCGTTCTTCTGGGCGATCGGGATGAACTTCTACATGGAGGTCGCCAAGATGCGCGCCGCCCGCGCGCTCTGGTCGCGCCTGGTGCGCCAGTTCGACCCGAAGAACCCGAAGTCGCTCTCGCTGCGCACGCACAGCCAGACCTCGGGCTGGTCGCTGACCGCGCAGGACGTCTTCAACAACGTCCAGCGCACCGCGATCGAGGCGATGGCCGCGACCCAGGGCCACACCCAGTCGCTGCACACCAACGCCCTCGACGAGGCGATCGCGCTGCCCACCGACTTCTCGGCCCGGATCGCGCGCAACACCCAGCTGATGCTGCAGCAGGAGTCGCGCACCACCGAGATCATCGACCCGTGGGCGGGCTCCTACTACGTGGAGAAGCTGACCCACGACATCGCCGAGCGCGCCTGGGCGCACATCACCGAGGCCGAGGCCGCCGGTGGCATGGCCAAGGCGATCGAGCAGGGCATTCCGAAGATGCGCATCGAGGAGGCGGCCGCCCGCACCCAGGCGCGGATCGACTCCGGTGCCCAGCAGGTGATCGGCGTCAACACCTACCGGCTCGCCGACGAGGACCCGCTCGACGTGCTCAAGGTCGACAACGACTCGGTGTACCGCCAGCAGATCGCGAAGCTGGAGCGGCTGCGTGCCGAGCGCAACGACGACGACGTGCGCCGCGCGCTCGAGGCGCTCACCAACTCCGCCGAGCGCGGCTCGGCGGGCGGTGGCTCGCTCGACGGCAACCTGCTCGCCCTGGCCGTCGACGCGGCCCGCGCCAAGGCCACCGTCGGTGAGATCTCCGACGCCCTGGAGAAGGTCTACGGCCGCCACCAGGCGACCATCCGTACCATCTCCGGTGTGTACCGCGACACCGCAGCCAACGCCGGCGACAGCAAGCTCGAGCAGGTCCTCGCCGCCACCGCTTCCTTCGAGGAGGCCGAGGGTCGCCGTCCGCGCATCCTGGTCGCCAAGATGGGCCAGGACGGCCACGACCGCGGCCAGAAGGTGATCGTCTCGGCGTTCGCCGACATGGGCTTCACCGTGGACGTCGGTCCGCTCTTCTCGACGCCCGAGGAGGTCGCCCAGCAGGCCGTGGACGCCGACGTGCACATCGTCGGCGTCTCCTCGCTGGCCGCGGGTCACCTGACCCTGCTGCCTGCGCTGAAGAAGGCCCTCGCCGACCTCGACCGGGCCGACATCATGGTGGTCATCGGCGGCGTCATCCCGCCGGACGACGTGCCCACCCTGAAGGAGATGGGCGCTGCCGCCGTCTTCCTGCCCGGCACCGTGATCGCCGACTCGGCGCTCGACCTGCTCGCGCAGCTGAGCAGCGACGCCTGATCGATGGCGCGTGACGTCGATGTCGCGGCGCTCGTCTCGGATCTGCGAGACGGGCGCCGCGCCGCCGTATCCCGGGCGATCACCCTCGTCGAGAGCTCCGCTCTGCGGCACCGGGTCGCGGCTCGTGAGCTGTTGGCCGAGCTGGCCGCGCAGCCACCGGCGAAGCCGACCGTGCGGGTCGGCATCTCGGGGGTTCCCGGCGTCGGCAAGTCCACCTTCATCGAGGCGCTCGGCACCCACCTGACCGCCGCCGGCCACAAGGTCGGCGTGCTCGCGGTGGACCCGTCGTCGGTGCGCACCGGCGGCTCGGTGCTCGGCGACAAGACCCGGATGGCGCAGCTCTCGGTCGACCCGAACGCGTTCATCCGGCCCTCGCCGTCGGCCGGCACGCTGGGCGGCGTCGCCGCCGCGACCTCGCAGGCGATGAGCGTCCTGGAGGGCGCGGGCTACGACGTGGTGCTGGTGGAGACGGTCGGCGTCGGCCAGTCCGAGATCACCGTCGCCGGCATGGTCGACACCTTCCTGTTCCTCACCCTGGCCCGCACCGGCGATCAGCTGCAGGGCATCAAGAAGGGCATCCTGGAGATCGCCGACGTGATCGCGGTGAACAAGGCGGACGCCGCCGGAGCCGGTGAGGACCGCAGCTCCGAGGCGCGGGTCGCCGCCCGCGACCTGGCCGGCGCGATGCGGATGGTGCGCGGCCCGCACGAGTGGGCGCCGCCGGTGATCACCTGCTCAGGCCTGACCGGGGTCGGCGTCGACGACGTCTGGGCCCGGATCAACAGCCACCGCGAACACCTGGGCGAGCAGGGCCTGCTGGCCAAGCGCGCCCAGCAGCAGCTGGACTTCACCTGGTCGCTGGTCCGCGACGAGCTGATCGATCGGCTGCGCCGCTCCAAGCACGTGGCGGCGGTGCGCGAGGAGATCCGCGAGGAGGTCCTGAGCGGTCGCCTGAGCGCTCCGGCAGCTGCCGATCTGATCCTCCAGACCTACGACCAGACGCCCGACTGAGCCTCGATCCGGCGCTCGCGGAGGTCCGCCGGACGGGCTGGGGCAAACCCGATTCGCGAGCCGCCCGGCGGTGTTAGCGTCGCCGGCATGAAGCGAACAACCACTGGATTTGCAGCCCTATTCTCGGTACTGGCCACTTTCATGGTGGTGCTCGTTGGTGCTCCGACGGCAAGTGCCGCTCCCAACAAGATCGACTGCGGTCAGACCCGCAGCAGCTCCTGGTGCAGCTACGTGACGCAGAACATCGTCGACTCCAAGACGATCGGCTACCGCGACAGCATCACCAACGGCCGCAACTACGCGATCTCGGGTCACTGCGAGGCGAACACCTCGAAGACCTCCTCCTACTCGATCGGCTCCACCCTGGGCACCGAGATCAAGGCGGGGATCTTCGGCGGCGTGAAGGCCGAGATCAACTCGAACATCGAGAAGAGCATGACCACCGGCTACGTCACCTCCGCGACGTTCAAGATCCCGAAGAACTCCACGGTCTACTGCGACCGCGGCATCGTGAACGAGCGGCTCAAGGGCTACACCAAGCTGCACGCCTGCGGTGGCGGCTGCAGCACGACCACCAAGAACTGGACCTTCCAGGCACCGGCCCGACTGCGCTGGTGGATCTACTGAGCAAGCGGCTCCGCCTCGCCACGGCCGCGGCACTGCTGGTGCTGACGGCGTGCGGCACGACGAGCGGGTCGACGTCGGTCGACGTCGACCCGCTCGCGCCGCCCACGCCGGAGCCGGTGCGTCCGGACGAGAGCGTGCTCGATCGTGCCGAGGGCGCGGGGACGGCGAGCGAGGTCGCCTCCGGGCGCTCGGACGATCTGGTCATCGTCTACGCGACCTGCACCGCCGAATCCGCGACCGAGGTGGTGCTGCGGACCACGCTGCCGCGCGACGAGCCGATGACCGTGCCCTGCGACGGGATCGTCTCGCGGACCCAGATCTTCACCGTGCCCGGCCGGGAGTTCACGCTGGGCGTGGAGGCAGCCGAGGAGATCCGGTGGCAGGTGCTCGTCACCGCCCGCGACGAGTAGCGGCCGCCGCGTCCCACGAGCGCTCGGTGGCCGCTGTCGGATGCTCCGGGCCGATTAGAGTGAGCACGATGCCTTCTCCAACACCGAGTGCCGCGCTCGAGCTGCTGCGCACGACCATCGTCGACGCCGAACCGGAGCTCCTGGAGTTCCGGCGGGACCTGCACGCCCACCCCGAGCTCTCCTGGCAGGAGGCCCGGACCACCGAGCGCGTCGCCGCCCGGCTGGAGAAGGCCGGCCTGCGGGTGCGGCGGCTGCCGCGCAGCGGACTGATCGCCGAGGTGGGGGAGAGCGGCCCGCTGGTCGCCCTGCGCGGTGACCTGGACGCGCTCCCGGTGGAGGACCGCACCACCGATCCGTGGGTCAGCACCGTGCCCGGTGTCGCCCATGCCTGCGGCCACGACGTGCACACCACCGCGCTGATGGGGGCCGGCTATGCCCTGGCCGCCCTGCATGACGCCGGCCTGCTCCCGGGCCGGGTGCGGCTGCTCTTCCAGCCGGCCGAGGAGGTGATGCCCGGGGGAGCGCTCGACCTGATCGCCCTGGGCGCGCTGGAGGACGTGGAGCGGATCTTCTGCCTGCATTGCGATCCCAGCCTCGACGTCGGCGAGGTGGGGCTGCGTGAGGGGCCGCTGACCGGCGCCGCGGACGCGCTCGGCGTGCAGCTGCGGGGCAAGGGCGGGCACACCTCGCGGCCCCACCTGACCGAGGACCTCACCTTCGCGCTCGGCAAGCTGGTCACCGAGCTGCCCGCGATCCTCTCCCGCCGGCTCGATCCGCGGGCCGGGGTCAGCGTGGTCTGGGGGATGATCCAGGCCGGCTCCACGCACAACGTGATCCCCGCGACCGGCCGCGTCGCCGGCACCGTGCGGATGCTCGACGCCGTCGCCTGGGCCGATGCCGAGACCCTGGTGCGCGAGCTCGTCGCGCAGATCGTCGAGCCGTACGGGGTGGTCGCCGAGATCGGCTACCAGCGCGGCGTCCCGCCGGTCGTCAACGACCACCTCTCCACCGGCCTGCTGACCCGCTCGGTGGAGGCGGCCATCGGCGAGACCGGGCCGGTGCCCACCCAGCAGAGCCTCGGCGGCGAGGACTTCGGCTGGTACCTGGACCGGGTCCACGGTGCGATGGGGCGTCTCGGCACCCGCACGCCGGGCGGGCCCACCTACGACCTGCACCAGGGCGACCTGCGCGTCGACGAGCGGGCCGTGGCGATCGGTGCCCGGGTGCTCGCCGGGGCAGCGCTGCTCTCCCTGCACGCCGTCGGCTGACGCGCCGCGCTGAGCCTGCTGCGCGCCCTGTGCTGCGCCTGCTTGCCGCCCGGCGCTGAGTCTGCTTCCCGCCCTGCTCTGTGCGCGCTGCTCGGGAACAGTTACTGTCTGGTCGCAAGCATGACGTGGATGTTTCGGCCGATCGCGGTTTTGATATGAAACTGCAACAGGTTGGCCACCGTCCCGTGCCGCTTGTTGTCATATGGTGCTCGGGGACCAGTTCCGGTTCTGAAGATCCCAAGAGGAGGCCGTCTTGCGTCGCTTGACCAAGATTGTTGCCGTCGCCGCCTGCGCTTCCGTTGTGCTGGTCGGCTGCGGAAAGAACGACGACGATTCCAACGACTCGAAGGGCAGCGGCAGCAACAACTCCGCCTCGGCGGGCACCGAAGACGTCTGCAAGACCGCGGACGGCGACGGCCCGAAGGTGGCCCTGGCCTACGACGTGGGTGGTCGTGGTGACCAGTCCTTCAACGACGCCGCCTACGCGGGTGTCGCCAAGGCCGTCGGCGAGTTCGACGTCACCTGCTTCGAGGGTGAGGCTGCGACCGGCGAGGCCGAGTCGGTGCGCGAGGAGCGTCTGCGCGGCATGGCCGAGCAGGGCTTCAGCCCGATCATCGGCGTGGGCTTCGCCTACTCCGAGTCGGTCAACGCGGTTGCTCCCGACTACCCCGACACCGCGTTCGCCGTGGTCGACGGCTTCGACCCCGACGAAGAGGCCAACCCGAACGTCGCCTACCTCGGCTTCGCCGAGCACGAGGGCTCGTTCCTGGTCGGCGCCGCTGCTGCGCTGAAGACCGAGAAGGACCACATCGGCTTCGTCGGTGGCGTCCACAACGACCTCATCAAGAAGTTCGAGGCCGGCTACGTGGCGGGCGCCAAGGCCGTCAACCCGAAGATCAAGGTCGACGTGACCTACATCGAGGAGTCCGACGTCAAGGGCTTCGCCGACCCGGCCGGTGGCAAGGCCGCCGCGACCGCGATGTACGACAAGGGCGCTGACATCGTCTTCCACGCTGCCGGTGGCTCCGGTACGGGTGTCTTCGAGGCCGCCACTGCTGCCGGTGCCGGCAACTGGGCGATCGGCGTCGACTCCGACCAGTACCTGACCGCTCCTGCCAACCAGCAGAAGCAGATCCTCACCTCGATGCTCAAGCGCGTCGACGTGGCGACGCTCGACATGATCCGCTCGGTCGCCGACGGCACCCCGCTGTCGAGCTACCAGACCTACGACCTCAAGGTCGATGGCGTCGGCTACTCCACCTCCGGTGGCTTCGTCGACGACATCACCGGCGACCTCGACGAGTGGGCGACGAAGATCAAGGGCGGCGAGATCACCGTCCCGACCGCTCCCTGATCCAGGGAACCTCGGTTGAATCCGGGCCTGTGGCTGCCTTCGTGGTAGCCACAGGCCCGCACCCGTCCCGGCACGACGACCGGGCACCGTGCGCAAATTGGAGGAGGGCCCTTGAGCAGCATGGCCGCAACCCCGGCGGGAGAGGCGAGCTCGCATCGCCCGCTGGCGATCCAGGTCCGTGGCGTGACCAAACGCTTCCCCGGCGTGGTCGCCAACCATGACGTCGACCTGGACATAGCCGAGGGCACCGTTCACGCGTTGATCGGTGAGAACGGCGCGGGCAAGTCGACGTTGATGAAGATCCTCTACGGCGTGCAGAAGGCCGACGAGGGCACGATCAGCGTCAACGGTCAGGAAGTCTCCTTCTCCTCGCCGACCGAGGCCATCAAGGCCGGCATCGGCATGGTCTTCCAGCACTTCATGCTGGCCGACAACCTCACCGTCCTGGAGAACGTCGTCCTCGGCGCGGAGAAGCTGCACGGCATCGGGCCGGCGGCCCGGGCCGAGATCCAGCGGATCTCCGACGCCTACGGCTTCGCCCTCGACCCCGACGAGCTCGTCGAGCACCTCGGCGTCGGGCAGCGCCAGCGGGTGGAGATCCTCAAGGTCCTCTACCGCGGCGCCAAGATCGTGATCCTCGACGAGCCCACGGCCGTGCTCGTGCCGCAGGAGGTGGACGCACTCTTCGCGAACCTCCGCGAGCTGCGGGCCTCCGGCCACACCATGCTCTTCATCTCGCACAAGCTCGACGAGGTCCGGGCGATCGCCGACGACATCACGGTGCTGCGTCGCGGCACCACGGTCGGCACCGCGGACCCGAAGACGGCGACCAAGCGGGAGCTGGCCGAGCTGATGGTCGGCGCCGAGCTGCCGTCGCCGGAGACCGAGGAGTCGACGGTCACCACCGACGTCCAGCTCTCCATGGTCGACGTCAACCTGGTCGACGACTTCGGGCGCAACCTCCTCTCCGGGATCAACCTGACCATCCACCGCGGCGAGGTCCTCGGCCTCGCCGGCGTCGAGGGCAACGGTCAGGACGAGCTCCTGGAGACCCTGATCGGGATCCGCCGGGGCACCGGCTCGATCACCGTCGGCGGCGTCGAGGTCTCCAGCTACAGCACGCGGCGGCGTCGCGAGGCCGGCATGGGGTTCATCCCGGCCGACCGGCACCGGCACGGCCTGCTGCTGGACGCTCCGCTGTGGGAGAACCGGATCCTCGGCCACCAGACCACCGCCCCCAGCGTCACCGGCCCCCTGGTCAACCGACGCGGGGCCAAGGCCGACACCCAGCGCATCGTGGACCTCTACGACGTGCGGACCCCGTCGATCAACACGCCGGCCCGGGCACTGTCCGGCGGCAACCAGCAGAAGCTGATCATCGGACGCGAGATGTCGGGCGATCCGGTCCTGCTGATCGCCGCCCACCCGACCCGCGGCGTCGACGTCGGCGCCCAGGCAGCGATCTGGGGTCACATCAAGCGGGCCCGTCGCGAGGGGCTGGCGGTGCTGCTGGTCTCCGCGGACCTCGACGAGCTGATCGGCCTCTCCGACCGGATCAAGGTGATCCTGCGCGGCGAGATCGTCGGCGACTTCGACCCCCGCAATGTCACTCCGCAGGACCTCGGTCAGGCGATGACCGGTGGAAAGGGCGACTGAACCATGCCTGTTGTGAAACGACTGCTGGCCGCCGTGATCGCACCGGTGATGGCGCTGGTCGCCGCGGTGCTGATCACCTCGGTGGTGATCTCGGTCTCCGGCACCTCGCCCGTGGACTTCTGGCAGGCGATGCTGGAGAAGCCGTCCAACCGGAGCCTGGTGAACATCGTCAACCAGTCCTCGATGATCTTCATGTCCGCCGTCGCCGCCGCGATCGGCTTCCGGATGAACCTCTTCAACATCGGGGTCGAGGGCCAGTACCGGGTCGCCTCCTACGTGGCTGCCGTCTTCGCCGGTGCCGCCTTCGTGAGCGGCTGGCTGAACGTGGTGCTCTCGTTGCTGCTGGCCATGCTGGCCGGCGCGGCGTGGGCCGCGATCCCCGCGATCCTGCGGGTCACCCGCGGCGTCAGCGAGGTGATCTCGACGATCATGCTCAACTCGATCGCCGTCTTCGGAGTCGGCTGGCTGCTCTCGAACTACGGCGAGAAGGCCGGCGACGGCCGGCGCACCACGCCGATCTCCGACGACTCCCTGCTCGCCGGCTGGCAGCCCTTCGAGCGCACCGACGGCAAGATCTGGAGCCTCACCGTGCTGGCCGTCCTGGTCGGCGTCACCTACTGGTTCGTGGTGAACCGGACCCGCTTCGGCTTCGACCTGCGGGCCACCGGCCAGAGCGAGACCGCGGCGGTCGCCTCCGGCATCAGCGTGAAGCGGATGATCGTCATCTCGATGATGCTCTCCGGCGCCACCGCCGGCCTGATCTGGCTGCCCAGCCTCTTCGCCGAGACGGCGTCGGGCCACTACTTCTCCAGCAGCACCTTCCAGGTGCAGCTCGGCTTCACCGGCATCGCGGTGGCCCTGCTCGGTCGCAACAAGGCGGTCGGCATGGTCTTCGGCGCGCTGCTCTTCGCCTACCTGAGCGTGCAGGCCTCGGCGCTGGAGTTCGCCGGCCTGGACGTCTCCAAGAACGTCGTCATGGTGATCCAGGGCGTCGTGGTGCTCACCATCGTCATCTCCTACGAGGTGGTCGGCAGATGGCGAACGGCCGCTGAACAGCGGGCGGTCACCGCCGCCCTCCAGAGCCCCAGCAAGCAGGAGGTCCCCGCATGAGCGTCGCGACGACCGCTCAGGCCCCCGCGGCCCCGGCGCGCAAGAAGCGCCGCTCGCCGGCGATGTGGCTGCTGATCGTGGCCGCGGTGATCGCGGTCATCTCCCTGGTCCGGATCGTGACCGGCACCCACGAGCTCGACTCGCCGGGTTCGCTGACCGCCGCGATCACCGCCACCTGCCCGATCCTGCTCGCCGCCCTCGGCGGTCTGTGGGCCGAGCGCGCCGGCGTGGTCAACATCGGCCTCGAGGGGCAGATGATCCTGGGCACCTGGGGTGCCGCCTACTTCACCTACTGGTACGACCCCTACACCGGCATCATCGGCGCCATCGCGCTCGGTGCGGTGGGCGGCCTGATCCACGCCATCGCGACGGTGAGCTTCGGCGTCAACCACATCGTGTCGGGTGTCGCGATCAACCTGATCGGCCTCGGCCTGGCCAGCTTCCTGGCCGAGGCGTTCTTCGCCGACCTCAACTCCGAGCACGGCCGCGGCGGCCCGCGTCAGCTGACCGGTCTCGCCAAGCCGGACACGATCACCATCCCCGGCTTCTCGGACTGGATGGCGGACCTCGCGGCCAAGCACTGGTTCTTCATCTCCGACGTCGCCTCGCTGCTCGCGGCGCTGTCGACGAACCTCTCGGTGGTGACGATCCTGGTCTTCGTGCTGCTGATCGCCACCGTCTGGATCCTGTGGCACACCTCCTTCGGCCTGCGGCTGCGCTCCTGCGGCGAGAACCCGCACGCTGCGGAGAGCCTCGGCATCAACGTCTACCGCTACAAGTACGCGGCGGTGATCGCCTCCGGTGCCTTCGCCGGACTCGGCGGCGGCTTCCTGGCGCTGGTCTCCAGCTCCGGCTACAGCGAGGGCCAGACCAACGGCCGCGGCTACATCGGCCTGGCCGCGATGATCTTCGGCAACTGGCGTCCTGGCGGGATCCTGCTCGGCTCGGGCATGTTCGGCTACACGGACAGCCTGCGCCTGCGCGATGCCTCGACGGTGCACGCCCTGCTGCTGCTGGTGGCCATCGCGCTCGCCGTCTATGCGGTCGTCCAGTGGCGTCAGGGAGCCCGGACCACCGCCATGGTGGTGGCCGGCGGGGCGGCGCTCTTCCTGCTCTGGTTCGCACTGACCGACGAGGTGCCGCGCGACTTCACCTCGATGACGCCGTACGTGCTGACCCTGCTGGTGCTCGCCTTCGCCTCGCAACGATTGCGGATGCCCAAGGCCGACGGCCTGGTCTACCGCAAGGGGTCCGTGGGATGACCTCACCGCAGACCGACGTCGACTGGGCCTGGTTGCAGGCCCAGGCGACGGAGGCGATGCGTCACGCCTATGCGCCCTACTCGCAGTACCGCGTCGGCGCAGCCGCGCTGGTCGAGGACGGGCGCGTGGTCACCGGCTGCAACGTGGAGAACGCCGCCTACGGCGTCGCGCTCTGCGCCGAGTGCGGGCTCGTCTCCCAGCTGCACCTCACCGGCGGTGGCCGGCTCACGCACTTCGTCTGCGTGGACGGCGACGGCCAGGTGCTGATGCCGTGCGGCCGCTGCCGCCAGCTCTTGTACGAAAACGGCGGGCCGGAGCTGATCGTGATGACAGTCTCCGGGATCCGCACGATGAAGGAGGTCCTCCCCGATGCGTTCGGCCCCCACAACCTCGATCGATCTCTCTGATCCCGGGTTCGTCGCCGACCCCTACCCGGTCTTCGCGGCCGAGCGCGCCGCGCACCCGGTCGCCTGGCACGAGGAGAGCCAGCGCTGGCTGGTCTTCGGCCACGCCGAGGTGAGCGCGGCGCAACGCGACCGCCGGCTCGGGCGGATCTGGGTGGACG
>NZ_BAAALG010000001.1:376186-388266 GCF_039528155.1 Nocardioides dubius | reverse complement strand
TACCTGGAGCCGTTCAACCTGCTGCACCGCAACCAGATGATGGAGAACGAGCCGCCGGTGCACACCCGGCTGCGTCGTCCGGTGGCGAAGGCCTTCAGCCGTGGCCACGTGGAGCGGCTGCGCCCGCGGGTGCAGGAGCTCGCCACCGAGCTGCTGGATCGCGCCGGGGAGCGCTTCGACGTGGTCGGCGACTTCGCCGAGCCGCTGCCGGTGCTGGTGATCTCCGAGCTGCTCGGCGTGCCGTCCAGCCACGCCGACGAGCTGCGCGACTGGTCGCAGGCGATCGTGAAGATGTACGAGCCGAACCGCTCCCAGGAGCGAGTGGACGCCGCGGTCCGGGCCGCCACCGACTTCGCCGCCCTGGTGCGCGACTTCATCCGCTCCCGCCGCGCCAAGCCCGCCGACGACCTGATCAGCGACCTCGCCGCCACCGAGCTGAGCGAGGACGAGATGGTCGCCGCGGCGGTGCTGCTGCTCAACGCCGGTCACGAGGCCAGCGTCAACGTCTTCGGCAACGGCCTGGTCTCGATGTTCCGGGCCGGTGCCCGCCCGGGGGCAGACAAGGCCGCCTGTGTGGAGGAGATGCTGCGCTTCGACTCTGCGCTCCAGCTCTTCGAGCGGACGGCGACCGAGCCGGTCACGGTCGGTGGCATCGAGGTCGCCGAGGGCGAGAAGATCGCCGTCCTGCTGGGCTCGGCCAACCGTGACGGCGCCGTCTTCGAGCGACCTGACGAGTTCTTGCCCGAGCGCGCGGAGAACCCGCATGTGGCGTTCGGCGTCGGCGTGCACTTCTGCCTCGGGGCGCCGCTGGCCCGGATGGAGCTGACCGAGTCGTTGACCACTCTCTTCGATCGCCACCCGGAGCTTGAGCTCGACGGGGAGCCGGAGAGCCGAGGAACCTTCGTTCTGCGCGGTTACCACTCGGTGCCGGTGAGGAGTGCACGATGAGCCGCCACGACGCCATCGAGGTGATCACCGCCAAGCGTGACGGCGGCGTGCTCACCGACTCGCAGATCGACTGGGTGATCGACGCCTACACCCGCGGCGAGGTCGCCGACGAGCAGATGTCGGCGTTGGCGATGGCGATCCTGCTCAACGGCATGGAGCGCCACGAGATCGCCCGGTGGACCGCGGCGATGATCGCCTCGGGGGAGCGGATGGAGTTCTCCGCGCTCTCGCGGCCCACGGCCGACAAGCACTCCACCGGTGGGGTGGGCGACAAGATCACCCTGCCGCTGGCGCCCCTGGTGGCCGCCTGCGGCGTCGCCGTCCCGCAGTTGTCGGGGCGCGGGCTCGGCCACACCGGAGGCACCCTGGACAAGCTGGAGGCGATCCCGGGCTGGCGGGCGGCGCTCAGCAACGAGGAGATGTTCGCCCAGCTCGAGTCGCTCGGCGCGGTGATCTGCGCGGCCGGCTCCGGCCTGGCCCCAGCGGACAAGAAGCTCTACGCGCTGCGCGACGTGACCGGCACCGTGGAGGCGATCCCACTGATCGCCTCCTCGATCATGAGCAAGAAGATCGCTGAGGGCACCGGCGCACTGGTGCTCGACGTCAAGGTCGGCACGGGTGCGTTCATGAAGAGCCTGCCCAAGGCTCGCGAGCTGGCCGAGACGATGGTCGCGCTCGGTGTCGACGCCGGGGTGCGCACCGTCGCGCTGCTCACCGACATGTCCACGCCGCTCGGCTACACGGCCGGCAACGCGATCGAGGTCGCGGAGTCGGTCGAGGTGCTGGCCGGCGGCGGACCGGCCGACGTGGTCGAGCTGACCCTCGCACTCGCCCGCGAGATGCTGGCCGGTGCCGGACGCGACGACGTCGACCCGGCGGCGGTGCTGGCCTCCGGCAAGGCGATGGATGCCTGGAAGGCGATGATCCGGGCCCAGGACGGCGACCCGGACGCCGCGCTGCCGACGGCCAAGGAGTCGCACGTGGTGACCGCGCCCAGCAGTGGCGTGCTGACCCGCCTCGACGCGATGGACGTCGGCCTGGCAGCCTGGCGCCTCGGCGCCGGCCGGGCCCGTCAGGGCGAGCCGGTGCAGGCCGGGGCCGGCGTGGTCTGGCACGCCCGTCCGGGCGACGCCGTCACCGCGGGGCAGCCGCTCTTCACCCTGCTCACCGACACCCCCGAGCGCTTCGAGCGCGCCCTGGCCTCGCTTGAGGGCGGCTTCGACATCGCCCCCGACGGCACCGACTTCGCGCCGTCCCCGCTGATCATCGACCGGATCGGCTGAGTCAGGGCAGCAACAGCACCACGGACTCCGCGACGCAGGCCGGCTTCTCCTGGCCCTCGATCTCGACCACGTGGTGGAAGGTGATCTGCTTGCCGGTGGCCAGGTCGGCGATCTCGCCCATGGTCACCGCAAGCCGGATCCGGGAGCCGACCAGCACCGGGGCGGGGAAGCGCACCTTGTTGAGCCCGTAGTTGAGCTTGGCCCCCGGGGTGCGCAGGGTGAAGACCCGCGAGCCGAGCCAGGGGATCAGCGCCAGGGTCAGGTAGCCGTGCGCGATGGTGGAGCCGAACGGGCCGGTGCGGGCGCGCTCGACGTCGACGTGGATCCACTGGTGGTCGCCGGTGGCGTCCGCGAACTGGTCGACCCGGCGCTGGTCGATGGTCACCCAGTCCGAGGTGCCCAGCTCCGTGCCGGCCGCGGCGACGACCTCTTCGACGGTGGTGAAGACTCTCATGGCGATCTCCTCGTCTACGGCCTCGGGCGACGCGACGATGCGGCGGCGCCGACTGATACGTGGGAGACGAACCTACTCACTCCCGGCCCGTTCTGACCACTGCCTGCCTGCGCGCGGCGCGCCGAGGAAGCGGTTGCCGGGTGGGTGATGATGGAGCCATGACGCTGGGAATCGACGTGGTGCGCGCGGCACCGAAGGTGTTGCTGCACGACCACCTGGACGGCGGGCTCCGTCCGCAGACCATCGCCGAGCTGGCGGCCGGGATCGGACACGAGCTGCCGGTGGCGGACCCGGCCGGGCTGGGTGGCTGGTTCGCCGAGGCAGCCGACTCCGGCTCCCTGGAGCGCTACCTGGAGACCTTCGAGCACACCGTCGCGGTGATGCAGAGCGCCGAGGCCCTGACCCGGGTGGCCCGCGAGTGCGTCGAGGACCTGGCCGCGGACGGCGTCGTCTACGCCGAGATCCGCTACGCGCCCGAGCAGCACGTCTCCGCCGGCCTCACCCTCGACGAGGTGGTCGCTGCGGTCCAGCAGGGCTTCGACGAGGCCTCGGCATCGGGCGGGATCGTGGTGCGCCAGCTGCTGACCGCGATGCGCCACCAGGCCCGCTCCCGCGAGATCGCCGAGCTCGCGGTGGCCTGGCGCGACCGCGGCGTGGCGGGCTTCGACATCGCCGGCGCCGAGGCGGGCAACCCGCCGACCCGGCACCTGGACGCCTTCGAGTACCTGCAGCGGGAGAACGCGCACTTCACCATCCACGCCGGCGAGGCGTTCGGGCTGCCGTCGATCTGGCAGGCCCTGCAGTGGTGCGGCGCGGACCGGCTCGGCCACGGCGTGCGGATCGTCGACGACATCACCGTGCACCCCGACGGCACCGCCGAGCTCGGCCGGCTCGCGGCCTACGTGCGCGACAAGCGGATCCCGCTGGAGATGTGCCCGGCCTCGAACGTGCAGACCGGCGCTGCCGACTCGATCGCCGAGCACCCGATCGGCCTGCTCACCCGGCTCGGCTTCCGGGTCACCGTCAACACCGACAACCGGCTGATGAGCAACACCTCGATGAGCAAGGAGATGCATGCTCTGTGCGAGGCGTTCGACTACGGGCTCGCCGATCTGCGCTGGTTCACCATCAACGCGATGAAGTCCGCGTTCCTCCCGTTCGACCAGCGGCTGGCGCTGATCAACGACGTGATCAAGCCCGGATATGACAAGTTCTGAGGGTTTCTCGCGCTGCGACCAGCGTCACCGGAACGAGCCGTCCCCAGAACCGCTCGTTCATCGCTAGGCTGCGAACCAGATGAACTCAACGCCGTTCGGTCCCGCGGGAGCCGACGGAATCGGACAGGAGAGCCACATGACCAAGATCATCGTGACCGGCGTCGACGACAGCGACACCGCCGCCGCTGCCGCCCGCAAGGCCGCAGAGATCGCCGCAGCCTTCGGCGGCCGACTGCACATCCTCTCCGCCTACGGCGACCTGGATGCCGAGACCATCAACATCGGCACCGACGAGATCCTGGTCAGCAACGAGCAGGAGGCCGAGCAGACCGTGCACAAGGTGCTCGCCGAGCTCCGGCAGACCTACCCCGAGCTGGAGATCACCTCGGCGGCGTCCGAGGGTCGCCCCGGCGAGGCGCTGGTGAAGGCGGCGGAGAACCTCAACGCCGACCTGATCGTGCTGGGCAACAAGCGGGTGCAGGGCATCGCCCGGGTGCTCGGCAGCATCGCCAAGGACGTCGCCGCGCACGCACCGTGCGACGTCTACATCGCGCACACGCACCACCGCTGAGCGAGCACCGCTCACCGATCGGCCGCTAGCGGGAGCGGGCGTCGTCCGGCAGCACCACGAACCACGGACGACGCCACCCCGCGAGCCCGAGCCGGTGCCAGCGCCAGGGCCCCGGCGCGATCGTGCGCAGGGCTCCGGCGCTGGGCTCGTAGAGCAGCAGGCCATCGTCGGGCGCCGCGACGCCCAACACCACGTGGCGCGGCAGCCAGCGCGAGCCCACGTAGATCGCCACCGGCGCTCCGGCCAGGACCGACTTCCGCGCCGCGACGAGCTCGCGGACGCCACGCCGGGCCACCCACCTGACCCGGTAGCGGCGTCCGGTCAGCGCGCCCAGGTAGCCGGCGACGGCCCACGGGGGAGTGCCCAGCGCTCGGGGCCAGGGCAGCTGCAGGCCGCCCGGCCCGCGAAGCGAGGTCAGCCGGCGGTGCAGCAACAACGCCTCGGTCGAGAACGCCGCCTGGTCCCGCACCTGCACGGCATACGCAGCCTCGTGCAGCATCCGGGCGGTGACCATCGTCGCGGCGCCGCAGCTGCGCCGGTCCGGCTGCCGGAACCAGCGCACGTCGCTCATCGCCGGCGCCCGCTCAGCGGCTCGGCGTCGGCTGCGCGATCAGGCCCTCGATCGCGCGATGCGCCTGCTCGGGGCTGGCCGGAAGACAGCCCTTGGCGACGGCGTCCGCGACCACCCGACGCTGGTCGCGCATCAGCACCACACCACGGCGCAGCAGCACCAGCGGCGGCTTGCGGTGCTCGCGCAGATCGCGGACCAGCCGGCGCCAGAAGGTGATCAGGGCAGGCTGACGCACGCAGTAGGCGGCGGCCAGCAGGCCGCGCTCGCGACACGCGGCGACGATGTCCTGGGCGAAGATCCCCTCCGCCACGAAGTGGCGGGCCTCGCCGAGCGAGAGCTCCTGCCAGCCACAGCGGCCGTCCTGGCTGAGCTCGTAGATCGGCACCTTCGCGGCGCCGTCACGGCACAGCTGCTCCAGCACGGCGAGTGCGTCGTCGGGCAGCCAGGAGCGCGGGTCGTCCCAGTCCACGATCCCGGCATTGGCCCCCGAGGTCAGCCGGGGGAGCGTCGGGTCCGAGCCGTCCTTGTAGAAGTCGTCGAGCCGGAGCACCGGCAGACCGGTCCGCTCGGCGAGCCGGGACTTCCCGGCACCGGAGGGACCGGCCAGCACGATGACCTGAGCGCGCAAGGACTACAGCCCGATCGGGTGCCAGACCGTCTTGGTCTCCAGCAGCCAGGTCATCGCGGAGGTGCCCGGGTCCTGCGACCAGTCCGGCTCGGCGGCCGGGGCCCGGCGGACCCGCTTGAGGTTGTCGGCTGCGGCGATCTCCAGGTTGCGCGCCAGATCGGCGTCGCCGGCGATGCCGGTGAGGTCGATCGCGTTGACGTCCATGTGCGCGGCGAGCCACGGGCCCACCGTCGCGGCGGAGCCGGTCAGGATGTTGACCACGCCGCCGGGCACATCCGAGGTGGCCAGCACCTCGGCGAAGGTGACCGCCGGCAGCGGACGCTCGTGCGAGCTGACCACGACCACGGTGTTGCCGGTGGTGATCGCCGGGGCCACCACGCTGACCAGGCCCAGCAGGCTGGACTCCTGGGGCGCCAGCACCGCGACCACCCCGGTCGGCTCCGGGCTGGAGAGGTTGAAGAACGGACCGGCGACCGGGTTGGCGCCACCGACGACCTGGGTGATCTTGTCGGCCCAGCCGGCGTACCAGACCAGCCGGTCGATCGCCTCGTCGACGACCTTGTTGGCCCGGGCCACGGAGCCGCCCTCGGAGCGGAAGACGGCGTCCACGAACTGCGGACGACGATCCTCCATGACCTCGGCGATCCGGTACAGGATCTGGGCCCGGTTGTAGGCGGTGCGCGCCGACCAGCCGCCGAACGCCTTGCGGGCGGCGACGACGGCGTCGCGACCGTCCTTGCGAGAAGCCAGCGAGGCGTTCGCCATGAACTGTCCCTTCGCGTCGTTGACGACGTAGGAGTACCCGGACTCCGAGCGGGGGAAGGCGCCCCCGATGAAGAGCTTGTACGTCTTGCGGACGTCGATCCGGCCGGCCATCACTCGGCTCCCTTCAGGTAGCCCTCGAGGCCGTGGCGGCCTCCCTCACGTCCGTAGCCGGACTCCTTGTAGCCACCGAACGGGCTGGTCGGGTCGAACTTGTTGAAGGTGTTCGCCCAGACCACGCCGGCACGCAGCTGGTCGGCCATCCAGAGGATCCGCGAGCCCTTCTCGGTCCAGATCCCCGCCGACAGGCCGTAGGGCGTGTTGTTCGCCTTCTCGACCGCCTCGGTCGGGGTGCGGAAGGTCAGCACCGAGAGCACCGGGCCGAAGATCTCCTCGCGGGCGATCCGGTGCGCCTGGGTGACGCCGGTGAAGACGGTCGGCGGGAACCAGAAGCCCTGGCTGGGCAGCTCGCAGGCGGGCGACCAGCGGCCGCCGCCGGTCTCCGTCTCGCCGATCTCGGCGAGCTCGCGGATCCGGGCGAGCTGCTCGGCGGAGTTGATCGCGCCGATGTCGGTGTTCTTGTCGAGCGGGTCGCCGACGCGCAGGCTGGTCATCCGGCTCTTGAGGCGCTCCAGCACCTCGTCGGCCACCGACTCCTGGACCAGCAGCCGGCTGCCCGCGCAGCAGACATGGCCCTGGTTGAAGAAGATGCCGTTGACGATGCCCTCGATGGCCTGGTCGAGCGGGGCGTCGTCGAAGACGATGTTGGCGGCCTTGCCGCCGAGCTCGAGGGTGACCCGCTTCTCGGTGCCGGCGACCACCCGGGCGATCGCCTTGCCGACCTCGGTGGAGCCGGTGAAGGCGACCTTGTCGACGTCCTCGTGGGCGATCAGCGCCTGGCCGGTGGCACCCGCGCCGGTGACGATGTTGACCACGCCGGCGGGCAGGTCGGCCTGCTGGCAGATCTCGGCGAAGAGCAGTGCGGTCAGCGGGGTGGTCTCGGCGGGCTTGAGCACCACGGTGTTGCCGGCCGCAAGCGCCGGAGCGATCTTCCAGGCCAGCATCAGCAGCGGGAAGTTCCACGGGATCACCTGGGCGGCGACGCCCAGGGATCGGGTGCCGAAGCCGGAGTGCTCCAGCTTGTCGGCCCAGCCGGCGTAGTAGAAGAAGTGAGCCGCGACGATCGGGACGTCGACGTCGCGTGCCTCCTTGATCGGCTTGCCGTTGTCGAGGGTCTCCAGGACGGCGAGCTCGCGGCCGCGCTCCTGGATGATCCGGGCGATCCGGTAGAGGTACTTGGCGCGCTCGCGACCGGGCATCTTGCCCCAGACCCGGGTGTGCGCACGACGGGCGGCCTTGACCGCCTTGTCGACGTCGGCGGCGTCGGCCTCGGAGACCTCGGCCAGCACCTCCTCGGTGGCGGGGTTGATGGTCTTGAAGCTGCTGCCCGCGCCGTCGACGAACTCGCCGTTGATGAAGAGCCCGTAGCTGGGCTGCAGGTTGACGATCCCGCGCGACTCGAGCGCCGGGGCGTAGCTGAAGGGGTTGCTCATGGCGCCTCAGTCCAAGGTGAAGTAGTCGGGGCCGGAGTAGCGGCCGGTCTGCATCTTCGTGCGCTGCATCAGCAGGTCGTTGAGCAGCGAGGAGGCGCCGAACCGGAACCAGTCGGGGTCGAGCCAGTCGGAGCCGGCGACCTCGTTGACCATCACCAGGTACTTGATCGCCTCCTTGGTGTTGCGGATGCCGCCGGCGGGCTTCACGCCGACCATCTGGCCGGTCGCGGCGCGGAAGTCGCGGACCGCCTCCAGCATGACCAGGGTGACCGGCAGCGTCGCCGCCGGCTGCACCTTGCCGGTGGACGTCTTGATGAAGTCGGCACCCGCCAGCATCGCCAGCCAGGAGACGCGCCGGACGTTGTCGTAGGTCTGCAGCTCGCCGGTCTCGAAGATCACCTTGAGGTGGGCCTGGCCGCAGGCCTGCTTGACGGCCTGGATCTCCTCGAAGACCTGAAGGTAGCGGCCGGAGAGGAAGGCGCCGCGGTCGATCACCATGTCGATCTCGTCGGCCCCGGCCTCGACGGCGTCACGGGTGTCGGCGAGCTTGATGTCCATCGCGGCGCGGCCGCTGGGGAAGGCGGTGGCCACTGCGGCGACCTTGATCCCGCTGCTGCTGAGCACCTGCTTGGCGGTGGCCACCATGTCGGGGTAGACGCAGACCGCGGCCGCCTGCGGACAGCTCGGGTCGGCCGGGTCGGGGCGCATCGCCTTGTTGGCCAGGGCGGTCACCTTGCCGACGGTGTCGGCACCCTCCAGGGTGGTCAGGTCGACCATCCGGATGGCGAGGTCGATCGCGAACTCCTTGGCGGAGGTCTTGATCGAGCGGGTGCCGAGGGAGGCGGCCCGGGCTTCGGCGCCCACCTGGTCGACGCCGGGCAGGCCGTGCAGGAAGCGGCGCAGCGTGGAGTCCGAGGAGGTGACGTCGTCGTACGCCGCGGCGGCGGTCGTCGTGGAAGTGTCGGTCACCTACCCAGCATAGGGTTGGGGTCATGAGTGGCGGCAATCCCAGGATGTGGGAATGAGCAAGAACGCGCGGGAGAGCTTCCCGGCGACCAACGGCACCGCGATCGGGTGGCTGGGCGTGGCGCTGATCGGCGTCGGGATCATCGCCACCCTGGTCGACGGACGCCACGACAGCGACCCGTTGGTGGTCTGCCTGCTGCTCACCGCGATGGCAGGTCTGTACGCCTTCCTGCTGCAGCCGCACGTCGAGCTGAACGGCGACGATCTCGAGCTGCACAACCCGTTCCGGGTGATCGCGATCCCGCTGGCGGCGATCAGCGAGGTGCAGATCCGGATGACCCTCCAGGTCGCCGCACACCAGCACCGCTACACCTGTGCCGCGGTCTCCCGCTCCCGCCGGACGCTGCGCAAGAACCAGGCCCCCGACCCGCTGAAGGTGCCTCAGGACCTGATCGAGTCCCGGATCCAGACCCGGGTCGCCGAGGCCCACGAGCTCAACCTCCCGGCCGGCCCGGTCACCCAGCGCATCGTGTGGTGGCTGGTCGCCCTGGTCGCCGTCCCGGCTGCGGCCTCGCTGGTGGTCTGGCTGCTCGGCTGACCAGCGGCCCTGGGGATCAGAGCCCGGCAGCCTCCGCGATCGCGTTGCGCAGGGCGTCGAGTCGGCCGGCGGCGGAGATCCGCGCCGCGTCGACGTCGCCACCGGGCTCGACGCCGATCACCACCTCCAGGTAGCACTTGATCTTCGGCTCGGTGCCGCTGGGCCGCACGATCACCCGGGCGCCGTCGGCCAGCCGGTAGCGCAGGCCGTCGGTCGGCGGCAGCTCGGGCGAGCCCAGCGCGAGGTCGTCGACGGCGAGCACCTCGAGGTCGGCGAGGCTGGTCGGCGGGTGCTCGCGGAGCCGGGCCATGGCACGGTCGATCTCGGCCAGATCGGTGACCCGCACCGAGAGCTGGTCGGTGGCATGCAGGCCGTGCTCGCGGGCGATCTCGTCGAGCAGGTCGACCAGGGTGCGTCCGTCGGCCTTCGCCTCCGCGGCCAGCATGCTCAACAGCAGCAGGGCGGAGACGCCGTCCTTGTCCTTCACGTGGTCCGGGTCCACGCAGTAGCCGAGCGCCTCCTCGTAGCCGAACGCCAGACCGGGCAGTCGGCCGATCCACTTGAAGCCGGTCAGCGTCTCCACGTACTCCTGGCCGTGTGCCGCGGCGAGCTTGCCCAGCAGTGAGGAGGAGACGATCGAGGCTGCGTAGGTGCCGGTCCGTCCCTTGCGCAGCAGCGCGGAGCCGAGCAGTGCACCCACCTCGTCGCCGCGCAGCATCCGCCAACCGTGCGGGCCCTTGACCGCGGCCGCACAACGGTCGGCATCAGGGTCGTTGGCGAGCACCAGGTCGGCATCCACCTCGGCGGCCAGCGCGAGGGCGGCGTCCATCGCGCCTGGCTCCTCCGGGTTCGGGAAGGCGACCGTGGGGAAGTCCGGGTCGGGGTCGCGCTGCGAGGCGACCACGTGCGGGGCGGGGAACCCGGCGCGCTCCAGCACCTGCAGGGCGACGTCGTTGCCGACCCCGTGCAGAGGCGTGTAGACCAGCGTGAGGTCGCGCGGGCCGTCGTCCGCGAGCCCGGCGACGGCGTCGAGGTAGTGCTCGACCACCGACTCGCCGAGCACGGTCACCAGGTTCACCCGAGGCACGGAGCCGAGCGCGCCGACGGCGGCGATCTGGGTGGCGATCTCGACGTCCGCGGGCGGCACGATCTGGCTGCCGTCACCGAGGTAGACCTTGTAGCCGTTGTCCTGCGGCGGGTTGTGGCTGGCGGTCACCATCACGCCGGCCACCGCGCCCAGGTCGCGGATCGCGAAGGCGAGCACCGGGGTCGGCAGATGCCGGGGGAGCAGCAGTGCCCGCAGTCCGGCACCGGCCACCACCTCAGCGGTGTCGCGGGCGAAGACCTCGGAGTTGTGCCGGGCGTCGTAGCCGATCACCACGGCGTCCTCGGGGCCGGCGCCCTGGGCCCGCAGATAGGCGACCAGGCCCGCGGCGGCGCGCAGCACCACCACGCGGTTCATCCGGTTGGGCCCGGCGCCGAGCGCACCGCGCAGCCCGGCAGTGCCGAACTGCAGCGTCGTACGGAAGGCGTCGGCGAGCTGCGCGGAGTCGCCACCGGCCTCGACGGCGGCGATCGCGGCGACGAGCTCCTCGCGGGTCTGGGCGTCGGGGTCCTCGCCCGCCCAGTCACGTGCCTGCTGGAGAAGGTGGGCGATCTGCTCAGCGCTCATGGGCCCACGTTAGCCGCGGGCGGGGCCTGGTCAGCGACGCCGGGCGGTGAACGTGGCCGGCACCCTCTTGAACGCAGCCTCGCGCGCGGCCTTGGTGTTGGCGGAGGCGAGCAGGAAGTACTGCTCCCAGCGCTCGCGGGCGAAGGTGCGTCGCGCGGACGCATGCCAGGTGTCGCCGAAGAGTCGCTTGGCGGCGGCGAGCTGGTCGGGGGAGCGCTGTGCCAGCTGCGCGGCGAAGGCGGTCGCGGCGGCGAGCGGGTCCTCGGCGACCTCGGTGACCAGGCCCAGCTCGCGGGCCCGGTCGCCGTCGAAGACCTCGGCGGTCATGGTGAGCCGCTTGGCGGTGTCGAGGCCGACCAGCTCGGAGAGCGCCTGGACGCCGGACATGTCGGGGATCAGGCCCCACTTGGCCTCCATCACCGACCACTGGGCGTCGGCCGCGGAGAACCGGAAGTCGGCGGCCAGGGCGAGCTGGAGACCGCCGCCGTAGCAGTGGCCGTGCACCGCGGCGATCACCGGCACCGGCACGCGGCGCCAGGCCCAGCAGGCCTCCTGGAAGGTGTTGGTGCCGCGCCAGGGCCGCGGGATCAGCGCGCCCGCGACCCGGCGGGGACTCTTCAGCACGGTGGCGAAGTCGAGCCCGGCGCAGAACGCCTCGCCCTCGCCGGAGATCACCACCGCGCGCAGGGCGCGGTCGCGGCTCAGCGTCCGGGCGGTCTCCACCAGTTGGTCGAGGGTGTCCAGGGTGAGGGCGTTGAGCTTCTCCGGACGGGTCAGCCGTACGTGGGCGATGCCGTCGGTCACCGTGTTACTCACGAGTAGCGTCATGGTGCCAGCCTAGCCAATGACAGAACGCC
>NZ_BAAALG010000001.1:354204-376132 GCF_039528155.1 Nocardioides dubius | reverse complement strand
CGGCGTCATGGTGTCGGTGTGCTCAGCGCTGGTAGGCGGCCAGGCTCTGGCCGAGCTCCTCGAAGAGCGCCTGGTTGTGGCCGAAGGCGACCTTCACCTCGGCGACCACGGTCTCGCGCTGGGCGGCGTCCAGCGGCAGCGCGTCGAGCGCGGCGCGGTAGCCGTCCTTGTAGACCTTGGGCTTCTCGATCTCGGCGAACTCGTAGAACGCCAGGCCGGGGGCCTCGGGGGCGACCTCGTAGGTGCGGCCCAGGACGCGGCCGATGGCGAGGCCGCCGGACAGGTCGCCCAGGTAGCGGGTGTAGTGGTGGGCGACGTAGTGCAGCGGGTTCGCTGCCGCGGCCTCGATCCGCTCCGCGTAGGCGGTGGCGGCCGCCGAGGTGTGGCCCAGCTCGACGCCGGCGCGCTGCGACCAGTAGGCGAGGTCGGCGTCGATCGCGGCGGCGCGCTCCAGGCGCAGGTCGTGCAGGGTGCCGACGAGCGGGTCCTCCAGCAGGGTGCGGCCGACCTTCTCCAGTGCGCCGTAGACGGTGCGCAGGGCCTCGAGGTAGTGGAGGTAGCCGAGCTCGTTGATCTTGCCTTCGAGCAGCTGGCTGGTGAAGCCGGCGTTCTCGGCCTCGGTGTGCTCGGCCATCGAGCCCTGGCGCATGGCGACGGAGAGGGTCTCGGTGGGGGTGGTCTCGAGCAGAGTCATGGGTGCTCCTGGCGGATGGACGAGCGTGGATTCGATGATCGACCGGGCGTTGAGCGATGCACGAGGACGATCCTGACAGATTGTCAGAATCGAGACGACGATTTGTCAACTTGGATTCGACAATGTGTCAATTCTCTTGGAGTGAGGTTAGCCTAACAGAACGTTTGTTAGGCTAGCCTTCATCGGGGATGGGTTGAGTTGGGTCCGCTTCCGGATCCACGGGACAGAGGGGAAGAACGCGTGCGTCGCAGCGCAGTTGCCGCGCTCTCGGTTGTCGTTCTGGCGTTGTCCGGATGCGGCATCGAGGTCGGGGACAAGGACGGCGGACACAGCGAGGCATCGGGCCCCGCTGCGCCGGACCTCGACACCGTCACCCCGCTGAGCGACCCCCGGGACTGGCAGGGCGCGGTCACCGCCGTCGCCCAGGACACCGCCGTCGACCCGGTCGCTGAGGACCCCGAGCCCGCACTGCCGGTCACCGTCACCGACAACCAGGGCACCAAGGTGACGATCGACGACACCAGCCGGATCCTGGCCCTGGACATCTACGGCACGCTCTCGCGCACCGTCTACGAGCTCGGCCTCGGCGACTCACTGGTGGGCCGCGACGTCTCGACCTCCTTCCCGGAGGCGGCCGACCTGCCGCTGGTCACCAAGGGCGGCCACGACCTCAACGCCGAGTCGATCCTCGACCTCGACCCGACCCTGATCATCACCGACACCTCGCTCGGGCCGTGGGACGTGATCCTGCAGATGCGCGAGTCCGGGATCCCGGTCGTCGTGGTCGACTCCACCCGCAGCGTCGGCAACGTCGGCTCCCTGATCACCTCGATCGCCCAGGCCGTCGGCCTGCCCGACGAGGGCAAGACCCTGGTCACCCGTACCGAGGCCCAGATCGACGCGATCAAGGCGAAGATCGCCGACGTCGCCCCGAAGGACGACTCGCAGAAGCTGCGCACGATCTTCCTCTACGTCCGCGGTCAGGCGAACGTCTACCAGCTCTTCGGCGAGGGCACCGGCGCCGACACCCTGATCGACGCGCTCGGGCTCTACGACGTCGCTGAGGAGATCGACTGGAAGGGCTCGCGCAACGTCACCGCCGAGGCCCTGATCGAGGCCCAGCCCGACCTCGTCTTCCTGATGTCGAAGGGCCTGGAGAGCGTCGGCAACGTCGACGGCCTCCTGGAGAAGGTGCCGGCCCTGGCCAGCACCCCGGCCGGTGAGAACGAGCGGTTCGTGGCGATGGAGGACTCCCAGATCCTCGGCTACGGCCCGCTGACCGCCTCCGTGCTCAACGCCCTCGGCGTGGCTGTCTACGCGCCGGAGGCGATCTCCTGATGGCGGTCACCACCGCGCCGCAGACCGGCAGCCTGCGTGAACGCATCGCAGGCAGCCTGGCGACCCGCGTCGGCCTGTTCGGCGTGCTCGGCGCGCTGCTGGTGGTCGTGGTGGTGGCGGGCGCCGGACAGGGCGCGGTGAACATCCCGGCGAACGAGGTGCTCGGCTCGATCCTGCACAAGCTCGGCCTCGACATCGGCACCCTGCCCACGCATCCGCGCGGCGAGGACGCCCTGTGGAACGTGCGCTTCCCGCGGGTCGTGCTGGCCGCCTTGGCCGGCGCCGCGCTGGCCACCGCCGGCGCGGTGATGCAGGGTGTCTTCGGCAACCCGCTCGCCGAGCCCGGCGTGATCGGCGTCGCCAACGGCGCCGCCCTCTGCGCGGCCTTCGTGATCGTCTTCGACCTGGCCTTCGTGGGCAACTGGACGATCGCCGTCGCCGCCTTCATCGGTGGCCTGGTGACCACCTTCCTGGTCTATCTGATGGCCCGCGAGAACGGTCGCACCGAGGTCGTCACGCTGGTGCTGACCGGCATCGCGATCAACGCGATGACCAGCGCGGGGCTCTCCTTCATGCTCTTCATGGCCGACACCACCGCCCGCGAGGAGATCGTCTTCTGGACGCTCGGCAGCCTCAACGGGGCGCGCTGGGAGCAGGTCTGGGTGGTGCTTCCCCTGGCCGCCTTCGGCATCGCCGCCTCGATCCTGATGGCGCGCCAGCTCGACCTGCTCGCACTCGGCGACCGTGCCGCGCGCCACGTCGGCGTCGACGTCGAGCGCCTGCGGGTCCGGGCCATCGTGGTGGTCGCCGTGCTGACCGCCGGCGCCGTCGCGTTCTGCGGCGTGATCGCCTTCGTCGGCCTCGTGGTGCCGCACCTGATCCGGCTGATCGCCGGCCCCGGCCACCGGCTCCTGATCCCGGCCAGCGCCCTCGGCGGCGCGGTGCTCCTGGTTGCCGCCGACCTGTGGGCACGCACCGCCATCGTCAACGCCGACCTGCCGATCGGCATGCTCACCTCGCTGGTGGGTGGCCCGTTCTTCTTCTGGCTGATCCGCCGGGCCCGCAAGACGGCGGGAGGCTGGGCATGAGCGGCACCAACGGCACTGCGGCGCTGAGCGCCCGGGGCATCTCGCTGTCCTTCGGCTCGGCGCAGATCCTGCGCGACGTCGACGTCGACGTGCGCGCCGGCGAGGTGCTGAGCCTGGTCGGGCCCAACGGCGCCGGCAAGTCGACGCTGCTCGGCGTCCTGGCCGGCGACGAGACCCCGGACGCCGGCGTGGTGAGCCTGGGGGAGCGGTCGCTGAGCGCGCTGCCCGCCAAAGAGCTGGCCCGCGAGCGCGGGATGCTGCTGCAGAAGCAGCTGCTGAGCTTCGGGTTCCGGGTGCGTGAGGTCGTGGAGATGGGCCGCGCGCCCTGGCACCGCACCGATCGCGCCGACTTCGACGACGCCGTGATCGCCGAGTCGATGAAGCGCGCCGACGTCACGCACCTTGCGGAGCGGTACTTCCCGACCCTGTCCGGCGGCGAGCAGGCCCGCACGGCCTTCGCCCGGCTGCTGGCCCAGGAGACCCCGATCCTGATGCTCGACGAGCCGACCGCGGCACTCGACATCCACCACCAGGAGCAGGTGCTGGAGGTCGCGCGCGATGCCGCCGACGCCGGTGCTGCCGTCGTGGTGGTGCTGCACGATCTCTCCCTCGCGGCCGCCTACTCCGACCAGATCTGCGTGTTGTCGCGCGGTCAGGTCCGTGCCGTCGGCACTCCCGCCGAGGTGCTGCAGCCAGAGCTGCTGAGCGAGGTCTACGACCACCCGGTCCGGGTTCTCGAGCACGACGATCAGCTGATCGTGGTGCCGGTGCGCCGGACCGCACGAGGAGGCAAGTGATGGTGCGCACCGCACGACTGCTGGGCGCGTTGGCGCTGCTCTGCGGGATGGTGTCCCTGCTGGGCACCGCGCCCGCACAGGCTGCCGGCCGGGTCAGCGTCGCCAACGAGTTCGGCTCGGCGAAGATCGACGGCACCTACTCGACCACGCTGACCCTCAGCGGCTCCGGCTTCCAGTCCATCAAGGGCGGGCACGGCGGCATCTACGTCTGGTTCGGCACGGTCAATGGCGTGTGGCAGCCCAGCAAGGGCGGCGTGTCGGGCAAGGACTACCGCTACGTCCCGGACTCGGAGACCGCCGACAACCAGGGCTTCCAGCGCTACATCGCCTTCCCCGGCTCCGACACGGCGTCGGCAGCTGCAGCGACGATGGGCGAGAACGGCAGCTGGCAGGTCAAGCTCGCGGTGCCCGGTCCGACCTTCCAGGCCGTGGGCCGCAACGGCGCCGCCGTCTCGGTGGACTGCCGCAAGGTCCAGTGCGGCGTGATCACCGTCGGTGCGCACGGCGTCAAGAACGCCAACAACGAGACCTTCACGCCGGTCTCCGTCGGTGACCTCTACCAGGCACAGCCGGAGACGACCGACCCCGAGGAGCTCTCGGGCGCGGTTCCGCCGGAGCCCGGCACCCCGGCGGAGACGGCGAAGCGCAAGGCCGGCAACCCCAAGCTCGAGGTCGACCGCACCTCGGCGGTCGCGGGGCGGGTGCTGCCGTTCACGGTGACCGGGCTGGTCAGCGGCCAGCAGATCACCGTCGTCTTCGCCGACGGACGTGCGGCGGCCGGGCCGTTCCTGGTCGGTGACACCGGACAGCTCGCCGGCGTGATCACCCTGCCTGCGGACCTGCCGGCCGGCACCTACGAGCTGCGGGTCTTCGGTGTGGACAAGGCCCCGGCGGTGAAGTTCGCGGTGCGCGCGGCCGACGAGGACGTCGCCGCCCAGCCGGTCGCGGCCAGCACCGAGGACGACGACAAGGTCGAGACCTGGGGCAAGGTCTTCACCGGCTTCGCGGCAGCCGTGCTGCTGCTGGCGCTGGCCCGCCTGCTGATGATCGCGAGGTCGCGCCGTGCGAAGTGATCTGATCCGTGCCGACCTGAGGCGTGGACTGCGCCCGATGGCGGCGGTTCTGCTGCTGGTGCTGGCGATCGGCGCTGCCGTCGTCGGCCTGGTCCAGGTGCCCGACGCGAGCGCCGCCGGTCCGGAGGACTGCACGACGGCGACGACCACCGCCACCGCGACGGCGACCGCCACCGCGACGGCGACCGCGACGGAGACCGCGACCGCGACCGCGACGGCGACTGCGACGCAGACGCCGAGCGCCCCGGCGACCACGTCCGGGCCCGGAGCGACGGCCGACGACTGTGAGACCGAGCAGCCGAGCTCGCCGGGCACCACCGAGCCGACCGAGTCCACCACGGCACCGACCAGCGAGCCTGGCGACGACGAGGTGATCAAGGTCGACGACGCGGTCTTCCGGTGGGGCATCAACAACCAGTCCAACGCCCGCTCGCACAACCCGGGCTCGTTCAACTTCTTCTCGGCCGGCGTCGCGAACCCGGGACGCGGGGGAGTGCAGCTGCTGGAGAAGCACTGGTCCGCGCGGAGCGGCAACGTGACGATCCAGAAGTGGATGGGTGCCTCGAAGAAGTGGCGCACCGCCACCTGGAACGGGTGGAAGACCGTCGAGGACACCACCACCGCGACGGGCATCGACAGCAACTTCAGCCTGCACAACATCGTGATCAGCAAGGGCACCGGCACCATCGACCTCGCCGCGCGCACCGCCACGATCCGGTGGAAGGGCACCTTCACCGTCGTTTACTACGGCGGGAACACGATCTTCACGGTCACCGACCCGGTCCTCCAGGTGGCAGGGGGCACCGGAACCGTCACCGGCACGCTCGGTGGCTTCGCCTCGGAGCGCGACGACATGACGCAGTGGTCGCCGGTGGCGCCCAAGACCGCGACGATCGCCACCCTGGAGGGCGTCAAGCTCAGCCGCTCCGGCTTCAGCACCACGCCTGCCTATCGCGGCGTGACGGCCGCGGGCTTCGAGGACCAGAGCACCAACGGTGCGTGGGGCGCCTTCCCGGCCGGGATGCTGAGCTTCCTCAAGCCGCTCGGCATCGCCCAGTTCTGGTACTCCACCGGGCTCAGCACCGATGACACCAAGCTGCCGCTGCCGATGACGATCAGCTTCACAGCCAAGGAGGTGGCGGCGCCGACGCCGGAGCCCGAGACCCCCAAGCCGACGGTGACCAACCCGGTCAACACGCCGCCCGTGCTGACGCCGCCGGCGCCCAACGCTCCTGCGCCGGGCCTGGTCGGCCCGGTGGCACCCACCGCCGCAGCCGCACCCGAGAGCCTGCAAAGCCTGCTGACCGCAGCCGACCTGACCGCGATCCGCCCGGTGTCGGCCGACACCGGCACCCCGGATCAGGCGAACAGCCGGATCTGGTGGGTCGGCGGCAGCCTGCTGCTCGTCGCAGCCCTGACGCTGCTCATCCCGACGCCGTCGCCGCGACGGCCCTAGACCGCACGACCTCTGCACCGCACGCACGACCAACCGAGAAAGGCAACACCATGCTGTTCCTCACCCGAGGTGGCTCCGGCTGGCGCAAGGCCGCCACTGCTGCCACCGCGACGGCCCTCGCGGCCACCACGCTGGCCTTCGCCAGCAGCCCGGCCCAGGCTGACGCTGAGAACCCGGTTCTGGCCTGGAACATCTCGCAGCAGTACATCGACCACTTCTCGGTCCAGAGCAGCCCGATGGCGCCTGTTCCGACCCTCACCGCCACCGACGGCGCCACCTTCGCCGGTGGCAACATCACGTGGACGTTCGACGGTGCGACCGTCGACGGCAGCGAGACCACCGTCCAGTACAACGGCACCGTGGCGGGCAAGTTCGGCACCTTCTACGGCGTGACCGTCGAGGACCCGGCCCTGGTGTTCGATGCAGCAACGGGCGCGGGAAGCCTCGTTGCGACCGTCTCCGGCGGCGAGATCGGCTCCGAGACCACCCCCGCTGAGGTGACGGTCGCCGAGTTCACTGGCGCTACGGTCACGCCGACCACCATCGCTGGAACCCCCAACTGGGACGGCGTCCTGCCGACCGGCAGTGCCGAGTCTCTCGCGCTGAACATCCCGGCCAACCAGCCGGTCAGCGGGCGCTCCTTCGACCCGGCGTTCCTCGGCAACCTGACCTCCGGCGTGCGTGCGCACTTCTACGCCTCGCTGAACGCTCAGGGCAACGAGCCTGCGTCGAACGTCAAGAAGGCCCCTGCGGCCTTCACGGCTGACTACGAGGTCGCGCCGGCTCCTGCCCCGAGCGTGTCCGCCAACGCCGCGGTGAACGGTGACTTCGTCGACGTCACCGTCTCCGGTGAGAACGTGGTTCCGGACGCCAGCGCACAGTTCGTCGTGAACGGCGTGTACGTCGCGTTCTCCGAGAAGCGCGACATCTTCGACATCGACGCCGAGGGCGCAGAGGACGGCGCCGAGCTGTTCCTCGCCACCAACCACGTCAGCGGCGCGCAGCTGCCGGGTGGCGTGCTCTCCACCGTCGTTGCGGTCGACAAGACCAAGCTGGTCCGGGGCAAGACCTACGCGATCTACACCTGGACCGCGCACGGCAACCCGAAGGCCACCGACAAGGCCTACACCGAGACCGTCGTCGACATCCCCGAGGCCGCCTTCCCGCCGGTCATCCCCCCGGTCGTCAAGAAGGCCTCGGCCACCAAGGTCAAGGTCAACAAGGTCCCGACCACCAAGAAGGTCGGCAAGGCCACCATCACGGTCACCGGCAAGAACGGCACCGCGACCGGCAAGGTCACCTTCGTGCTGAAGAAGGGCAAGGCCACCAAGAAGATCAAGGCCGCCACCCTGAAGAACGGCAAGGTCGCCGTCAAGCTGCCCAAGCTCAAGAAGGGCAAGTGGAAGCTGACCGCCAAGTACGCCGGCAGCAGCAAGTACAAGGCGTCGTCGAAGACCGTGACCATCAAGGTCAAGAAGTGACGCAGCGCTTCGCCTGAACGGGCGGATCACGCAGCCCCATCCCGCACTGCGGGGTGGGGCTGTCGCGTTGTGCTGGGGTTGTGTCGGAGGCCTGCGCCAGGATGCGTGGCATGAGCTCCCGATGCCTGACGCCGACGCCGCCGCGGTCCTCGCCGCCGCGAGTGAGCGTGTCGTGCAACGGCGGCTGGTGGAGATCTCCGAACTCGAGCTGCTAGCCCAGTGGGCGGCGATCCACTCCGCCGATCTCCCGCCCGGCTCCCGCAACAGGCTCGTGCAGATCGGGGGAGAGGGCACGCCGCAGGTGCAGGACCACTGCCTCGGCGAGATCGCGCTCGCCCGCGGCACCCACGTCACCGCGACCACGAACGCACTCGCCGACGTGCTCGACCTGATCCACCGGCTTCCGCGGATCTGGGCGGTCGCGGTGCTCGGCGGTGTCGACGTGTGGATCGTGCGCAAGGTCGCCCGGATGTCGCGCGAGGTGCCGCTCGCCAGCATCTCGATCGTGGACGCCGCCATCGCGCGGATGCTGGGCCATGAGGGTGGCGGGCGAATCCTGGACGTCGCCGAGGCCAAGATCATCGAGGCGGACCTGGACGCCCACAACGCACGGATCGAGCAGGAGCGGCGTCGCCGGTACGTCGGCCTCGGCCGCACCAACGAACACGGTCTCCGCCACCTGATCGCACAGATCGACGCCGGCGACGCGGCGTGGCTGGACGCGACCATCACCCAAACAGCCGACCTCCTGTCCGCCAACGATCCCGTCGACCGCTCCCGTGACGAGTGGCGAGCGATCGCCCTGGGCTACCTCGCCCGACCCGCCGAGCTGCTCGCGTTGCTCGCGCAGGAAGCGGCGAGCGCACAGCAGGCACCAGAAGCAGGCGACAGTGCCCAACGCGGCAGCGACGGGGCAGCCGCCTCCTGCTCGTGCGGCCCGAACCGCGCGATCGCCTTTCCCTGCGAGCTGCTCGATGCCCTGCAGAAGGTCGACTGGCGCAAGCTGCGACCGAAGGCCACGCTCTACCTGCACCTCGCTGAGGGAGCGCTCACCGGCTTCGGCAGCGAGTCGAAGGTGCCGGGCGTGGTCCGGGTCGAGAGTGCCGGGGCCTTCGGCCTGCGGGCGCAGACCCTCGATCAGCTGCACGGCCTGCTGGCCCACGCCCGGGTCACCGTCAAGCCGGTGATCGACCTCAACGACCGCATCCGCACCACCGCCTACGAGCATCCCGAGTCCCTCAAGGAGCGGGTGTACCTGCGCTCCGGCGGCGACTACTGGCCCTACAGCACCTCGACCAGCCGCAACGTCGACTACGACCATGTGACGCCCTACGACGACACGGGGCCGCCGGGCCAGACCGGCACCCACAACGCGGGTCCGCTCGGCAGACGTCACCACCGGTGGAAGACCCATGCCGGCTACCGGGTGCGCCAGATCGGCGAGCACCGCTACCTCTGGACGACCCCGCACGGGCTCGGCTTCGTCGTCGACCACCGCGGCACCCATCGGATCACCACAGCGGAAGCGAAGCTGATCGCCAGCTCGGCCGACGGGCTGGAGATCTACCCCGATCTCTACGCCGCCTAGCCGTGCCTAGCCGGCGCGCAGCGCCCGCAGCACGAACGCCTCGATCGCCTCGACGGGCAGATGCCGCGGGTTGAGGCAGGCGTGGATCAGCGACATGGTCACGTTCGGGTCCTCGACGATGAAGTCGCCCGAGGCGACGCCGTCGGCGAGGATCGCGCGCAGCACGCTCTCCACCTCCATCACGTGCTCGCGGATCGCCAGGCGCGACTCCGGCGACAGCAGCCCGTACAGCTGGGTGCCCATGCCCATGTGGAACTGCTCGCCGGCCACCAGGTGGTGGTGCACGTAGAGCCGCATCCGCTCGACGGGGGAGTCCGCCGTCGCCAGCACCTCGTTCAGCGCCTCGACGTACTGCTCGGTCTCGTGGCTGGCGAAGGCCACCACGACCGCTTCCTTGTCCGGGAAGTGGTGGTAGATGGCCGTGCGGCCGATCCCGGCACGCGCCGCCAGCTGGGCCATCGAGATCGCGTCGAAGCTCCTCTCGGCCAGGAGCGAGGCGAGCGCCTCGAAGACGCTCTGCCGCAACTGCTCGCGGTGGGCGTCCAGCGATCCGCCGGTGATCTTCGGCAACTCAGATCTCCCCGACGATGCTGCTGAGCAGCCCGCCCATCCGCGACGCCGCGGCCTTGCCGGCCTCCAGCACTTCCTCGTGGTTCAGCGGCTGTCCGCTCAACCCCGCGGCCAGGTTCGTGACCAGGCTGATCCCGAGCACCTCCATGCCGGCCTCGCGGGCGGCGATCGCCTCCAGCGTGGTGCTCATCCCGACCAGGTCGCCGCCGATCGCCCGGACCATGTTGATCTCGGCCGGCGTCTCGTAGTGCGGGCCGGGGAACTGGACGTAGACGCCCTCGTCCAGGCTCGGGTCGAGCTGCCTGCACAGGGCACGCAGCCGCGGGCTGTAGAGGTCGGTCAGGTCGACGAACTTCGCCCCCACGATCGGGGAGGTCGCCGTCAGGTTGATGTGGTCGCTGATCAGCACCGGCTGCCCGGGCCGCCAGCCCTCGCGCAGACCACCGCATCCGTTGGTCAGCACGATCGCGCGGCAACCGGCCTCGGCCGCGGTGCGGATCGGGTGGACGACGGCAGCCACACCGCGGCCCTCATAGAAGTGGGTCCGGGAGAGGAAGGCCAGCACGTTGGTCTCGCCCACCCGGATCGAGCGGATCTTGCCCGAGTGGCCGGCCACCGCAGCAGCGGAGAAGCCCGGCAGGTCGGTCGCGTCGATCTCCGCGGTCGCCTCGCCGAGGGCGTCGACGGCGGGGAGCCAGCCAGATCCGAGAACGAGTGCGAGGTCGTGGCGCTCGACGCCGGTGAGCTCGCCCAGCTTTGCGGCGGCCTCGGTGGCGAGGGCATAGGGGTCGGTCGCAGTCACCCACCGATACTAGGCCGCGCCAGCCGCCGGTGCACGCCGACCTCTTCGGTGGCGTGGTCCCACGTTGCGTGGCGAGGGCGGGCGCGGTTGGATCGTCGTGTGGCGACCCAACGGCGGATGCTCCAGTCCCTCGCTCCGGCCCCGGCGATGACGCTGCGTGATCGGTTCGTCGCGGTCCGGCACCGTTGGCGCACCCTGCTCCGGCTGGCTGCCGCGACCAGCGCCGCATACGCCGTCTCCACCCACGTGCTCGGTCACGAGCAGGCCTTCTTCGCCCCGATCGCCGCGGTGATCGTGCTGCTCGCCGGGGCGGGCCTGCGCCAACGACTTCTGGTCGAGCTGATCGTCGGCGTCGCCCTCGGCGTGCTGATCGGCGAGCTGCTGATCCTGGCGATCGGCCGGGGCGTGTGGCAGCTCGGGCTGGTGGTGGTGTTGACCGCCGCGATCGTGCACTTCAGCGGGCTGGCCGGGCTGGCCCGCACTCAGGCGGTCAACTCTGCCGTGCTGCTGGCCACCGTGATCCCGGCTCCCGGTGCCGACAACCCGGCGCTCACCCGCTTCCTGGACGCGCTGGTCGGCGGCGTCTGCGGCCTCGCGATGATCCTGCTGCTGCCGCGCAACGCGACCCGGGACATCGCCGTGGAGGTGCGTCCCCTGCTGGAGCAGCTGCAGCGCGTCCTGCACGGCGTCGCCCAGGCACTGCGGGACGGCGATCCGGCCCGTGCCGACGACGCCCTCGACCTGGCCCGGGGGCTGCAGGGGCAGGTGAACACCGCGATCAACACCGCCGAGAACGTGGCCGAGGTGGCCAGCATGTCGCCGGTGCGCTGGCACCAGCGCCGCGAGGTGGCCCGCTATGCCGCGGTGCTCGGCGACATCGACAACGCGATCCGCGATGCGCGGGTGCTGGCCCGCCGCGTCGGCACGCTGCTGCGGCTGGGGGAGAGCTGCAGCGAGCAGATGCACCGCTCGATCGAGCTGCTCGCGGACGGCGTGCACCTCTTCGAGGCCGGCCTCGACGACAGCGCGACCCAGGCCGAGGCCCAGGAGGAGCTGGTCGAGGCGGTCCGGCTGGCGCTGGAGTCGCTGACCGGCCAGCTCACCGTCAACCGGGCCGCAGTGGCCGCGCAGGTCCGCTCGCTGGCTGCCGACGTGCTCTTCGCCAGCGGGATGACCCGCGACGAGCTCGACGTCCGGCTGGACTTCTGAGAGCTACAGGCCGGTCGAGCGGCACGGACGGTGGCGCAGCGCCCGTACGTAGTCGCTCGGTGCGTCGGCGGCCTCGGCAGAGTCGGCCAGCACCCCGAGGTAGGACGCCGAGGGCAGACCGCCCTCGAAGGCGTCCAGCACCAGCGCCCAGGCCACCAGGTCGCCGGTCAGCGACTTCACCCGCACCTTGGTGCGCAGGTAGAGCCCGGTGGTCGTCGACTCCCACTGCTCCATCGCGTCGGCGTCGTCGTCGGTGACGTCGTAGACCGCCACGAAGACCTGCTCGAACGGGTCCGGGACGATGGTCGCCAAGGCGCCGTCCCAGCCGTGCTCCTCGCCGCCGAACGTCAAACGCCAGCCCTCCAGCCAGCCGGTGCTGCGCAGCGGTGAATGCGGGCAGCGCTGACTCATGCGGGCCGGGTCCAGGTTGGTCCCGTAGGCGGCGTAGAGCGTCACGAGGAGCAGGATAGTCTGGCCGTCGTGACCCACTACAACGTCCTTGTCCTTGGTGCCGGTCCTGGTGGCTACGTCGCGGCGATCCGCGCAGCCCAGCTCGGCCACACCGTTGCAGTCGTCGAGGAGAAGTACTGGGGAGGTGTCTGCCTCAATGTTGGCTGCATCCCCTCCAAGGCACTTCTGAAGAATGCCGAGCTCGCTCACGTGTTGACCCACGAGAAGGCGAAGTTCGGCATCGAAGGCGACGCCACCATGTCCTTCGGCCCCACCCACAAGCGCTCCCGGCAGGTCTCGGCCGGCATCGTCAAGGGTGTCCACTTCCTGATGAAGAAGAACAAGATCGCCGAGATCGACGGGTGGGGAACCCTCACCGGTGCGCGCGACGGCAAGCAGGGCATCGACGTCAAGGCCGCCGACGGCTCGGTCACCTCCTACACGGCCGACAACATCATCATCGCGACCGGCGCCCAGGTGCGGATGCTCCCGGGCATCACCAAGAGCGCCAACGTGGTCACCTACGAGGAGCAGATCCTCGACGAGAACCTCCCCGGCTCGATCATCATCGGGGGCTCCGGCGCGATCGGCGTCGAGTTCGCCTACGTGCTCAAGAACTTCGGCGTCGACGTCACCATCGTCGAGTTCGCCGACCGGATGGTGCCGGCCGAGGACGCCGACGTCTCCAAGGAGCTCGCCAAGCACTACAAGAAGCTCGGCGTGAAGGTGCTCACCTCCACCGCCGTGAAGTCGGTCGAGGACACCGGCTCCGGCGTGAAGGTCACCGTGGCTCCGGCCGCCGGCGGCGAGGAGCAGATCCTCGAGGCCGACAAGATGCTGGCCGCCTTCGGCTTCGCTCCGCGCATCGAGGGCTACGGCCTCGACGCCGCCGGCGTCGCGCTGACCGACCGTGGCGCGATCGCGGTCGACGCCCGTGGCCGCACCAACGTGCCCGGCGTGTACGCGATCGGCGACGTCACCGGCAAGATGATGCTGGCCCACGTCGCCGAGGCGATGGGCATCGTCGCGGCCGAGACCATCGCCGACGTCGAGACCATCGAGATCGACTTCGACATGATCCCGCGCGCCACCTACTGCCAGCCGCAGATCGGCTCCTTCGGCTACACCGAGGCGCAGGCCAAGGAGAAGGGCTACGACGTCAAGACGGCGACCTTCCCGTTCAGCGCCAACGGCAAGGCCCAGGGCCTGGGCGATGCGGTCGGCTTCGTCAAGGTCGTCGCCGACGCCGAGTTCAACGAGATCCTCGGCGCGCACATGATCGGCCCGGACGTCACCGAGCAGCTGCCGGTGCTGACCCTGGCCCAGAAGTGGGACCTCACCGCAGACGAGGTGGCGCGCAACGTGTTCGCCCACCCGACGCTCTCGGAGGCCGTCAAGGAAGCCGTGCACGGCATCTCCGGCCACATGATCAACTTCTGATCTGATGCCTGACTCCTCACGACGTGTTGTGATCCTGGGCGGTGGCCCGGGCGGGTACGAGTCCGCCCTGGTCGCCGCTCAGCTCGGCGCCGACGTCACCGTCGTCGACTCCGACGGCATCGGCGGCTCGGCGGTCCTCACCGACTGCGTGCCGTCCAAGACCCTGATCGCCACCGCGGAGCTGATGACCGACATCCGCGGTGCGCGGGAGCTCGGCCTGCGCCTGCCCGGCTTCACGGGTCTGGTCGCCGACCTCACCGTCGACCTCTCGGCGGTCAACGACCGGGTGAAGTCGCTGGCGGCGGAGCAGTCCGCCGACATCGCCCGGCGCCTGGAGCGCGACGGCGTCAAGGTGCTGGTGGGCCGGGGCCGTCTGGACGGCAACGAGCGGGTGATCGCCACCCTCGCCGACGGCACCGAGCAGGTGCTGGAGGCGGACACCATCCTGATCGCCACCGGGGCCGCGCCGCGCACCCTGCCCAGCGCCCAGCCCGACGGCGAGCGGATCCTCACCTGGGAGCAGGTCTACGACCTCGACGAGATCCCGCAGAAGCTGATCGTGGTCGGCTCCGGCGTCACCGGCGCCGAGTTCGCCAGCGCGTACCTCGCGTTGGGCGTCGACGTCACCCTGGTCTCCTCGCGCGACCGGGTGCTGCCCGGCGAGGACGCCGACGCCTCGGCGGTGCTCGAGGAGGTCTCGATCCGCAAGGGCATGAACGTGCTCGGCCAGTCGCGGATGGAGTCGGTGGTCCGTGACGGCGACGTCGTCACGGTCACCCTCACCGATGGCCGTCAGGTCACGGGCAGCCACTGCATCCTGGCGCTGGGCTCGATCCCGAACACCGCGGACCTCGGCCTGGAGAGCGCCGGCGTGATCACCGACGACGGCGGCTTCATCAAGGTCGACCGGGTCTCGCGGACGTCGGCTCGTGGCGTCTACGCCGCGGGCGACTGCACCGGCGTGCTGATGCTCGCCTCGGTGGCGGCGATGCAGGGCCGGATCGCGATGTGGCACTTCCTCGGCGACGCGGTGGCCCCGCTCGACCTCAAGAAGGTCGCCTCCAACGTGTTCACCGCACCCGAGATCGCCACCGTCGGCTGCTCGCAGAAGGCGGTGGAGTCGGGCGAGATCCTCGCCGAGACCGTGATGCTGCCGCTGGCCGGCAACCCGCGCGCCAAGATGCAGGGCATCCACGACGGCTTCGTGAAGCTGTTCTGCCGCCCGGGCATGGGCATCGTGGTGGGCGGCGTGGTGGTGGGCCCGCGGGCCTCCGAGCTGATCCACCCGCTCTCGATCGCCGTCTCGGAGTCGCTGACCGCCGACCAGTTCGCGCAGGCGTTCACGGTGTACCCGTCGCTGAGCGGCTCGCTGGCCGAGGCCGCCCGCCGGCTGCACCGGGTGTGAGACGCCCACTTCACGCGTGGGCGCCGGAAACGAGAATGAGGTCATGAGCCAACGCTTCGACACCCTGGTCAACCTCCGCGACGTCGGTGGCCTGCCGATCACCGGCGGCGGAGCCACCCGCAGCGGCGTGCTGTACCGGGGCGACGCGCTGTGGCCCGACGACGCCCTGCCGGGCGGCGTCGGGTCCTGGCCGCCTGCGCTGGTGATCGATCTGCGCTCGGACCTGGAGATCGAGCGGGTCAACTACCCGTGGGAGCCGGGCTCGCGCTACCAGCACCACCCGGTGCACGAGCGGGCGATCCCGACCGACCTGGCCGAGCAGGGCAACCTGCGCGACCTGTACGCCTTCCTGATCGACCACGCCGGCGACCGGCTGGCCGCCGTGGTGAGCCTGGTCGCCGACGACCTCGGTGGTCCGGCGCTGGTGCACTGCTCCGCCGGCAAGGACCGCACCGGCCTGGTCGTGGCGGCCCTGCTGCTGGCCGCCGACGTCGAGCCGGAGGCGGTGATCGACGACTATCTGCTCACCGGCACCAACATGGACAACCTGGTCCGGCGCTGGCAGCAGCGCGCCGAGGCGAGCGGCAAGAGGTTCGACTCCGGGACCAGCGACGCCGGCGCGATGACCAAGTGGCTGCTCACGCCGCGCGAGGCCATCGAGCTGGCTGTGGACCGGTTCACCGGTGCCGCCGGGGGAGCGCGTGGCTGGCTCGTCGCGAACGGTGCCGACCCTGCCCAGATCGAGGCCTGGCGCACGCGCATCAGTGCTGACCGCAGCTGATTCCTGTTACGTTGGGGAGTCTTCGACGTGAGAGGAACCCTCCCATGCTGACAACGAGCGCACGCCTCGCGACGCTCTTCGCCCTGGTGGTCTCCACCGTTCTGGTGGCCGCGCCGAGTGGCGCCGCCGAGGAGAACCAGAACTTCACCGTGCCACAGAACGGCCGCCTGGTGATCCACGGCCACGGCTACGGGCACGGGCACGGGATGTCGCAGTACGGCGCCGAGGGCGCTGCCCGCCAGGGCCTGAGCTGGAAGCAGATCCTGGCCTTCTACTATCCGGGCACCAAGCGCGCCGAGCTGCGCGGCAAGGTGCGGGTGCAGATCAGCGCCAACTCGCCGAAGACGCTGACGGTCAGCCCCCGCTCGGGGCTGAAGGTGCGCGACCACGGCGCGAGCAAGACCTGGACGCTGCCGGTGGGCAAGGCGAAGCGGTGGCGCCTCAAGCTGGACGGCAAGCGCCGCACCGTCGTCCAGCTCCGCGACGCCAACGGCTGGCGCACCTGGCGCACCCTCAAGGGGCAGGCCTCGTTCCGCGCGGCCGGCAAGCCGATCACCCTGTGGATGCCCAGCGGAGCCACCGGCTACCGCGGCCAGCTGCACTTCGTCGGGCCGGCGAGCAGCAGGACCCGCTACGCGGTCAACGTGGTGGGCATCAACAACTACATCCGCGGCGTCGTCCCCCGGGAGATGCCGGCGACCTGGAGCCCGAACGCGGTCCGCGCCCAGGCGGTGGCGGCGCGCACGTACGCCGCCTACGAGATGCAGCACCCGCGCTCGGCGTACTTCCAGCTCTGCGACACCGTCTCCTGCCAGGTCTACGGCGGGGTCGCCTCCGAGCACCCGGCCTCCAACGCGGCCGTCGACGCGACCCGCGGGGTGGTCCTGCACCACGGCGGCAAGCCGGCCTTCACCCAGTTCAGCTCGAGCAGCGGTGGTTGGACGGTGGCCAACCAGTTCAGCTACCTCAAGGCCCAGGAGGACCCGTACGACGGCTGGGCCGGCAACCCGGTGCACGACTGGAAGGTCTCCACGACCCGCGCCAAGATCGAGGCCGTCTGGCCGAGCATCGGCACCCTGCAGCGGGTCAGCGTCACCGTGCGCGACGGAAACGGCCAGTGGAACGGGCGCGCCCGCACGGTCGTGCTGGTGGGCAGCAAGGCGAAGGTCACCATGACCGGCGACGACTTCCGCTACCGGATGGGCCTGCGCTCCACCTGGTTCACCTTCAAGGCGTCGTAGCGCGGATGGTGGCGACGACGTCGCCACCGCTGACCAGGTCGTGCTCGGCAGCGATCACCTCGACCACGGTGCCGCTGCCGGGCGCGGTCAGCATGCTCTCCAGCTTGAGCGCCTCCAGCACCGCGACGGGTGCTCCCGCGGCGACCTCGTCGCCGACGGCGACCAGCAGCGTCAGGGCACCGTGGAACGGGGCGCTGACCGCGAGATCGGTGGCGGGGGCGAGTGGCACGCTCCGACGATAGGTCATCGGCAACCTGTCTAGTTAACTCGGCTCCCTGGTCCTACGCCCTACCATGAGGGCATGCTCGACACCTTCTCACTGCGGGTCGCCTTCGGGCTGGTCGCGGTCTGCGTGCTGGTGTTGACCTACTTCGTCACCTACCGCTCCACCCGGTCCGCGTACAGCGGCTGGTGGACCCTCGCCCTGCTCGGCTTCGGCCCCGGCGCGCTGCTCTATCTCTTCAACGGCACCCCGCTGCAGGCGATCGCCAACCCGCTGGGCAACGCGGCGACCATCCTCGGCACCGTCTGCCTGTGGGGCGGCACCCGGGCACTCGGCGGCCGGGAGCTGCCGCGCTGGGTGCTGGTCGCGGCGCCGCTGGCCTCCTTCGTCCCGGCCCTCTTCGACGACCCGGGCGACGACGTCTGGCCGGCCGGATCGGTCTACCTGGCAGTGAACGCGGTGCTCACCGTGCTGGCGGCGCGGGAGATGCTCCGGCTGGGGTGGCAGCTGCGCCGTGACGACGAGCCGCGGATGGAGTACCTGCGCTCGGTCGACTCGATGACCGTGGTCTCCTGCGTCTTCGCCGCCTTCTACCTACTGCGCACGCTCGTCTTCGTGGCCGTCGGCCCGGAGGCGGACCTGTTCCGGATCGGCTTCGGCTCGCAGGCGGCCTGCCTGCTCTTCATGCTGCTGATGGTCGCAACCAGCTTCAACGTCTCGATCCTCAGCTTCGAGCGCGAGTCGCATGCGCTGCGGGAGCGGGCCACCCGCGACGCCCTGACCGGCCTCTTCAACCGCAACGCCTTCGAGGAGGCGGTGAGCATCATGCGGCGCCGCTCCGGCGGCACCGGCGCGGCCGTGCTGATGGCGGACCTCGACCAGTTCAAGGGCCTCAACGACGGGCTCGGGCACCAGGCGGGGGACCGTGCGCTGGTGGCCTTCTCCGAGAGCGCGCGCACCGTCGTCGGCGAGCGCGGAGTGGTCGGGCGCCTGGGCGGCGACGAGTTCGTGATCGTCAGCTTCCGGGCCCGGGCCGAGGAGCTGGCCCATGCCATCGACACCGCCTACCGCAACGCCGACACCCAGGTCGAGGGCGACCTGCCCACGGTCAGCTTCGGGATCGCCCGGCTGGCACCCGACGACGCGCTCGACGACGCGCTGGAGCGCGCGGACATCGCCATGTACCGCGCGAAGGCGATGGGCGGCGGGCGTGCGGTGCGGGAGAGCGCCGACGCCTAGCGCGGCTGCTCAGCGCTCGCTACGGCGGCGCATCGCGGCCAGCAGGTCGGGCTCCAGGGAGCCGAACCCGGTCGAGGCCCAGGGCTCGAGGTGGGTGTCGAAGTAGTGCTGCGGCTTGTCGTCGTCGAGCACGTCGAGGATCTCCGGCACGTTGCCGCGCTCCAGGTCGCGCCGGCAGCGCTCACACAGCGGCACCGCCGTGCTGCGACCGGCCAGCAGCACCGGGCGGCCGGTGTTGCCGTGGCCGTGCAGCGGGTTGAGGAAGCAGCCCGGCTTGGGCGCCCACGCCTTGCCGGCCAGGGCGCGGTCCAGCGCGGTGCTGCCGCGGCCGGCGAGCACGATCGCACCGACCACGTCGAGCAGCGGGGCGTCCTGTTCGTCGGTGAGCCGACGCGCCGCCTGGTAGTGGTCGAGGGCCTGCTGCCAGGAGCCCCGATTGTCGCCCGAGCCGATCTCGTAGGCGTCCAGTGCCTCGCCCAGCGCCAGGGTCTCGCTCTGGGCGCGGGCGCGCAGGGTGCGCTCGTTGGCGGCACGCACCCGCGCCATCGCCGACGGTGGCAGGGAGAGCGCGGCGCTCTTGGCCCGCTTGCTGCGCAGCACCCGGAGCGCGACCGCGCCGACCACCAGGCCGGCGACGATCAGCGACCCGATCAGCACGGGGGAGGTGCCGTCGTCGTAGTCGTCGTCGCCGTACCGCTCCTCGCGGGTGGCCTCCTCAGCATCCTCGTGGGCACGGTAGAGCTCGTTGAACTCCTCCGGAGGCAGGCCCAACAGCTCGACGGTCTCCGACAGCGCCGCCTGGACGGTCTGCGGCTCTGCGGCGCGCACGAGCGAGGTGACGTAGTAGTCCATCTCGCCGTTGCGCTCGCCCTCGATGTCCCACTGGCGACCCTCGACGCGGACGGAGCTGTAGGAGTCGGGAATGACGGCGACCGAGTTGCTGAGGTAGAGCCCGGGTTCGGGGTGGGCTTGGTGGAGAAGGGTGAGCAGGTCGCCCGGCTTGCCGCCGAACCGGTCGTCGTACTCGTACGGGAAGAGCACCACGTAGGTCGGCTCGGGGAGCGCGGTCAACTCCTGAGACAGCGTCTCCTCCTCGGCGGCGGAGAGGTGCTTGCGCATGGCGGGATGGACGTAGACGTGGTCCTCGTCCAGCTCGGCGTGGATCGTGTCGAAGAGATCGGGCTTCGCGCTCATCAGGCATCCTTCGTCGGGCCGCTGCTGGGGACATTGCTCAACCGCCAGCTGCCGCGCAGCCGCGGTACCCCGGCCAGCCGGGCGAGGCCCCACAGCGCCGCGATCCCCAGCAGCGCACCGGTGCCGTAGATGAGGCCGACCGCGAAGCCACCCCACAGGCCGCCGTAGTAGTCCGAGCCGTTGCCGTACGGGTCCGGCTCGCGCCACTCGACGTTGACCTCGGCGTCCGCGATCATCTCGGGAAGCGTGATCGCCGGGTCGCCGAGGAAGTCGGCGTCGTTGATCCAGTACCCGTCGCCGATCAAGGTGTCGCTGCTGGTGCCGTTCGGGCCCTCCCAGACGAACAGGACGCCGCGCGGCATCTGCTCGGCGACCTCGCGCTCAAGCTGCTGACCCAGCATGAAGCCGCCGGTGCCAGCGTCGAAGGTCTTCGTCCAGATGACGATGCTGACCGGAACCTCGGCCTCGGCGACAGCCTTCACCAGGCTCCGCTCGCCACGCTCATCGATCAGGTCACGGGCGTCCGGTGCCACGTAGACGCCGTCGTCGGCCAGCCCAGCGATGGCGTTGGTGACCCGGTCGCTGACGTGTCCGAGGTCGGGCTCCTCGACCTCCCGCTCGCGCTGTGCGGAGTTCTCCTGCTCCCAGAGGCTGACCCCGGTGGCTACACCGAGGCCGATCAGCACGGCCGCCAGCAGGCTCAGCAGACCACCCTTCATCGGCCCACCTTCTGCCAGAAGTCGTCATCCAGGGCTCCGTAGCCAGAGGCAGCCCACAGGGACTGGCCGTCGTAGTAGGCACGGCGCCTGCCGAAGCTGCGCCGCTCCAGCAAGGGGTCGCGGGGGTGGCCGACCTCGTGGCGCTTGCGACACCCACGGCAGACGGGCACCTCCAGGCCGCCGCCGAGGGCCATCGCGGTGGTCGCCTCGCCGTGCAGTGGATTGACGTAGCAGGCTCGGTAGCGCTGGCTGCCCTGGGAGGTCGCCAGCCGCTCGGCCATCCGGGCCAGCACCACCGCGCCGACCAGGTCGAGGCCGTCGTCGCTGGTGCGCAGCGTGCGGGCGCGGGCAAGGAGGTCGAGGACCTCGCTCTCGAGCTCCGACGACAGCTTGCGGCGCTCCGCCTTCGCCTCGGCATTGGTGATCGCCTGATCGGCGAGCGCTGCGTGGCGTGCCTGGGACTTGTCCGCCGGTGGCCGATAGCGGAGCGCCTGGATCAGGCGGTAGGCGATCACGGTGGTGACCAGGGCGGTGCCGGTGGCCACCAGCGCCGAGAGACCCACGCTCGGCTCGAGATCCGAGGGGGTGTCATCCCAGACGGTCTCGACCTCGCGGTGCACCCACGGGTCACCCAGGTAGGCGGCGGTCTGGGACTGGCCCAGCGACGGCTCCTGGCCCGGTTGGGCCTCCGCCGCGGCGACGAGGTCCAGGACCAGCCCAGCATCGGCGCCGGGGTGGCTGTGGCACTCCGCGCACGCGCCGAGTGCCTGCTTCCACACGATCTGCTGTGCATCCTGCAGGGCCCCCAGCAGGGTGTAGTAGTCGCTGCCCTCCTGGGGCAGGACATCGCCTGCGACGCGCAACTCGTTGCCGCTGCGCGGGGTCGCCACGTAGTAGACGCCGTCGCCCAGCTCCTGCTGCAGCAGGAGCGAGAGCTCCTCGACGCCGTCGTCGCCGCTCATCGAGGCTGGGGGCTTGGTGAGCACCACATAGACCGGGACGTCGACCAGCTCGGCCTTCTCACGCAGCGCGGCGCGCAGCGCCTCGGTCTGCCCGTTGCCCATCAGCTCCTCGACGAGGATCGGGTCCTTGCGCAGCGCTGTGGCGATCTCCTCGACAGTATCGGGGAAGGCCGAAGCC
>NZ_BAAALG010000001.1:333978-354178 GCF_039528155.1 Nocardioides dubius | reverse complement strand
TTCGGTGAGGTGCCAAGGGCACGAAGGTCAGTCCTTGATCTCGCAGATGACCTCGCCGTTGCCGACGGTGGCGCCGACCTCGGCGCCGAGGCCGGTGATGGTGCCGGCCTTGTGGGCCTTCAGCGGCTGCTCCATCTTCATCGCCTCGAGCACGACCACGACGTCGCCCTCGGCGACCTCCTGACCCTCCTCGACGGCGATCTTGACGATGGTGCCCTGCATCGGGGAGGCGACGGAGTCACCGGAGACCGCGGCGCCGGCCTTCTTGGCGGCACGCTTCGGCTTCTTCGCGGCACCCGCGCCGCCGCCGACCGCGAGGCCACCCAGGCCTGCGGGCAGGACGACCTCGAGGCGCTTGCCGCCGACCTCGACGGTCACCTTCTGGCGCTCGCCGGCCTCCTCGGCCTCGCCCGCCTCGCCCTTGTAGGGCTCGATGTTGTTGACGAAGTCGGTCTCGATCCAGGTGGTGTAGACGTCGAAGGAGCCCTCACCGGTCGGGTTCGAGGAGGCCACGTAGGCCGGGTCGTTGAGGACGACCTCGTCGAAGGTCAGTGCGGTCGGCATGCCGTCGATGCGGAACTCGGAGATCGCGCGACGCGAGCGCTCGATGGCCTGGGTGCGGTCGCGACCGGTGACGATCAGCTTGGCGACCAGCGAGTCGAACGCGCCCGGGATGGTCTCGCCCTTCTCGTAGCCGGAGTCCAGGCGGATGCCGGGGCCGCTCGGCGGCGCCCACTCGGTCAGGGTGCCGGGGGCGGGCATGAAGTTGTTGCCCGGGTCCTCGGCGTTGACGCGGAACTCGATCGAGTGACCGATCACCTCGGGGTCGCCGTAGCCGAGCTCCTCGCCGGCGGCGATCCGGAACATCTCGCGGACCAGGTCGATGCCGGTGACCTCCTCGGAGACGCAGTGCTCCACCTGGAGGCGGGTGTTGACCTCGAGGAAGGAGATGGTGCCGTCGCGGGCGACCAGGAACTCACAGGTTCCGGCGCCGACGTAGCCGGCCTCCTTCAGGATCGCCTTGGACGACTCGTAGAGGCGCTCGTTCTGCTCGTCGGTGAGGAACGGCGCGGGCGCCTCCTCGACCAGCTTCTGGTGACGACGCTGCAGCGAGCAGTCGCGGGTGGAGACCACCACGACGTTGCCGTGCTGGTCGGCCAGGCACTGGGTCTCGACGTGACGCGGACGGTCCAGGAACTTCTCGACCAGGCACTCGCCGCGGCCGAAGGCGCTGATCGCCTCGCGGGTCGCGGACTCGAACAGCTCGGGGATCTCCTCGATGGTGCGGGCCACCTTGAGGCCACGGCCACCGCCGCCGAAGACCGCCTTGATGGCGACCGGCAGGCCGTGCTCCTCGGCGAAGGCGACGATCTCGTCGGCGCCCTTCACCGGCTCCTTGAGGCCCGGCGCCAGCGGGGCGCCGGCGGCCAGCGCGATGTTCTTGGCCTTGGCCTTGTCACCGAGGTTGTCGATGGCGTCGGGGGAGGGGCCGATCCAGATCAGGCCGGCGTCGAGCACGGCCTGGGCGAAGAGGGCGTTCTCGGCGAGGAAGCCGTAGCCCGGGTGCACGGAGTCGGCGCCGGACTTCTTGGCGACGTCGATGATCTTCTCGATGGAGAGGTACGACTCGGCCGGCGTCGCGCCACCCAGCGCGTGGGCCTCGTCGGCGAGGCGCACGAAGAGGGCCTCGCGGTCCGGCTCGGCGTACACGGCTACCGAGGCGATGCCGGCGTCCTTGCAGGCGCGAATGACGCGGACGGCAATCTCGCCACGGTTGGCGATGAGGACCTTCTGCAGGGGCTTGATCTCAGGCACTCGTACTCCTCGACTGCGGGGTTCTTGGGGGCCCAGCGGCAACTGCGCCACCAACGGAGTCTAGGACCCCCGTCCGGCGCGGCCATGACCGCCTCCGGAACTTGGGACGGGGACGACGTTGCTACTCAGGGGTAGGCGTGGTCGGCTGCGGCGCCGATCCGCCGTCGCCCTCGGGGCGACACCTTCCGGTCGAAGGGGTTATCAATCGTTAACCACTTCGGCTAGGGTGGCCGGCATGAGCTTTGAACTCTCCCGTGAGCATGAGGAGTTCCGCCGTTCGGTACGGGACTTCGCCCAGGCCGAGATCGCCCCGCACGTCGCGCAGTGGGATCGCGAGCACCACTTCCCGGTCGACGTGGTGCAGAAGATGGGGGCCCTCGGCCTCTTCGGCCTGACCGCTCCCGAGGAGTTCGGCGGCGCCGGCCTGGCGCCGGAGGACGGCCCGTTCACCTCGCTCTGCCTGGCGATCGAGGAGCTCGGCCGCGTCGATCAGTCGATCGGGATCACCCTGGAGGCCGGCGTCGGACTGGGCATCAACCCGATCCTCACCTTCGGCAACGACGAGCAGAAGGCGCAGTGGCTGCCGGACCTGGTCGCTGGACGGCGCCTGGCCGGCTTCGGCCTGACCGAGCCCGGGGCCGGCTCGGACGCCGGTGCGACCGCCACCAAGGCGGTGCTCGACGGCGGGGAGTGGGTCGTCAACGGCGCTAAGCAGTTCATCACCAACTCGGGCTCGGCGATCACCTCGCTGGTCACCGTGACCGCGCGCACCGGCGTCGCCGAGAGCGGCAAGCCCGAGATCAGCACCATCATCGTGCCCAGCGGCACCCCCGGCTTCACCGCCGAGCCCGGCTACGACAAGCTCGGCTGGCACATCTCCGACACCCACCCGCTGACCTTCACCGACGCGCGGGTGCCCGAGGCGAACCTGCTCGGCGAGCGCGGACGCGGCTACGCCCAGTTCCTGGCCACCCTCGACGACGGCAGGGTCGCGATCTCGGCACTCGCCGTCGGCCTGATCCAGGCCTGCGTGGAGCTGTGCACCACCTATGCGCTCGAGCGGCAGACGATGGGTGGTCCGATCGGGCGCAAGCAGGGCGTCGCCTTCCAGATCGCCGACCTCGAGGTGATGCTGCACGCCTCGCGGCTGCTCACCTACCGGGCGGCGGCGATGAAGGACGCGATGGCCGAGGGCCGCGGGCCGAGCGTGGCGGAGTTCAAGCAGGCGGCCTCGGTGGCCAAGCTCTACACCTCGGAGTCCGCGGTGACCGCGACCCGGATCGCCACCCAGGTCTTCGGCGGCTACGGGTTCATGGAGGAGTACCCGGTGGCGCGCTTCTACCGCGACGCCAAGATCCTGGAGATCGGCGAGGGCACCAGCGAGGTGCAGCGGATGCTGATCGCGCGGGGGCTCGGCCTGCCTGTTGAATAGGAGGCATGGCCGTCGAGGAGAACACCCGCACGTTCGAGGTTCCGGATGATCCGGCCCGGCGCCCGCTGCGCCGGCGCTCGACGGTGCGGGTGCTGGTGATCGACGACGCCGGCCGGGTGCTGCTGTTCCGTGACAGCGACCCCGGCACCGGCGCCACCTGGTGGATCACGCCGGGCGGCGGCATCGACGAGGGCGAGAGCGAGCTGGCCGCGGTGCGCCGCGAGCTGGCCGAGGAGACCGGGCTGGAGGTCGCCGCCGAGCAGGTGATCGGGCCGCTGGCCGCACGCCGCGTCTGGCACGGCTACAGCGACGTCGTCGTGGACCAGCGCGACACCTTCTACGCGGTGCGCACGCAGGCCTTCGAGATCGACACCTCCGGCCACACCGAGGAGGAGCAGATCACCCTGCAGGAGTCCCGCTGGTGGAGTCGCGCGGAGCTGGCCGACCCGGCCGGTGCGGTCCTCTGGCCGGTCGACCTGACGGCGTTCCTCGATCTGCTGGCGAGCCCCGAGCGGTGGCCGCTGAGCCTGCCCGACGTCGAGGAGAGCAGTGTGCCTGTCAGGCCTTCCTAGACGGTGTCCTAGCCTTGGCCACCATGGGGCCACGCAGCAGACGTCTCCTCGATGAGGGGATGCGCTTCCTCGCCGTCGGTGGGGCGGCGACGATCGTCGCGTTCGTGCTCTTCAATTTCCTGGTCCACGGCCTGCTGGTGCTCGACGATCCGTGGCTGCACGGGCATCCGACGATCGCCTACGTGATCGCGAACACCGTCGGCATGTGGATCAGCTACCACGGCACCAAGACCTGGGCCTTCCAGAACCGGGCGTCGGCCCACCCCGACGGCGGCGTCACCATGTACGTGGTGATCAACGTGATCACGATGACGCTGCCGATCGCCTGTCTGTGGGTCAGCCGGCACGCCCTCGGGCTCACCGATGCGCTGTCGGACAACATCGCCGCCAACGTGGTCGGCCTCGCGCTCGGCACCGGCGCGCGCTTCTATCTGTTCCGGCGCCTGGTCTTCGCGGTGCCCTCCTATCAGCACACGACGCTCGCCGGCACGGTGGCCGAGCCGCTTCCCGATCTGAGCGAGTCGACCGACTCCTGAGCGCTGCCGGCCGCTCGGGCCGGCTCAGCCGGCCAGGGTGCGCTGCAGGAAGGTGCTCGCGTGCGTCAGAGCGGCGCCGTGCCACTTCTTGGGCGCGAAGACGTCGAAGTGGTCGCACGGGTAGTGCCGCACCTGCGCCTTGGCGGCGAACGCCGCGTTGGCGGCCGCCTGGGGCGGCGCACTGCGGTCGAAGTCGGCGATCTGCACCAGCATCGGGGCCTTCACCTCGCCGGCCAGCTGCAGCGGCTTGCGGCCGCCGAGCTCGAGGCCGACGTCGGCGTGCACCTCGTTGCGCCAGGTCGGCCCGGCGATGGCGAGGTAGTCCTCCTCGGCACCGGGGAGGGTGAGTGCGCCCAGCCTCCCAGGCGCCGCCACGACCGGCATGGTGACCTCGCCCAGGCCGAGCCGGCCCGCGATCCGGCCGCGGATGCCGCGTCCGGTGGCGCGCAGCAGCTCGGTCGGGCGGTGCACCCGGGCGGCCTGGACGGCGGCGGCGCGGCCGTCGACCATCGGCACCACGGCGACCACCGCGGCGATGTCGTCGCGCTCGGCGGCGGCGCGGATCACGTGGCCGCCGGCCAGCGAGACGCCCCACAGGGCGACCCGGTCAGGGTCGATGCCGGGCAGCGCGCGGGCGGCGTCGACGGCGGCGTGCAGGTCGGCGACCTGGTCCTCGATCCGGACCCGCTGGCGCGGCGTGCCCGCGGAGGCGCCGAAGCCGCGGTAGTCGAAGGCGAAGGCGTCGATGCCGGCGTCGGCGAACCCCTCGGCGAAGGGCAGCAGGCCGGAGTCGACGGTGCCGGCCAGGCCGTGCGCGAGCACCACGATCGGGCGCCCGGCCGCCGTGGTCAGGGCGTCGGTGCGGGCCGGCACATGGGTGGCCTGGCAGGTCACGCCGCCGGAGCGGAAGGTCTGCGTGGCGAGGGTGGTGGTCATCGTTGTCCTCCGTAGATGGTGCGCACCCAGATCGAGGTGAGTGCGTCGATGTGCGCGGCGCGCGCGGGGCCGTGGCCGAGTGCGTAGCGCTCGATGGAGCGGTCGTTGAGCTCGAGCAGCACGCTGGCCAGGGCGTCGGCGTCCGCGCCGTCGGGGGCCTTGGCGGTGGCCCGCTCGTTGGTGATCATGGTGGCGATCTGCTGGGCGAAGCCGGCGCGGCCCTGGTCCCAGTCCTCGCGCAGGGTGGCGCTGGTGGCGCGTGCCTCCAACAGCACCCGGTAGGCGTAGGGCCGTCGATCGACCATGTCGAACAGGTGGCTGATCACCTGGTGGATCCGCGGCTCGGGCTCGCCCTCCGCCTCGACCAGGCGGTCGGTCTCGTTGGCGGCGTCGTCGTACATCTCCTCGAGCAGCGCCATCACCGCCATCGCCTTGCTCTCGAAGTAGAAGTAGAACGCCGAGCGGGTGACGCCGGCCCGTCGTGACACCTCCGCCACGTTGATCGACTCCAGGGAGGGCGCCTCCCGCAGCAGCTCGTCGAGGGCGAGGAGCAGCGCGGCACGCCGCTCGTCGCCGCGGCCGGGGCCTCGCCGGTCCAGTCTGCTCAACGGGCCCGCCCTGCCAGAGCTCGGGCGTGGCCGCGGGGGAGCTCCTTGGTGCGTGCCTCGTGCTCGTAGATGAAGTAGTCGACCTGCTGCGTGTGCCGCGGACGCTGCACCATGTGGGCGGTGTAGCGCTGCTCGTCGGCGGTGATCGTCTCCTCCATCTCCGCGGCGCTCGGCAGGGCGTAGTCGCCGGTCAGGTAGGCGGCCACGATCCGGGTCTGCGCCTCGACGAACGGGAAGAGCGTCGGGGTGGACTGGGCGAAGCCGACGAAGGCGAGGTCGTCCATGCCGGGCAGGAAGATCCGCTTGTAGAGCCGGATGTGGTTGTCGGGTGCGGAGATGAACGCGGGGTCGAAGAACGGGAAGGTGATGTTGTAGCCGGTGGCGTTGACGATCACGTCGAACTCCTGCGACGTGCCGTCCTCGAAGTGCACGGTGTCACCGTCGAGGCGGCTGACGTTGGGCTTGGCGGTGACGTCGCCCGACCCCAGCCGCAGCGGGAGCTCCACCGACTGGGTCGGGTGCGCCTCGAAGAAGAGGTGGTTGGGAGTCGGCAGCCCGTAGCGCTCGGGGCGGCCGGAGATCAGCGGCTGGCCGAGCTGAGCCATCTTCCGCTGCCACTTCAGCGGCAGGTAGGGGGAGGTGGCGTAGAGCTCGTCGGCCGGGCGGCCGGCCAGGTACTTGGGCACCACCCAGGCGCCCGAGCGGGTGGAGAGCACGACCTCGTTCTCCAACGCCTTGGAGGAGAGCTCGACGGCGATGTCGGCGGCGGAGTTGCCGATGCCGACGATCAGGATCCGCTTGCCGGTGAAGTCCAGCGGGGTGCGCGGGTCGATGTAGTCGTGCGAGTGGATCGTGGTGCCGGTGAACTCGCCCTCGAAGTCGGGATGCCGCGGGTCCCAGTGGTGGCCGTTGGCGACGACCAGGAAGTCGAACTCGCGCCGGCTGCCGTCCTGCAGATCGAGCAGCCAGCCGCCGTCCGGGCGCCGTTCGGCGTGCACGACGCCGTTCTCGAACTCGATGTGCGACTTGAGGTCGAACGCGTCGGCGTACCCCTCCAGGTACTCCTTGATCTGCGAGTGGTGGGGGAAGTCGGGGAAGTGCTCCGGCATCGGGTAGTCGCGGAACGAGAGCCGGTTCTTCGAGGTGTCGATGTGCAGCGAGCGGTAGGCGCTGCTGTGGCCGTTCGGGTTGCCGAACGCCCAGTTGCCGCCGATCCGGTCCGAGGACTCGAAGACGGTGAAGGGCACGGCGTAGTCGGCCAGCATCTTGGCCGTGGTCAGGCCGCTGATGCCTGCGCCGATGATCGCGGTGCGGGGGGCGCTCATGGGTCCTCCGGGGCGTTGGTGTTGGTGGAGAGAAAAGGGGTGACAGCGGTCACACTAGGGGCTAGTTTTGACACGCGTCAATCAGAATCGACAAACGTCAGGAGTTGTTGTGACCGTTACGCCTACGCCCGTCTCCGTCGTGGTGGGCGGTGCCTCCGGCATCGGCCTCGCCACCGTCCACGCGCTTGCCGCGGCGGGCCATCGGGTCGCCGTCGCCGACCTGGACCAGGCCGCTGCGGCCGCCGCGCTGGACGGCCTGGGGAGTGAGCACAGCGCGCACCGGGTCGATGTCACCGATGAGTCGGCCGTCGAGGCGTTGTTCGCTGCGGTGCTGGAGCGGCACGGCTCGGTGAGCGGCGTCGTCAACTGTGCCGGGGTGAGCACCCTGGCCTCGGTCGTCGACCACGACGTCACCGAGTTCCGGCGGGTGGTGGACGTCTGCCTGACCGGCGCCTTCCTGGTGCTCAAGCATGGCGGAAGGACGCTGCTGGACGGCGGCGCGATGGTCTCGCTGACCTCGCTCAACGCACGTCAGCCCGGTGCCGGCCTGGTGGCGTACTGCGCGGCCAAGGCCGGGCTGGTCAGCCTGACCCAGGTCAGCGCGCTGGAGCTCGGCGCTCGGGGAATCCGGGTGAACTCGGTCTCGCCGGGCCTGGTGGTGACCCCGCTGACGGCGCCGGCCATGGACATCCCCGGCGTCCGCGACGACTACCTGGCCAACACCCCGCTGGGGCGCAGCGGCGAGCCGGAGGAGATCGCCGCGGTGATCCGCTTCCTGCTCTCCGAGGAGGCGCGCTGGATCACCGGCGAGACCGTCGAGATCAACGGCGGCGCCCACCTGCGTCGCTACCCGGACCTGGTCCAGCACGTGATGGCGGCCTTCGGATGAGCCGCGACCTCTCCGCGCTGCGCGGGCGTACCGCGCTGGTGACCGGCGGCGCCTCGGGGATCGGCGCCGCGCTCGGCCGGGCCCTGGTCGCCGCCGGCGCGCACGTGGTGCTGGCCGACCTCGACGGGGCGGGCGCGCAGGCCTCCGCGGCCGCGACCAGCGGCCCGGGCAACGCGACCGGGATCACCCTCGACGTCACCGACGCCGCGGCGGTGGAGGCCGCGGTGGCCGCGATCTCCGACGAGCACGGCCGGATCGACCTGGTCTTCAACAACGCTGGGATCACCCTGATCGGGGACACCGAGCAGCTCACCCTGGCGCAGTGGAACGCGATCATCGACGTCAACATCCGCGGCGTGGTGCACGGCGTGGCGGCGGCCTATCCGCGGATGATCGCGCAGGGCGGCGGACATCTGGTGAACACCGCGTCGATGGGCGGGCTGATGGCGGCCGGGCTGCTCACCTCGTACGTGATGACCAAGCACGCCGTGGTCGGGCTCTCGCTGGCGCTGCGCTCGGAGGCGGCGGCGCACGGCGTCGGCGTCACCGTGGTCTGCCCGGCGGCGGTGGACACCCCGATCCTCGACAAGGGGGAGTTCGGCGCGATCAACGGCCGCGACTACTACCTCAAGGGCCAGGGGATCAAGCGGCCGGTGGACCCGGACGCGCTGGCCGCGCGGGTGCTGGCCGCCGTCGTCGCCGACGAGGCCGTGGTGATCGAGCCGCGGCAGGCCCGGATGGCCTATCGGCTGCAGCGCTTCGCGCCGGGGCTGGTGCGCCGGGCCTCGGTCGGCTTCGTCGCCAAGCAGCGCTCAGGTGCTGCTGGCCGCTGAGCGCCACAGGCCGACCCAGGAGTGACCGAGCTCGGTCACCAGGCGGCGAAGGGTCGGCAGGCTGAGCCCGATCACGTTGTGGTGATCGCCCTCGATGTGGGTGATGAACGCTCCGCCGAGGCCGTCGATGGTGAAGGCACCGGCCACGTGCAGCGGCTCGCCGCTCGCCACGTAGGCGGCGATCTCCGCGTCGGTGACGTCGGCGAAGTGCACCGTGGTGCTGACCGTGGCGGTGACGACCTGGTTGCTGGCGGTGTCCTGGAGGGCGTGACCGGTGTGCAGGACGCCGCTGCGCCCCCGCATCGCCTGCCAGCGCGCGGTCGCCTCGGCAGCGTCGGCGGGCTTGCCGAGCGCCTGGCCCTCGAACTCGAGAACCGAGTCGCAGCCCAGCACCAGGGCGTCGTCGACGCCGCCCGCGACGGCGGCGTTCTTCAGGACCGCCAGTTGGCCCGCGAGCTCGGCCGGCGGGAGGTGGTCGAGGACCGACTCGTCGACGCCCGAGACGATCACCTCGGGGTCGATGCCGGCGCGCTGCAGGACGGCGAGACGGGCAGGGGAGGCCGAGGCGAGGACGAAGCGGGGCATGCGGGTCAGCCTCTCACCAGCGCTGCGCGCAACGGGTCGAGGCCCAGGGGACCGAGGTCGAGGACGGAGCGGTGGAAGGACTTCAGGTCGAACGCGCTGCCCTGCGCGGCCCGGGCGGCGTCCCGTGCCTCCAGCCAGATCCGCTCGCCGACCTTGTAGGAGGGGGCCTGGCCCGGCCAGCCGAGGTAGCGGTTCACCTCGAAGACGATGGTGGGGTCGTCCATCCGGGCGTGGGCGCGCATGAACTCCAGGCCGAGTGCCGGCGTCCAGCGCTCACCGGGGTGGAAGCCGAACGGGTTGTCGGCCGGGATCTCTAGCTGCAGGTGCATGCCGATGTCGACGATCACCCGTGCCGCCCGCAGACCCTGGCCATCGAGCCAGCCGAGGCGGTGGGTCGGATCCTCGAGGTAGCCGAGCTCCTCCATCAACCGCTCGGCGTAGAGCGCCCAACCCTCGCCGTGGCCGCTGACCCAGCACATCAGCCGCTGCCAGCGGTTCAGCGACTCGCTGCGGTACGCGGTCTGCCCGATCTGGAGGTGGTGGCCGGGCACGCCCTCGTGGAAGACGGTGGTCACCTCGCGCCAGGGGCTGAACTCGTCGATCCCCTCCGGCACCGACCACCACATCCGGCCGGGGCGGGAGAAGTCCTCCGACGGGCCGGTGTAGTAGATGCCGCCGTCGCTGGTCGGCGCGATGCAGCACTCGATCCGGCGGACCGGCTCGGGGATGTCGAAGTGCACGTCGGCGAGCTCGGCCACGGTGCGGTCGGCGAGCTCCTGCATCCAGTCGCGGAACGCCTCCTTGCCCTGGATCCGGGTGGAGGGGTCGGCGTCCAGGTGGGCGACCGCCTCGTCGATGCTGGAGCCGGGCAGGATCAGCCCGGCAGTGGCGGTCATGTCGTCCTCGATCCGCTTGAGCTCCTCCCAGCCCCAGGCATAGGTCTGCTCGAGGTCGATCTCGGCGCCGAGGAAGTAGCGGGAGGCGAGCGCGTAGTGCTCGCGCCCCACCGCCTCGACGTCGCGGCCCTGGGGCTCCATCTCGTCCTCCAGGAAGAGCCCGAAGTCGGAGAGCGCGCGGGTGGCCCGGGTGGCGTGCTCGTCGAGCTGGCTGCGCAGCGCGCCGTCGAGCTCGCACTCGGCGACCAGGTTGCGCAGCACGTTGCCGCCGCCGGTCCAGCTGCGGATCTGGGCGGCCACCTCGGTGTACTGGCGCGACGCCGCCACGTTGCCCTTGGCGGCCTCCTCGGCGAGCGTGATCCGGTAGCCCTGCAGGGCGTCCGGGATGGCGGCGAGGCGGGCGTCGATGTTGCTCCACGCCTCCTCGCCCTCGTGCGGCATCAGGTCGAAGCAGCTGCGGATCTCGTGCAGGCCGCTGCTGATCACCGAGAAGTCGCTGCGCTCGATGCCGGCGTCGGCGCGGGCGATCTGCAACCCGACGCGCTCCAGGAACGCCTCCTTGGCGACCTGCTCGCGCTCGTCGACCGGCGTGGCCGCCTCGACCGCGGCGAACGCCCGGCGGGTCATCTCCTCGCGGGCGGCGAAGCCGTCGGGGGAATAGTCGGTGAGCAGATGGTCGTGGCCGTCGATCCCCAGGTAGGTGGCAGTGATCGGGTCGGCTGCGGCGTACTCCGCCACGTACCGATCGGCGATCTGGTCGACCTCACGCTGCTCCTGACTCGTCATGGCCCCACCCTATCCACGGGTGGGGCCATCAACGGGCCGCCGAGAAGGTCAGCGCCACAGGCGGGTGGAGGCGACCCCGATCTCGATCTCGGCACCGACCTTGAGGTCGTTGCGGGGCTCGAGCACCTTGATGTGGATGGCGCGGATCAGGTTGGAGGAGTTGGTGCGCACCCGCTGGTTGATGGTCACCCGGCCCAGCCCTGCGACATCGATCTTGGTGTTCGGGCCGACGTTCACGGGGATCTTCCGGCCGGCGATGGTGAGGTTCACCAGGGTCATCCGCTCCTGCGGGCGGTACCTCTTGCCGCGGATCTTGGCGCGCGCCTCGACCTTGAGGGCGTCGGCGGTGATCAGCCCGTTGAGCAGGTTGACGCCGGCGACCTGGGTGGTGTTCTTGATGTCGGCGCGGCGCTTGGAGGACTTCGACCAGGTGGAGGAGTTGATCGCGCCCACGTAGAGGATGCCGGGCACGTCGACGCTGGCGGTGCGGTTGACCTCGGTCTTGCCGGCCGTGCTGTTCGGCGGGGTCGCCACCTGGCCGGTCGGACCGACCTCGCCGGAGATCGCGTCGGTCAGCTTCACCAGGGCCTTGGTGCCGTAGGCGGTGCCGCCGATGGTCGGGTTCTTGGCGGGGACCGGGACGGCCAGGGTGGTGAAGGTCGGGTTCAGCACGATCGAGCTGCCCATCGAGGCGGGACCGAAGTCCTTGAGCAGGTGCACGCCCAGGGCGTAGCCCTGGCTGTTGGCGATGCCGTGCTTGGTGGCGACGTTGGTGACGTTGGCCTCGACTGTGGCGACGCCGGGGATGGTGACCCGGAAGTTCTCCGGGATGTCGACCGGGAGCTGCAGCGAGCCGATCTTGAGGTCGACGAACCGGGTGCTGGAGTGGCCGCTGAGCTTGGTCGGCAGACCGCGGGTGGTGTTGGTGGTCTCCACCGCGGTGGCGGTGATCAGCCCGTTCAGCAGGTTGACGCCGGCAGTGCGTGCCTTGGTGACGACCTTGACGCCGCGCTTGCCGGACTTCGTGGCCTGGGTGGACGTGCGGACCGCGCCGACGCTGACCAGCGAGGAGACCTTGACGTCGGCGGTGGTGCTCGAGGACCTGCTCGGCAGTGCTGTGCCCGCGATCGTCGACTGTGCGGTGAGGTCGGAGGACAGGGTGGTGCCCAACGCCTGCACCATCGTGCCGCCGGAGTAGGAGAGGAAGCCGTAGGGCGCGTACTTCTTGCTGGGCTTGGCGGCCTCGGCAGTGGTCGCAGCGCCGGGGACCACCAGTGCTCCGAGCAGCAGCGCGGCGAGCGCGGTCAGGGTACGGATTCGTGCGGTTCGTGCTGTGAGCATCGTTGCCTCGAGAATTCGACGTCGGATGCTCCCTCCGCAAAATAGGGTAGACACAGGCGGTGGTCTAGGCCAACCCGGACGCGCCCTCACGGACAGGAGGATCGATGCAACGCGGTGTGCACTTCATGCTCGACGCCGATCAGGCGGCGGCATTCGACGCGGCCAGCGGGGACGACGACCGGCTGGTGGAGCTGGTCGAGGCGCTGGAGGAGACTCTTGAGGAGGCGCTTGAGCAGGAGGCGACCTCGTTCTGCGAGAGCGACAAGGCGTGGGACCCGATCTCCTGCGCGCTGGCGCCGTCCGGACCGGACCGTGATCCGCAGGACTGGCCGTGGACCGGGGTCGTGCTCGGCCAGCGGTCGCTGCAGGCTGACGATGACGAGCTGCTGGTCAGCCTGCTCGACCCGGCCAGCGTGGCCGAGGTCAGCGAGGCGCTGGACACCCTGGACGAGGAGACCTTCGCCGAGGCCTACGCGCAGATGCCGGCGGAGCTGCGCAACCCGGAGTACTCCGACGACGAGTGTGCCTACGCCTGGGAGTACCTGAGCGACCTGATCGCGTTCTTCGGCCAGGCACGCTCCGCTGGTGCGCACGTGCTCTTTCACGTCGGCCACTGACCGGGCCGGGCGCGGCTGGTCCGTCACGTGCGTCTGCGGAATCTGATCCCGCCGTGGGGGAGGTATTCGACCTGATAGGTGGGGTCGTGGATGTAGTGGTGGTGCTTGCTGCAGAGGAGGCTGCCGTCGGCGAGGTCGGTTCGTCCGCCGAGGTGCCAGGGGTTGTTGTGGTGTGCTTCGCACCAGGTGGCGGGTATTCGGCAGTTCTCGGCGAGGCAGTAGGGGTGGATGAGGGCGAGTGCTCGGTGTTGGGCTGCGCTGTAGAAGCGTTTGGTTCGCCCTAGGTCGAGGGGTTGGCTGTGGCCGTCGAGTACGGCGGGGATGATGCCGGCGTTGCAGGCGAGGCGTCGGGCTTCGCCGGCTGAGATCCGGTCGTGCCACCCGTCGCGTTGGGTGGTCAGGGTGGCGGTGCCGATCTCGTTGCGCAGCGCGTCGAGGCTGATGGTGACGACGACGGTGGTGGCGTCTCCTCCGTGCAGGGGTAGGCGTTTCGGGTCGAGGGTCTCCAGGAGTGTGTTCAATGCGCGGGCGTTGCGTTGGGGGGTGGAGAGCTTCCGGATGGGGTGGGGTTGGCCGCTGCCGCTGCCGCTGCCGCTGCCGCTGCCGCTGCCGCTGCCGCTGCCGCTGCCGCTGCCGCTGTTGGAATCGCTGGTTCCGGTCGCGTCGTCGCTGGCTGGATCGTCGAACTCGCCGTGGTGCGCATCGCGGCCGGGACATTCGAGGTCCCCGCACGACTCGGCGTACGCGCCTGTCTCGTCGGGCACACAGCCGCAGGGTGCGGGGGTGAGGTGGTCCCGGCGTGGGTTGGTGATCGCGTTCAGGGCAGTCGCCAGCCGATTCGCGCAGCCGTCGGTGAGCAGGCCGCTGATGCGGGTGGTGCCGTCGCCTTGTGGCTTCAAGGTGAGCTGTTGCCGTTCTCGGGCGGAGCGTTCCTCGTCGGCGAGGCGTTTGCCTTCCACGGCTTCGGCGATGTCGGGAGCGACCACATCGATGATGCGTTTGCCCATCCGGCGGAGGTCGTTGGGTCCGAACTGTTCGGCGTGCTCGACAAGGGTCCGCTCGGCGTCACGAAGCACCGTGGCGTCGAGGTCATCGGGCAGAGCGTTCAAGGAGCGGGTGATCTCCACGGACTGGGCGAGGTTCACGCGCCCTTCGCGCAGTGCGGCGTGCAGGTGCATCCACCTGCTGTCGAGCTCGCGTGCGATCCGCAGCTCGCGGGCCATGGTGCCGTGGGCCTGGTGCGTTTCGTGGGCGAGGTAGTCGCCAATGTTGCGGGCGCCGTGGGCGTCGGCCACATCGAACGCGCACGCCAAGAGCCGGTAGTTCAACTCGGTGAGCCGGGCCCGCAACACCGGCATCCGCAGCAGCACGGCCTCCTTCTCCGCCGTCGTCAGGTAGACCGGCTCAGCATCGAGGCAGGAGTCGAGCGCGGCCTCGATCGCCAACGTGGCTTGGCAGATCGCCTGCTGACTCAACGCCAGTGCGTCGGCCGCGTCGAACTCGCCGGGCGGACCGGATGGGGGAGTGATGCGTGGCATGGATGCCTCCGAGCGGCAGGTGTCTCGGGTGGTTCCCGAGCACACGAATCACGCTAGACGTGACCTCCGACACAGCACCTGACCGCCGACTCAGCGCTACTGGAGCCGCTCGGTGAGCCACGCGTCGATCTCGTCCTGTGCCGCTCCGGCCAGGGGAGTCGGGTGGGCGGTGAAGCCGTGCGGGGCCTCGGGGTAGACCCGCAGGTCCACCCGGACGCCCGCATCCCGCAGACGCTCGGCCATCGCCACGTTGTCGTGCAAGAGGATGTCGTCGGCGCCGACCACCATCAGCACGGGTGGCAGTGCGGCGAGGTCGGTCACCGCGGCGAAGACCGGGGAGAGATCGGGATCGGTACGGTCCGGGGCGTCTGCGGCATAGGCGTCGAGGAACCACTCGTTGTCGATCAGCCGCCCGGCCTCGGTGGTCCCACTCAGGTCGTAGGTGCCGAACTGGAGTACGGCGCCGGCGATGGGCAGGCGCGCACGCTCGCGCAGGCGGAGCAGGGTCGTCATCGCCAGGGTGGAGCCCGCGGAGAAGCCGATCAGTGCGATCCGGTCCGTGCCGAACCGCGTCGTCGCCACCTCCGTCAGCCACTGTGCGGCGGCCTCGCAGTCCTCGGGCGCGGCGGGCCACGGATGCTCCGGCGCCAGGCGATAGTCCACGCTCGCCACGGCGACCCCCAGGTCGTCGACCAGACGCCGGTTGCGCACGTCGCTGGCCGCGGCCGAGCCGAGGTAGAACCCTCCGCCGTGCAGCTCCAGCAGCACCCCGGCGGCGGGCCGGTCGCGCGGAACCTGGATCCGCACCCCGACGCGGTGGCCATCGGCCTCGACGACCTCGACCACCGGCGGTGGCGCCACCGATGCCGGTGCTGGCGCCGCGGCCCGGACTGCGGCGAGCTCTGCCGCGCTACGCGGACCCCGCCCGGGCGCTCGACCGGCGTAGAACTCGCGGGAGGTCTTCGCGGCAGCGGCCAGCCGCTCCGGCCCTGCCCACTCCATGCCGCTCAGCCCAGAGCGCTGGGGAAGGCGTCGCGATAGGAGCGCAGTGGCGGCGTGGAGCCGGGCGTCGAGGTGGCCGCGAGCATCGCCCGCGCCACGGCTCGGGTGACCACGTCGTCGGCAGCGCTGAGCAGCTCCTGGAAGCCGAAGACGTCGCGGGCCGGCCGGGCGCAGGTGGCCAGCGTGAAGAGCGTGTCGCCGTCGAACATGGTGTGCACCGGCTTGATCGCCCGGGCGAAGCCGTCGTGGCCGATCCCGGAGACCTTCTGGCACTGGGCCTTGGTCAAGGTGGCGTCGGTGGCGATCACCCCGATCGTGGTCGCCAGGGCCGGGCGCATCGGTGCGGGCTGCGCCGCGGCAGCAGCCCGGGNNNCGGGCCACCCGCCAGCTCCGCCGGGTCAGGACGGCGCAGGGCGGGCAGGTCGCCGGGTACGCAGTGCCGCTGCGCCCACAGCTCACCGGTCTCCGGGTCCACGGTGGAGCCCACCGCATTTACCACGATCAACGCGCCCACCACCGTGCCGTCGGGCAACGTCGCGGACGCCGTTCCGACACCTCCCTTGAGGCCGCCGGCCCGAGCGCCGGTGCCGGCGCCGACGGTGCCCATCGCGACCTCGCCGTCGGCGGCCGCCGCATACGCGGCCCTGCCGAGGGTGGCGTCGGGGAAGTGGGAGAAGACGCCGCCGCGGCCCAGGTCGTAGATCACCGCGGCCGGGACGATCGGGACCACCTCGCCGGGGCCGCCCATCGGGAAGCCGACGCCGTCCGCGAAGAGCGCGCGAGCGACGCCGTCCGCGGCACCCAGGCCCAGCGCCGAGCCACCGGTCAGGGTGATCGCGTGCACCCGTTCGACCAGGTTGCGCGGGTCGAGCAGGTCGGTCTCCCGGGTGCCCGGCCCACCGCCGCGGACGTCGACGCCGGCCACCGCGCCCTCAGCCGGGGCCAGCACCACGGTGGTCCCCGTCAGCCACCCCCCCTCGGTGCGCTGTGCGTGGCCGACCCGGATCCCTGGCACATCGGTGATCGCGTTCATGCGCCCAGTATCGCGGTCGCCAAGACAGCGGACGGCCTCACCCGGTGATCGGGTGAGGCCGTCCGGCCGTCGCTCTCGGCGACCCGGCAGGCCGGGTCAGCGATCGATCAGCGCAGTCGCACCGTGGTGCTGGCCTTCTTCAGCGAGGCGTTGCCGCTGTAGACCACGCTCACCTTGCGGGCCTTGCCGGGCACCTTGAGGGTGACCGCCTTGGCGCCGACCTTGGCCTTCGCGAGCACCTTGCCGCCGGCCTTGATGCTGACCGTGCCGCTCGGGCTCACGCCGGGGGCGCTCACCTTGACCTTGACCTTGCGGGCCTTGACCGTGGTCGTCAGCCGCGGTGCGGCCTTGGCCACGCTCACCGCGAACGGTGTGCTCGTGCCCTCCAGGTGGTTGCTGCCTGCGGTGACCAGCGCGGTCAGCGTGTGCTTGCCGACAGCCAGCCCCTTGACGGCGATGGTGACGGAGCCGGAGCCGGACAGGGTTCCCGAGCCGACCACGCCGGCGCCCTCGAGCAGCAGCACCCGTGCTCCGGGGGCGTCGGCGTCGATCCGCACGCTGGCGGCCTTGCCGACGGTGGCGGCGGCGGTCGAGGTGCGCACCGCGATCTGGGCGGGCACCACCTTCAGCGTCGTCGCGGCCTCGCTCGCCGCGACCTTGCGGTCGCCGGCGAACCGGGCGACGACCAGGTGCTCGCCGGCCGCCAGGTCGCGGGGCAGGCTCACGGTCGCGACGCCGTCGCTGAGCGTGCCTTCGACCTGGATGCCGTCGACGGCGACGGTGACCGTGCCGGAGACCGCACGGCTGCTGCTCACCTGCACGGTCGCGGTGGCGGCGGTGCCGTGGCTGACGCTGGTCTCGGCGAGCTCCACGGTCACCAGCGACTCGGCCGGTCCGCTGTACTCCAGCGCGGGCGCGACGGTGCTGTGCACCCGGGCGTCGGCCTGCTGCTCGGCGGCGTAGCCCATCGCCAGCACGTCGGCGTCGCTCCAGGCCGGGCCCACCAGCTGCAGCGAGTTGGAGTAGCCCAGGGAGGTCGTGCCGATCGGGATGATCACCGTCGGCAGTCCGACGTTGGAGGTCAGCACGCCACTGGCGCGGTCGGAGGAGAGCACCGCAGAGCTGGCGTCGTTGTTGCCCATCTGGCTGATGAAGCCCGGATAGGCGACGGCGTCGACGTCGGCGGCCTCCATCCACGCGCCGATCGCGGCCTTGTAGGCGTCACGGCGGGCCAGGTAGTTGCTGACGCTGGTCTCGTCGTAGGGCACCCGCGTGCTCACCGAGGTGCCGGAGACGTTGTAGGGCAGGTTGGCGAGGTTCTGCCACACCTCGGCAGGCGTGCGGAGCGGGAAGGTCGGCTCGGAGTCGATGTACTCGACCCAGCCGTGCGCACCGGAGTTGCCGTTGATCGGGCCGGGCGCGGCCGGCTGGGACGGCGGGGCGGTCAGCTCGACCAGCTCGGCGCCGGCCGCCTCCAGGGCGCTCCTGATGTCCGCGAGGGTGTCGGCGCCGGTCGGGTCGTCGGCGATCGACGTCGAGGCGTAGGAGCCCGGCAGGTAGCCGATCTTCTTGCCCTGCAGGGCGTTGGTGCTCAGGCCGGCGCTGAACGACTCCGGCCGCAGGGCGTTGTCGACCCGGCTGGTGAGGATGTCGTCGGGATTGTTGCCGGTGCTCCGGGTGGCCGTCGCGTCCAGCACCTGTGCGAGGTCGCTGACGCTCTGCCCGATCGGGCCGCCGTAGTCCTGACCCCAGGTCAGCGGCATCCCGCCCTCGATGCTGGTCAGCCCGTCGGTGCCGCGGAAGGAGGAGAGGCTGGCGCCGGTGGACGGTGCGTAGAGCGAGACGCCGGTCTGGGTGCCCATCGAGATCGGCGCCAGGTCCGCGGCGACCGCGGTGGCCGAGCCTCCCGAGGAGCCGAACGAGCTCTTCGAGGGGTAGAGACCGTTCCAGGTCTGCATGAACCCGCTCTCGCTGAACGAGCCCGAGTTGGCGAACTCGGAGAGGTTGGTCTTGCCCAGGAAGATCGCGCCGGCCTCGCGCAGCTTGGCGATCTGCCACGCGTCGCTCTCCGGCACCCAGGAGGCCAGCGACTTCACCCCGCCGGTGTTGGGCTGTCCCTCGACGTCGTAGAGGTCCTTGATCGCCATCGGGATGCCGAGCAGTGCGCGCTCGTCGCCCGCGGCCCGGGCGGCATCGGCCTCGGCGGCGTCCGCCAGTGCGGTCTTCGAGACGTGGATGAACGACTTGAGGCCGAGCTGGGTCTGGTCGTAGGCGGCGATCCGGTCCAGGTAGGCCTGGGTGATCTCGACGGAGGTGACCACGCCGGCCGCCAGGTCGCGCTGCAGGTCGGTGACGCTCTTGCCGGTGACGTCGTAGTCGACGCTGGTCCGCACCGTTGCCTGCATCGGGGCAGCAGGCAGCTTGAGCGGGTCGGCGCCGGCACACAGGGCCGCGTCGAAGCCGGGCAGGTCGGCCAGGCCCCAGTTGGCGATGGTGCAGACCTCGTCGAGGGTCAGCGGGTCGAGGCTCGGCGCCGCAGCGAGTGCAGCGGTCGCCTCCGCTGCCGTGGTCTCGGCCTGCGCGCCCACGTAGACGTAGTGCAGCAGCGAGGCGGTGCTGCCGGGCTCGATGGTCAGCTCGTGCACGAACCCCGGGTTGTTCTGGCCCGAGCCGGTGGGGGAGTAGGGCGTGCTGAACGGGTCGTTCTGCTGGTCGCCGAGGGTGAACTCGCCGGTGCCCGCGACGACGCCGGTCGGGCGGACCTGACCGGGACTGGTCGCCACCATCCAGGAGTCGCCGGCCTCCAGCACGCTGTCGCCGTCAGCGGTCGCGCTGACCGTTCCTGCGGTGCTGCTGCCGGGGACGCCGTAGCCCAGCGAGCCGCCGAAGGAGGCGCGCACGGTGATCGGCTCGGTGGTGGTGTTGGTGAAGGTGTCGAAGAAGATGCCGGTGTTGCCGGCCTCGTCGACGTCGAGCTTGCGGCTCACGGTGACGCCGTCGAGGCGGACCGAGGCGGTGGAGACGTAGCTGCCGCCGACGCCGGTCAAGCCGAAGCCGCGCAGCATCTGGCCGTTCATCGGGTCGGTGCCGCCGGCGACCTTGAGGAAGAGGCTGCCGAACGCCTCCAGCCGCGAGTTGGAGACCTTCTGGATGCTGCCGGTGTCGAGGCCCGGACGGCGGGCGTCGTTGACGCTCCAGACGGCGGCGTTGTCGGTGGTGACCGAGGTGACCGCGGTGGCGGGGCCGGTGAGCAGGGTGCCGCCGAGGGCGAGCACGGCGAGCGCCGGTACGAGACGGCGAGGGGTGGGAGTCATGCGATTCCGATCGTCGGGGGCGATTCCTGACGACCGTAAGAAAGTTGCATTGCCCAGATGAGTGCTGCAGTTTTCAACCAGGTAACAGAGCAGAGCCGCGTGTTACGAATCGGCTCCCGCGGCGCTGTGGCCACAGACGCCG
>NZ_BAAALG010000001.1:312308-333945 GCF_039528155.1 Nocardioides dubius | reverse complement strand
GGACGACGGCATTGATCAGAGAGTGCTCAGCGGGGCAGGCCGCTGGCGCGCCAGCCACCGGCGCCGTGCGCCACCGGGGCGCGGTGGCGGCGGACCGGCTGCGACCACTCCGGCGTGCGGCGCTTGGGTGCAGGAGCGGCACCCGAGCCGAGCGCGGAGAAGACGGCGACCAGGGCCGCGATCTCCTCCGGCGTCGCGTCGGGGTTGACCACCCGCAGCAGCGGCTGGGCCGGCGCTGCGGTGGTCTCGTCCGTGCTCTTCGCGTCGGCGGCCATCAGAGCGGGATGTTTCCGTGCTTCTTGGCCGGCAGGATCTCGCGCTTCGAGCGGAGCAGACGCAGGCCGCGAACGATCTCGGCGCGGGTCTCGTGCGGCATGATCACGGTGTCCACGTAGCCACGCTCGGCCGCGATGTACGGGTTCGCGAGGGTGGTCTCGTACTCGTCGATCAGCTCCGCGCGCTTGGCCTCGACGTCGCCGCCCTCCTTCTCCACCGCGGCAAGCGTCTTGCGGTGCACGATGTTGGCGGCGCCCTGGGCACCCATCACGGCGATCTGCGCGGTCGGCCAGGCGACGTTGAGGTCGGCACCGAGGTGCTTGGAGCCCATCACGTCGTAGGCGCCGCCGTACGCCTTGCGGGTGATCACGGTGATCAGCGGCACGGTGGCCTCGGCGTAGGCGTAGATCAGCTTCGCGCCGCGGCGGATGATGCCGTTCCACTCCTGGTCGGTGCCCGGCAGGAAGCCCGGGACGTCGACGAAGGTGAGCACCGGGATGTTGAACGCGTCGCAGAAGCGGACGAAGCGAGCGGCCTTCTCGGAGGCGTCGATGTCCAGCGTGCCGGCGAACTGCATCGGCTGGTTGGCCACGATGCCGACCGGACGACCCTCGACCCGGCCGTAGCCGACGATGATGTTCGGCGCGAACAGCGGCTGGACCTCGAGGAACTCCTCGTCGTCGAGCACCGCGGTGATCACGTCGTGCATGTCGTAGGGCTGGTTCGGGCTGTCCGGGATGATCGTGTCCAGGGACCGGTCCAGGTCGCTCAGCTCGAGGTCGGCGTCCTCGTCGTAGGACGGCGCCTCGTCGAGGTTGTTCTGCGGCAGGTAGGCCAGCAGCGCCTTGACGTACTCGAACGCGTCTTCCTCGTCGGTCGCCATGTAGTGGGCGTTGCCGGACTTGGTGTTGTGCGTGCGCGCACCACCGAGGTCCTCCATCGAGACGTCCTCGCCGGTGACGGTCTTGATCACGTCGGGACCGGTGATGAACATCGCCGAGGTCTGGTCGACCATGATCGTGAAGTCGGTGACGGCCGGCGAGTAGACGTGGCCGCCCGCGCAGTTGCCCATGATCATCGAGATCTGGGGGATCACGCCGGAGGCGTGCACGTTGCGCTTGAAGATCTCGCCGTAGAGGCCGAGCGAGACGACGCCCTCCTGGATGCGAGCGCCGGCGCCCTCGTTGATGCCGATGATCGGGGAGCCGGTCTTGATCGCCAGATCCATGATCTTGGTGATCTTCTCGCCGTAGACCTCGCCCAGCGACCCACCGAAGATGGTGAAGTCCTGGGAGAAGACGCAGACCTGGCGACCGTCGACGGTGCCGTAGCCGGTGACGACGCCGTCGCCGTAGGGGCGGGTCTTCTCCAGACCGAACGCGGTCGATCGGTGTCGGGCCAGCTCGTCGATCTCGACGAAGGAACCCTCGTCGAAGAGCATCTCGATGCGCTCGCGTGCGGTCTTGCGACCCTTCGCGTGCTGCTTCTCGACGGCGGTCGCCGATGCGGCGTGCACAGCCTCGTCGAGACGACGCTCGAGATCCGCCAACTTGCCGGCGGTGGTGTGGATGTCGATGTCTGCGGGGAGCTCGGTGCCCTCGCCAATCGATGCGCTCACGTGTTTGGCCTCCTCGGATGTCCGGGGCCAATCTAGTGCCCATGACTGAGAAGCCCGACGCCCGCCCACCACTTGACCACTCCGCGCTCGCCGATTCGGTCGAGGTCCTGGATCGGGCGGAGTCGACGAACTCGCTGGTAACCGAGCGGGCCCGGGCGGGCGCCCCGGCCGGCACCGTGGTGGTCGCCGAATGGCAGACCTCGGGGCGCGGGCGCCTGGACCGGGTCTGGGCGGTGCCGGACCGGGCCGCGCTCACCTTCTCGGTGCTGCTGCGGCCCGAGGTGCCCGCCGAGCGCTGGCCGTGGCTGCCGCTGCTGGCCGGCCTGGTGGTGGACGAGGCGCTCGGCGAGCTGATCGGCGGGGTCGGCCTGAAGTGGCCCAACGACGTGCTGGTGGGGGAGGCGCAGCGCAAGATCTGCGGCATCCTCGTGGAGCGGGTGGAGACCCCGCAGGGGCCGGCCGCCGTGCTCGGCATCGGCATCAACGTGCACCAGGACGCCGACGAGCTGCCGACCACGACGGCGACCTCGGTCCGCCTGGAGGCCGGCGAGGGCGCGCTCGTGGATCGGACCGCGTTGCTCAACCGGCTGCTGGCGCTGATCGAGGAGCGGCTGCCGCTGCTCGCCGACGCCGACGGCCTGCGGGCCGCCTACGCCCGGCGCTGCGTGACGATCGGGCGTCAGGTGCGCGTCGAGCTGCCGGCGGATCGACGGCTGCTGGGCCGCGCGGTCGACGTCGACGAGCACGGTCGCCTGGTGGTCGAGGCGGACGGCACGCGCCACGTGGTGGGCGCAGGCGACGTGATCCACGTGCGGGCCACAGATCTTTGACATGATGGGGGCATGGCCATCTCACCGAAGCTGCTGAACGAGGGCGAGCACGTCGTCGTCTCGACGCGGACACACGCGAAAGCGCTGTTCGGTCCGATCCTCGTGCTCCTGCTCACGTTGGGCGTCGCGACCTTCCTGAGCGTCGTGCTCAGCGACAGGGTCGACGGCACCACGTCGTCCGCGCTTCTGGGAGTGGTCTGGCTGGTCGCCCTGGTGGTGATCGTGTGGTGGGTGGTGCGTCCGACCCTGTCCTGGATGACGACCACCTACACCTTCACCAACCGGCGCCTGATGTTCCGCTCGGGCCTGATCGCCAAGGAGGGCCGCACGATCCCGCTCAACCGGATCAGCGGCGTCGACTTCGAGATCAACGTCACCGACCGGATCTTCGGCTGCGGCACCCTGGTCGTCTCCGACGCCAGTGAGCAGGGTCGCGTCGAGCTGCATGACATTCCCCGGGTCGAAGAGGTCCAGAAGGTGGTCTCCGAGGAGCTGCACCGACTGGCACATGGTGGGCGCAACGACGATGGAACCTGATCACTCCGAGGCAGTCCTGCGCGAGCAGATCGAGCAGGCGCTGCTGGGTGACACCCCTCAGTGGACCGCCGCGCAGGTCGCGGAGCGCAGCGGCGCCACGCTGGAGCAGACCCGGCGGATCTGGCGTGCCCTGGGCTTCCCGGAGCCCACCGAGGACCAGCCGATGTTCACCGACAGCGATGTCGCGGCGCTGGCGATGCTCAACGGCTACCTCTCCACCGGCACGTTCACCCTGGACACCCTGCTGAACCTCACCCGCGGGGTGGGCCAGACGATGTCGCGGCTCGCCGACTGGGAGGTGGCGACGCTCACCCCGAAGGTGGACGACGCCGCCGACGCCGGTGCCGACGCGACGCCGCTGGAGCAGGCGATGTACCTGGTGCAGAACATGGCCGGGGACTTCGAGAAGCTGCTGCTGCACGCCTGGCGCCGGCACGCCGCGGTCGCGGTCAGCCGCGCCGAGGCACTGGCCACCCGCGAGGAGAACACCCCGAGCGTGGACCTCACCATCGGCTTCGCCGACCTGGTCTCGTTCACCGCGCTCACCAACGAGATCGGCGAGATCCGGATCGGCGACCTGGTCGAGGTCTTCGAGTCCCGCTGCCACGACGTGGTCGCCAAGCACAACGGCCGGGTGATCAAGTCGCTCGGCGACTCGGTGCTCTTCGTGGTCGACGACGCCGAGGCGGCGCTCGACATCGCCGACGGCATCATCTCGGTGATCGGGCGCGACCCGCGGATGCCCGACGTCCGCGTCGGCCTGGGCAGCGGTGGCGTGGTGATGCGGATGGGCGACGTCTTCGGCCCGCCGGTCAACATGGCCGCCCGACTGACCACGGTGGCCCGCCGCAACCGGGTGATCATCGACGAGGCGACCGCGGCCCTGCTGCCGCCGGAGCGGTTCGAGACCCGCCGGATGCCGGCCCGCCCGGTGCGCGGCTTCGGGCTGGTGGAGCCGATCACCGTGCGTCGCCGGTGACTCGATAGCCTTCACCGGTGACCAAGCCACTTGCTCCGACCGTAGCCGTGATCGGCGGCGGCCAGCTCGCGCGGATGATGGCCGAGCCCGCTGCCGCGCTGGGCATCCCGCTGCGCCTGCTCGCCGAGGCCGAGGGCGTCTCCGCGGCCCAGGTGATCTGTGACCAGCAGGTCGGCGACTATCGCGACCTGGACACGCTGCGCCAGGTCACCGAGGGCTGCACGGCGGTCACCTTCGACCACGAGCACGTGCCGACCGAGCACCTCAAGGCCCTCGCCAACGCGGGCCTGGCGGTGCGGCCCGGCCCGTCGGCGCTGGTGCACGCCCAGGACAAGGGCGTGATGCGCGCCAAGCTCGCCGAGCTCGGTGTGCCCTGCCCTCGCAACGCGATCGTCACCTCGCTTGCCGACGTCGAGGCGTTCGGCTTCCCGGCGGTGCTGAAGACCACCCGTGGCGGCTACGACGGCAAGGGCGTGTGGGTGGTTCGTGAGCCCGCCGACTGCGCCGAGGCGTTCGCCGCCGCCGAGGCCGCTGCGGTCGAGGTGCTGGCCGAGGAGCTGGTCGACTTCCGTCGTGAGCTCTCCGCGCTGGTCGCCCGCTCGCCCAGCGGCCAGGCCGCCGCCTACCCGGTGGTGGCCTCCACCCAGCTGGACGGGATCTGCCACGAGGTGATCGCCCCGGCGCCCGACCTGGACCGCGACCTCGCCGTCCAGGCGCAGGAGGTGGCGCTGACCATCGCCGGTGCCCTCGACGTCACCGGCGTCCTGGCGGTGGAGCTCTTCGAGACCAACGACGGCCGGATCCTGGTCAACGAGCTGGCGATGCGTCCGCACAACACCGGCCACTGGACCCAGGACGGCGCGGTCACCAGCCAGTTCGAGAACCACCTGCGGGCTGTGCTCGACCTGCCGCTGGGCTCCCCGGCTCCGCGGGCCACCTGGACGGTGATGGTCAACATCCTCGGTGGCGACACCGACGCCGGCCGGCTCTACGACGGCTACCCGCACGCGATGGCCCGCGACCCGCAGCTGCGGGTGCACCTGTACGGCAAGGAGATGCGCCCGGGCCGCAAGGTCGGGCACGTCAACACCTACGGCGACGACCTCGACGACTGCCTGGAGCGGGCGCGGCACGCCGCCGCCTGGTTCCGTGGCGACCTCGGCAACGAAAGTGAGTGAGCAGATGAGCCAGCCCCGGGTCGGCATCGTGATGGGTTCGGACTCCGACTGGCCGGTGATGCAGGCGGCGGCCGAGGCCCTGGAGGAGTTCGGCATCGGCTACGAGGCCGACGTCGTCTCCGCGCACCGGATGCCCGACGAGATGCTGAGCTACGGCCGCGACGCCGCGGGCCGTGGCCTGTCGGTGATCATCGCCGGCGCCGGTGGCGCCGCGCACCTGCCGGGCATGCTGGCCGCGGTCACGCCGCTGCCGGTGATCGGCGTCCCGGTGCCGCTGAAGTACCTGGACGGGATGGACTCCCTGCTCTCCATCGTGCAGATGCCGGCCGGCGTCCCGGTGGCCACCGTCTCGATCGGCAACGCCCGCAACGCGGGTCTGCTGGCGGCCCGGATCCTGGCCACCGGCGACGCCGACCTGCAGGCCAGGATGGTCGAGTTCCAGGCGTCGCTGCGCGACGCCGCGCACGCCAAGGGCGCCGTGGTCCGCGAGGCCGCTCAGGGCGCGCGCAAGATCGGCTTCTGAGGCAGGCGGGGGCGCCTCAGCGGGCCCCGGCCACCTCGCCCAGCAGCTCCCGCGCGGCCGGCTGGCCGTCCAGGACGTGGTTGACCCGCTGGGTCACCTGCCAGCCGGCGTCGGTGCGGGCGAGCAGCCACTTGTTGGCGGTCAGGCGGTGGATCGCGAAGCCGTCGCCGTCGGCGGTGATCAGCAGCGAGTGGTTGTAGGCGACGGCGGTGCCGTCGTCGTGCACGGTGACGGCGGGGGAGGTCAGCACGTGGCCGGCGCCGTTCTGGATGAATCCCTGGTGCATCTCGGAGTGCACCATCTCCTCGATCGCGGCCCGTCCGCTCAGCTCCAGCAGCCCGCCGACGGAGTACGAGCCGCCCTCGGTCCACAGCGCCGCGGTGGCGGTGGCGCTGCCGGAGTCGACCAGCGGGCCGTAGGCGGCGATCAGCTGGGTGATCTCGGCGAGGTCGGCGAAGCGGCGCAGCCGCGCCACCTCGCTGCTCAGCGCCGCCAGCTGCTCGTGGATGCTCTCGCTCATCGTCTCGCTCTCGTGGTCGGCCGACCCGGGGTCAGCTGATCTGGTCGTCCTCGGCCAGGACGTCGTCGGGGTACTTCTTCAGGTAGCCGCCGACCTTGTCGCCGCGCAGCGCGGCGAACAGCTGCTGCGCCTTGGCCTCGTCGACCTCCAGCACCGCACCGTAGGTGGCGTCGGTGCGCTCCGCGCCGATCGGCATGGTCAGGAAGGTGACGTTGCGGTCCTCGAGGCCGCGCAGGCCGAGCGCCAGCGAGCGCAGGTCGCCGTTGCTCCAGGCCTCGTCGACGACCAGGTTCTCGGTGAGCGCCTGCAGCATCGCGTCGAACTCGAGCGGCTTGGTGAGCTTGCCGGAGTCGAGCATCTCGCGCATCAGGGAGCGTAGGAAGTTCTGCTGCCGGTTGATCCGGTCGAAGTCGCTGCGGGTCAGCCCGTAGCGCATCCGCACGTACTGCAACGCCTCCTCGCCCTTGAGCAGGTAGTCGCGCGCCTCCCACTGCTTGTCCTGCTTGGAGTCGTAGACGGCCTCGGGCACGGTGACCGGCACCCCGCCGACTGCGGTCGAGAGGTCCTTGAAGCCCGCCCAGTCGATGATCGCGACATGGTCGATCCGGACCCCGGTCAGGTGCTCGACGGTGCTGATCGCGCCGTTGGGCCCCCAGTTGGAGAAGGCGGCGTTGATCTTCTCCTCGTGCTGGGGATTGCCCTCGCCGTCGTAGAGCATGGTGAAGGTGTCGCGCGGGATGGAGACCAGCTGCACCCGCTTCCGGTCGGCGGAGATGTGCACGACCATCAGGGTGTCGCTGCGGTACTTGCCCGTCGGCCAGGTCGCGGCGTCGGCGTCCTCGGCGAGGCTGTCGCCGGAGCCGGCCACCTCCTTGCCCTTGTCGGAGCCGAGCAGCAGCACGTTGATCGCCTTGTTGTCGGCCTTGCTCGGCCGGTTCTTGATCTCCGCGGTGTCGAAGCGATCGATGTTGCCCAGGTGCGAGTTGAGCCGCCACGCGTAGAAGCCGAACGCCGCGATCACCAGCAGCAGCAGGGCTGCGAGCCCGTAGGCCCACGGCCGCCAACGACGGCGGCGGGGCGGGTTCGACTCCGCCTGCTCGTCCTCGCTCATCGACCGCGGTTGCGGTACTGGATCGCGGGACAGGTGTCCATCACCATCGACAGGCCGGCTGCACTGGTGCGGGTGAAGGCCTCCTCGTCGACGACGCCGAGCTGGAACCAGACGCCTTTGGCGCCGATCTGCACTGCCTGGTCGGCGAACTCGCCGGCCGCCTCCGAGCGCCGGAAGACGTCGACCACGTCCACGCCGAACGGGATCTCGGCGAGGGTGGCGTAGCCCTGCTCGCCGAGCACCGTCTCGGCCTTCGGGTGCACGGGCACGATCCGCTTGCCGTGCTGCTGCAGCAGCTCGGCGATCCGGTAGGCGGTGCGGGTCGGGTCGTTCGACAGGCCGACGATCGCCCAGGTGTCGCACTGATCGAGCATGAAGTCGATCGCGGCCGGGTCCAGGTGCGGTGCGGTGTCCGAGTGCTGTGCCATGGCGTCAACCTACTTCGGCAGGCCTGAGGCGGTGCACAGGTTGCCCTTGATGGAGTCGGTGTCGTCCTCGATCACCTTCTGGAAGAAGCGCTTCGAGCGCTCCGGGTCCCAGGTGACGGCGAGGTTGCTGATCGGCACCCCGCAGGTGAGTCCGTTCTCGCCGTTGACCCGGGTCATCGCCCAGCCGAACCGGGCCAGGTCGATCGGTCCGGTGCCGTCACTGACCTTGAGCGTCTGCGCGGCCGCCATGTTCACGTTCCAGTACCGGAACGGGTTGACGAAGGTCCACGGGGAGAGCACCTCCTTGCCGACCGCGGAGACCACCTCGCGCTGGTGCTTGGCCCGGGTGATGTCGCCCAGTGCCGGGTCGGTCTTGCGGGAGCGGGCGTAGCCGAGCGCGACCACGCCGTCGGCCTCCTGACAGCCCTTCTTGATGTCGAGGTTGGCGTCCTTGTCCTTCATCCGCTTGGTCGGGCAGATCTCGATGCCGCCGACGGCGTCCACCACGTCGACGAAGCCGCCGAAGCCGATCTCGATGTAGTGGTCGATGTGGATGCCGGTGTTCTTCTCGACCGTCTCGATCAGCAGCTGGGGCCCTCCCCAGGCGAAGGCGGCGTTGATCTTGCTGGTGCCGCGCCCGGGGATCTCGACCAGCGAGTCGCGGGGGATCGAGGTCAACAGGTTCGGGCCCGAACCGGTGTGCAGCAACATGATCGTGTCGGTGCGCTGGCCGCCGGCGTTGCCGGTGCCGAGCTCCTTGCGCTGCTCCTCGGTGAGGCCCTCACGTGAGTCGCTGCCGACGATCAGGTAGTTGGTGCCGTCCTGGTCGGCCGGGCGGTCGCCGTCCGGGAAGGCGTCGACCGTGGAGACCTTGCGCAGCGCGACGAACGGCACCACGGCCAGGAAGATCAGCCACAGGGCGAGCAGCAGGAGCACCAGCTTCACCGGGCGCAGCCGCAGCCGGCGACCACGCCCGCCACTGCCGCCGGGGTGGGTGGGACCGGACGGCGGCTGCGGGGGACGGCCGGGCGGTTGCGGCTGCGTCATCGGACGGGCCGGGGCCGGCGGCTGCTGGTAGGGCTGCTGCGCCTGCACCTTGCGCTTGCGGGTATCCGGTGGCGGCTCGGGGGTCGACTGTCCGCCGATCGGCATCACGCGGGTGGCGTCGTCGCTGGCGCGGCGCTGCTTGCCGTAGAGCCATTCGTATTCAGGGGTGCCCGGTTCCGGGCCCTCGGGGCGGTCGACCATGAGGGCAAAAGTACCGGCGGCGTGGTCGCAGACGCGGGATAACGTGTCCGCATGACGCAGCCCTCGCCCCTGACGCCCGCCTTCTCCGAGGTGTCGCTGGCCACCTTGATGCACTCCCCGCAGGCCAATCTCCTGGGCAACGTGCACGGCGGCGAGATCATGAAGCTGGCCGACTCCACGGCCGGCGCGGCGGCTCGCCGGCACTGCGGGGGCCCGGCGGTCACCGCGGCGATGGACGAGATGCTCTTCCTGGAGCCGGTGCACGTCGGCGACATCGTGCGCACCACCGGCCGGGTGACCTGGTCGGGACGCAGCTCGATGGAGGTCGCGGTCCGGGTCGAGGCGGAGCCGTGGGGCGACGCCTCGCACTCGCCGCTGCACGTGGCCAGCGCCTACTTCGTCTTCGTCGCGATCGACGAGGAGGGGCATGCCCGCGCGGTGCCCGAGCTGGTCTGCGAGACGCCGCTCGACGAGCAGCGCTGGCGTGAGGCGGAGATCCGGCGCGCACACCGGTTGAGCCGCAAGGAGGAGATCGCGCGACACCGGGCGCTGTAGCGGGTGAGGTGGATGACGACTCGACAACGCCTCGGCGCGTCGTCACCGGTGTTGCCTGTGTGACTGGTGATACTGGCGAGAACTTCCCCACCAGAGAGGCATCTCTCGATGCAACCCGACACTTCCCCCGGGTCGCACGATCGGCGTGGCGCCAACCGCGCCGACGACCGTGCCGCACGCGTGCGCTTCCGGCGCGCACTGACCCTGATGCTGATGACCCTGGTTCTCCCCGGCTCCGCCCAGCTCGTCGCGGGCCGCCGTGACGTCGGCCGGATCGCGATGCGGATCTGGTTCGGCACGCTGGCCCTGCTCGGCCTGATCGCGGTGATCTCCTGGTTCTGGCACGGCTTCGCCCTCGAGCTGGTGCTCAACACCGCGCTGCTCAACGTGGCCCGCTTCGCGATGATGATCCTCGCGGTCGGCTGGGCCGCCCTGTTCATCGACGCCTGGCGGATCGGCCAGCCGCTCACCCTGGTCCGCCGGCAGCGGCTCACCGCGGTCGGCGTCAACGGCCTGCTCTGCTTCACCGTGGCCGGTGCGCTGCTCTTCGCCTCGCACCTGGTCACCGTGCACCGCGACTTCATCCTGGCCAACTTCGGCGACGGCCCGACCTCCGACCCGAGTGCGGGCCGCTACAACGTGCTGTTGCTCGGCGGCGACGCCGGCGCCGGGCGCACCGGCCTTCGCCCGGACTCGATCACCGTGGCCAGCATCGACGCCGACTCCGGTCGCACGGTGCTGGTCGGCCTGCCCCGCAACCTGGCCAAGTTCCGCTTCGCCGAGGACTCGGTGATGGCCGAGCAGTTCCCCGACGGGTTCACCTGCGAGGGCTGCTACCTCAACGGCGTCAGCACCTGGGCCGAGGACAACACCGAGCTGTTCGGGAAGTCCAAGCACCCCGGCGTGGAGGCCACCATCGAGGCGGTGGAGGGGATCACCGACCTCGACATCTCCTACTGGGCGATGGTCAACCTGGAGGGCTTCAAGGACGTCGTCGACGCGCTCGGCGGCGTCGAGCTGACCGTGCGCCAGCCGATCCCGGTCGGCGGCCTGGGCTCCGACGTCACCGGCTACATCGAGCCGGGCACCCGCACGCTCAACGGCCACGACGCGCTCTGGTTCGCCCGGGCCCGGGAGGGCTCCGACGACTACTCGCGGATGGCGCGGCAGAAGTGCGTGATGCAGGCACTGGTCAGCCAGGTCAGCCCGACCGAGCTGGTCGCCAACTACGGCGACCTGACCAAGGCCGGGGGGGCGATGGTGCAGACCAACCTGCCCGGCAGCGAGCTGAAGAGCTTCATGCAGCTGGCGCTCAAGGCCAAGGACCAGAAGATCTCCACGGTCTCGATCGTCCCGCCGGCGATCAACACCGGAGACCCGGACCTGGACAAGATCAAGAAGATGGTCAGTGACGGCATCGCTCGCGCCGAGGGCAAGGGCCCGAAGCCGGCCAAGAAGAAGGCCGCCAAGGAGCAGACCGTCAGTGGCGGATCGCTGGGCACGCGCAACGAGGGGTACCAGGCCAACGCGGCCGACGACCTCGCCGCGGCGTGCTGAGGGCACCGAGGGGTAGTCGCGGAGTCGGCGTCTAGGGTGGACGCCGTGTCCGCGACCCCGAACGACCCGCCACGCATCGTCGCGGTGGTGGTCACCTACAACCGCAGCGCGCTGGTGCAGCCGCTCGTCGCACGCCTGCGCGCGCAGTCGCGGCTGAGTGCGATCGTCGTCGTCGACAACGCCTCCACCGACGGCACCGGCGCCTGGCTGACTGCGGCCGCAGCGGCCGGTGACGGTGCCCCTCCGGCGCTGCATCCGGTCCTGCTCGAGCAGAACCTCGGCGGGGCGGGCGGCTTCCACGAGGGGCTGCGCAGCGCCGTCGAGGAGCATGGCGCCGACCTGGTCTGGCTGATGGACGACGACGGCACCCCGGACGAGGACTGCCTTGAGCTGCTGCTCGCGCACCGCGACCTCGACTTCTGGGGCCCGGTGGTGGTGGACCAGGAGCGGCCCGAGCGGCTGGTCTTCCCGATCCGGCTGCCCGGCGGGACCCGGGTGGTCCACGAGCTCGCCGACGTCCGCGGCGCAGCCCGCGAGGGCCGGATCGCCGACATCGTGATCCCGTTCAACGGCGTCCTGGTGACCGCCGAGCTCGCCCGCCGGATCGGCTACCCGCGCTCGGAGTTCTTCATCTGGGGCGACGACCACGAGTACCGGCTGCGCGCCGAGGCGGCCGGGGCCCGGATCGCCACCGTGGTGGACGCCGTGGTCCGGCATCCCGCAGTGGGAGAGCTGGGCACCCCGATGATGTTCGGCCGCACCACCTACAACCACTCGCCGTCCGAGCTGAAGCACTACTGCATGGCGCGCAACAACGTGGTCAACCTGCGCGACTACCGGGGCTGGGCGCATGTGGTCGCCTTCCTCGCCAAGACCCTGTGGTTCTACTCCTTCACCCGCCCCTCGCCGGCCCGGCTGCGGCTCAGCGCCAGCGGCATCCTGGCCGGCCTGCGCGGCGACTTCACCGGGCACCGGAGGTTCCTGCGATGAGCGCCGAGACGGTCGCCGTGGTGGTGGTCACCTACAACCGGGCCGAGCTGCTGGAGCGGATGCTGGCGGGCCTGGCCGCGCAGACCCATCGCCCGGACGCGGTGATCGTGGTCGACAACGCCAGCACCGACGGCACCGCAGAGGTGCTCGCCGCGGTGGCCGCGCGTGGCGAGCTGCCGCTGCAGGTGCACACCTCGGCGGAGAACCTGGGCGGCGCCGGCGGCTTCCACCTGGGCAGCCGCCTGGCCTACGAGCAGGGCTACGACCGGATCTGGCTGATCGATGACGACGTGGTGCCGGCCCCCGACTGCCTGGCGGTGCTGATGGCCGCCGACGAGGACTGCCTGATGGTGGTCCGCGAGGACCTGTCCGGGGCGCTGGTGGAGAAGGCGGCGCTGCGCTTCGACCTCTCCAACCCGCTCGCGGTGCGGCCCAAGACCGCCTCGGTGGACTCCACCTACGCCAGCCGCGACGCGATGCCGGAGCGGGTCGCGGTGGAGAACGTGGCCTTCGAGGGGTTCATGTTCCGTCGCTGCGTGGCCGAGGAGATCGGCCTGCCCGACCCCTCCTACTTCATCTTCTACGACGACGTCGACTACGCCCTGCGGGCCCGGCGCACCGGCCGTACGATCTGGGCGCTGCGCGACGCCGTCCTGGTCCGCCAGCTCGACTTCAACCAGCAGCACGACCTGTCGGGATGGAAGGGCTTCTACATGTACCGCAACCTGTTCGTGGTGCACCTGCGCTACGGCACCAATCCGCTGGTGCGGCTCAAGCCGTGGCTGATCACGCTGGCCGTGGTGCTGCTCAGCCCGGTCCGCGGCGGCAGGGGAGAGGCCGCCAACGTGATCAAGGCCATGCGCTCGGCGCGCACAATGCGCGCCCTGCCACACGCCGCAGAAGCCCGGTAATCGCCTCCGGCTCGCTAGACTTGCCGCCGCCAAACCGCTCAGGAGTCTCATTTTGTCTGCACCAGACCTAGTCGTCGTCGGTTCCGGGTTCTTCGGACTGACCATCGCCGAACGTTGCGCCACCGAGCTCGGTCTCCGAGTCCTCGTGCTGGAGCGGCGTGACCACATCGGTGGCAACGCCTACAGCGAGTTCGACGAGGAGACCGGGATCGAGGTGCACAAGTACGGCACCCACCTGTTCCACACCTCGAACAAGACCGTCTGGGAGTACGTGAACCGGTTCACCGAGTTCACCAACTACCAGCACCGGGTCTTCGCCAAGTACCAGGGCCAGGTCTACTCCTTCCCGATGAACCTGGGCCTGATCAACCAGTTCTTCGGCAAGGCGCACACCCCCGACGAGGCGCGTGCGCTGATCGCCGAGCAGTCCAGCGAGATCGCCACCGAGGACGCCACCAACCTCGAGGAGAAGGCGATCAGCCTGATCGGGCGCCCGCTCTACGAGGCGTTCGTCAAGGGCTACACCGCCAAGCAGTGGCAGACCGACCCCAAGGAGCTGAGCCCGGACATCATCACCCGGCTCCCGGTCCGCTACACCTTCGACAACCGCTACTTCAACGACACCTACGAGGGCCTGCCGGTCGACGGCTACACCGCGTGGCTGGAGAAGATGGCCGACCACCCGAACATCGAGGTGCGGCTCTCCACCGACTTCTTCGCGGTGGCCGACGAGTACAAGGGCAAGGTGCCGATCGTCTACACCGGCCCGGTCGACGAGTACTTCGGCAACTCCGAGGGCCGGTTGTCGTGGCGCACCATCGACCTCGAGCAGGAGACCCTCGACGTCGACGACTTCCAGGGCACCGGAGTGGTCAACGCCAACGACCAGGAGCTGCCGTTCACCCGGGTGCTGGAGTTCAAGCACCTGCACCCCGAGCGCAAGCACCTGGCCGGCAAGACCATCGTGGTGCACGAGTACAGCCGCTTCGCCGAGGAGGGCGACGAGCCGTACTACCCGATCAACACCGCCGAGGACCGCGAGAAGCTGCTCAAGTACCGCGACCTGGCCAAGGCCGAGCCGCTGGTCCTCTTCGGCGGCCGCCTGGGCACCTACAAGTACCTCGACATGCACATGGCGATCGGCTCGGCACTGAGCATGTTCAACAACAAGCTGAAGCCGCACTTCGCGGACGGCGCGCCGTTCACCAGTGGCGGCGTCGAGGGAGACGCCTGATGAGCGAGACCAGCACCCGGCTGCTGCAGCGCCAGATCCTGCCGCTCGACAAGGACAACGGGGTCTTCCCGCTCTACGTCGACCTGGAGGAGGCCAAGCTCGACGCCGACCGCTACGACGTCGGCTCGAACAAGGGCGCCAAGGACCTCAACCTGGCCGCGATCCGGCAGTCGACCTCGACCGGTCGCTCGCTGCACCCCGACCAGATCCTGTCGCGCACCACGGTGCGGGTGAACCCCAACCAGACGTTCTCCTTCGGCACCTACTTCAACGCCTTCCCGGCCTCCTACTGGCGCCGGTGGACGATCGTCGACGAGGTCCAGCTCAAGGTCACCGTCGAGGGTGCCGGGGCCACCGTCACCGTGCACAAGTCGATGGCGCGCGGGCACTCGCAGCGGGTCGAGAGCGCGGCGGTGGAGTCCGACGGCGAGGTCACCTTCACCTTCGACCTGACGCTCAAGCCCTTCGTGGACGGCGGCTGGTACTGGTACGACGTCACCGCCGGCGACGCCGGGGCCCGGGTGATCTCCGCGGAGTGGACCGCCGAGGTGCCGGCCGAGCGTGCCGAGCACGGCACCACGGACATCTGCATCACCACCATGAACCGCCCGGACTTCTGCGCCAAGCTGATCGGCCAGCTCGCCGACGACGAGGCGCTGCGTCCGTACCTGGACACCGTCTTCGTGATGGAGCAGGGGACCCAGCCGGTCACCGAGTCGGAGTTCTTCCCGGCCGGTGCCGAGGCGCTGGGGGAGAAGCTCCAGGTCATCGTCCAGGCGAACCTGGGCGGCTCGGGCGGCTACGCTCGCGGGCAGCTGGAGTCGGTGCGCAAGGGCACCGCGACCTACGCGCTGATGATGGACGACGACGTCGTCTGCGAGCCGGAGGGCGTGATCCGTGCGGTCACCTTCGGCGACCTGGCGAAGCGGCCCACCATCGTCGGTGGCCACATGTTCAACATCTACTCGCGCTCGCGGCTGCACTCGTTCGGCGAGATCGTCCAGCCGTACCGGTTCTGGTGGCAGACCCGCCTCGACGGCTACAGCGACTGGGACTTCGCGGCCCGCAACCTGCGCTCGGCGCGGTGGCTGCACAAGCGTGCGGACGTCGACTTCAACGGCTGGTTCATGTGCCTGATCCCGCGCCAGGTGCTCGAGGAGATCGGCCTCTCGCTGCCGCTGTTCATCAAGTGGGACGACTCCGAGTTCGGTCTGCGGGCCAAGCAGGCCGGCTTCCCGACGGTCTCCTTCCCGGGAGCTGCGGTGTGGCACGTGCCGTGGAGCGACAAGAACGACGGCATCGACTGGCAGGCCTACTTCCACCAGCGCAACCGCTTCGTGGCGGCGCTGCTGCACTCGCCCTACGAGCGCGGCGGCCGGATGGTCCGGGAGAGCTTCAACCACCAGATCAAGCACCTCGCCTCGTTGCAGTACTCCGTGGTGGAGATGCGGCACAAGGCGCTGGAGGACCTGCTGGCCGGTCCTGAGCGGCTGCACGAGGAGCTCGGCACGAAGCTGCCCGAGATCAACGCCTTCCGCAAGCAGTTCGTCGACGCCCAACTCCACGTGGACCGCGACGAGCTGCCGCCGGTGCGTCGCCTCAAGCCGCCGAAGAAGGGCAAGTCCGACACCGAGATCCCCAGCTCGCTGGCGATCAAGATCGGTGCGCTGACCGCCCCGCTGCGCCAGCTCCGCCCGGTGCGCGAGCTCTCCCGCAGCTACCCCGAGGCCGAGCTCACCGCGATGGACTCCGGCTGGGTGAACCTGGTCAAGTACGACTCGGTCGTCGTCTCGATGAACGACGGCTCCGCGGTCGCGCTCTACCAGCGTGACCCGCAGCGCTACCGCGACCTGCTCAAGCGGACGATCGAGATGCACCGCCGGCTGCACCGCGAGTGGCCCGAGCTGGCCAAGCGCTACCGGGCGGCCCTGGACGACGTCGTCTCGCCCGAGGCCTGGTCGAAGACCTTCGGCATCGCCGATGACTGACCAGGCGACGCCTCGCGTCATCGACGCCCCGCTGAGCAGCCCGGCCCCCGCGGCCGGGTTGCTCGAGGTGTTCCGCCGCCGGTACCTGCTCAAGCTGCTGGTGCGCCGCGAGATCTCCGCGCGCTACCAGGGCTCGGTGCTCGGCTTCCTGTGGTCCTACATCAACCCGCTGTCCCAGCTGTTCATCTTCTGGTTCGTGATGGGCAAGATCATGGACCGCGGAACCGAGAACTTCGCGATCCACGTCTTCTGCGGCCTGGTCGTCGTCCACTTCTTCGTGGAGACCTTCAACGCGGGCACCCGCTCGATCGTGCGCAACAAGGCGTTGGTGCGCAAGATGGCGATGCCACGGGAGATGTTCCCGGTGGCCTCGATGCTGGTCTCGCTGTACCACATGGGCCCGCAGCTGCTGATCATGGTGCTGATCTGCGTCGGGATGGGCTGGACGCCCACCGTGACGGGGATGGCCGGCTTCGTGCTGGCGATCGCGATCGTGATGCTGCTGGGCACGGCGCTGGCGCTGATGTTCGCCTGCGCGAACGTCTTCTTCCGTGACGTCGGCAGCTTCGTCACGATCCTCACCAACTTCGTCCGCTTCGGCGTGCCGATGATCTACCCCTTCACCATGGTCGAGGAGCGCTTCGGCGACATGGCCAGGTTCTACCTGTTCAACCCGATCGCGGACGCCGTGCTGCTGGTGCAGCAGGCGTTCTGGGTGGGCACCACCAAGCACCCGGACGACGTGCAGGCGCATCACATCCCGGACCACCTCTTCGCCTATTCGTTCCTGGCCCTGGGCATCTCGATCGTGGCCCTGGTGATCGGGCAGGTCGTCTTCTCGCGGCTGGAGAACCGGATCCCGGAGCGTCTGTCATGAGCTACTCGTCCACCACCTCGATCGTCGTCGACGACGTCAGCAAGACCTTCAAGCTGCGCTACCACCGCACCCTCAAGCAGATGACGGTGGCGGCCGCGAAGGGCCGCGACATCAGCGACACCTTCACCGCCCTGGACAAGGTCTCGTTCACCGTCGAGCAGGGCGAGTCGATCGGCCTGATGGGGCTCAACGGATCCGGCAAGAGCACCCTGCTCAAGCTGGTCAACGGCGTGATGCGTCCCGACAGCGGCCAGGTGCTGACCCGGGGCCGGATCGCCGGCCTGATCGCCACCGGCGCGGGCTTCCACCCGCAGCTGACCGGGCGCGACAACGTCTACCTGAACGCCGCCATCCTCGGGATGAGCGAGCGGGAGACCAACCGCAAGTTCGACGAGATCGTCGAGTTCGCCGACATCGGCAAGTTCCTGGAGACGCCGGTCGGCCACTACAGCTCGGGCATGTTCGCCCGGCTCGGCTTCGCGGTCGCGGTGCACGTCGAGTCCGACATCTTCCTGGTCGACGAGGTGCTCGCGGTCGGCGACCGCCCGTTCAAGCGCAAGTGCATCGAGCGGATGCAGCAGGTGCGCGCCGAGGGCCGCACCCTGTTCTACGTCAGCCATGCGGCCGGCTCGGTCAAGAAGATGTGCGACCGGGTGATCGTGCTGGAGAAGGGCCGCGTCGGCTACGACGGCGAGGTCACTGCCGGGATCAAGTACCTCAAGTACGACGGTGACGACGAGGAACGTCCCGACGAGACCGAGGACGAGGAGTACGGCGCCGACGTCTGAGCGGCGTCAGGCGCGCGCGTCTGTGCGGACGTCATGCGCTTCGTGGCCCGTCGGCCCCGGAGCGCATGACGTCCTTCGCGTCTCGGGGTGCGGGGGAGTGTGGCGGCTGGTGATCTAGGCCACTCCGGCGGCTCGTGGCGACACGCCCCGGGAATCTGAGAAATCGTCGGCGTGTCGGCGTGTCGACTGGAAATTACATCGTTGTAGTTACTCACCACATCTTGCGGAACCCCCTGTGACTGATGTGAAACTTGGGACTCGTGTGAACCTTCCCCCCACACATGGAGTGTCCCGACATGCCCCCCAGCAAGGCCCGTTACGTCACGATCTGCCAGCAGCTGCTGGCCATCGCTGCCGTCATCGCCGTGCTCGCGCCGGCTGCGAACGTGCTCTCTCTCGACGTGATCCCCTCCGGCCCCGCACCGGCCACGGCCGGCCCTGAGGCGCCGCAGCCCACCGTGCCGGACGCCGCCGACCACCCCGCTGCCGAGGCGCCGTCCGCCGAGCAGCCCCGGGCCGAGCAGCCCCAGGCGCCGCAGGCCCGCGTCGAGACCGCCCCGGTGGAGGCCGAGGTCGCCGAGGTGCCGATGGCGCCGGTCGAGCGCCCCGCCGACGCGCCGACGCCGCGGGCCACCCACGACCATGACGACGACCTCGCCGCCCGCAAGCAGGGCACGGACGAGCACGCCGACGAGCACGCCGACGAGGCCGACGAGCACGCCGACGAGGCCGAGGGTGCCGAGCAGGACGAGGAGATCGCCCCGGCCGGCGGCAGTGCCGTCGAGAGCGCCCCGGAGACGGTGCACGGCTACGGTGCCGTCGGCGTCACCTGGAGCTCGCAGAGCGCCGCGCTGGAGGAGGGGGAGATCGCCGTCCAGGTGCGCACCGAGACCGACGGCGTGTGGAGCGACTGGCTCGAGGTCGAGTACCACGACCACGACGGTCCGGACCCGGACTCCGCCGAGGGCCGCGACGCCCGTCCCGGCACCGACGCGATGTTCGTCGGCGAGGTAGACCAGGTCCAGGCCCGCGCGGTGACCGCTGCCGGCGTGGCCCTGCCCGAGGACATCAAGCTCGCCGTGATCGCGCCGGGCGAGTCGGCCGGCACCGAGCTGGAGCGGCCCGCGATCGACACCAGCAAGCTCGGCGAGGACGTGATCGACGGCACCGAGGTGCCCGCCGACGACACCCTGGAGAGCAGCGAGGGCGACCTGGAGCTCTCCAAGAGCGCCTTCACCCAGAAGCCGCAGATCTTCAGCCGCGCACAGTGGGGCGCCAACGAGAAGCTGCGCGACGGCAAGCCCAGCTACAACGAGGTGCACGCCGGCTTCGTGCACCACACGGTGAACGCGAACAACTACACCAAGGCCCAGGTGCCGGCGATGATCCGCAGCATCTACGCCTACCACACCCAGACCCGTGGCTGGAGCGACGTCGGCTACAACTTCCTGGTCGACCGGTTCGGCCGGATCTGGGAGGGCCGCTACGGCGGCGTGGACCGCCCGGTGATCGGTGCGCACACCCTGGGCTACAACGAGAACTCCTTCGCGATGTCGGCGATCGGCAACTTCGACGTCACCAAGCCCTCCGAGGCGATGGTCGAGGCCTACGGCAACCTGATGGCGTGGAAGCTCGCGCTGCACGGCGTCAAGGCCGGCAGCACCAGCCAGGTGGTCAGCGGCAAGAAGTTCAAGGCGATCAACGGCCACCGCGACGCCGGATCCACCGCCTGCCCGGGCAAGTACCTCTACGCCCGGATCCCCGACATCCGCAAGCTCGCCGCCGCCCGCCAGGCCGACTGGCGTGGTCGTGACCTGATCACCAACGTGGTCGGCTCGGCCCACCCCGACATCCTGATGCGACAGAAGTCGACCGGACGGGTGTACGCGATCCCGACCGGCGGCATGCTCGCCTGGTCCTCGCCGATCAGCAGCGGTGGCTGGGGCGGCTACGACGTGGTGATCGCGGCCGGCGACCTCAACGGCGACAAGGTCGGCGACCTCTTCGTGCGCAGCGCGAAGACCGGGCGCACCGTGGCCCTGGCCGGCAACGGCAAGGGTGGGTTCTCCAGCACCAACCGGGTCCAGGGCGGCCTGCGCGGCCGCGACCAGATCACCGCGGTGGGCGACCTCAACGGCGACGGCCGCAACGACATCGTGGCCCGCGACCCCGGCACCGGGCGGCTCTACGGCTACTGGGGCAAGGGCAACGGCGCGCTGCGCGGCAAGGTGCTGCTGAGCACCGGCTGGAAGGGCTACACGATGACCGTGGGCGCCGGCGACGTGAACGGCGACGGCAAGGCCGACCTGCTGGCTCGCGACGGCGCCGGCAAGATGTGGCTGCACCCCGGCAACGGCAAGGGCGGCTTGGGCGCGCGGGTCGCGCTGAGCGGCAACTGGGGCGGCTTCGACAAGATCACCGGGATCGGCGACTTCGACGGCGACGGCAAGGCCGACCTGCTGATGCGGTTCGCCAAGAACCAGAAGTTCTACATCCGCCCCGGCACCGGCAAGGGCACCTACAAGAAGCTGCTCGGACCGTTCGCCTCGCTGAAGGGTGCCCGTGCGGTGAGCGCGGCCCCGATCGCCGGGTCGCCGCACCCCGACCTGGTGACCGTCACGGGGAGCACGCTGCGCGTGCTGCCGCACGCCGGCACCGTGAACCTGAGCCCCGCGGTCTACCTGGGCTCCGGCTTCAACGGCTCCGAGGCGCTGCTCAACGTGGGCGACTGGGACCGCGACGGTCGCAACGACATCATCTCCAAGACCGCGGCCGGCGACCTCCGGCTGCACCGCAACCTGGGTGGCAACAAGTTCGCCGCGCCGGTGCGGATCGGCAAGGGCTTCAACGGGGTCTCCCTGCTGGCCGCCGTCGGCGACGTCACCGGTGACGGCATCCCGGACCTGATGGGCCAGCCGAAGAACTCCTCGATGCGGATCTACCCCGGCTCGCTGACCGGCTTCCAGTCCAGCTACGTGGCCAAGGGCCCGATCAGCGGCAGCGGACAGCTCGGCCTCGGCCGCTGGAATGCCGACGGCGCGCCCGACGTCGCCTACCGGGTCGGCAACGGCCTGCGCTGGTACCGCGGCAACGGCCCCGGTGGACTGGTCGGCTCGGCCGGCACGCTGAGCGTCGACCTGTCGGCCTACGACCTGGTCACCAGCCCGGGCGACGTGAACGGTGACGCCCGGCCGGACCTGGTCGTCCGGGAGAAGAAGAGCGGCTACCTGTTCCTGCTGCCCGGCACCTCCAGCGGCTTCGGGGCGAGGGTCTTCCTCGGCCAGGGATACGGAGGCTTCGACCGGGCCGGCTGATCAGTCGAGTCGCGCGGTGACCCGCTCGGTCGCCGCGTGGGACTCCCACAGCTCCGGGTCCGGATTGCGGACCCAGACCGCCGAACCGCCTCTGACCAGCGGAACGGTGAAACTGGTGAAACCCGAAGGGGAAGCGGGGCTCACCGTGGTCAGGAGACGCCCGCCGTCCTCGAGA
>NZ_BAAALG010000001.1:299971-312264 GCF_039528155.1 Nocardioides dubius | reverse complement strand
GGCGGCGGGCGTCACCAATTCCTGCTGGGTCACGCCCGGCAGCGCGAGATCCTCGGGCGCCGGCGGGTCATAGGGCGTGAAGGCGTCGGGTTGGCTCCACACCTCCACCCCGAAGTCGCTGACGCCGTCGGGCAGCGGCTCGGCGAAGCGCACCCCCAGGGGGCGCAGGGCGCACGCCAGGATCCGGCGTCCGGCCCGGTGGTGCGCGTCCAGCGCGTCCGGGCCGCAGACCACCAGGTCGGCCTGGTCGGCCTCGGGGCTGAGCACCAGGCCCAGGTTCCACGCCGCGCCCAGGAAGACGGGGGAGAGCCAGTGCGTGGGCAGGTCCACGTGCAGGGCGTCGCCGCGCTCCAGGTCGAACTCCTCGCTCAGCAGGCTGGAGGTCTTGGCGACCCAGTTGGCCCAGGTGGTCACCGAGAGCTCCACCCGCTCGCCGGTGGCGTCGTCGTAGAAGGTGACCAGCGGACGGCCGGCGTCGCGACGCAGCAGGGAGGCGATCAGATCGGGGAAGGTGCGCAGCATGGGCTCAGCCTAGTGAGCGTGCGTGGGCCCTCCTGCCACTAGGCTCTGCGGCTATGACCCAGGCACCTGCTCCCGTTGAGGCCGTGATCGTGGCCGGTGGCTTCGGCACCCGGCTGCTCCCGCTCACCGCCCGCCGTCCCAAGCACCTGCTCGACGTCGGCGGGGTGCCCTTCCTGGAGCACCAGATCGCCCGGCTGGCAGCGGCCGGCGTCCAGCACGTCGTGCTGGCGACGTCGTACCACGCGGACATGTTCGAGCCGGTGCTCGGCGACGGGTCGCGCTGGGGGATCCGGCTCAGCTACGTGCTGGAGGAGGTGCCGCTGGGCACCGGCGGCGCGATCCGCAACGTCGCCGGCGCACTCTCGCCGGACCCCGAGGGCGCCGTGGTGATCCTCAACGGCGACGTGCTCTCCGGACACGACCTGGCCGGGCAGCTGGCCGACTTCGCGACGCCGCGCGACGGGCGCGCGGTCGACGTCTCGCTGCATCTGGTCGAGGTCGCCGACGCCCGTGCCTTCGGTTGCGTGCCGACCGACGCCGCTGGCCGGGTGCTCGACTTCGTGGAGAAGTCCGAGAACCCGGTGACCCGCCAGATCAACGCCGGCTGCTACATCTTCCGGCGGCGGGTGATCGACACGATCCCCACCGGTCGCGAGGTCTCGGTGGAGCGGGAGACGTTCCCGGGACTGGTCGCCGACGGCAGTCTGGTGGTCGGCTTCGTAGACTCCGCCTACTGGCGCGACGTCGGCACCCCGCAGGCCCTGGTCGACGCCTCGGTCGACGTGGTGCTCGGGGTGGCACCCACCCCGGCCGTGGCGGCGGCGCCGGACGGCGCCCGGATCGCGGTCGACGCCCAGGTGGCGCCCGAGGCCGAGGTGAGCGGCGGCAGCGTGGTGATGGCCGGTGCGGTGATCGAGGCCGGTGCCAGCGTGCTCGGCAGCGTGGTGATGACCGGTGCGGTGATCGCGGCGGACGCGATCGTGCGTGGCTCCGTGGTCGGCCCGCAGGCGCGGGTGGGCAAGGCCGCCCGGGTCACCGGTGCCACGCTCGGCGACGAGGCGGTGATCGGCGACGGTGCCGAGGTGGCCGAAGGCGAGCGGATCGACGTCGGCGAGCACCGCGGCTGAGCCGCAGAAGGCCCGTAGCGCAAGCGATCCCCGAGAGTCCAGGACTCTCGGGGATCGCTGTCGTTCGACCGGGTTCGATCAGCCGCCGGAGGGCTCCGGGGAGTCGAGGTACGGGTACTCGATCATGAAGTCGTTGAGCGCGGCGCCCGAGACGGTGCCGCAGAACTGCCAGGCGCCGACCTGCTTCTCGACGTCGCTGACGTCGACGTCCTCGCCGCCCTTGGACCAGTGGGTGAAGGCGACCTTCATGTCCGAGGTGTCGATCTCGTTGCCCTCGGCGTCCTTCCACGGGTTCCCGCCGTCGAGCCACTCGCCGTCGGCGTCATCCCACTCGACCGCCTTGAACTTGGTGCGCATGTTGCTGTCGCCCTTGAGGCGGTCGGCGATCGCGCGGAGGTCGTCGTACTCCTCGCTGTTGCGCTCGATGTTGCGGAACCACAGGATCGTGTAGCCGTGCTCGAGGTTGTGCACCAGGCGCTCGGTGTCCGGACGGTCGTCCTTGGTGTACAGCTTGCGACCCATCGGGTCCCAGGTGTCCTCGTGCTTGCCGAAGGCCGGCGGAGCCTCGGGGTAGTCGACCTCGACGTCGGCGCCGACGTGCTCCTGGTTGCCGGTGGCCTTCTTGGTGATGATCGGGCTGCAGGTGTCGGCCTTGGCGCCGATGTCGCCGATCTCCAGGTCGTTGTACTGACGCAGGTCCCACCAGTCCTTGATCGGACGGAAGGCGGCGAGGCCGACAATCAGCACGGCGATGGCGACACAGGCGCCGACGATGATCAGGCCCTGACGCTTGTCGGCTCGCTTCTGCTGGTTGCGCAGCTGGTCAGCGACCTCGCGTCGGGTCTTCTTTTGGTTGGCCACGGCTCAGGCTTCTCTCACGGGTGTCGAGCGGTACGGGGGCAGAGTCTACGGAACAACTGGTCGGAACAGGACCGTGCCACCCACGACAGCGTCGAGCTCGCCGTGCCAGGCGTAGGCGTGGCCCAGGGCGGCCAACGCCGCAGCCGGGGGCATGCTGCCCTCGGCCGGGACCCAACGTACCTGCTCAGGCAACACCTCGACGGTGCCTGCGCCGATCTCCTGCAGGGCGGCTGCCAGGTCCTCGGCCGGTGCGGGCGCGCCGAAGGCGACGGCCTGGGTCCCGGTCAGGGCGGCGACGACGGCAGCGCGGGCGCCGAGGCCGAACAGGTCCTCGCCGTCGGGCCGGTTCAGCACGCCCGCCCCGGTGCCGTGCGCGCCGGCGTCCAGGACCAGGTCGGCGCGGCCGCGGATCACCACGAAGGGCCGTCCGCCGAGCTTGCCGCTGGCGAGCTCGGCGGCACCGGCCAGCTCGTCGGCGACCGCGGGCGCGGTGACCGCGAGCGGGTTGCCGTAGGCGTCCTCGCGGCCCGCGAACTCCTCCTGCACCAGCAGGCCGGCAGCGCCGATCGCGATGTCGGTCTGCCCGGTGCGCCAGGCCCGGCCGGCGGTGTCGGTGATCAGCACCGCCACGTTGACGCCGGCGCGCTCCGCGATCTGCTCGCGGATCGTCCGGGCGGTGCCGTCGGGGTCCAGCGGCAGCAACAGGTGCTCGCCCGCGGCCACGTTGGAGGCGTCGATGCCGGCCGCGGCCATGGTCAGGCCGAGCCGGTTGCGGACGATGGTGGTGGGGCCGCGTCGGGCCACCACCCGCTGCGTCTCGGCGGCCAGCGCCTCCTCGCGCGGCCCGGTGCCGCGCCGGCCCTCGGCCTTGCTGACCACCTTGCTGGTGATCGCCAGCACGTCTCCGTCGGCGAGCTCGCAGTGGCGCAGCGCGAGCGCTGCCAGGTCGGCGCCCTCGACGACCTCGCCGACGCCGCCGGGTGCGGTCAGGTACAGGGCGTTCACGAGACCAGCTCGATCGCCGCCCGGGCCATCGCCGCGGTGGCGTCGGGCGACGTCATCATCAGCGGCACAGCGGCGGCCGCGATCCCGGCCTGCTCCAGCACCGGCACCGCTGCGGCGTCCGCACTGTCGACCAGCCAGCCGTCGAGCACGCCACCACGGCTGCGTGCGCCGTAGTGCCGGCCCACCCCGGCCGCGCTGACCTCGACGCCGATCGAGGTGAGCATCTGCTCGGCCATCCCGTGCACATGGTGGTCGCCGACGATCGGGGAGAGGCCGACCACCGGGCCGGTCCGCTCGAGCAACGCCTCGCGGATGCCGGGCACGCCGAGGATGGTGCCGACCGAGACCACCGGGTTGGACGGCGGCACGATCACCAGGTCGGCGCCGGTCAGCGCCTCGGTGACGCCGGGGGCAGGTCTGGACTGGTCCAGACCGACGAAGACCAGCTGCTCGGCGGGGACCGAGGCGCGCATCCGCACCCAGTACTCCTGGAAGTGGATCACCCGCTTGCCGGACGGCTCGGCGTCGTCGGCGATGGCGACGTGGGTCTCGACCCGGTCGTCGGTCATCGGCAGCAGCCGCAGCCGGTCGCCGAAGCGCGGCTCGAGCCAGCGCTTGCAGAGTGCGGCGGTGACCTGGGAGAGCGGGAATCCGGCCTCGACCATCTGGGTGCGCACCAGGTGGGTGGCCAGGTCGCGGTCGCCCAGGCCGAACCAGGTGGGCTCGACGCCATAGGCGGCCAGCTCCTCCTTGACGCTCCAGGTCTCCGCGCGCCGTCCCCAGCCGCGCTCCGGGTCGATGCCCTCGCCGAGGGTGTACATCACGGTGTCGAGGTCGGGGGAGACCTTCAGGCCGTGCAGCCAGATGTCGTCGGCGGTGTTGGCGACCACCGTGACCTGGGTCTGCTCGGTGGTGCCGGGGAGCTGTCCCGTGGCGATGCCCTGCAGGAGGCCGGTCAGGAAGCGGGCTCCGCCCACGCCGCCGGACAAGACGGTGATCGATCGCATAGCACTACCTTGCCTGATCGCGCACGCTCGTTGCCCAACAGGGGGCCATACCAGATCTGGGCTTGACTTCGGGGGTATGACAGGCATGTAATTTCATCCACGTCGTTTCGGAGGATGACTGACCGCACCTGGGAAGTCAGCCGAGATGGCCGCCGGACCCGGAACCGCCGGGTACGGGATCAGGGTCGAAAGGGGAGTGTCGTGCGTGAGCTGTTCCTCCTCGATGGGGACGACGCCGAAGAGTCCGGGTGGCAGGAGCGTGCACTGTGCGCTCAGACCGACCCGGAGGCCTTCTTTCCGGAGAAGGGTGGATCCACCAGGGAGGCCAAGAAGGTCTGCCAGACGTGTGAGGTCCGGCAAGACTGTCTGGAAGCCGCACTCATGAACGATGAGCGTTTCGGAATCTGGGGCGGTCTGTCGGAACGAGAGCGTCGCAAGTTGAAGAAGCGGGCCGTCTGACGACGGTTCCGGCCAAAACGTAGGGTGGTCCGTCGTGACGGTGACAACCCTGCTGGTCAGCCATGATGGCGCGCGCTGGTTGCCGGCGGTGCTGGCTGGTCTGCGAGACCAGCAGCGCCCGCCGGACCAGAGCCTTGCCATCGACACCGGAAGCTCCGACGAGTCGACCGCGCTCCTCGTCGATGCTCTGGGCCTCGATCACGTCCGCCAGGTCCGGGGCGGATTCCCGCAGGCGGTGCGCCAGGTCCTGAGCGAGATCGACACCGAGTGGGTGTGGATCCTGCACGACGACGCCGCCCCCGCACCGGGTGCGCTGGCCGAGCTGCTGCGGGTCGCCGAGCAGCAGCGTGCCGACGTGGTCGGCGCCAAGCTGCGCGAATGGCCCGACCTCAAGCGGCTGCTCGAGGTCGGCGTCACCATCTCCGCCAGTGCTCGCCGCGAGACCGGCCTGGAGCGCGGCGAGTACGACCAGGGCCAGCACGACGCGGTGCGCGAGGTGCTGGCGGTCAACACCGCCGGCATGCTGGTGCGCCGCACCCTGCTGGAGCGTCTGGACGGCTTCGACGACGAGCTGCCGGTCTTCGCCGCCGACCTCGACTTCGGCTGGCGCGCCGCGCGGGTCGGCGCGCGCACCGTGATCGCGCCCGATGCCATCGTCTTCCACGCCGAGGCCTCCCACCGCGACCTGCGCGACGGCGGACGCACCGCGCACCGGCGCGAGCGCGAGGCCCTGATGTACACGGTGCTGGCGAACAGTCGCGGCCCCAACGGCGCCTGGCGTTGGCTGCGGCTGCTGAGCGGCTCGCTGGTGCGTGCACTCGGCCTGCTGCTGGCCCGCGCCCCACGCGCCGCCGCCGACGAGCTGGCCGCGATCGCCGCCGTCCACGGTCGCCCCGGCCGGCTGCGCCGCGCCCGCGCGGCGCGGCGCGACCTCGGCGACGGCAAGGTCGCGCTGGCCCCCTGGTGGCTGCCCCTGCGGCACGGCCTCGACTTCGTCTCCGACGTCACCTCGGCGGCGCTGGCCCAGGGCCGCGACCTCGGCGAGCGCCGGCGCGGCGTGGCCGACGACGTCGACGACGAGGACGGGCCCGGCGACGACTCCGGGCTGCTGGTGCGCCTGCTGACCAGCCCGCTGGCGCTCAGCGTGCTCGCGGTGCTGGTGGCGATGCTGGTCGCTGCCCGGGTCGCCTTCGGCTCGCTGGAGGGCGGCGCGCTGTCGCCGGCGCCCGGCACCGCGGGCTACTGGTGGGACCTGCTGACCAGTGGCTGGCACCCGTTGGCGCAGGGCACCGACGCTCCCGCGCCCTCCTATCTGATCCCGTTCGCCCTGCTGGGCTCGCTGCTGCTCGACAGCGCCAGCGCTGCGGTCTCCGCGCTCTTCGTGCTCGGCGTTCCGCTGGCCGGCTGGGGTGCGTGGCGCTTCGCGCGCCGGGTGGCGGTGCTGAGCTCCGGCCGGACGCCGTCGGCGTGGCTGGTCGGCTGGGCCGCGCTGGCCTGGGCGATGGTCCCGGTGGCCTCCGGCGCCTGGGGCCAGGGGCGGTTCGGCGTCCGGGCCGCCGCGGTGCTGCTGCCCTGGCTGGCCGGCGCCAGCCTCGGCTTCCTCGACGGCGAGCCGGACCGGCGCCGCCGGGCGGGCTGGCGCACCGGCCTGCTGCTGGCCGCCGTCACCGCGTTCAGCCCCGGAGCCTGGGTGCTCGCCGTCGTGGTGGTGCTCGCGGTGCTGGTGATCCTGCGGGTGATCGCGCCGTCGCTGGCACGCACCCGCTCGGTGTGGGGCCCCCTGCTGGTCGTGCTGGTGGTGCCGCCGGTGCTCCTGCTGCCCGGCACCCTGGGCATGCTCGGCCACGACATCGGCGGCCTGCTCCTGGAGGCCGGTCGCTCGATGCCCGGCCCCGACGGCTGGGACCTGCTGACCGGGCGGCTGCCCGGCCCGAGCGCCCCGCTGTGGATCGGCGCGCTGCTGGTGCTGGCCGGCGTCGCTGCGCTGGTCCCCGCCGCGAGCCGCCTCGCCGTCGTCGCCTGTTGGGCGGTGGTCGCGACCACCGCGATCCTGGCCGCCGCGTTGAGTCGCCTCGAGGTGGACCTGCCCTCGGGCGCCACCGGTCCCGGCCTGAGCTTCGGACTGCTGATGATCCACGGAGCGCTGATCACCGCGATCCTGATCGCGGTGCAGGCGCTCGGCTCCCGGGCGGCCCCGGTCACTGCTGCCCGGCGCAGCGCCGCTCGACTGACCCCGCAGCGGGCACTGGGCGCTGCGGGCGCCGTGCTGCTGGCGCTGGTGCCGCTCGGCGGCCTCGGTTGGTGGCTGGTCGCCGGCGACGACCTGTTGCAGCGCCCGGCCTCGTCGCCTGTGCCGGCCTACATGACCCAGGCCGGCGACGAGGATCCGGACCGTGGCGTGCTGGTGGTCACCGGCACCATCGAGACCGGCTTGGACTGGTCGGTGCGCCGAGGCGAGGGCCCGTTCCTCGGCGAGGACGAGATTCTCGCCCTGACCGACGTCGACGCCGGCCTCGCCGACGACGTCACCACGCTGCTGACCACTCCCGACGACGCGGTCACCGTGGCGCTGCCCGGCCGGGGCATCGAGCACGTGGTGCTGCCGGCGCCGGCCGACCCGGCGCTGATCGGCCTGCTGGACGGCACCAGCGGCCTGAGTCGCGCCAGCACGTCGGACCGGGCGACTCCGGCCTGGCAGTTCGAGACCCCGGTCGCCGACGGGGCGGTCTCCGGTGAGAGCCCCTGGTGGTTCGGCTGGGTGCTGACGTTGCAGGTGATCGCCCTGCTCGCGGTGATCGTGTTGTGCGGTCCGACCCGGAGGGAGCAGCGATGAGTGGCACTGGCGGACGGCGGGCCGCGCCCCGAGCCAGCCGGCGACGTCGCCCCTCGCCGCTGATCCTGCTCGGCGCCGGCATGGTCGGCGTCTCGGTGCTGGCCCTGGCCCTGCAGGCGACGCCCGCCACCGAGCCTGCCGACGGCGACCGGGCTCCGCAGACGGTGGCTCTCTCGACTCTCGACCTGGCCTGTCCCGCAGGCCCGGGCGCGGTACGGGTGGCCCGGCTCGGAGAGCCGACGGACGCCGAGGGCGAGGTGAGCCTGCGCGTCGGCGACGCCGAGGAGCCGACCCCGCTGGAGCTGGCCGCCGGCGCGAGCGCCAGCGAGAGCAGCGACAGTGCGGTCGCGGTGCGGGGCTCCGGTCAGGCCGCGGTCGGCCTGGTTGCGGCGCGCGAGGTCACCTCCTCGGACGTGGCCGCGGTGGAGTGCCTCAGCCCCAGCGGCGAGCAGTGGTTCGTCGGTGCCGGTGCCGGTGGCCTGCGCACCTCCGAGCTGACCCTGAGCAACCCGGACCCGCGGCCCGCGGTGGCCGACCTCGAGGTCTTCTCCGCCGACGGCCCGGTCTCCTCCGCGCTGGTGCGTGGGGTGAGCGTCGAGGGTCGCGGCAGCACCCGGCTCGACCTGTCCGAGGTGGTCCCCGAGCGCGGCGAGATCGCGTTCCGGGTGGTCCCGCGGCAGGGCCGGCTGGTGCCCTCGGTGCGCGACACCCTCGACGCCGGCAAGGCCCAGCAGCGCGACTGGCTGCCGGCGACCGCGGCACCTGCCGAGGTGCTGCAGCTGCCCGCGATGCCGGGACGTGCGGACTCCAGCGTGCTGGTGCTGGTCAACCCCGGCACGGACGCCGGCCGGGCGCGGGTGACGATCACCGGCGCCGAGAGCGAGGCGGTGCCGGTGGGCCTGAGCGAGATCGCGGTGCCGGCCGGTGCCGTGGTCACCGTCGACCTGACCAAGCGGATCGCCGACCTGGTCAAGGCCGGCGAGTCCACGGTGACCGTGCGGGGCACGGTGCCGTTGGCCGGGTCCCTGCGTGCCGAGGTCGACGGCGACCTGGTGCACCTGGCGGCGGTCGCGCCGATCGCCGGTGCCACCGGGCGCGGCGCGTCGGGGCAGGTGGTGCCGGACGCCGAGCGCCGGCTGCTGGTGCTCAGCGCCACCGAGCGCTCCGCCCCGGTCACGGTGCACTTCGTCGGCGGCGAGGCGTGGGAGGGGCGGCTGCGCCCCGAGCAGAGCACCCGGGTGCCGGTGCCGAAGGGCGCCACCGCGCTCTGGGTGGAGACCAGCGCCGAGCACGTCGGCGCGATCCGCGCAGCCGGCGGCAAGGGCACCGCCTGGCTGCCGCTGCGGGCGCTTCCCAGCGAGCGCCTGGTGGCCGACGTCCAGCCTGCTCGGTAGCCGCGCTACTCGGGGACGTCGGCCTCGTTGTAGGGGTGCTCGGCGACGAAGGTGCGCGCCTCGTCGTACATCCGCTCGATGTACTCCTCCAGGCGTGCCGACTCGACCCGCCACTGCCCGCGGCCGCCGATCTTGATCGCCGGCAGGTCGCCGCGGCGGACCAGGGCGTAGACCTGGGCCGACGAGGTGTTGAGCACCTCGGCAACGTCGGCGAGGGTCAGGAAGCGGGGCGTGTCCTGCATGGGCCCACTGTGCCATCGCCGCCCGAGCGGCGCCGCGCGGACCCGCGGAAACTGTGGAGAACCGGATGACGGATCGCCGCCGCGCGCTCATCATGGCCAGATGAGCACGCAGAGTCCGATGCCCGAGCCGCCGGCCGCCGTCCGATTCTCACGCCGCGGCTGGCGCGACCCACGCCTGGTGATCGGGCTCGTGCTGGTGGCCGCCTCGGTCCTGCTCGGCGCCCGGATGCTGGCCGAGGCGGATGACACCGTCGAGGTGTGGACCGCCGCCCACGATCTGCAGGCCGGCCAGACGCTGAGCGGCGAGGACCTGGTCGCCACCCGGGTCCGCTTCGCCGACGCCGACCGGCTCGGGCTCTACCTCCCGGTGGCCGACGGCGTCCCCGAGGGCGTGCTGCGCGCGCCCGCCGCCTCGGGCGCGCTGCTGCCGCGGGCCGCGCTCGGTGCGGATGCGGTCGAGCAGACAGAGGTCGCGGTCTGGGCACCGGCGATCGCGGTGCCGCCGAGCGTGGGGCCGGGGGCGCGGGTGGACGTCTGGGTCACCGGCGAGGGCGCGCGCGACGCCGAGGCGGTGCTGCGCGGGGTCCGGGTGGTGGCCGCACCCGGAGCCGACGCCACGCTCGCGGCGAGCACCGAGCGGCAGGTGGTTCTCGCACTCGGCCCGGATGACGCCGCCCAGGTCGGCACCGTGCTGGCTGCCGCCCAGGCCGGTCAGGTCGCGATCACCCGGGCCGGCTGAGCGATGGGCCCGGCACGTGGCGTGCTGCTGCTCGGCAACGGCGCGCCCTGGGAGGCGGAGGCGCTGGCGGCTCTGGACGGCGCGGCAGGGCTGGTGGTCCTCAAGCGCTGTCTCGACGTCGCCGACCTGCTGGCTGCGGCCGCCACCGGTCAGGCCCAGGTCGCCGTCCTCGGCGCGGGCGTCGGCCTGGACCAGGCGGGCTGGCAGCACCTCAGCGGGCACGGCGTCGCCGTGGTCGTCGTCGAGGGCGATCAGCCCGGCGTCGCGGAGCGGTGGCGCCACGCCGGTGCCACCGTGGTGTCCGCCGGCGCGGCCGGGCTGGTGGCCGCGGTCCGGGAGGCGTCGAGCACCCCGGGAGCGCCGGGCGCCGAGGTGCCGTCGGCTGCCAACGACGCGCCGCGGCGCAGCGCAGGACGCGGACGGCTGACCGTGGTCTGGGGCCCGGCGGGCGCACCGGGGCGGACCACCGTGGCGTTGGGCCTGGCCGCGGAGGCCGCGCGTCGTGGGGCCGATCCGCTGCTGCTCGACCTCGATCCGTGGGGCGGCACCGTCGCCCAGCACCTCGGACTGGTGGAGGAGGTCTCCGGGCTGCTCGCCTGCAACCGCGCCGGCACGGCGCTGGCGAGCAGGTTCGTGAGCCATCAGCGCCGGGCGGCCGGGCTGCGGGTGATCACCGGACTGCCGCGGGCCGAGCGCTGGGGGGAGCTGCGCCCGGGGCTGGTCGAGGAGCTGCTCGGGTTGGGCCGGCTCAGTGGCCCGGTGGTGGTCGACACGGGGTTCTGCCTGGAGGAGGACCCGGGCGCCGCCTACCTGGGCCGCCCGGAGCGCAACGCGCTCACCCTGGACGCGCTCGGTGCCGCCGACGAGGTGGTGGCGGTGGGCAGCTGCGACCCGGTCGGGTTGGGCCGCCTGGTACGCGGGCTCGCCGATCTGCGCGAGCGCACCGCGGCACCGGTCCGGGTGGTGGTCAACCGGATGCGGCGCTCGCTGGGCTGGGGCGAGGCCGAGGTCGCCACCATGCTGGCCGGCTATCTGCAGCCCGGGAGCCTGCACTTCCTGCCCGAGGACCGCGACGCCTGCGACCGGGCGCTGGTGCACGGTCGCACCCTGGTCGAGCTGGGGGAGAGCCCCCTGAGCAAGGCGATGGCGCGCCTCGCCGATGCCGTGATCGGCGAACAGGCGCCGGTGGTTGCCCGTAGGTTGTAACTCGTTCCAGATGTGGTCTCGGGAGTCGGGGAGAGTCGGACAGTGAGCAAGCAGAGCATCGGGCGGCGTCGTGCGCCCAGGCGCCGGGGCCGGGCCCTGGCGGCGTTGGTGGCAGGGGCGGCGATGACCGCGACGGCGCTGGTCGCGGTGGCCGGACCGGCGGGCTCGGAGCCCGCCGAGCGCTCCACACCGCGGGACACCCGCCCACTCGACGTCGTCGTCCTCGGCGACTCCTACTCGGCCGGCAACGCGGCCGGGCCGGCGTCGCGGCGCTACGGGCCGTCGGGCTGCGTGCGCAGCAAGGACGTCTGGTCCGAGCGCTATGCCACCCTGCTCCGGGCCCGGGGGATGACGGTGCGGGTCGCCAACCACGCCTGCAGCGGTGGTGTCGCGGCCGACCTGGTCAGCCCCCGGGCGATGGACGACCCGGCCACCGGCAGCTACACGGTGCCGAGCAGCGACTCCGACGCGGGCGCCGCGAAGCGACTGCGCGCCGGCGATCCTTGCAACACCGGCGCCTTCCCCCGCGAGGAGTTCTGGCGCTACACGGTGACCAAGCGTGAGGGCACCACGCTCTCCTACACCTGTCAGCGCTTCCTGCGTCCGCAGACCGACTTCGTCACGCCGGACACCGACCTGGTCCTCTTCACCATGGGCGGCAACGACGCCGGCTTCACCAACATCGTCATGCAGTGCTTCTTGTGGAAGTCGCCCGACAGCTGCCGCGGCGCCATCGACGGCGCCCGCGCCAAGCTGCCGGCGATCCGGGCCAAGATCGCCACCGGGATCGCCCGGATGCGGGCCAACGGGCTGCGCCGGGACGCGCGGGTGGTGCAGATGGGCTACCCGCACCTGCAGACCGACACCGGCTACACCGTCGGCCTCCTCACCGGCAGCT
>NZ_BAAALG010000001.1:296292-299944 GCF_039528155.1 Nocardioides dubius | reverse complement strand
TTGGTCACCGACGGCAACCGGGAGCTGGCGAAGGTCGCTGCGCGGGCCGGCGCGAAGGTACCCGGACAGGTCCGCTTCCTGTCCGGCGTGCCGGAGCGGTTCGCGGGCCACGAGCCCGACGCCGGCGGCAGCAACGCGGAGCGCTGGCTGATGCAGATCCTCGATCCGGCGGCGGTGGACCTCAGCGACTACTACCACCCCAACGCGCAGGGGCAGCAGGCCTATGCGGAGCTGCTCGCGGCCAAGGGCGACTTCGGTGCGAGCCATGGCCGGCCGCGCGCCACGATCACCGTCAAGCGGCCCGGCCGCGGTGCCCGGGTGGTCGCGAACCGCCGGCTCGCGGTGGTGGCGAAGGTGCGCGTCTCGAACGCCGTCAACGCCCGCGGCACGGTGCGGGTCATCCGCGCCGGACGACGGCTCGCGGCCACCACGCTGCGCCCGCGCAACCACGGACGCGCCGTGCTCCGCCTTGCCGGGCTGCGGCCGGGCAAGCACCGGCTGGTGCTGCGCTACCGCTCACCCGACGGTGCGCGCGCGGTGGTCCGGCTCACCGTGCGCGCCGGCCGCTGAGGCGCTGCTCAGGCGCTGAACAGCAGGGTCAGCCCACCCACGGTGAAGGCCACCATCACCACCAGCATGGAGAGCTGGCCGGTGAGCTGGTGCCGCTTGGGCAGCAGCGCGATCGCCCGGTCGTGGGCGGCGACCACGCCGACCACGTGGCCGACGACGACGCCGAGCACCTTGAGCGTGGCCAGCAGGGTCGGGTGCTCGGAGAGCCAGTAGCTGGGCGAGCGGTCGGCGATGCCGAGCAGGTCGGAGCCGTTCGCCATCGGGTCGCTCAGCTGGAGCAGGGTGATCTGCCCGTACTCCACGAAGTAGCTGAGGTAGTGGGCGAAGAAGTAGCCCGCGATGATCGGCACCAGCGAGTGCGCGTAGGCCGCCGGCAACCGCCAGCGGTGGTCGGGGTGGTCGACGCCGGTGAGCAGACTGGCCACCACGAAGAGCACGCCGGCCAGCGCGATCAGCCCGACCAGGCCGCCCAGGTTCAACAGGTTGCTGGAGACGTCGGGGGTGTCCAGCACGAACTGGACCCAGACCCGCGAGCCGCGGAAGGAGTCGAAGGCGGTGCTGCCGAGCAGCACCGCGCAGACCGCGACCAGGCCCGGGGTCGGCGGCGTGGTGGCGAGGTTGGCCAACGGCGAGCGGACGACGAGCCGGCCGTCCTCGTCGCGGGCCCAGACCGAGAGCCGGCCGACCAGGGTGGAGAAGACCTCGAACGGGTCGGCGTTCTCGTAGAACCGGTTGCCGTAGACGGCGCCGCCGACCAGCATCACCGCGACATAGACGCCGATCCACAGCCGGACCGGGCCGATCTCGTTGGCGAACGGGTAGACCAGCTCGAACCAGGTGAAGGCGAACAGGCCCAGCGCGGCCGGCCACATGCCGAGTCGGGCCGGGTAGTCACGCAGCCCGTTCTCCGGGTCGGAGCCGGCCAGGCGAGCCAGCGCGGAGTTGATCGCCCGGACCGGGCTGATCGCCTTGTAGAACGGGCCGAACAGGAGCGAGGCGGGCACGATGCCGACCCACAGCAGCACGAAGAAGACGCCGAAGACCGGGTTCAGGATCACGTCGCGGCCGAAGACCGCGGCCGCGCCGACGTAGCAGAAGAAGGCGAAGCCCAGCGTGCGCAGCAGCGGGGAGAACCAGGCGCTGTCGACGATCCCGGCCAGCCAGGCCGGCGCCGGGCGGCCACCGGGCTGCTCGAACTTCGGCTTGCGCCAGGCCAGGGCCAAGACCGAGAAGGAGATGGCCAGGGCGGCGCAGGCGCCGCCCAGGGCGTACTCGAAGGGGATCGGCAGATCCTCGCCGCCGCCCACCCCGTGCGCCAGGAAGTTCATCGTGCGCGCTCCTCGTTCCTCACTCGGCCGTGCCGAGCGGGGGAGTTCCCGATCGGACAGCCCCGACTCTGACACAATCCCTGTAAGTGACGCCTCTTGGGTCACGCGGGGGGATGAGAGAGGGGTAGGCGGATGAGCGATCGACTTCGTCCACGCGACCTTGCCTTTGTGGCGACCGACACGGCGGCGACGCCCATGCACAACGCGACCCTGGAGATCTTCGATCCGGGCGACTCCGGCTTCGACTATCTGGCGCTGACCCAGCTGATCACCGACCGGATCGCCTTCGTGCCCCGCTACCGCAAGGTGATCCGCCCGGTCCTGGGCTCGCTCGCCAACCCGGTCTGGATCGACGACGCCGGCTTCGACATCAGCTACCACGTGCGCCGCTCGGGCCTGCCGCGGCCGGGCACCATGGAGCAGCTGCGCGAGCTGACCGGCCGGATCATGTCGCGGCGGCTCGACCCGAACCGTCCGCTGTGGGAGGTCTACCTGATCGAGGGGCTCGCCGACGGCAAGGTGGCGGTGCTCTCCAAGTCGCACCAGATCCTGGTCGACGGCGTGGAGACGGTCGACCTGGGCCAGGTCCTGCTGGACACCTCGCCCGAGCCCAAGCAGCTGGTGCACGAGGACTGGGAGCCCCGCCGGGCGCCGTCGCCGTTGGGGCTGGCGGTCTCCGCGGTGGCCGAGTCGCTGCGTGACCCGGCGACCGTGCTGGCCACCGGGCAGACCGCCGCCGAGCGGCTGCTGCGCCGCGCCGAGGAGGGCCGCAACCGGCTCGCCGCGGTGGCCGGCGTGCTGGCGAACCGGCGCCCCACCCCGGACTCGCCGATCTCCGCGGAGCTCTCCGAGCAGCGGCGGCTGGTCACCGTGCGCACCGACTTCGAGGACTACCGAGCCATCCGGCTGGCCCACAACACCTCGGTCAACGACGTGGTGCTGGCCACCGTCACCGGTGCGCTGCGCAACTGGCTGCTGGCCCGCGGCACGTCGTCGTCGAAGATGCGCAACCTGCGCGCGATGGTGCCGATGTCGGTGATCGACGACGAGCTCGAGGCGACCTCGCTGGGCAGTCAGGTCACGCCGCACCTGGTGCAGCTGCCGATCGCCGAGGCCAGTCCGCTGGTGCGCCTGCACCAGGTGCGCTACGCGTTCCAGGCGCACCGCGACACCGGGCAGGCGGTGGCCGCGAACCGGCTCGCCGGGGTGGCCGGCTTCGCTCCGACCACCTTCCACGCACTCGGCTCGCGGGTCGCCGCGCAGTCCCAGCGCCGGCACTTCAACCTGACCGTCACCAACGTGCCCGGTCCGCAGTTCCCCTTGTACGCCGCCGGTGCGCGGATGCTGGAGACCTATCCGGTCCAGCCGCTGCTGCCCGGGCATGCACTCGCGATCGGGGTCACCTCCTACGACGGCGGGGTCTTCTACGGGATCACCGGCGACCGCGACGCGCTGCCCGACCTGGCGGTCCTGGGACAATGCATCACCGAGGCGTTGGAAGAGCTCGTCGACCACACCACAGGTGGTCGCACGCGCGCGCCTCGAGGCCGCCCCAAGACCGCAAAGAAGCCGAGCCCATGAGCCACCGCGTCTACCTCCCTCTCGACCTGGATCGCCTTGCCAGGTTGGTCTCCGACCGATCGCTGCCCGGTCCGCTGACCGCGCATGCGGTGACCGACGCGCTGATCGCGGCCTGGCCGGACGGCGACCAGGAGGGCTGGGAGTACGCCGCGCTGGCGGCGGCCGGCGGGGAC
>NZ_BAAALG010000001.1:292301-296255 GCF_039528155.1 Nocardioides dubius | reverse complement strand
GGAGGCCGCCGACGTCGACGCCGTGACCTCGCGCGACGGTGGGCCGACGGCGGTCACCGTGGCCGAGGTGCACTGGCGCCAGGTGGCGGCGGGCCACGTCGACGTCGAGGCGCTGGACGCGGCGATCACCGACGGCGAGGACGCACCGGAGCTGGCCTGGTTCGCCCGCCAGGAGCTCGCCGACCTGGGCTGAGCGGGGTCGCGGTGGCCGGATCCGGCGGCGCCGGCACGTGATCGGCGTCATGATCCGTGCCACGATGCAAGGCATGGATGCCATCACACACCCGCCGGCTCCGATCAACGAGCCGAACCTGACCTACGCCCCGGGCAGCCCCGAACGGGAGGCCCTGCTGGCGGAGATCGACACCCAGCAACGCCGTCCGCGTGCCCTGCGTGCCCATATCGGCGGTCGCCGCCGCAACGGGGGCGGCGAGGAGCGCACCGTCGTCCAGCCGCACGACCATCAGCATGTGCTGGGCACCTTCCGCAACGCCACCACCAAGGACGCCGAGGCCGCGATCAAGGCGGCGTCCGCTGCCGCGCCGGGCTGGCGGGCGCTGCCCTACGACGAGCGCGCCGCGGTGCTGCTGCGGGCCGCCGAGCTGTTGGCCGGACCGTGGCGTCAGCGGCTGAACGCCGCGACCATGCTCGGCCAGTCCAAGACCGCCTTCCAGGCCGAGATCGACGCCGCCTGCGAGCTGATCGACTTCTGGCGCTTCAACGTGCACTACGGCCGGCAGATCCTGGCCGAGCAGCCGATCGCGAACAGTGCCGGGATCTGGAACCGGACCGACCACCGCCCGTTGGAGGGCTTCGTCTACGCGATCACGCCCTTCAACTTCAGCGCCATCGCCGGCAACCTGCCCACGGCACCGGCGTTGATGGGCAACACCGTGCTGTGGAAGCCCTCGAGCAGTCAGCAGCTGGCGGCGTCGCTGACCATGGAGCTGTTGGAGGAGGCGGGTCTGCCGCCCGGCGTGATCAACATGCTGCCCGGTGACGGGATCGCGGTCTCCGAGGTGGCGCTGGCGCATCCGGACCTGGCCGGCATCCACTTCACCGGCTCGACCGGCACCTTCCACGGCCTGTGGCGCGAGGTCGGCGCCAACATCGCGGGCTACCGCGGCTACCCGCGGATCGTGGGGGAGACCGGCGGCAAGGACTTCGTGATCGCGCACCCCTCCGCCGACCCGGACGTGGTCCGGGTCGCCCTGCTGCGCGGGGCCTTCGAGTACCAGGGCCAGAAGTGCTCGGCCGCCTCGCGGGCCTACATCGCCCGCTCGGTCTGGGAGCAGATGGGCGAGCAGCTGCTGGCCGACGTCGACGCGCTGCCGATGGGCGACGTCCGCGACCTGGCGAACTTCATGGGCGCGGTGATCGACGAGCGTGCCTTCGCCACGCACAAGGCGGCGATCCGCCGCGCCCGGCGCACCCGCAGCCTGCAGGTGGTGGCCGGGGGCCAGTGCGACGACTCGGTGGGCTGGTTCGTGCGGCCCACCGTGGTGCTCGGCAGCGACCCGCGCGACGCGATGTTCAGCACTGAGTACTTCGGGCCGATCCTGGTGGTGCACGTCTACGACGACGCCCAGTTCGAGAAGGTGGTGCGCCAGGCGGAGAGCGCGGCGCCCTATGCGCTGACCGGTGCGGTGATCGCCCGCGATCGGGCGGCGATCACCTGGGCCAGCGAGGAGCTGCGGTTCGCGGCCGGCAACTTCTACGTCAACGACAAGCCGACCGGCGCCGTGGTCGGTCAGCAGCCGTTCGGCGGCGGCCGGGCGTCGGGCACCAACGACAAGGCGGGCGCGGCCAGCAACCTGTTGCGCTGGACCTCGCCGCGCTCGATCAAGGAGACCCTGGTCCCGCCGACCGATCACCGCTACCCGCACATGGAGTGAGCCGGCGACGCTGCCTGGCCAGCGGCCAGCGGCTAGCGACCCGCCAGCCAGGCAGCGCCGACCCGGCCCTGCAGCTTGAGCAGGTTGCCCATCACCTGGCCGATCAGCTTCTCGATCCTGCCGCCGACCAACGGGATGGAGACCTTCACCTCGGCGGTGACCGTCTGCACCGTCGCGGCGCCGTCCTCGGTCAGGGTGATCTCGCCGTTCAGGCTGCCGGGCTTGCCGGGCAGGGTCACCGTCAGGGTGCCCTGCTGCCCGCGGTAGACCTCCTCCTGGCGGATCGACATCTGCGAGCCGATCACGCTCTTGGCGAAGCCGGGTAGCCCGGTGGTCGGCGCGGTGGACTCCACCAGCGAGCGGACGCCGTCCGGGGTCTCGGTGACCTGGACCTCCCAGCTGGTGGCGCCGGCCTCCTCGGCCACCCGCTCGCGGAAGGCGGCCGAGACGAGCATCGCGTAGACGTCGTCCACCCCGGCGTCGAAGCGGATCTCCTTGCGGAACTTCACGGTCGCTCTCCTGCCAGCCAGCGCAGGCCGACGGCCTGCTCGATCTCCAATGCCTCGCTCAGCTGCTCGGCGAGCAGCCCTGCGATCTTGCCGCCCACCAGGGGGATGCCGACCTCGACGTCGAGGTCGACCACCTCGCGCACGCCGTCGGTCGAGCTCTGCAGCTGGGCGGTGCCGGTGATCTTGCCGGGCTTGCCCGGGATGGTGACCGAGATGGTGCCGATCAGGCCGGACCACTGCTCCTGCTGCACGATCCGCAGCTCGTCGCCGACGAACTTCTTGGCGAAGCCGGGGATCCGGCCCACCGATTGGCGCTGGTCGACGACGACCGAGGTGCCGTCGACGGTGGCGGTGGCGCCGAGTGCGTGCTTGTGTGCCGCGCAGACCGCCTCCCGGAAGGCCGGGGTGAGCAGCATCGTGGCGACCTGCTCCGCGGTGGCGCCCGGGTACTCCAAGGTGACCGAGACCCGGGTCATCGCTCGCCCGCCAGCCAGGCGCCGGCGACCTTCTCCTCGACCTGCAGGCCCTCGACCACCTTGGCGGCGATCAGCTTCTCGATCTTGCCGCCGATCAGCGGCACCTTGGCCTTGGCCTCCGCCTCGAACAGGTCGCGGGTGCCGTCGCCGTCGGTGACGAGGCTGCGGGTCGCGGTGATCTGGGCCGGCTTGCCCGGCGTCTCGATGGTGACCTTCGCCGTGGTGCCGCTCCAGACCTCGGTGATCACGGTCCGGGTGGTCTCGCCGGCGAAGGCACGGGCGAAGGCGGGGATGTCGTTGTTGGGCTGCTCCATCTCCAGGCGCAGCGTGCTGCCGTCGACGGTGACCGTGATCCCGGACGCCTGCTGGGCCAGCGAGGACCTCTCCCGGAAGGCCGGGTCCAAGAGCATGGCGAGGACATCTGCGGGCGCGGCCTGGTGGCGCGTGGAGTGGGTGAACTGCATGGGGCACATCATCGCCGAGAACGGGGGAGTTGGTCCGTGACTTGGCGGCGATCGCGGCACTTCGGGCGTGTCGGGCGGCGGCTGGCGGCGCTTCCGCGGACACGATTCCAAGTTAGGTTAGGGATGCCTTAGCATCGTCGTATGTTTGAAAGGCAGGACTTCCTTCCAGGCTCCGTCGCCGTCGTCACCGGCGCCGGCTCGGGCATCGGGGCGGCCGTCGCCGCGGGACTCGTCTCGCGCGGGGTCGCGGTCGCGCTGCTCGATCGTGACGCCGCCGCGCTCGCGGCCAGCGTGGCGGCCTGCGGGGGAGGGCGCACGCTCGCGCTGACCGTCGACGTCGCCGACCCGGACGCCGTCCGGACTGCCTTCGCCGCCGCTGCGGACCGGCTCGGACCGGTCCGGCACGCGGTGGCAGCTGCCGGGATCCTGCGCCCGGCACCGCTCACCGAGATCGATCCGGCTGACTTCTGCGCCAGCTGGCAGGTCAACGTGGGCGGCGTTCTGCACCTGCTCCAGGAGTCGGCCCGGACCCTGCCACCCGGTGGCTCGGTCGTGGTCGTCACCTCCAACGCGGCCGTCGTGCCGCGTACCTCGATGGCCACCTATGCCG
>NZ_BAAALG010000001.1:275488-292272 GCF_039528155.1 Nocardioides dubius | reverse complement strand
CCGGGTCGCTGGACTCGAGCTCGCCGCGGTCGGCGTCCGCTGCAACATGGTCGCCCCGGGAACCACCGCGACGCCCATGCTGCAGGCGTTGTGGACGGACCCGGACGCAGCGCGGGCGCAAGCCCTGGCCGGTGAGCCGGAGAAGCACCGACTCGGCATCCCACTCGGGAGGATCGCCGACCCCGAGGACATCGCCGACACCGTGCTGTACCTGCTCTCGCAGCAGGCACGGCACATCACCATGCAACAGCTCGTTGTGGATGGAGGAGCAAGTCTGTGAACATCTTCACCAGTGGTAGCCAGGCTGTGATCGGGCACGGCATCCGCGAGATCTACCCGACCGAGTCCGGCACCGACGCCGGATGGGCGTCCGCCGTGGTGGCCGCCGCCGGGTTCTCCGGGGTCCGCGCCCACTGTGCGCTGAGCTTCACCCCCGGCGGCCGCGCGGTCGCCGTGCTGCCGGAGCTCAGCGAGGTCGTCGGCTATGACGCGATCGAGCTCGCCCACCCCGGTCCGCTCGCGCCCACCGAGGTGACGCCGGAGCCGGCGCCGTCGGGATACGCGGCGATGGTCGAGGCCGCCCTGCGCCGGATCGCCGACGGGGACGTCGCCAAGGTGGTGCTCGGCCGTCAGCTCCAGGTGCGCGCACCCGGGCTGCGTCCCGAGCACCTGCTGGGGCCGCTGCTCGCGGACCGTCCCGGCGAGTACGTCTTCAGCCAGACCCTGACCGAGGGCGCGGTCGCCGTCGGCGCCAGCCCGGAGCTGCTGGTGCGCCGGAGCGGCCACGCCGTCTCCGCGGTGCCGCTTGCCGGCTCGGTGCCGCGCGTCGAGGACCCCGCCGAGGACCGCCAGCGTGCGGAGCGGCTGCTGAGCTCGGCCAAGGATCTGGCCGAGCACGCCCATGTCGTCGAGGCGATCACCGCGGCGCTGCTGCCGCTGTGCCGTGAGCTGGACTGGCCGCGCACGCCGATCCTGCACCGCACCGACACCCTGTGGCACCTGGCCACGCCGATCAACGGCGTGCTGCATGAGGACCGTCCGTTGCCGTCCGCCCTCGAGCTCGCCCAGCTGCTGCATCCCACCCCGGCCGTCGGCGGCGTGCCGGCGCCCGAGGCTGCGGCGCTGATCGCGGAGCTGGAGCCGGTCGATCGCGGCTACCTGGCGGGTTGCCTCGGTTGGACCGACGGCAACGGCGACGGCGAGTTCGCGGTCACCATCCGGGCCGGGATCGTCGGCCACGACGAGCTGCGGCTCTTCGCCGGCGCGGGGATCGTGGCGGGCTCGGTGCCCGAGCTGGAGGTGCGCGAGACCGGCGCCAAGCTGGGCACGATGCTGCGTGCGCTGGAGCGCAACCCGGCCGGAGCGCTGCGATGAGCCGGGCGCCGCTGCCGGCCACGGTGACCTGGCCGGAGGAGGTGCGCGCGGGCTACCGCGCGGCCGGCTACTGGAGCGAGCAGACCTTCGCCGCCTTCCTGGACGAGCGGGTGCGCCGCTTCGGTGAGCGGCAGGCCGTGGTCGGCGTGGACGCCGCCGGGGCCTGGCAGCGCTGGACCTACCGCGACCTCGGCGCTGCCGCGGTCCGCGGGGCGGACTGGCTGCGCGGTCACGGCGTCGGCCCCGGCGATCGGGTGGTGCTGCACCTGCCCAACACCGTGGAGCTGATCGCTGTGCTGGCCGGGGCGTTCGCGCTCGGCGCGGTCCCGGTGATGGGGCTGCCCAGCCACCGCGATCTGGAGCTGGCGCAGTTCGCCCGGCTCGCCGACGCCGCCGCCATCGTCGGGCTGCCCGGCGGCGCGCAGGGCCTGCGGGACGCCGCCGAGCTCGCCGCGCTGCACGCCCGGATCGCGGACCGGCTGCAGGGCGAGGAGTCGAGCCGACCGGGCTGGACGCCGCCGGCCCTGCTGGACGCGGCGACGCTCCGGCTCGGTGAGCTGGCCGCTGGTGCGGCGGACCTGGACTCCCTTCCTGGCAAGGCGATCGAGGGCCCGCGGCCCGCCGAGCAGGTGGCGCTGCTGCAGCTCTCCGGCGGCACGACCGGGGTCCCGAAGCTCATCCCGCGCACCCATGCCGACTACCTGTACTCGGTACGCGAGTCGGCTCGGATCTGTGAGCTCGACGCCGATCAGGTGCTCCTGGTGGCGCTGCCGGCGGTGCACAACTTCGCGTTGAGCTCGCCGGGCATCCTGGGCGCGCTGGAGGTCGGGGCGAGCGTGGTGCTGGCCCCGGATCCCAGTCCACGCACGGCATTCGGCCTGATCGAGCGCGAGCGGGTCACCTTCGCCTCCCTGGTCCCGCCGCTGGCCCAGGCCTGGGTGGCGGCGCAACGACGGCGCCCGGCCGACCTGGCCAGCCTGCGCGTGGTGCAGGTCGGCGGGGCGAAGCTGGCACCGAGTGTCGCCGAGGAGGTCGAGCCGGTGCTCGGCGTCCGTCTGCAGCAGGTCTTCGGGATGGCCGAGGGCCTGGTCAACTACACCCGCTACGACGACGCCGACGAGCTGCGGCACACCAGCCAGGGCCTGCCGATCAGCTCCGCCGACGAGATCCTGATCGTCGACGCCGAGGACCGGCCGGTGCCGGACGGCGTCGAGGGGGCGCTGCTGACCCGCGGGCCCTACACGATCCGCGGCTACCTGCGCCCGACCCCGGAGGCGGAGGCGGCGTTCACCGCCGACGGCTTCTACCGCACCGGCGACCGGGTCCGCCGGCTGCCGAGCGGGCACCTGATCGTCACCGGGCGCGACAAGGACCAGATCAACCGGGCCGGCGAGAAGATCGCCGTCGACGAGCTCGAGGAGGCCGCAGTGGCCCACCCCGACGTCCACGACGCCCTGGCCATCGGCGAGCCCGACCCCTACCTGGGGGAGCGGATCTGCCTGCTCGTCGTCCTGGAGACCGGTCGCGCGGAGCCCGGCGACCTGCGTGAGCACCTGCGGGCGCGTGGCCTCGCCGAGTTCAAGCTGCCCGACCGGGTCGCCTACCTCTCCTCGTTCCCCACCACCGCGGTCGGCAAGAACAGCCGGCGCGAGCTGCGCCGCCTGCTCGCCGAGCGCGAGTCCGTCACTACCACTGCCTCGGAGGCGTGATGCTGCCCCAGACCGTCGACTACACCTTCGTCCTCGAGCCCGCCGAGCTGCCCGACTCCCGGGTCGGCTGGCTGCCGGAGGCGGACCGCTCCGCCCTGCTGGTGCACGACATGCAGGCCTACTTCGCCCGGATCTACGGTGACGCCTGCCCGGCCTTCGAGCAGGCCGTCGAGCGCACCGCAGCGCTGGTCGCCGCAGCGCGCTCGGCCGGCGTCCCGGTCTTCTACACCGCGCAGCCCGGCGACCAGGAGCCGGCAGAGCGCGGGCTGCTCACCGAGATGTGGGGCTCCGGGATCCGCGACCTGGAGGAGCAGACCAAGATCCTCGACGCGCTGGCCCCTGCGCCCGGCGACGAGGTGCTGGTCAAGCACCGCTACAGCGCCTTCGCGCGCAGCGACTTCGCCGAGCGGCTGGCGGCGGCAGGCCGCGACCAGCTGGTGATCGCCGGAATCTATGCGCACATCGGCGTCGCCACCACCGCCACCGACGCGTTCATGCGCGACATCGCACCGTTCGTGGTCGCCGACGCCGTCGCCGACTTCAGCCTGGCCGACCACCAGCGGGCGCTGCACACGGTGGCCCGCACCAGCGGTGTGGTGCTGGGCGCCGAGGCGGTGCTCGCGGCGTGGGGCGGTGCCGCTACGGGTGCCTCCGCTGCGCTCGGCTCCGGCGACCTCGATGCGGCGCTCGACGCGACGGCGCTGGACCCGGCCGATCCGCTGGCTCAGGACCTCGCCGAGCTGCTCGGCGACGCGGAGCTGGTGAGCCGCGCCGTCGGCGACCCCTCCAGCGACCTCTTCGAGCTCGGTCTGGACTCGCTGCGCGCCTTCGAGCTGCTCGACCGGCTCGCTGACCGGGGCGTCGAGATCGACTACGCCGACTTCGTCCAGCAGGCCACCGTCGGCCACCTGATCGAGGCCTCCTCGTTGGTGGCAGAGAGGTGAGCTGGCTTCCGCTGACCACTGCCCAGCGGGGGATCTGGTTCGCCCAGTCGGTGCGCCCCGACACCCCCAGCCTGACCACCGCGGAGCTGGTCGAGCTGGACGGGCCGATCGACGTCGTCGCGCTGCAGCGCGCCCACCTGCTCGCCTATGCCGAGTTCGAGCAGCTGCGCATCGAGCTCGGTACCGGACCCGAGGGGCCCCGGCAGCGGGTCCGGTCCGCGCTGCCGTCGGTGCCGGTGCTGGTGGAGCTCGGCGGCGCGAGTGATCCCGAGGCCGCCGCGCGCGCCTGGATCGAGGAGGCGCTCGCGCAACCGCTGCGGATCGCCGACGGCGAGCTGGTCCGCTCCGCCGTGCTCCGGCTGGCTCCCGCCCGGCTCTGGTGGTTCCATGCCGCACACCATCTGGTGCTCGACGGCACCGGAGCCCAGCACCTGCTGCGCCGGATCGCCGAGATCTATCCGGCAGCGGCAGCCGGGCTGGCGCCGAAGCCGGTGACGGCACCCGGCCTGGCCGAGCTGGTCGCCGACGAGGCCGCCCAGGACGACGAGCTGCTCGGCGCGCAGCGCGACGCCTGGTCGCAGGCGTTGGGCGCCGGCGACGAGGCCACCGCGCCGCCCGGGGTGGCGCACCAGCCGGCACCACGGGCCCGCCGCGCCCAGGTGGACCTCGACCCGGAGACGCTGCGGGCGCTGGTGCTCCGGGCCCGTGAGCTCAAGGTGCCGTGGCCGGACCTGGCCACGGTCGCGGTCGGCTCCTACCTGGCCCGGATGACCGGACGCGGCGGCACCCGGATCGGGGTGCCCCTGATGAACCGGGCGCGGCCCGGGCGTGCCCCGGGGCCGGCAGCGCGGACGGTCTGCAGCGCTGTCAACGTGCTGCCGGTGCGGGTCCGGGCCGAGGGCACGGTGGCCGCGGTGGTCGCCGAGGTGAGCCGCGATCTCGCCTTCGCCCGCGCCCACTCCCGGGTCCGCTTCGAGGAGCTGACCCGGATGGTGCGCGAGAGCGGCGAGCGGCTCTACGGCGCCCAGGTCAACGTGCTTCCCTTCGCGGACGCGCTCCGCCTCGGCGAGACGCCGGGCCGGGTCCGCAACCTGACGGCGGGTCCCGTCGACGACCTCACCGTCTGCCTGCGCGGCAACGCCGCACGCGGCGGCCGGGTCTCGCTGGAGATCGACGCGCACCCGCAGGCCTGGGACGCCGATGAGGTGGCCGGGCACCTGGCCCGGCTCCCGCTCTGGCTGGATCGGTTCGTCCGGGCCGCGGACGGCGACGAGGTGTCCCGGCTGGAGCTGGTCACCGACGCCGAGCGTCGCCAGGTGCTCGAGGAGTTCAACGCCACCGATCACCGGCTCGCCCACCGTGGCCTCGGCGAGGCCTTCGTCGCCCAGACGCAGCTCACCCCCGAAGCGCCCGCGCTGCGCTTCGGCGGCGAGCAGCGCAGCTACCGCGAGCTCGGGGAGCGGGCCTCGGCCGTGGCCTGCGCCCTTGCTGCGCAGGGGATCGGAGCCGGCGACGTGGTCGGCGTCGCGCTGCATCGCGGCTTCGCGCTCTACGAGGCGCTGCATGGCGTGCAGCTGCTGGGAGCCGTCTACCTGCCGGTCGAGCCGGGCCTCCCGCCGGCCCGGGTCGCCGGGATGCTCGCCGACGCCGGCGCCCGCTGGGTCCTCAGCGACGCGCTGGTCGCACCCACCCTCCCGGACGGCGTCGCGGTGCTGGACGTGGAGACGGTCGAGACCGCCGCGGCGCCCGCGCTGGTGCCGCCGTCCCTAGGCGCAGACGACCCGGCCTACGTGCTCTTCACCTCCGGCTCGACGGGCCGGCCCAAGGGCGTCGAGGTGGGGCACGCCGCGATCGACAACCGGTTGGCCTGGATGCAGCATCAGATCCCGCTGCGAGCGGGCAGCCGGGTGCTGCACAAGACCCCGATCTCCTTCGACGTCTCGATCTGGGAGCTCTACTGGCCGTTGCAGGTCGGCGCGAGCGTGGTGATCGCGGCCCCCGAGGAGCACCGCGACCCACGAGCCCTGGCGCGCACCCTCGTCGAGGAGCGGATCGACGTGGTGCACTTCGTGCCCTCGATGCTGCGTGCGCTGCTGGCCGATCCGGTGGCGCGCGCCACCGCCGGCCAGGCGCGGCTGCAGGCGCTGGTCTGCAGCGGCGAGGCGCTGCCCGGCGACCTGGCCGCCGATGCCGCGGCGGTCTTCGGGGTCGGCGTCACCAACCTGTACGGCCCGACCGAGGCCGCCGTCGACGTCACCTGCTGGGAGTGCCCGGCGGGCGTCACCGAGGTGCCGATCGGCCGCCCGATCTGGAACACCCGCTGCTACGTGCTCGACTCCGCCGGCATGCCGGTTCCGGTCGGGGTGCCTGGCGAGCTGCACCTGGCCGGCGTCCAGCTGGCCACCGGCTACGTCTCGGCGCCGGAGCTGACCGCGGCCGCCTTCGTCGCCGACCCGTTCGCCGGCGGCCGGATGTACCGCACCGGCGACCTGGCGACCTGGCGCGCCGACGGCACGCTGCGCTACCTCGGCCGGATCGACCACCAGGTGAAGGTGCGCGGACAGCGGATCGAGCTGGCCGAGGTCGAGGCGGCGCTGCTGGAGGTGTCCGGCGTCAGCGACGCGGTGGCCGCGGTGCTCGGCGACCCGGGCCTGTTGGTGGCCTGGGTGGTGCCCGAGGCGGGTGCGGCGCCGGCACCCGGGGACGAGGAGGCGCTTGCACTGCGGGTGCGCGATGCCGTGCGTGAGCGGCTGACCTCGGCGATGGTGCCGAGCCGGATCGGCGTCCTGGCGGCGCTGTCGCTCACCCTCAGCGGCAAGACCGATCGCAAGGCGCTCGCCGCGCTGCCGCTGCCGGGCAGCGAGAGCCGTGGCGAGGCGCCGGCCAGCCTGCTCGCCGAACGGCTGGCGACGTTGATGGGCGAGGTGCTCGGCGGTGGTCCGCTCGGTGCCGATCAGGACTTCTTCGACCATGGCGGCGACTCGCTGCGGGCGCTGGCGGTGATCGCGCTGACCGAGGAGCGGCTGGGCCAGACGCTGTCGGTGGCCGACGTCTTCGCCGCGGCGACGCCGTCCGGGCTGGCCGAGAGGATCGCCGCGGGCGAGGCCGGCAGCGGTGGCGACCTGGCCGAGCTGCTCTGCCTGCGTGGCGGCGACCAGCTGCCGCTCTTCGCGCTGCCCCCGGCCGGTGGGCTCGGCTGGTGCTACAGCGGTCTGCTGCGCACCCTGCCGCCCGACCAGCCGCTGTGGGCGATCCAGACCCCCGGCCTGGCCGACGGCGAGCCGGTGGCCGCCGGTGACCTGCAGACCCTGGCGCGGCGTCAGCTCGCCGCGATCCGCAGCGTCGTCGGCACCGGCCCCTTCCATGTGCTCGGCTGGTCGGTCGGCGGGATGGCGGCCCATGAGGTCGCCGCCCTCGCCCGCGCCGAGGGGCAGCAGGTGGGCGTGGTGGCGATGCTGGACGCCTACCCGGCCGACCAGTGGCGCAGCCTCGGCGAGCCTGACGAGCAGGAGGCCCTGCGCGGCATCCTGCGGATGGCCGGCGCCGAGGATGCGGTGGCACCCGATGCCGAGCTCACCCGCCGCGACGCCGCCCGGGTGCTCGCCGACTCGGGAAGCGCGCTGGCCTCCTTGCCGGAGCAGGTGCTGGCGGGCTGCCTGGCGTCGGTGGTCGACTCCGCGCAGGTCGTGCGCGGCTCGCAGCAGAGCGTCGGCTCCCATGACGCGCTGCTCTTCGTGGCCACGGCGCCGCGGCCGGAGACCTGGCTGGAGGCCGACGGCTGGCGGGCGCTGGTCGGCGACCTGCAGGTGCACCCGGTGGCGGCCACCCACGGCGACCTGGTGCGCTCCCCGGCGATCGACGAGGTGGGCCGCGTGCTGACCGAGGCGTTGGCGGCGAGCCCCGTGATCCTGGTCGGTGTCTGAGTGCGGGTCCTCGGCGAGTGGTCGCAGCCAGGGTGGCTGCTGCGGCTGGCGATCGCCGAGCCGAGCGACGCCGGCACCCGCGTGCGGCTCTCGGCCGGCGAGCAGCAGCGGGCGGCGCGGTTCGTGCGGGCCGAGGATCGGGCCGCCTACGTGGCTGCGCACCTGGTGGCGCGCGACTGCGCGGCGTCGGTAGCGGGCTGCGAGGCGGCCGAGCTGGGGGAGTGGCGCCAGGAGTGTGCGACCTGCGCCGGCGCTCGCGGGCGACTGCATGGTCGTCCCGGCTTCGCGGGACGCAGCGAGCTGGGGATCAGCCTGGCGCACAGCGGCTCCTGGGTCGCGGCGCTGGCCGGGCCGCCGGGGGTGGGCGTCGATCTGGAGGTGTTCGGGCGTGGTGCGGGTGCGCCGCGTCGGCTGCTGCCGGCGGACGAGGTGCGTTGGCTCGAGCGCCATGACGGCGAGCGCGACCTGTTGCGGCTGTGGTGTCGCAAGGAGGCGCTCTTCAAGGCCGGCGTCGGCACCGAGCCGGCCGGGATCGCCGTGCTCGACGAGCAGGAGCCGGCGACGCGGCTGGCCGGTCACCGGCTGCTGGAGCCGGACTGGCGAGACGGCGTCCTGGTGGCCGCGCTGCCGGTAGGCTCGCCCGAGGCCGAGTGAGGAGTGGACGTGCGGGCAATGGGCACTGACCGGGCACGGGAGACCGTGCGCCGGCTGAGGTTCAACATCAGCAGCGGCGTCTGGCCGGTGAACAGCAAGATCCCCAACGAGGCGGATCTCGCCGCCGAGTTCAACGTCGGCCGCAGCACGATCCGCGAGGCGGTCCGCTCGCTGGCGAACCTCGGCATGCTCGAGCCGGCGCCGGGCCGCGGCACCTTCGTCCGCTCGCGGACGCCGGTCAGCCGGGTGCTGGCCGACTTCGCGGCCGACCACGAGCTGGCCGACCTGCTCCAGGTGCGGCGCGCGATCGAGGTGGAGGCCGCGCGGGCCGCCGCCGCCCAGGGCGCCGACGTCTCCAAGCTGCGCGAGGCCCACGAGCGCGACCTGGCCGCAGCCGACGTCGAGCGCGGGCACATGCCGGGCCAGTTCCATGCCCTGCTGGTGTCGCTGGCCGGCAACTCCCTGCTCGACGACCTCTATGTGGGGCTGATGGTCCCGGTGCGGGCCGCGATCGTGAGCGGCCGCCTGGTCGGCATCGCCGACGACGCCGCACGCCAGCACGACCACGGCGCGATCCTGGATGCGATCGAGGCCGGTGACCCGGCCGCCGCAGCCGTTGCCGCGGGCGAGCACGCGGACCGCGACCTCACCTCGCCCTGATCTGGCTCTGACCCCGTTCTGACCTCGCTCTGACCTCGGCGGACTCGATCCACGGGACGGCGATCGCCACGCGCGCCAAAGTATGGAAAGGCTTCGCTACCGAACATCGGCTGAATGTTAGGATCACCTAAGTCCTGCTGTTCTGCTGTTGATGATGAGGTCTGATGAACCCGAAGTTGCGCGCGGCCCTCGGTGCCGCCGTCGCCGGTCTCCTGGTGGTGCTGGCCGGCTGCGGGAACGGCAACGCCACCGCCTCGGTCGAGGGGGAGAGCCGCACGGTCACCGACGTGGAGGGCAAGAAGGTCGAGGTGCCCGCGCACCCCGAGCGGGTGGTGGTGCTCAGCGAGCCGACCCTGGACGGCGTGCTCGCCCTCGGCGTCACCCCGATCGGCGCGGTCACCGGGCGTGGCCAGAGCACGCTGCCGAACTACATCGCCGACCTGGCCGGAGAGATCCCCCTGCTGGGCGGCATCGCAGCGCCGAACTTCGAGCTGATCGGCAAGGCCGACCCGGACCTGATCCTGGTCGACGGCACCTCGATCAACAACAACGCCGAGCAGCTGAAGCTGCTGGCCGCGATCGCCCCGACGGTCAACGTCGGCCTCGCCGGCGGCGACTGGCGTGAGACCTTCACCCGGGTCGCGGAGGCGATGAACCTGGAGCAGAAGGGCGCCGAGGTGATCGCCGCCTACGACCAGCAGGTCAGTGACGCGGCCGCCACTCTCGGCGACTACGACGACCAGACCTTCTCCGTGGTCCGCTGGCAGGGCGGCTCCGCGGCGATGATCCTCAGCGAGCTGCCCGCCGGGCAGGCGCTCAGCGACCTCGGGCTCCGCCGTCCCGAGAATCAGGACCGGCGCGGGCGCGGCCACAGCGAGCCGGTGCCGCTGGAGCGCCTGGCCGAGATCGACGCCGACTGGATGTTCTTCGGCACCCTCGGCGGCTCCTCGGTGGGCAACCAGAACGCCGGCGGCACGGCAGACGCGGCTGGGGCCGAGAAGGCCTACCAGGACGCCGTCGGGGTGCCCGGCTTCGACAAGCTCACCGCCTACCGCAAGGGCCAGGTGGTCCTGGTCGACGGGTCGCTGTGGACCAGCACCGGAGGCCCGGTGCTGATGCAGCGCCTGGTCGCCGACATCGTCAAGGCGCTCGGCTGATGCGCCGCCTGCTCGCCCTCGCCCTGATCGCCGGCAGCGCCGCCCTCGGCGTGGCCACCGCACCGAGCGCCCAGGCCGCGCTCAGTGCGCCGGAGTGGGCCCACGAGACGGTCCGCGTCGACGACGCCGTCGCCTGGGTGGAGAAGGCGGTCTCCACCGACACCGGTGCCAGCCTGCGCCTGCGCGGCACCGGCTGGACCACCACCGCCGGTGCCCCCTCGACGGTGGCGATCAAGCTCAACAAGGCGCCCGCCGCCCAGTACGCCCGCAGCGGCGCCGGGATCGTGGCGCACCCCAGCTCCACCGGCGACACCACGATCTGGGTGCTGCTCGCGCCGGGCGGTGGCGCGCACGCCAACGTGCGTCCGATGAGTGCCGGGGGCGACTTCGACATCACCATCGACCTGCCGTCCGGGCTGAGCGCCGGTGGCTACCTCTCGGTGCAGTTCCAGAGCGGGCGCTTCGACGCGGCCGACCGGCAGCGCTCGATCGCCAGCGCGCCGCTGGTGGTCGGCGGCACGCCGTGGACCGACGACTCCAACGAGGAGCCCGGTGCGGTCTGCGACGCCCAGGGCGCAGCGCCGTCGGTGACCATCGTCGACGACCAGGTCGAGGCCGGCGACGCCCTGCAGGTGCAGGGCGCAGGCTGGTGCCACCGGAGCAACGGTGGCAGCACCATCGGCGTCAAGATCGACGAGGGCGCCTACCAGCGGCTGAACGCCGACCTGCACACCAACCAGACCATCTGGGCGATCATCGAGGCTGAGGACGACGGCACCTTCGACGTGGCGATGCCGCTGCCCGACGGCACCACCCGCACCTCGAAGCCCGCGCTGGCCACCGGCACGCACACGCTGCGGCTGCTGAGCGGCTCGCTCAAGGCCGGCGACACCAGCCGCACCCTGAAGAGCGCCGACTTCACCGTCGGCGCCTACCGGCCGACCGCCACCCCGGACCCGGTCGAGGCCACCGAGCAGCTCACCGCGGCGACCCGCGGCGGGCTGGCCGTCGACCAGAGCACGCGCCGGCTGAGCGTCCGGCTGCCGGCCGCCGATCGGCCCACCTGGGCGTTCGTGAGCGTCTACGCGGCCGACGGATCGCCGCGCTACCCGTGGGCGTCGTGGCTCCAGGTGCCGGCCTCCGGCACGCTCACCCTCAGCCTGAAGGGGGTCACCCTGCCCGAGGGCCGCCCGCGCCTGGTCGTCCAGCGCGGTGACCGCGGCCGGGTCGGCGAGCTGGTCGGCTGGGCGAGGGTGGCCGGGCCGAAGCCCGCCACCGACGCCACCGGCGACGGCGGCGNNNGACGCCACCGGCGACGGCGGCGACGACGACTCCGGCGCGGGCAAGGACGCCGCGACGCCGTCCACGCCGACCTCGCCCGTCGTCGCGGCCGTGCCCACCGTGGTCGACGCACCCGCGCAGCCGGTGCCGCCGGCTCCCGGCCTGCCCACCGAGGAGCAGGTGCTGGCCGCGCACCCCGACCCGATCGCCTCCTCGCGAGACGGCGCCACGTTGCAGGTGAAGGTGCCTGGCGGGAAGGCCGGCGACCAGCTCTTCGTCGCGGTCTACAACCCGCCGACGGCGATCGGCTGGGTCGAGCTCGATGCCCGCGGTCGCTTCCGGATCGACATCAGTGCGCTGGCCGGCGCCTCGCACCGGATCGTCGTGCTGGACGCCGCCGGCACCCCGCTGGCCTGGACCTGGAGCGCGGTCCCGCCGCGCACCTCGGTGGTCGCGGACGCCGTGAGCACCGACGCAAGGCCGGTCGCCGGACCGGCCCAGGCCGCAGCCCCGACCGACGACGACCCGATCGGCGAGTCCGACCTCTGGCTGGTGATCGCCGGGCTGGTGGCCCTGCTCGGTGCCGTGCTGTGGACCCGCCGCGGCGTGAAGGGAGCCTGAGATGACCACGCTCGCACGCTGGGGCGCCCTGCTCCTGCTCACCCTCGGCCTGGCGCTGCCGGCCGGCGCCCACGCCATCCCGGACGACGGCGCCGGGGCGAACACGCCCGGCACGGCCTCGTCGGTGGCACCGCGCACGCTGCGGGCCGGCGACACCCTGACCTTCCAGGTCTCCGGCTTCCCGGCAGGGGAGACCGTCTACATCAAGATCGACGACGGCACCAGCTGCAGCGCGGCCGCCGTGCACGGCGCCTGCGTCCAGCATCTGCAGCGGATCTCCGCCAACGGCACCGTCTCCGGCTCCTTCCAGCTGCCCGGCGACCTGAAGCCCGGCAAGCACTGGCTGCGCTTCCTGGCCAGTGCCGAGGTGCGCGACTCCTCGGGCGGCTACCAGGGGATCAAGGGCTACACCCGGCGCAGCCCCGACTTCACCGTCGTCGCGGGCTCCGGCAGCACCGGCAAGGACACGTCCTCAGACGGGTCGAACAGCGGCTCCTCGAACGGCTCCACCGACACCGCGACGAGCACCGGAACGGTGCCGGTGACCGGCAGCACCGACGGCGCTCCGCAGAGCGCGGGCCAGGACCAGGTGCTCGTCGCCCCGCGGATGTCGGCACCCACGCAGGCTGCCGAGTCCGACGCTGCCACCGGCTCCGGCGACGCGGCGGCCCAGGACGCTGCCGACCCCGATGCCGCCGACGCGCCCGCAGCAGCTCCTGTCGCTGACTCCGACCACGTCCCGTACCTCGGTGCCGGGGCGCTCGTGCTCTGCCTGCTCGCCGCCGCCTGGCTGTTGCTGCGCGGACGCCGGGTTGCGTTGCGTGGCTGAGCGCTCGCGCAGCTGGCTGGTCGTCCTCGTCGCCCTGGCGCTGCTGGTGGTCGCGGTGCTGGTCAGCCTCAGCGTCGGCTCCAACCACCTGCCGCTCGGCCGGGTCTGGTCGCTGCTGCTGGCGCCCGACGACAGCCTGGAGGCCGACATCCTGCGCAACGAGCGGCTGCCGCGCACCCTGCTGGCCGTCGTCGTCGGTGCCGGGCTGGCCCTCGGCGGCCTGCTCATGCAGACCCTGACCCGCAATCCGCTGGCCGACCCCGGCATCCTCGGCGTCAACGCCGGTGCGGGCTTCGCCGTGGTGCTGGGCGTCGCGCTGCTCGGCGTGGTCTCGATCTGGGGCTACGTCTGGTTCGCGTTGCTGGGTGCGGCGATCGCTGCGGTGGTGGTGCACCTGATCGGCGCGATGGGCGGTGCCGGCGTGCCGACCCGGGTGGTGCTGGCGGGAGTCGCCGTCAGCGCGGTGCTGACCTCCTTCACCCAGGGCGTGGTGCTGGCCGACCGCGAGGCGTTCAACGAGTTCCGGTTCTGGGTCGCGGGCTCCCTGGAGGGGCGTGGCTGGCAGGTGCTGGGCTGCGTGGCTGCGTTCGTCGTCGTCGGCATGGTGCTGGCCCGGATCGCCGCGCCGGGCCTCGATGCGCTGGCCCTCGGTGAGGAGACCGGCCGGGGCCTCGGCGTGGACGTGCGGCGCACCCGGACCCTGGGGATGGCGGCGATCACCGTGCTCTGCGGTGCCGCCACCGCAGCCGTCGGGCCGATCCTCTTCGTGGGCCTGGCGGTGCCGTTCGCGGCCCGGGCCCTGGTCGGCCACGACCAGCGGCGGCTGATCGTGCTGTGCGCGGTGCTCGGCCCGATCTGGATGCTCGCGGCCGACGTGCTGGCCCGGGTGATCGTGCCCGGCCAGGAGGTGCAGACCGGCGTGGTCGCCGCACTGGCAGGTGCCCCGGTCTTCTTGGCCTTGGTCCGACGCCGAAGGATCCCCGCGCTATGAGCGATCTCTCCACCGACCGCCGCTTCTGGGTGCTCGACGTCGCAGACCGGCTGGTCCGGCTGCCGCGCCGCGGCCTGCTGGTCGGCACGCTGCTGATCCTCGGCATCGTCCTGGTCGCGGGCTGGGCCCTGCTCAGCGGCGACTACGAGATCGGCATCGGCCAGGTGCTGGCCGCCTTCTCCGGCACCGCCGACGATCCGCTCGCCGCCTACTTCGTCACCGAGGTCCGCGCGCCCCGGGTGGTGGCCGCGCTGGTGGTCGGCGCCGCGCTGGGCATGTCCGGCTCGATCTTCCAGGTGGTCTCGGGCAACCCGCTCGGCAGCCCGGACATCATCGGCTTCACCACCGGTGCCGCCAGCGGGGCGCTGATCAGCATCGTGGTGCTCGACGGCGGGCCGGCGGTGATCGCCGGCGGCGCGATCCTCGGCGGGCTGGGCACCGCAGCGCTGGTCTACGCCCTGGCCAGCCACCACCGCACGGTGGCGCCCTACCGCCTGGTGCTGGTCGGGATCGGGATCGGCGCGGCGCTGGCCGCGCTGAACTCGCTGCTGCTGGTCCGGGCCTCGCTGACCGCCGCCCAGACCGCGGCGCAGTGGCTGGCCGGCTCCTTGAACGCGATGCTCTGGCCGCGCGTGGAGCTGATGTGTGGGGCGCTGGTCGTGCTGGCGATCGCCACGCTCGCGATCGCCAGGCCCCTGCAGATGCTGGCGATCGGCGACGACGTGGCGCGCGGCAACGGCGTCGACGTGCAACGGGTGCGGCTGCTCGCGGTGCTGATCGGCGTCGCGCTGATGGCGACCGCCACCGCCACCGCCGGCCCGATCGCCTTCGTGGCCCTGGCCGCCCCGCAGATCTCGCGCCGGCTCACCGGGAGGGCCGTCCCGGGGCTGGTCGCCTCGGCGCTGACCGGCGCCTTCCTGGTGCTGCTCAGCGACCGGATCGCGGTCACCGTGATCGCCCCCGACGAGCTCGCCGTGGGCGTCGTCACCGGCGCCGTGGGCGGCGCCTACCTGGTCGTCCTGCTGGTCTCGCAGTGGAGGAGGAAGTGATGAGTGCGACTGCTGCGCTCTCGGCGCACGAGCTGTGGGTGGGCTACCCGGGCCGTGCGGTCATCGAGGGGCTCGACGTCGAGATCGCGCCAGAACTGCTGACCGTGATCGTCGGTCCCAATGCCTGCGGCAAGTCGACGCTGCTGCGCACCATGGCGCGGATGCTGACGCCGACGTTCGGAGAGGTGCGACTGCACGGGACTCCGGTCGCCGACCAGAGCTCGCGGGAGGTGGCCCGGCAGATGGCGGTGCTGCCGCAGAGCCCGTCGGCGCCCGACGGGATGCTGGTGCGCGACCTGGTCGCCCGTGGCCGCTACCCGCACCAGCGGCTGCTCAAGCCGTGGTCGCGTGACGACGAGGCGGCGGTGGAGGCGGCGATGCGGGCCACCGACGTGGTCGCACTCGCCGACGCCGACGTCAACGAGCTCTCCGGTGGCCAGCGGCAGCGGGTCTGGCTGGCGATGGCGTTGGCCCAGGAGACCGACGTGCTGTTGCTCGACGAGCCGACCAGCTTCCTCGACATCGCGCACCAGATCGAGGTGCTCGACCTCGGCCGCCGACTGCAGCAGCAGGGGCGCACCGTGGTGATGGTGCTGCACGAGCTGCACCTGGCCTTCCGCTACGCCGATCACCTGGTGGTGATGAAGAGCGGTCGGATCATGGCGCAGGGCGCTCCGGCGCAGGTGGTCACCGCGGAGCTGGTCGAGGAGGTCTACGACCTGCCGTGCCGGATCATCGCCGACCCGGAGACCGGCACCCCGATGGTGATCCCGCTGGCCGGGCGGGGCCGATGATCCGGCGCACGCCGCCCAAGGTGCCGCGGCCCGACCCGGTCGCCCGCGTCACGCACCCTGATCTCGCGGCCCTGACCGGCGACGTCGACGGTGCCCGTGCCTACTGGGAGCAGGCGCAGGGCCGGCTGCCGCTGCTCGCACCCCAGGACGACGGGCGGGTCCGGGTCACCTTCTGCTGGTGGGACCCGGACGCGGTGCGGGTGCTGCTCTTCGTCAACCGGATCACCGACGAGACGCGGTTGGCCGAGAGCCTGCTGGAGCAGGTGCCCGGCACGCCGTTGTGGCATGCCAGCTACCTGATGGATCCGGACTGGCGGGCCTCCTACTGCTTCCTGGCCGAGCGCCCGGGCCAGGACTCGCCGTTGCCGGCGACCACGGACCAGATCCGGATCCGCGAGCTGCTGGACCACGGCGAGCCCGATCCGGGCAACCCGGACCGCACCCGCAACCGGGCCGGTGTCGCGCAGTCCGTGGTCTCCCTGCCGAGCGCTCCCGCACAGCGTTGGCACACCCGGCGTGACGACGTCGCTGCCGGCACGGTGCGCCGCGACGAGGTCGACGGGCGCCGGGTGTGGTGGTACGCCCCGGCCCCGGGCCTGGCCCGGGTCTCGGCCCGGGTCTCGGACCGGCCGGCGAGCGGTCCCACGCCCTTGGTGGTCGCCCTCGACGGCGAGGTGTGGACCAGCAGCCACAGCCTGCCCACCATCCTGGACAACCTGATCGCCGACGGCCTGCTCCCGCCGGTGCATGCGGTGCTGGTCGACTCCGGTGGCCGTGACCAGCGCTGGCAGGAGCTGG
>NZ_BAAALG010000001.1:258951-275474 GCF_039528155.1 Nocardioides dubius | reverse complement strand
CGTCGCCGGGCATGACGCGTGGCTTGCCGGGCCGTTGCTCGACGCGGCCCGTGCGCGGCAGCCGGTGAGCGCCGCTGCCGCCGACACGGTGATCGTCGGACAGAGCCTGGGCGGGCTGACCGCACTGCGGGTAGGCCTCCGCTTCGGCGACCGGATCGGCAACGTGGCCAGCCAGTCGGCGTCGCTGTGGCAGGACGACCTGGCCGGGCTCCCGCTCGACGGGTCGGCCCGGATCCACCTGGCGCACGGTGTCCAGGAGTGGGTGCTGGCACCCGACCACGAGCGGGTCGCCGTCCGGTTGCGGGAGGCGGGCCACGAGGTGCTCGCGCCACGCTACAACGGTGGCCATGACTACGCCTGGTGGCGCGGTGCGATCGGTGACGCAATCGTTGCCTTGTTGTCGCCGGTCGATGGTTGAATCCCGCGCCGGGCGCGGCCTAGTGTCGAGAACGTGCCGAACACACTGGACGACACCAAGTCCGAGCTGATCGCCAAGGCCACCGAGGTGGCCGCGCACGGGCGAGGCAGCGGCGGGCCGCCGATCGAACAGATCGGCGGGCTGCTGCGGGCCTACTACCGCCACGTGCCTCCCGAGGACGTCTGCACCCGGGAGCCGGTCGACGCCTATGGCGCCTTCGCCGCGCACTACCGCCTCGCCCAGGAGCGGCCGCAGGGCACCACCTCGGTCCGGGTCTTCACTCCGACCGTCGCCGAGCACGGCTGGTCGGCGGGCGGCCACACCGTGGTCGAGGTGATCACCGACGACATGCCCTTCCTGGTCGACTCCGCGACCATGGAGCTGGCCCGCCAGGGCCACCACCCGCTGCTGGTGATCCACCCGCAGTTCGAGGTGACCCGCGACATCACCGGTGCGCTGCGCACCGTCGCCGTCGCCGACGAGCGGATCGCCGACACCCGCGAGGCGGAGGCGACCCGCGAGTCGTGGATGCACATCGAGATCGATGCGGACACCGACGCCGAGGACGTCGCCGCGATCGAGGAGGGGCTGCGCGAGGTCCTGCGCGACGTGCGCGAGGCGGTCGAGGACTGGCAGCGGATGCACGCCCGGATCCTGGAGATCGTCGAGCAGCTCGAACAGAGCCCGCCGCCGCTGCCGGCGTCCGAGATCAAGCAGGGCGCGGAGTTCCTCACCTGGCTGGCCGACGATCACTTCACCTTCCTCGGCTGCCGCGACTACCGGCTGGAGGCGGCGACCGAGGGGGTCGCCGCGGCCGATGCGGACGCCAACGACCTTGTGCTGCGGGCGGTGCCCGGCAGCGGCCTCGGCGTGCTGCGCTCGGACCCGGACCTCTCCGAGGCGTTCAGCCGGCTGCCGGAGATCGTCCGCTCCAAGGCGCGGGAGAAGACGTTGCTGGTGCTGGCGAAGGCCAACTCCCGCGCCACCGTGCACCGCGCCACCTACCTGGACTACGTCGGCGTCAAGGTGTTCGACGAGGCCGGCGAGGTGGTCGGAGAGCGCCGCTTCCTGGGGCTCTTCTCGTCCGCGGCCTACACCGAGTCGCTGACCCGGATCCCCTTGCTGCGCGAGAAGGCCGCCGAGGTGATGGCCCGGATCGGGTTCGATCCGACCAGCCACGCGGGCAAGGCGCTGATGGACACCTTGGAGAACTACCCGCGCGACGAGCTGTTCCACACCCCGGTGGAGGAGCTGGCCGACATCGCCGAGGCGGTGATGTTCACCCAGGAGCGCCGTCAGCTGCGGCTCTTCGTGCGCGGCGACACCTACGGCCGCTACCTGTCCTGCCTGGTCTACCTGCCGCGCGATCGCTACAACACCACGGTCCGGCAGCGGATCGCCACCATCCTCGGCCAGCGCTTCGGCGGTGAGGTGGAGTTCACCGCGCGGGTCACCGAGTCGAACATGGCCCGGCTGCACTTCGTGGTCCGCCCGCCGCAGGGCCGCCGGATCGACGGCGTCGATGTCGGCGAACTGGAGCGGCGCCTGGTCGAGGCCACCCGGTCCTGGCAGGACGACTTCGCAGCCGCGGTGCGCGCCGAGTTCGGCGAGCAGCGGGGCGCGGCCCTGGCCCGCGAGTACGGCGGCTCGTTCCCCGAGGCGTACAAGGAGGACTACGCGGCCCGCACCGGTGCGGTCGACCTGGGCCGGCTGGAGGCGATCGGTGGCGAGGAGGGGCTGGACCTCGCCCTCACCGAGGACCTGGACGCGGCCGGGGGAGAGGCCCGGCTCAAGGTCTACCGGGTGGGCTCGCCGCTGTCGCTGAGCCACGTGCTGCCGATGCTCTCCTCGATGGGCGTCGAGGTGGTCGACGAGCGGCCCTTCGAGCTGGAGGGCCTGGCCCGGCGCACCCTGATCTACGACTTCGGCCTGCGCTACTCCCAGCGGCTCCCGGCCACCGCGCACCAGCCCTTCCAGGACGCCGTCCGCGCGATCTGGAACGGACAGAACGAGGTGGACGGGTTCAACCGGCTGGTGCTGGCGGCGGGCCTGACCTGGCGCCAGGCGGCGCTGCTGCGGGCCTACGCCAAGTACCTGCGCCAAGGGGGAAGTCCGTTCGCCCAGGACTACATCGAGGAGGCGCTGGCCGCGAACCTCGACATCACCCGGGGGCTGGTGGCGCTCTTCGAGGCCCGGCTCGCGCCGGGTGCGCCGGCCGACGACGAGGGCCGGATCGCCGACGTCGAGCGGATCGAGGCGTCGCTGTCCCGGGCGCTCGACGACGTCGCCTCGCTCGACCATGACCGGATCCTGCGCTCGTACCGCACGGTGATCTCGGCGACCCTGCGCACCAACTACTTCCAGAGGGTCGCCGACGGCGGTCCGGACGCGGCCCGCGAGGGTGCCGACCCGGATGCGGCGAAGAGCTACATCGCGTTGAAGCTGGACCCGGGTGCGATCCCCGATCTGCCGGAGCCCCGCCCGCGCTACGAGATCTTCGTCTACTCGCCGCGGGTCGAGGGCGTGCACCTGCGGTTCGGCTCGGTGGCGCGCGGCGGCCTGCGCTGGTCGGACCGGCGCGACGACTTCCGCACCGAGGTGCTGGGCCTGGTCAAGGCGCAGATGGTGAAGAACACCGTGATCGTGCCGGTCGGCGCCAAGGGCGGCTTCTTCGCCAAGCTGTTGCCGGACCCGGGCGATCGCGACGCCTGGCTGGCCGAAGGGGTGGCTGCCTACACCACCTTCATCTCCGGGCTGCTCGACGTCACCGACAACCTGGTGGACGGTGCGACCGTGCCGCCGCCGCGGGTGGTCCGCCATGACGGCGACGACTCCTACCTGGTGGTGGCCGCCGACAAGGGCACGGCGACCTTCTCCGACATCGCGAACCGGATCGCCGGCGAGTACGGCTTCTGGCTGGGCGACGCGTTCGCCTCCGGTGGCTCGGTCGGCTACGACCACAAGGGGATGGGAATCACTGCGCGCGGTGCCTGGGTCTCGGTGCAGCGGCACTTCCGGGAGATGGGGGTGGACTGCCAGCGCGAGGAGTTCACCTGCGTCGGCATCGGCGACATGTCCGGCGACGTCTTCGGCAACGGCATGCTCTGCTCGCCGACCACCCGCCTGGTGGCGGCCTTCGACCACCGCGACATCTTCCTCGACCCGCAGCCGGACGCCGCGGTCTCCCATGCCGAGCGCAAGCGGCTCTTCGAGCTGCCGCGCTCCTCGTGGAAGGACTACGACCGCTCGCTGATCTCGGCCGGCGGCGGGGTCTTCCCGCGCAGTGCCAAGTCGATCCCGCTGACGCCGGAGATCTGCGAGCGGCTCGACATCGACGCCGCGACCACCTCGCTGACGCCGGCCGAGCTGATCCGGGCGATCCTCACCGCACCGGTCGACCTGCTCTGGAACGGCGGCATCGGCACCTACGTGAAGGGCAGCGCGGAGAGCAACGCCGAGGTCGGCGACAAGGCCAACGACGGAATCCGGATCGACGGCGCGGACCTGCGGGTGCGCTGCGTCGGCGAGGGCGGCAACCTCGGCTTCACCCAGCGCGGCCGGATCGAGTACGCGGCGGCGGGTGGCCGGATCAACACCGACTTCATCGACAACTCGGCCGGTGTCGACACCTCCGACCACGAGGTGAACCTGAAGATCCTGCTGGACCGGGTGGTCGCCGCCGGCGACCTGACCGGCAAGCAGCGCAACGAGCTGCTGGCCGCGATGACCGACGAGGTCGCCCAGCTCGTGCTGCGCGACAACTACGAGCAGAACCTGGCATTGGCCAACGCGGTCGCCGGGGCCTCGGTGCTGGTGCCGGTGCACGAGGAGCAGATGAAGCATCTCGAGCAGCTGGGGGTGCTGAACCGCGACCTGGAGGCGCTGCCGGACTCGCGCCGGGTGCGCCGCCGGATGGAGCGCGGCGAGGGTCTGCACGCGCCGGAGCTTGCGGTGCTGATGAGCTGGACCAAGATCGTGCTCGCCGAGGAGCTGCTCGAGTCGCAGCTGCCCGACGACCCGTGGCTGCGCCGGCACCTGCTGGCGTACTTCCCGGCCCAGATCCGTGACGGGTTCGCGGCGCAGGCCACCGACCATCCGCTGCACCGCGAGATCATCGTGACCCAAGCGGTGAACGATCTGGTCAACGGAGCCGGGATCACCTTCTGGACCAGGCTCTCCGCCGAGACCGGGGCCAGCGCCGAGGAGCTCACCCGGACCAACTTCATGGCCCGCGAGATCTTCGCCTTCGGCGACCTGTCGGCGGAGTTCTCCTCGTGGGACAACAAGATCCCGGCGGCCGCGCAGACCCAGATGCGCCTGGAGCTGCGCAACCTGATCGAGCGCTCGACCCGGTGGTTGGTGACGAACCTGCGCCATCCGCTGGAGATCGAGAGCACGGTGCAGCGCTTCGGCGAGGTGTGCCGCGGCGTGCTGGCCGAGCTGCCGGAGATCCTGACCGGACGTGAGGCCGCCGACGCCGCCCGGCGCCGCGATCTGCTGACCGGACAGGGGGTTCCCGAGGATCTGGCCACCCGGGTCAGCGTGCTCGCCTCCGCGCACGCCCTGCTCGGCGTTGCGGAGACCGCGGAGCGCGAGGGGCTGTCGCCGTCCGCGGTGGCGAAGGTGCACGTCGAGCTCGGTGAGCGGCTGGGGCTCTCGGTGCTGGCCGCGCGCGTGCTGGGGCTCAAGCGCAGCGACCGTTGGCAGACGATGGCGCGCGCCGCGCTGCGCGACGACCTCGACGACGTCCACCGGAGGCTGACCGCGCAGGTGCTCCAGGGCGCGGAGCCGGGCTCGGGGATCAAGGAGCGGATCGAGGCCTGGGTGGGGGACAACGCGGTGGCGATCAAGCGTGCGGTCGCGGCGCTGGACGACATCACCTCGGACGAGGAGGCGGATCTGGCGCGGGTCTCGGTGGGCCTGCGGGTGGTGCGTGGGCTGCTGGTGTCGTGAGGCCCGCGAATCGAGCCTGTCGAGACCGCCGGGCCGGCCTGGTTGCCTTTCCTGGATAGCGTGGCGGCATGCCAGCGATCGAGGTCAGTGGCCTGTCCATGCACTACGGCGACCTGCGTGCCGTCGACGACGTCAGCTTCACGGTGGCCGAGGGGGAGTTCTTCGGCATCCTCGGCCCGAACGGTGCCGGCAAGACGACGACGCTCGAGATCATCGAGGGCCTGCGCCGGCCGACGTCGGGTGAGGTGCGGCTGCTGGGGGAGTCGCCGTGGCCCCGCAACGCCTCGCTGCTGCCGCGGATCGGCGTGCAGCTGCAGGCCTCGGCCTTCTTCGAGCGGCTGACCGCCCGCGAGCAGCTGCACACCTTCGCCTCGCTGTACGGGGTGCCGGGGCGGGCCGCGGACGAGTGGCTGGAGCGGGTCGGGCTGGCGGACAAGGCCGACACCCGGGCCGAGCAGCTCTCGGGCGGTCAGGCGCAGCGGCTCTCGATCGCCTGTGCGTTGGTGCACGACCCGGAGCTGGTCTTCCTCGACGAGCCGACCGCGGCGCTGGACCCGCAGGCGCGGCGCAACCTGTGGGACCTGCTGTCGTCGTTGAACGACTCGGGCCGCACGGTGGTGCTGACCACGCACTACATGGACGAGGCGGAGACGCTCTGCGACCGGGTCGGGATCATGGACAGTGGCCGGATCCTGCGCCTGGACACGCCGTCCGCCTTGGTGCGTGGGCTGGACGCGCCGACCCGGGTGGTGCTGGCGCACCGCGTCGACGACGTGGCCGAGGTGGCGGACGTGCCCGGGGTGGAGCGGGTGGACGAGGCGCCGGAGGGGCTGGTGGTGACGAGCTCGCAGCCGGCGGCGCTGTTGGCGTGGTTGGCCCGGCATGAGGCGTTGGAGGGGATCCAGGTGCGCGGGGCGACCTTGGAGGACGTCTTCTTGGACCTGACCGGACGGGAGTACCGCGCATGAGCACCGAGGCCGCGTCGTTCAAGGCGTTGTCGGCGGCGATGGCGAAGGGGTTCTGGCGCGACAAGTCGTCGGTCTTCTTCGCGGTGATCTTCCCGCTGATGTTCCTGGTGCTGTTCGGCGCGATCTTCGACGTCGACGACCGGTCGCCGTCGGAGGTGATCCAGGTCGGGGCGGTGCCGTTGATCGACGACCTGCCGGCCGAGGCCCGGGAGTCGTTCGACGACGCGTTCGAGGTGGCGCACACCGAGGATCGCGAGGCTGCGCTCGAGAAGGTCCGCAAGGGGGACGCGGATGCGGTGATCGAGATGCAGGGCGACACCTTGGTGGCGCACTACACGGTGACGGACCAGACGTCGGCGGCGATGACGGCGGGCACGCTGCGGGCGTTCGTGGACTCGGCCAACGTGGCGGCGTCCGGACAGCCGCCGCGGTATGCGTTCGAGGCCTCGGCGGTGGAGGACGACTCGCTCGCGGTGATCGACGTGATGACGCCGGGGCTGTTGGGCTGGGCGGTGGCGATGAGCGCGGCGTTCGGCGCGGCGGCGACGTTGCAGGGTTGGCGGCAGAGCAAGCTGCTGCGGCGGTTGCAGCTGGCGCCAGTGCGTCCGCGCACCATCGTGGGGGCGCGGATCTTCGTGACGGTGATGATCGCGTTCGCGCAGACCGCGATCTTCCTGGGGCTGGGCACGCTGGGGTTCGGGCTGAACCTGACCGGGTCGTGGTGGATGGCGGTGCCGCTGGTGGTGGCGGGAACCCTGTGCTTCATGGCGTTGGGCCTGTTGGCCGGGGCGTTGGCGAAGACCACGGAGGGCGCGGTGAACCTGGCCAACCTGTTCGTGCTGCCGATGGCGTTCCTGTCCGGGTCGTTCTTCCCGCTCGACGATGCGCCGGGCTGGTTGCAGGTGGTCTCGAAGGCGATGCCGTTGCGGCACCTCAATGACGGCATGCTGGACGTGATGGTGCGCGGCGAGGGCCCGGCGGCGGCGCTGGTGCCGATCGGCATCCTGTTGGCCTTCGCTGCGGTGGTCTGTCTGCTGGCGGCGAAGCTGTTCCGGTGGGAGAGCGTGTAGCGGGCGGCTACGTCCGCAGGATGAGCCGGATGGCGCCGCCGGGAAGGCGCTCGACGGCGTAGCGCGGGTCGTGGATGCAGTGATGGTGCCTGCTGCACAGGAGCTCGCCCTCGTCGAGGTCGGTGTTGCCGCCGAGGTACCAGGGCGTGCGGTGGTGTGCCTCGCAGAAGCTCGTGGGGATCCGGCAGTTCTCGACCAGGCAGTAGGGATGGCGGATGCCGAGCGCCTTGCGTTGGGTGCTGCTGTAGAGCCGCCGGGTGCGGCCGAGGTCGAGGGGCAGTGACCCTCCGCCGAGGACGGCGGGGAGGATGCCGGCGTTGCAGGCCAGGCGGCGGGCCTCGCCGGCGGAGATCCGGTCGTGCCAGCCGTCGCGCGCGGTGGCCAGCGTCGCGGTGCCGAGGTCGTTCTTCAAGGTCTCGAAGTCGATGGTGACCACGACAGTGGTGGCGTCTCCGCCGTGCAGTGGCAGGCGCTTCGGGTCGAGGCTCTCCAGGAGGGAGTTGAGGGCAATCGCGTTGCGGCGAGGGGTGGACATCCGGCGGACTGCGTCCTTCGTGGTGCCGTGTCCGCGGCTGGCGGTGTCGGCCGGCTCGGCGTCGGAGGGGTCGCTCGGGCTGTCGAAGGCGCCGTGGTGGGGGTCGCGCCCGGGGCACTCCAGGTCGCCGCAGGCTTCGCCGTAGTGGCCGTCGTCGGTGGCGGTGCAGCCGCACGGCGCCGCGGCGAAGGGGTCGCGGCGGGGGTTGGTGAAGGCGTTGAGGACGGTGGCCAGCCGGTTGGCGCAGTGATCGGTGAGCAGGCCGGAGATGCGGGTGGTGCCGTCGCCCTGAGGGATCAGGTTGAGGCGTTGGCGTTGGTGGGCGGAGCGCTCGAGGTCGGCGAGCCGCTGGGCCTCGACGGCTTCGGCGATCTCCGGTGCGGCGACGTCGAGGATGCGGCGGCCGATGCGACGCAGGTCGAGTGGGCCGAACTGCTCCGCGCGCTCGACGAGGACCTGTTCCGCTCGGGCGACGACGTCGGCGTCGAGGTCGTCGGGGAGGGCGCGCAGGGCGCGGGCGATCTCGCGGGCCTGGGCGAGGTTGGCCCGGCCGTCGCGCAACGCGGCGCGGAGGTGGTGCCAGGTGGAGTCCAGGTCGCGGGCGAGAGCGAGGTCGCGGTTCAGGGTGCCGTGCGCCTGGTGGGTGTGGTGGGCGATGAAGTCGCCGACGTTGCGCGCTGCGTGGGCCTCGGCGACGTCGTCCGCGCAGGCCATCACGCGGTAGTTGAGCTCGTGGAGTTGGGTGATGAGGGTGGGCAGCTCGGTGAGGACGGCCGCCTTGTCGGTGGTGCTGAGGTAGGCCGGGTCGGCGTCGCGCACGTCGTGCAGCGCCTCGCGGATGGTCACCGTGGCAGCACAGATCGCCGGCCGCGTCGGACCGGTACCCCAGTCGTTGCTGGTCATCGCTGTCACCTCCATCCGGAGCCGCGGTGCCTCCCGGACCCTGCGTCCGGGTGATGCCGAGAACGCTAGGACCGACCTCCGACAGAAGCCGTGACGAGGCAGCCCGCGGCGAACGCGACGAGTGGTGAGGCTGCGGGCCATGCGGCAAGCCTGGGCTAGACCGGACGTTCGCGATCGCGCTCCCCGAGAACCGATCGGGGTCGGAGGATCGTCGAATCTTGTTATCTGCATGATAAAAACGCCAACTTCCTTGAGCCGCTTGCTCGTTCGGCGCATGGGGAGGCGGGGGAGTTGCTAGCGTCCGGACCGTTGGGACGGGAGTGACTCGGGAGTCGTACGCGCATGCTTTGACCGCGTACGCGCATGCTCTGACCGAGTCCGTTGGATCGGGGTTGGGGATGCAGGTTGCTAGTTGTCGGTCCGTCGCAGGCCGCAGCGCGTTGGCCGTGGTGGTCGGCGTGTTCACGGGGCTGGTCGGGGTGGTCGCGCCTGAGACAGCGGCTGCGGTGGCCCCGCAGGTCGCAGATGGCTACGCCGCGGCGTTCGAAGAAGCTGAACGTGAAGGCGAGCGGGTTGCGATCGATGAGCTCGGCGACGAGTACAGCGAGGTGTTTGCCGAACCGCGCGGGAACGTCATGTCGCAGACGACCACGGCCACTCCGACGCGCGGCTGGAACATCCACAACGAGCTGGTGCCGATCGATGTCGATCTCATCGAGCGCGACGGTGGAGTAGGCCCCGCAGCGTCGAGCGCTCCCGTGACGTTCCCGACCGACGGATCCAACATCCTGATGCTGACCTCAGGCGATCATGAGCTGCGGGTCGGGCTTCCAGGCAACCTGGGCGAGCCTTCCTTGGATGGGGCTACCGCGCTTCCGACAGGTCTACGTCGTGAAGACTCCGCAGGCAGCCACCTCGAAGCCGATGGAGTCGTTGCGATTCGAGTTGGACGCCGGCTCGGACCGCGTGTTCACAACGCCGAACGGCATCAGCATCCGTGATGAGTTGGGGTCTGAGGTCTTCGCCTCCGGCGCTGCGTACATGTGGGACTCCACGCCTCAGCCGCAGGACCAGGGACGGAGTCTCGCGGAGTCCGAGGCCGATGACGGCTCTCCGCGGTCCACGCCGGACGGAGACTCGTCCACCGGCACGACGGTTGACGGAGAGGCAACCACATCCATTGCCCCTGAACCCGGAAACGAGTGGGCGGAGATGGAGGTCGACGCCACCAAGACCGCTCTGGTCGTGAGGCCGGATCAGGAGATGATGAGCGATCCGGCGACGGTGTTTCCCGTCTATGTCGACCCGTCAGCGAAGATCAAGCGCGCGGAACGGATGATGCGCTCTGATGGCTACGAGCAGTGGCAGTTCGACGGTTCGGAAGGCATGGGGCGGTGCCCCACCTCGTACTCATCGGAATGTGGCACCGCCTATACCAAGCGCCTCTACTTCGAGTTCGATCGTGGTGAGCTCAACAGTGGAGACCATCTCCTGAAGGCCGAGTTCGCTGCCTTCGGAACGTGGTCCCCTTCGGCTTCGTGTGCCAAGCATTCGTTCGATCTGCGCCAGACCGGGGCGATCTCGCCCTCCAGTTCGTGGCCAGGGCCCTCGTCAGTCCGCACGATTGGGTCCAAGTCCATGGCATTCGGACACACCAACTGTCCCAACAAGTGGGCGGAATTCTCCAACGCCGCACTGCTGGCCCAGGCCAAGCGCCTTGCCACCACCGACCTTCCGCGGCTGACCCTCATGCTCCGCGCCACCGACGAATCCGCTCAGCTGGCATGGAAGCGCTTCCGGCAGGACGCCAAGCTGACGGTGTGGTTCGCCCGCAAGCCCGGCAAGCCGACGTCGGTCGGCGTTCAGACTGGAGGCGGCACCTACCAGTGCGCGACGTGGGAGAACGCCACACCGGTCGATGAAGTGGCAGTGAACGTCCGCGCGTATGCGCAGACCCTCGTGCAGCCCAAGGCTGACAGCCCTCGAGGTGCGCTCGACATCGACTTCGAAGTGGAGACGAAGGCAACGTCGACGTCGACCGACTGGACTGCCACTGCCACTCGCCGGCTTCCCGGTGCCTCATCCAGCGTTGGAGACGGAAGCGCGGTGGTCGGCAGCATCAGCGTGCCAGCCGGAAAGTGGCGTCACCGGGTACGTGCCCGGACAGTGTCCTCCTATGACGAGACCGACGCCGGGGCGGGGAGCGGAGCACTGGTCGGCGACTGGACGTCGTGGTGCTACTTCTACGTGGACCTGGACGCACCTGGTGCCCCCTCGGTGACCAGTGCCATGTACCCCGGCGTGCTGGGCGGTGCGGGCGATCTCCCGCCCCCGACGTTGCCGGAAAGTGCGACAGGCGGCCCTGGCAGGACAGGATCCTTCGTCGTCACCCGCAATCCCAAGGACAACGACAACAACATCGCCAAGTACCGCGTGGCAGTCCGGAGCACTGACATGGCGCTGTCAGCGGGCCCCGCACACGTCGCGGTGAACACCTCTGCCACCAAGGAGTACGCGACCTTCACCTTCAAGCCGCCGAATGATGGCATCTACGTGGTCGAGGTGATAGCGATCGACGTCCTCAACCGCACCAGCGCGGCGACGCAGTACGTCTTCAGGGTGCCGGACACCTCCTCGAACGCGGGGAGCTGGCACGTCACGGACGCCGATGCAGGCGAGATCGCGAACTGGGCGGTGCCCCCGAGCACGTCGGGGCCGCTGGTCCTCTCGGCTGCGGGCGTGAACCGAGCAAGTGGAATGGGTCGGCGGGCCATCGGCCTCGGTGAGGCGGGAGCGGACGACGCATCGCTCAGGTTCGATGGAACCGGCGGCCTCGCGACCAGCTCCGCTCCGGTGACGTCACCTGAGGCCACCTTCACCGCCACCAGTTGGGTGTACCTCTCCGACCTCGCCGCCGATCAGGTCGTCTTCAGCGAGCAGGGAGCAGACGGGCGCGGCATCGAGGTCGCCCTGGACGCGGGCAATGGTCGCTGGGTGGCGCGTTGGCGCTACGGATCCGGCGGTGCCAGCTCGTTGGAGGCGATGTCGCCAGCCAACACCGCGCTGGCTCAGGCCTGGGTCAACGTCGGTGTCCGTTTCGACGGTGCCAGCCTTGCTCTGCTGGTCAACGGACGGGTGGCCGATACCGTAGCCGTGGTCCCAGCGGCTGCGCTGCCCTTCCAGTCCACTGCCCGGTTGCGAGTGGGCGGACGGGCCGGTGGTGAGCGGCCGTTCAAGGGATTCGTCGACGAGATCATGGTCTGGAACAGCGCGCTCGCGGATGAGCAGCTCGGCCCGCGGGTCTTCATGGCAGACGGCCCTGATGCCTCTTCCTCACGAATGGCGTTGGTGCGTCGCTGGGAGGCCACCGACGCGGCAGGTGGCCTGGTCGACCTCTCGAGCTACGGAGGCCCAACCCTGGCAAGTATCGGGGGAGCGGTCGTCGACCTGACCGAGGGCGTGGCCGTGCTCGACGGCATCAACGACGTCTTCTCTACCGCCAACCCGGCCGTGGATCCAACGGCGGGCTTCACCGTCGCTGCGACCTTCCGGATGGACTGGCTGAACCTCGCGATCGGAGAGTCCATGCGGGTGATGGGGCAGCGCGGAAGCGGTGGTCCCGGCTGGGCGCTGTGGTACACGCGGTTGGCCGATGATGACGCTGGTGTTCCCCGGGGGGGCATGGTCATTCGGACAGTGGTCGCAGCCTGGAACCCTGGCCCAGGGCCGACATGAGTTCGCGGATGCGTTCGGACTGCTCGATGGTGAGCTCACGGTGGTGGCCACCTCCACACCCAGACGCTCGTTGAACCTCGGCTCAGGCTATGACGTTTGTGTGCGGTTCGACGGCGAGATGCAATGCCAGACGCTGGCAGAAGAGGCCCGCCGAGGCCTCGGGGCGTTCGAACTCGGGGGCCGCGACGCCACAGACGGCACGGACCATCGCCACCTGGCCGGAGCAGTGCGCAGCGTCAAGCTCTTCGCTGGGGCTGCAACGGCGGATCAGATCGACCAAGAGATCGTGGAGCAGTGAATTGAAGCCAATGCGTAGGCCCCTGAGCATCGCAACTGCAACGGTCGTTGTCGCGAGTACCGCAACGCTGATCGGATTCGTGAGTGCGCCAGCGGTTGCCGTCGCTGCACCCAAGGTCGACCTGGGCGAGCCCTCCGAGGTCGAGCGGATGGCGTCCGTGGAGGGGCGCGAGGCGGCGCAGAGTGCCGCTGCCTTCAACGCCCGGGTCGAGAGGATGGCGCGAGGTGCCCTGGCGGCGCAGGTCTCCCGCCGCGCTCAGACCGCAAGCACACAGAAGGGCGCCCCCACGCTGGAGCGAAGGGCACGGAATCGATCTGTGCTTCCCCCGAGCGGCGGCACGACCTGGAGGGCCCTCGCCGATTCAGCCCCGGCCGCGGCTACGGCTCCCGCCGAAGGCGGCGGGAACTACGCCGCGACCCCGTTCACGACCAGCGCCCAGTGGTCGCAGGGCGGTTCGAGCGGGTCGTTCAGCTGGTCGTATCCGTTCACGGCACCCACGCCCTCTGCTGGCCCGGCCCCTGCCTTGGGGATCTCCTACGACTCAGGCTCTGTCGACGGCCGCACGTCGGTGTCGAACAACCAGTCCAGCGTGATCGGCGACGGCTTCGAGCTCACCTCCTCCTACATCGAGCGTCGATACACGCCCTGCGCGAACGATGGTGCCGCCGAGGCCAAGCAGGACCTGTGCTGGCGTGGCGAGCAGCTCAACCTCGTGCTGAACGGCTCGGCCTCGGAGCTGGTGCAGGTCGGACCGGACTCCTTCATCTCGAGGAGCGACGACGGAACGAAGGTCGAACGGCTCACCGGAGCCGACAACGGCGACAACAACGGCGAGCACTGGCGGGTGACGACGGCAGAGGGCGTGCGCTACGTCTTCGGCAAGAACAAGCTGCCCGATGCCCAGGCGAGCTCACCGGTCACGGAGTCGGTGTGGACCGCGCCGGTGTTCAAGATCGGCACCACCAGCAACGACCCGGCGCAAGCCGATGAGTGCGCTGCGACGCAGTGCAAGGAGGCCTGGCGCTGGAACCTCGACCTGGTCCAGGACCTCCACGGGAACGTCGCCACCTACTGGTACCAGGCTGAGACCAACCACTACCGGCGCGGAGGTGACACCCCTGTCGCCTACGAGCGCGGTGGCCGACTCGTCGCCGTCGACTACGGACTTCGTGCCGGGGCGCTCTTCAACGCGCAGGGCGAGCGGACGACGCCGTCGCACCGGATGGTGCTCAGCTACGACGAGCGTTGCCTGGCCGCGGAGTGTGGCAGCCTGACCGAGACGAACAAGGCGAAGTGGCCGGACGTCCCGTTCGACTCCGTATGCGCGGCCGGCGAGGCCTGCACCGATCAGAAGGCACCCACCTTCTTCACCCGCAAGCGACTGACGAAGGTGACCAGCCAGTCGCGGAGCGCCGGCGTCCTGACCGACGTCGACTCGTGGGAGATGGACCACCTCTGGTACGACCCGGGCAACGTCGGGGACGGTACCGATCAGGTGCTGTTCCCGAAGTCGATCAAGCGGACGGCGCTGGCCGGACCGACGCCCATCGCCTTCCGCAAGGTGGAGCTCGCCCCCACGCTCGATGAGTCGATGGCCAACCGGGTGGACGCGACCGGTGACGGCATCACGCCGTTGGAGCGACCGCGACTCAAGCAGATCGTCTCGGAGACCGGCGCCGTCACCCGGGTGACCTATGCACCGATCGAGTGCACGCCGGCAAACAAGCCGGCCGGCACCAAGGAGGCGATCGCGGCGAACACCAAGCGGTGCTTCCCGGTCTATTGGGCGCCGTACGGTGGCGACGAGCGTCTGGACTGGTTCCACAAGTACGTCGTGGAGGCGGTGACCGTCGAGGACACCACCACGGGCGACCGCGTGATGACCAGCTACGACTACCTCGGCGGAGCCGCCTGGCGCTTCAACGACGATCACCTGCTGGCGAACAAGCACCGTACGTGGTCCTCCTGGCGTGGATATGGCCGCGTGGCGACTCTGGTGGGCCCCGGCGACAAGCCGCAGACGAAGGCGGTCACGGCCTACTACCGAGGCATGCACGGCGACCGGACCGCCGGCGGCGGAACTGCCACGGTGCAGGCGCCTGCGATCACCGCGCCCGATGTGCTGGACCGCGATGAGTTCGCTGGTTCGGCACGCGAGCAGGTTGTCTACAACGGCGAGAACGGTGCCGAGATCTCGGGAACCGTCACCACCCTGACCAGCAGCGGCACGCAGAGCCAGACGCTGCCGGGCGGTCCGGTGGACGGCGATCCGGCGGACGCGGTCGAGCTGCGCGCGAAGCGCGTTGCCACCGAGACCGGTGTCTCGCGGGTGCGGGTGACCAGTGGCAGCTCTCCCACCCACAGCTCGGTGACGACCCACGCCAAGGAGTTCAACGCCGACGGCTACCCGACCCTGATCGAGACGTCGGCGCGCGAGTCGACGGGCGCGGCGCCGTCCACGCAGACCTGCACCCGGATCTGGCATGCCCGCAACCCGGCGATCAACCTGCTCGGTCAGGTGGTGCGGAGCCGCACGGTGCAGGGCTCCTGCGCACAGGAGCCGGCGCTGGCGGACTACCCGGCCCTCGGGGCGGGCCGCGGGAGTGTGCTCAGCGACGTCAGCACGCTCTACGACGGCGCCAGCGCCTGGTCCGGTCAGACCCCGGATCGAGCTCTGGTGACGGGAAGTCAGCGAAGCGTCGGCTACGGCAGCGCAGACGGGTCGTCGCCGTCCTGGCAACGTGTCTCCTCCCAGACCTATGACGCGCTCGGCCGGCCGCTGGTCACCAAGGATGCGCTGGCACGGGCGGTTGCGACGACGAGCTATGTCCCGTCGGGTGGCGGCCCGCTGGAGCAGATGACCGTGGCCAACGGCCTCGGGCACCAGACCGAGACCACCTACGAGCCGCTCCGAGGCCTGGCCACGACGACGAAGAACGCCGACTCCTGGGTCGACGAGATGGCCTACGACGCCGCGGGCCGCTTGACGAGCGTCTGGACGGGGCTCGACCGCACGATCGATGGTGACACTCCGACGTTCAAATACGAGTACCACCTCGGAGGCGCCGCCGACAGCAATGGCTTCGTCCAACCGAGTTGGATCGCCACCTCGGAGAAGGACAAGAGCGGCAACGGCTATCTCACCACGTACGAGATCAGCGATGCTCTGCTCCGAGTCCGTCAGACCCAGAGCAAGTCGCAGGCCGGCGGTCGGCTGCTGACCGATACCGAGTACGACGAGTGGGGCAGGATCGCGCGCACCTTCACCGACGTGTGGGACCCGGATGCTCAGCCGTCTGGCGCCTGGTTCCGTACCTCGGCGGGTGGCTTCGTCCAGACCGACTTCAGCTATGACGGCGCGGGTCGCAAGCTGAGCGAGACGGTCAGCTACACGCATCCCGACCCTGACCAGAGCGGGAACACCCGGCGGAGCTTCACGACGGCGCTGGAGTACGCCGGCAACACGACGACGCAGCTGCCGCCTGAGGGCGGACTGGCCAGTCGCACGACCACGGACGCACTCGGTCGGCAGACCAAGCTGGAGTCCTTCGCAGGAAGGACGGCGACCGGCACACCTCTGGTCACCGCCTACTCGTACGACGCCGAGGGACTGCTCACGAAGGTCACCGGTGCGGACGGATCC
>NZ_BAAALG010000001.1:256262-258875 GCF_039528155.1 Nocardioides dubius | reverse complement strand
ACGACGAGCTGGACCAGGTCGTGGCTGTCACCAACAGCTTGGACCAGACGTTGCGCTACGACTACGACGTCCTGGGGCGCAAGACGAAGCAGTACGAGGGTGCCGCGACGCCGGCGAACCTGACCGCGGAGTGGACCTACGACTCGGTGTTGAAGGGCGAGCCGACCGCTTCGATCCGGTACGTGGGTGGTGCGACTGGTTCGGCATACAAGCGAGAGGTCTTGGCCTACGACCGACACCGCCTTCCGATCCGGACACAGGTCGTCCTCCCCGCTGACGACCCGTTGGTATCAGGCCCTCAGCCCACAGGGACGACTCCGCATCCGGCGGCGGTGAGTCAGGCTCTCGAGTTCCGCACGACGCGGAACGCGAACGACGCGACCGTGACCAGTGTGCGGACGCCGAAGGTCCCTGGCCTCGCGCAGGAGACCCGGACGATCACCTATGACGACTTCCGCTCGCCGATCCAGATGGTCGGAATCGTCAGTGGGACGAGCTATGACGCGTTCGGCGATGTCGTGCAGACGGAGCTCTCGCAGTCGGTCGGAGGCACGCAACGGGTCTGGCTGACGAACGGCTACGACGGCTTGCGGCGGCCGCAGTGGTTCCGCGCTGACGACACCAGCAGCAACACTGCGCTGATCAATCTCGACTACCAGTACGACCCGTCCGGCAAGATCACGCGGATTCGAGACAATGCTCCGAACCAGTCGTCGCCGGACAACCAGTGCTTCGCCTATGGGGACTGGAACCGGCTGTCGCACGCGTGGACCTCGAAGTCAGGGCAGTGCGATGCAGCAAGTCGCACGCTCTCGAACATCGACGGAGCCGCTCCGTACTGGCACAGCTACACCTACAACGACGCGAGTGGGACGCGGTCGACCTCCACCCAGCACTACCCTCCCGCGTCGCCGGTCGGTGGGAAGAACGGTGCCGTGACGACGTACGCCTATGGGGGTGCGTGTGATGGACGGACCGCTGGTCCCCATGCGTTGACCTCGGTGGCAGTCAATGGGGTCGCCCAGGCGCATTGTGTGAATGCTCGCGGCGATGCGACGCACTGGTGGTCGCCCGCTGGCGCACGGACGGACCTGACCTGGAACGCCGAGGGCAAGGTCGCCAAGACTGTTCAAGGGTCCACCACGACGTCGTACCTGTACGACGCGGACGGTGCGCTGCTGATCAAGCGACCCGGCGCGGATCCCACCGGATCGAGCACCGACGGTGTGACCACGCTGTACCTGGGAGACCTCGAGGTGCAGGTCACCAAGGCGGGAAGCACCTACAGCGCGAAGTCGCTGCGCTACTACCAGTACAACGGCCAGCAGGTCGCGGTGAGGACCGGGACCAGTGCGTCGAGTACCAGCACTGTGACGCTGACGGCAGGTGACCATCACGGCACGGCGAACGCGACGTGGAAGGCGACTGCGGTCGCCGAGCGGACCAAGCGGCACAGCGATCCGTTCGGGCGCTCGCGTGACACCACGGCACCGACCTGGGTCGACGACAAGGGATTCCTCGGCAAGCCGCATGATGCAGAGACCGGGCTGACCTACATCGGGGCGCGGATGTACGACCCGCGCTACGGACGGTTCATCAGTGTCGATCCGTTGCTGGACACGAGCGACGCGAACTCGATGAACGGGTACACCTACGGCAACAACGACCCGGTGAATCTGAGTGATCCGACGGGATTGAACGTCACCGACGGCAAGGTTGGCGGAAGCGGACCTTCGCCGAGTGACGACGAGCTGGCAGTGGTCTCGACCTTGGCCCAGCTCAACACCCAGTTCTCGGGGCTGAACTCGCCCGAATCCAGCTCATCGGAGGGCTCGGACTCGGGCGGTTGGAAACTGAGCATGCCAAGGATCCGCGCCGAGATGTCGACGAAGATCGTCGAGGGGGCGCGTTCCTTCAGCAGCGCTGTGGCCGACATCGAGTTCACCGAATCGCAGGTCTACAAGGACATCGCCGGCGGGGTATTGGATGGCGGCGCCGCACTCATTGACTCGGTCAATCGACTCTGTACGGCGAACCGGAGCAACTGCGCCACGCCGTATGCGGCGAAAGCTGCCGACAAGATCGGCGCCCGCGATGGTGCGATGCGCACCATTGCCAGTTTCTGGACCGTACTCATTCCGTATGGCGGTGCGGTCGCGGCTCCGCTTCGAGCTGGCCGACTGGCCCTGGGAACTGCGAAAATGGCGCCGAACGGTGCTCGGGCATCCAGTTCTGCGGCGCGGTTGGTCCATCCGCCGTTGGCCGCGTCAACTAAGCAGGTCGGCGCAAAATGGGGCAAGCATTCGGGCGACTACGGATTAAGTCCAGGCGACTCGGTAGGAAGGGCTTGGTACACTCGTCGCATTCATGAGGTACATCGAAACCCAGACGAGGTCCGTCGGGGCGCTTACAATCCGAGCAGCGGCGGCGGCGATGGGTACTTCTTCTTTAGGCGCGGCGGTGATCTGGTAATCACGAAGCCTGGCGGCGAGTTCGTGTCAATGTTCCCGGTAAAAAGCAACGCCTGGTTCAAGAATGCGCAGGTACTTGACTAATGATGGGGTCAGACCTGGTTCCCGTCGGTGCGACGTGCGTGGGTGCATCTCGCGCGTA
>NZ_BAAALG010000001.1:227387-256188 GCF_039528155.1 Nocardioides dubius | reverse complement strand
ACACGAATTCGGATTGGACACTCGCAGTTTCCCTGCGGGGATGGCGTGATCCGTTCGAGGGCGTTGATGTCAGCGATCCGTCATGGGATCTGGGAACGTGGAAGAAGGAGGGGATCGTAGATAGCGATCCTCTGGCAGCGATCGTTGGCGACGCGCTGCAAGGTTTCACGCCCAGGTTGAATGAGGTGGGGGAGTTTGTTGGCCTGGACCTCTCGTTCCGGTTCGTCTCACTCCGCATTGGCTCATGGGGTGGCGATCTCACGGTCGAAGTGGAAGAACAATGAAGCAAAGACGTGACAAGCAGGCGAGGAGTCGTTACAGGGCTCGCCGAGGTCGCGCCCAGGTAACAGGCGTCCTCACCGATGGGCTCACAGGGTCGTATGGCGACCGAGTAACGCCTCGCCTGCCTGCGCCGCAGTTACTGCCGAGCCCGCGCGCACCAGGCCGAGTCGACCACGCGGCCCGCGTGGTCGATCAACAACCACAGCCGGACAGCCTCAACCGTCTCGTCCCGGCCGCTGCCGGTACTTCTTGGTCTCGGCGCGTTGGCTCTTGGCGTCCAGGCGCTTGCGCTGGGAGCCGCGCGTGGGGCGGGTCGGTCGGCGCACCTGCTCGGGGGCGAGCGCCTCGCGTAGCAGCGCCGCCAGGCGCTCGCGCGCTGCGGCCCGGTTGCGCAGCTGGGAGCGGTGCTCGGAGGCACTGATGGTGAGCACGGTGCCGACCAGGCGCCCGGCGAGCCGCTCGATCACCCGCTGTCGCTGCGCCTCGGTGAGCGCGGAGGTCGTCGCCAGGTCGAGGCTGAGCTGGACCCGCGAGTCGGTCGTGTTGACCCCTTGGCCGCCTGGGCCGGAGGCGTGGCTGAAGGTCTCCACGAGGTCCCGGCCCGCGATCACCAGCCCGTTCGGGATGCCTGGGCCGGCCGGCACCCTCACGTCGTCCATGAGCGTGAGTCTGCCGCACCCGGGCCCACCGACCCCACCCCGCTCACCGTCACCGCACCGCAGGTCACCGGCAGCCGTTGACGCCGCTCCTAGAGTCGACCTCATGAGCCTCCTCTTCCAGACCCCGCGCGCCCTGGTCCGGCGCGCCCAGCGCCTGGTGCAGCCGAGCACGCCCAGTCCGTTGGCGGGGCGCACCGTGCTGATCACCGGGGCGTCGTCGGGGATCGGGGAGGCGACCGCCTATGCCGTCGCGCGGCTCGGGGGCCGCATCATCCTGATCGCCCGGCGCGAGGACGAGCTGGCCCGGGTCGCCGGCGCAGTCGCGAGCCTCGGCGCCGAAGTGGCCACCTTCGCCGTCGACCTCACCGACGGCAACGCCGTCGACGCCACGCTCGCGGAGATCACCGCACAGCACGGCACCGTCGACTACCTGGTCAACAACGCCGGCCGCTCGATCCGGCGCTCGCTCGACCTCAGCTACGACCGGATGCACGACTTCGAGCGCACCATGGCGATCAACTACTTCGGCCCGGTCCGCCTCATCCTCGGCGTCCTGCCCGGGATGCGGGCCCAGCGCTTCGGGCATGTGGTCAACGTGGTCACCTGGGGCGTGCAGATGAAGGCCCCCAAGTTCGCCGCCTACATCGCCTCCAAGACCGCCCTCGACACCTTCTCCCGGATCGCCGGGCGGGAGACCTTCGGCGACAACGTCACCTTCACCAACCTGCGCCTGCCGCTGGTCCGCACCGGCATGATCACCGCCACCGAGGCCTACCGCAACGCTCCCGCGATGACCGTCGAGGCGGCGGCCGCCAAGATCGTCCGCGCCCTGGAGGACCGTCCGATCACCAGCTCGGTCCCGGTCGCCGTCGTCGGCGAGATCGCCAACTTCGCGCTGCCACGGCTCAGCGACGCCGTCGCCTGGCTCGGCTCCAGCCGGGTCCCGGACTCGCGGGCCGCCCGGGCCAGCGCGGCTACCGAGCCAGCGTCAGCCCGGTAGGCACCGACCACACCTGCACCTGGATCGGCGCCCAGTAGCACTGGATGTCCTTCGCGGTGCTCACCACGAAGCGCACGGTCTCGCCGTCCACCTGGGCCTCGCCCTGCTTGCCGCAGTTCGCGAAGCCGGCCACCAACAGCGCCTCAGTCTCGGGATCGACGTCCTGCAAGGGCATCGCCGACTCCAGGAACTCCTCGGGCAGCCCACCGACGAACTCGTCGATCTCCGCCGTGCCCTCCACCAGCACCGGCTCGGTGTGCGCCTCCAACCACGCGGCCTGGTCGCGCCACTTGCCCTCGCTCCACTCCACGACCAGCGTCGGCGTGACCAGGGTGGGCGCGGACGTCGTCGGCATCGGGGCATCCGTGCCCCCGCCGTCGTCGTCATCGCCGCACGCCGTCAGGGCGAGCGAGAGCGTGAGCGCGAGCAGTCCCGAGACGATCCTCATGGCGATCAGACGGCTCCCTCCCGCTCGCGGTTCCGCAGCCCGGCTCAGCTGGCCTTCTTCTTCGCCGGAGCCTTCTTGGCAGCGGTCTTCTTGGCCGGTGCCTTCTTCGCCGCCTTCTTGGCGGTCTTCTTCGCCGGCTTCGCCTCGGCGCCGTCCTCGTCGTCGGCGCTCTCGGCAGCCTCGCCGCGCGCCTCCTTGGCGGCAGCCACCGACTTCTGCAGCGCGGCCAACAGGTCGACCACCTCGCCCGCGCTCTTCGTCGCGGTCGGCGTCTGCTTCACCTCGCCACCCTCGATCTTCGCCTTCACCACCGCCTCGACGGCGTCGGCGTAGTCGTCGGTGAACTCGTCGGGGTCGAAGTCGCCGGCCAGGGTCTCGACCAGCATGTTGGCCATCTTCACCTCGGAGGCCTTGACCTCGCCGGTCTCCACGGAGAAGTCCGGCTTGCGGATCTCGTCGGGCCACATCATCGTCTGCAGCACGATGACGTCGTCGCGCACCCGCAGCACCGCCACCGTGGTCCGCTGCCGAAGGGCCACCGTCACCACCGCCATCCGGTCGGCGTCCAGCAACGCCTGGCGCAGCAGGGCGTACGGCTTCGCGCCGGTCTTCTCCGGCTCCAGGTAGTACGACTTCTCGAACAGCATCGGGTCGATCTGGTCGCTGGGCACGAACTTCTCCACCGCGATCTCGCGGCTCGACGTCGACGGCAGCTCGGCCAGGTCGGCGTCGGTGAGGATCACCATCTCGCCGTCCTCGGTCTCGTACCCCTTGGCGATGTCGGCGTAGGCGACCTCCTCGCCGTCGATCGAGCAGACCCGCTGGTACTTGATCCGCCCGCCGTCGGTGGCGTGCACCTGGCGGAACGAGACGTCGTGGCTCTCGGTCGCCGAGTAGAGCTTCACCGGCACCGAGACCAGACCGAACGACACTGCGCCCTTCCAGATAGCTCGCATGGGCCTAGCATGCCTTCATGCGCCCCATGCTCGCCACCCGCGGCCACCACGTGCCGCACGGCGACGACTGGTCGCACGAGGTCAAGTGGGACGGCATGCGGATCATCGCCGAGCTCTCCCGCACCGGCGCGCCGCGGCTCACCTCGCGCAACGAGAACGCGGTCACCGACGCGTTCCCCGAGCTTGGCGACCTGCCGGGGGCCCTGCGACGCCGCGACGTCGTCCTGGACGGCGAGGTGGTCGCCCTCCTCGACGGCCGCCCGGACTTCGGCGCGCTGGCCTCGCGGATCCACGCCCGCGGACGACGCAGCCTGGCGCTGGCCGACGCCACCCCGGTCACCTTCCTGCTCTTCGACCTGCTCCGGCTCGACGGCCGCGACCTGACCGGCGAGCCGCTCAGCGTGCGCCGGGGTCTGCTCGACGAGCTCGCGATCAGCGATGTGCACTGGCAGGTGCCGGGCACCTTCGCCGACGGCGACGCGCTCTGGCACGCCACCGAGCAGCAGGGCCTGGAGGGCATCGTCTCCAAGCGCCTCGACTCCCGCTACCAGCCCGGCGCCCGCAGCCCGCACTGGCTGAAGTTCCCGCACCGTCGTCGCTCTTCCTGGGTGGTCGGCGGATGGCGCACCGAGGTCGGCTCACCCCAGCGGCTCGGCGCGGTGCTGGTGGGGGAGCCCACCGCGCACGGCCTCCGGTACCGCGGCCGGGTCGGCAGCGGCCTGACCGGCAAGGCTGCCAGCGCGCTGCTGGAGGCGTTGACGCCGCTCGCCCGCGGCACTTCGCCGTTCGCCGACGCGGTGCCGAAGGTCGACGCCGCCGGCACGGCGTGGGTCGAGCCGCGGATCGTGGTCGACGTGGAGGCCCTGGGCATCAGCGACGCCGGCCGGTTGCGGCAGCCCTCCTTCCGGGGCGTGCGCGCCGACCTCGATCCCGCGGACCTGTTGGCACAGGGGGAGGAGCCGTGACCGAGATCCGCGCCGAGCTCGAGGGCCGCACCCTCAAGATCACCAACCTGGACAAGGTCCTCTACCCGGTCACCGGCACCACCAAGGCCGAGGTGCTCGACTACTACCTGCGGATCGCGCCGGTCCTGCTCCCGCACCTGGAGGGCCGCGCGGTGACCCGGATCCGCTGGCCGCACGGCGTCGGCGGCGAGTCCTTCTTCGAGAAGAACCGCCCGGCCGGGGCGCCGTCCTGGCTGCACACCGTCAGCGTGCCGACCACCGGCTCGCGGACCGCCGAGGGCAAGGCGGGGGAGCTGCGCTTCCCGATAGTGGACGGTGCACCCGCCCTTGCCTACCTGGTGAATCTGGCCAGCCTGGAGCTGCACGTGCACCAGTGGTGGGTGGACGAGGACGGCGAGGTGCAGCCGCCGGACCGGCTGGTGATCGACCTCGACCCGGGGCCCGACGTCGGCCTGATGCAGTGCGCCGAGGTGGCGCTGCTGGTGCGCGGTGCGCTGGCCGAGCGTGACCTGACCAGCTGGCCGGTGACCAGTGGCAGCAAGGGTCTGCACCTCTACGCGCCGCTGGACGGATCGCTCGACTCCGACGACGCCAGCGACCTGGCCCGCGAGGTCGCCGAGCAGCTGCAGTCCGCACACCCGAAGCTGCTGACCGCCACCATGACCAAGGCCCGCCGGCACGGCAAGGTCTTCCTGGACTGGTCCCAGAACGCCGGCTCGAAGACCACCGTCTCGCCGTACTCGCTGCGCGGCACCGAGCGCCCCCAGGTGGCGACGCCGCGCACCTGGGCCGAGATCGAGGCCGGCGCCGACGACGAGTTCGGGCTGGAGCAGTGCACCTTCACCGAGGTGCTGGCCCGCGTCGAGGAGCACGGCGACCTCTTCCTGAGCTGAGCTGAGCTGAGCCGGCCGGCGCCGCGCCGCGCCGAGCATCGAGCAAGCAGCTGATCTCACAGGCTGCTCACAGGTCGTCCCGACCCGGGGCACAGTCGCGCGCCGTTGACTGCATCGTGCCGCCCACCCTGGGCGGCCACGAGCAGGAGGTAGCAGGTGCAGGCTCTTCTGGGGCGGCTCGCCGCAGTCAGACGCCGTTGGTGGATCATCATCGTGGTCGCGCTTCTCGTCGCCGGGTTCGGCGTCTGGCGGTGGATGCCCGATGACGAGGCGCAGCAGCAGGCGTCCACCGCGACGGCGTCGATGAGCACGATGCGGACCACGGTCGGCGGCGAGGGCACCCTGGTCGCCCGGCGCCAGACGGACGTGGCGTTCTCCTCCTCCGGTGAGGTCACCGCGGTCAAGGTGGAGGCCGGCGACACGGTCCGCAAGGGCCAGGTGCTGGCGCGCATCGACACCGAGGCCCTGGAGGCCGAGCGCAGCGCCGCGATCGCCCGGGTGGAGTCCGCCAGGGCGGCCCTCGTGGAGAGCGTGGCAGCGGGCTCGGACAGCACCCGGATCACGGCCGACCAGGCGTCGCTGAGCGCGGCGCGCACCGCCCTGGAGGCGGCCCGCGACGCGGTCACCGACGCCACCCTGCGGGCGCCGTTCGCCGGAACCGTGCAGAGCGTCGGCGTCGAGGTCGGCGACCAGGTGGGCAGCGGCGGAAGCGGCGCGAGCACCCAGCAGGGGCTCGGCACCTCCGCCGCGGCCTCGACCACGAGCAGCAGCACCAGCAGTGTGATCAGCGTGGTCAGCACCGGTCGCTACGACGTGGAGCTCACCGTCTCGGCCAGCGACGTCGAGCAGTTGGAGGTCGGCCAGCAGAGCGAGATCACCGTCACCGGCGCCAGCGACACCGTCTTCGGCACCGTGAAGTCCGTCGCCAAGATCGCCAGCACCGACAGCAGCGGCGCCGCCGCCTTCCCGGTCGTGGTCCAGGTGACCGGCGCCCCCGAGGGCCTGCACATCGGCGCCAGCGCCCAGGCCACCGTGATCGTCGAGGAGCTCGGCGACGTGCTCACCGTGCCCACCAACGCGATGCGCAGCGACGACGACGGCAGCTACGTGATGCTGGTCGGCGCCGACGGCACCGAGCGGCGCACGGTCACCACCGGCACCGCCTACGGCATGCAGACCGAGATCACCGAGGGCCTCAGCGAGGGCGACACCGTCGAGCTGGCCACCCAGCAGCGCAGCGGTGGCGGCGGGCGCGGCGGCCAGGGCCAGATGCCCGAGGGCTTCAGCCCGCCGGAGGGCTTCGAGCCGCCGGCCGGCTTCACCCCCGGCAGCGGATTCCCCGGTGGTGCCCAGTGAGCGGCCATCCGGTCATCGAGCTCGACGACGTCCGCAAGGTCTACTCCACCGGAGCCGGCGAGGTGGCGGCGGTCGACGGCATCAGCACCCGCGTCGAGCAGGGTGAGTACGTCGCCATCATCGGGCCCAGCGGCTCGGGGAAGTCCAGCCTGATGAACATCCTCGGCTGCCTCGACGTGCCCACCAGCGGCACCTGCCTGATCGACGGCCAGGACGTGACCAGGCTCGACGAGCCGCAGCTCGCGCACCTGCGCAACCGGGTGATCGGCTTCGTCTTCCAGCAGTTCCACCTGCTGCCGGGGATGAGCGCCCTGCGCAACGTCGAGCTTCCCCTGGTCTACGCGGGGGCCTCCGCGGCCGAGCGCCGCGAGCGGGCCGAGCGGGCGTTGGCCCGGGTCGGCCTCAAGGACCGCGGGGGGCACCGGCCCGGCGAGCTCTCCGGCGGCCAGCAGCAGCGGGTCGCGGTGGCCCGGGCACTGGTCACCGACCCGGCCCTGCTGCTCGCCGACGAGCCCACCGGCAACCTGGACTCCACCTCCACCGCCGACGTGCTCGCCCTCTTCCGTGAGCTGCACGCCCAGGGCCGGACGATCGTGCTGATCACCCACGAGCCCGACGTCGCCGCCGAGGCCGACCGGGTGCTCACCATCCGCGACGGCCGGCTCAGCGAGGTGGCTCTGCGATGAGCTGGGCAGAGACCCTGCGGACCGCGCTCGACGCCGTCCGCGCGCACCGGTTGCGCTCCGCGTTGACCATGCTCGGGATCGTGATCGGGATCAGCTCGGTGATCGTCACCGTCGGCCTGGGACAAGGCGCCCAGCAGCAGGTCCGCGACCAGATCGACGCGCTCGGCTCGAACCTGCTGATCGTCTCGCCGGGCAGTAGCACCGACGACTCCGGCACCCGCGGCGGCTTCGGATCGGCGACCACCCTCACCCTGGCGGACGCCGACGCGTTGGCCGACCCCGAGGTGGCCCCGGACATCGCCGCCGTGGCACCGGTCAGCAGCAGCAACGCCTCGCTGACGGCGGGCAGCACCAACTGGAGCACCCGCCTGGTGGGTGCCACTCCCGAGTGGCCCAGCGTGCGGGCCCGGGAGCTGACCGCCGGCCGGTTCTTCACCGCCGAGGAGATGGCCGGCGCCGCCTCGGTGGTGGTGCTGGCCCCCGACACCGCCGCCGAGCTCTTCACCGTCGGCTCGCCGCTGGGCCAGAGCGTCACCGTGGGCGGCCGGAGCCTGACCGTGATCGGCGTGCTGGCCAGCTCCGGGGCGACGGAGGTCTCCGCCAGCGAGGACGACCAGGCATTGGTGCCGATGACCACCGCGCAGCAGATCACCGGTGCGTCGGCCGACTCGGTGAGCACCATCTACGTCGAGGCGCAGTCGGCCGACTGGCTGAGCGCTGCCTTCCAGGAGATCACCAGCACGCTGAGCACCCGCCATGGCATCACCGAGGAGGCCGACTTCACCGTCTCCACCCAGGAGTCCCTGGTGGAGACCGCGAACTCGACCAACAAGACGATGACCGTCCTGCTGGCCGGCGTCGCCGCGATCTCCCTGCTGGTCGGGGGGATCGGCGTCATGAACATCATGCTGGTCTCGGTCTCCGAGCGGATCAAGGAGATCGGACTGCGCAAGGCACTCGGTGCCACACCCGCCGTGATCCGGCGTCAGTTCCTGACCGAGGCGAGCATCCTCGGCCTGGCCGGTGGCGCGTTCGGGGTGCTGATCGGCGCGATCGTGGCCCGGATGCTGCCGGGCCTGATCGACCAGCCGGTCTCGATCTCGCCGACCGCCACCGTGCTCGCCCTCGTCGTCGCCCTCGCCATCGGCGTCGGCTTCGGCGTCCACCCCGCCAGCAGGGCAGCAGCCCTGGCCCCGATCGATGCGCTGCGCAGCGAATGAGCGCCGCGCAGCCGATGAAGCCCACCACTGAGGAGTCGTGAGATGAAGTTGATCCGTACCGCCCTGATCGCCGCGGCGATGTGCGTCGCCCTGGCCGGATGCGGCGATGACGACGAGCTGACCGACGTCAGCACCTCGTCGAGCCAGGCGCAGAGCGAGGGCAGCGAGTCCGGACAGGACGAGGCCTCGCTGAACCGCGCCTCCGGCGAGGTGGCCGAGGTCAGTGGCAGCACCGCCCAGGTCCAGGGCGACGGCAGCCAGGTCGCCGTCACCTGGACCGAGGCCACCACCTTCACCGCGGAGCAGGTCGGCACGCTGGCCGACCTGGAGGTCGGCAGCTGCGTGATGGTCGCCAGCGCGGCGAGCTCGGACGGCACCGGGACGGAGAGCGCGGACGGCACCGACGCCAGCGCCGCACAGGCGATCGCGGCCGGCACCGTGCGGGTGATCAGTGCGGGAGCCGACGGCTGCACGATGCCCGGCGGCTTGGGTGCCGGGAGCGGTGGTCCCGGCGACGGCGAGCGCCCCAGCGGGATGCCCAGCGACCTGCCCAGCGACCTGCCCGAGGGCGAGGGCGGGCCGGGCGGTGCGCCCGGCGGCCGTGGCCAGATCGGCGAGATCACCGCGGTCGGCACGGACGGCTTCACCCTGGTCTCGAGCATGCCCCTCCCCGGCGACGGCACGCAGGAGAGCGGTGGGTCCACGACCGGCGAGCCGTCCACCGTCGACGTCACCGTGGCCGACGACACGGTGATCACGGTGACCGTCGACGCGGATGCCGATGCGGTCACCGTGGGCAGCTGCGTCAACGCCGACGGCGAGCGCAGCGGCACCGGCACCCTGACGGCCACCACCGTGGCGGTCACCCAGCAGGTCGACGGCAGCTGCCAGCGCGGCTTCGGCGGCGGACGTCCCGGCGGCGCGGCGGGCCCCGGTGGCTCGGACGACGACGACACGGACGGCAGCGCCTCATGAGGCGGCCCTCGTTGAAGCGGCTCGCCGGGGTCGGGGCGGCGGTGGTCGTGCTCGCCAGCGGAGCCGGCCTCTATGCGGCGACCAACGCGGATGCAGCCCAGTACCGCACCACCCGGGTCGGGGTGGGCGACGTCGAGGAGCTGCTGAGCACCACCGGCACCGTCGACTCGGCCAAGCGGGCTGACGTCGCCTTCCAGATCGCCGGCACCGTCGCCTCGGTGAAGGTGGCCGAGGGGGACAAGGTCGCGGCCGGTGACGTGCTCGCGATCCTGGACCGCACCGAGCTGAACGCCGACCTGGTCGAGGCCAAGGCGACCCTGGCCGAGGCCCGGGCGACGCTCGCCGACGACCAGCAGGCCCAGAGCGACAGCGTCAGTGCCAGCGTGACCGGCACGCAGGCAAGCGGCACCACCGAGGACGGCACGTCCGCCTCCGCGAGCCCGTCGAGCCCCGGCAGCACCGGCAGCACCGGCAGCTCCGGCAGCGAGGACGGCACCGGCAGCAAGGACGGCACCGGCACTGGGGACGGCACGACGAGCAGCGGCAGCCAGGGCGCAGGCACCGGCAGCGCCGATGCGGCGAAGCTGAAGAAGCTGCTCGCCCAGGTGGCCACCGAGCAGCGCGCGGTGACCTCGGCCGCCAGCGCCGCCAGCACCGCGCTGGGGACGGCCCGGTCCGCGTTGACCGTCCAGGAGAGCGCCTGCGCGGACGATGCGTCGTCCGGCGCAACGGGGGCGGCGGGCGCCAGCACCACCGACGACGCCAGCGGCTCGGCGACGGCGGATGACGCCGGTGACGACGCGAGCAGCGGGAGCGGCTCCGGGAGCAGTGCCGCTGTCTCGGGTGCCTGCACCACGGCGCTGCAGGAGGTGCAGGCCGCGCAGAGCGCGGCCGCCGACGTCCAGGACGCGTTGCAGACGGCGATCACCACGCTCAGCGGCACCTTGGGCACGGCGGTGGGCGCGGTGACGACGTCCGCCGGCACCGGCCAGGGCACCGGCTCGAACCAGGGCACCGGATCCAGCCAGTCCAATGACCCGAGCAGCGACACCAGCCCCGTAGCGCCCTCCTCGAACGCCTCGTCCTCGAACGCCTCAGCGAGCCCGAGCGCCAGCACCGGTACCGCGTCCGGCCCTGGCAGCGCCACCGTGACCGCGGCCAGGCTGGCCGAGGATCAGGCGGTGATCGACGAGGCCCGGGCCGCGGTGATCCGGGCCAAGCAGGAGCTCGCAGCGGCAGTGGTGCGGGCGAGCCGATCGGGCCGCATCGTCTCGCTCTCGGCCGCCAAGGGCGCCGACGTCTCGGCGGGGGAGACCGCAGCCGTGATCTTCTCCGGCAAGGCGCTGGCGATCGAGGTCTCGCTCACCGAGGAGCAGGTCGGCCAGGTCGCCGTGGGCCAGGTCGCCCGGGTCCGGGCCCCCGGCTCGTCAACTTTCGCCGAGGGCACCGTGACCGCGGTGGGCTCGGTCTCCACCTCGACGTCGGGAACGGCAGCCTTCCCGGCGACGGTGGTGCTGGACGAGGCGGTCGCCGGCCTGCCCAGCGGTGCCAGCGCCCGGGTGGAGATCGTCACCGGAGCGGTCAGCGACGTGATCCGGGTGCCGGTCTCGGCACTCTCCGCCGCGAGCAGCGGCGGAACCGTCCAGGTGCTCGTCGACGGCACCGCGGAGCGGCGCCGGGTGAGCACCGGCAGCAGCGGCGACCGCTGGGTCGAGGTGACCGCCGGCCTGGAGCAGGGCGAGCAGCTCGTGCTGGCCGACCTGGAGGCCGAGATCACCGGTGCCGGCACCTCGCTGCAGAGCAACACCTCCGGCGGGTTCCCTGGCGGCGGCTTCCCGGGTGGCTCCGGAGGCCCCGGCGGTGCGGGCGGCGGCCGCCCCGGCGGTCGCTGACCGACCGCGCCTCCCGGCCTCAGGATCAGTACGCCCCACGGTGCCCGAGCACGGCGGGCACCGTGCGGGCGATGATCCGCAGGTCCAGCACCGGCGACCAGTTGTCGACGTACTCCAGATCGAGCCGCACCGTCTCGTCCCAGGAGAGGTCGGAGCGGCCCGACACCTGCCACAGGCCGGTCATCCCGGGCCGCACCGCGAGCCGGCGGTGCACGTCGTCGGCGTAGCGCTCGACCTCGTTCGCCAGTGCGGGCCGCGGGCCGATCAGCGCCATCTCGCCCCGCACCACGTTGAGCAGCTGCGGCACCTCGTCGAGCGAGTAGCGGCGCAGCAGTGCACCGAGCCGGGTGATCCGCGGGTCCTGGCGGAGCTTGAAGAGGACGCCGCTCTCGTCGTCCCCGGCCTGGGGATGCTCGGCGTGGGTGACCATGGTGCGGAACTTGAGCATCGCGAAGCGCCGGCCGCACTGACCGATCCGCTCCTGGCGGTAGAAGGCGGGGCCGGGCGAGTCGAGTCGCACCGCCAGCGCGATCAGCACGAGCACCGGGAGCAGCACGATCAGCGCGAGCGCCGCGAGCAGCCGGCCGCCGGCGTAGCAGAGCGTGCGCCGCAGGCTGGAGGTCTCGCTGGGCCGGACGCCGAGCAGGGTCAGGTCGCCGCTGCTCTCCGTGGTGGCTCGGGTCGCGCAGACGCCCAGCAGGCCGGTGGCGACGTGCAGGTGCTGGTGGCGCTGCTCCAGCTGCCAGCCGAGGCGCCGCAGGTCCGCACCGCTCAGGTGCTCACAGCCCAGGACCACCACGTCGTCGATGTCGTCGAGGCGTGCGCGCTGGGCCACCTTCGCGGCGTCGGGGGCGGTGCGGTCGACGAGCACGACGTCGTCGCCGTGGCGGTCCAGCAGCAGCTTGGAGAACTGGTCGGCACGCTCACGGTGCCCGACCACCAGCACGCGCCGGGCCGGGCGGGTGCTCAGCCAGACCGTGCGCAGCCCGGCCGCGATCGTCGCCGTGGTCGCGACGGCGAGCAGGACCTGGTCGGCGCTCACCGAGGAGGAGGTCAGCCAGGCGGCGAAGCCGAGCAGCACCGCGGCTCGCAGCATGCCGATCAGGAGCGGGCGGGCCCGGACCCGGCGGTGGCTGAGCAGGTCGCCGGCGCCGTGGTGTCCCTGGTGCATGGCGGCCGGCCAGAGGACGACAAGCGAGACCAGCACGGCGGTGGCCGTGGTGTCGTGGAAGCCCCCGAAGAAGAGCACGGCGACGACGCCGAGGGTGGCGGCCACCAGGTCCAGCGTGCCGAGCACCAGTGCCGGTGCCGCATGCGCGCGGGGCAGGGGAGTGTGCAGCGCGGTGGTGCGTCGCGCGGACGCGTCGATCCGCGCGACGTGACCAGTCCGGAGGCTGACGATGCTCATCGGCGCACTGCTCGCTGCCGGCGCTGCACGGTGGCATCGACGAGTGAGGTGAACCGGGCCACCGTGGCCGCGTTGTCCAGGCCGCGGACCGGCTGCTGGCGGCGGGCCGCCATCGCGCGGCGCACCTGGCTGCGGAGGCTGTCGAGGCTGTCGGCCGGCAGGATCCGATCGCTGCCGCCGAGGTGCCGGACGAACCGTTGCTGGTGGTCGTCGACATGCTCGCCGCGGGCCGGGTCGCGCGGCACGACGACCGGCGTATGGCCGGCCAGTTGGGCGTCCATCAGCAGGCCCGGTCCGGCATGGGTGATCACGGCGGAGGCCTTGCCCAGCAGGGGAGTGAGCGTCTCGATGCCGAGCACCGTGGCTCCCTCCACGCCGCCTGGCGTGCGCTGCGGCCAATGGCTGGTGCCGTACTGCACGTACCAGTTCGACCAGCCCTCGTCGGCCAGGCTGAGGCTCCACTCCACCAGCCGGTCGAACGGGTGATGGTCGGTGCCCACCAGGACCACGACCAGTGCCTCGGGACCGTCGACGCTGCGCATCACCACACCGGTCCCAACAGCACCGAGGAGGAGTAGAGCGGGCGTTGCTCGGCCCACTGCACCAGGAACAGGTCGGTCGCCGGGCGGCAGAGCCGCCCGGTGAGCGTGGGGCTGTCCACCCGGTCGTAGACCTCGAGGTACACCGTCGTGGTCGCCCTGGTCCGGGTCAGCCAGAAGAACGGCACGGCGACCGCGGCACCGGTGGAGACGATCACGTCCGGCCTCAGCTCGCGCAGCAGCTTGCGCGCCAGCGCGGTGTTCCGGAGCAGGTTCGGGATGTTCCGGGTGGTCGGGTAGTGCGCCCAGGTGACCGACTCGCCCGCCAGCTTGCTCGTGGCATCGGGTGTCTCGAATGTCACCCAGTGGCGCTCGTGCTCCCGCCACCACGGCTCCAGGCACATCAACTGCGCCAGATGTCCGCCGGAGGAGCCGACAAGAAGAACGCGCATGCCCACCCCCCTATTGGTCGCGCCGGTCAAAGCCCCCGTGCTTTGCCGTGTCTCGACCCTAAGGAGTGGGCAGTCAGGAATGCATACCCGAAATCAGCGAAATGCCCAAGCAGGGCTAGGGATCACTGCTGAGGAGGCGTCCAACGTGCCTGTCGTGCGACGCCCACTGCGGCCAATTGCGAGGAGACTCCGAGCTTGGCGAGAATCGCCTTCACCTGGGTCCGGACGGTCGCCTCGGAGACCACACTGAGGCTGGCGATCTCCTTGACCTGGCGGCCCTCGAGGAAATGCCCGAGCACCTCGCTCTCGCGGCGGGTGAGTCGCTCGAGCTTGGCTCGGGCCTCCCGCACCGTGGCCTGCTCGGCGTGCCAGGCCCGCAGCAGATCGGTGCGCTCCTCGATGGAGGTGACCGGCAGCCCCTGGCTGACCTTGCGGATGGTGGCTGCGATGTCGTTGAGCGGGGAGCTCTTCGGCATCACCTTGCGCGCCCCGTGCGCCAGCGCCTCGCCCCAGCGACTGCGCTCGATGTTGCCGGTGACCACGATCACCGCGACGCCGGAGCGGGTCAGCGGCTCGACCAGCCGGGCGCCGTTCCCGTGGCTGCCGAGGTCGAGGTCGAGCAGGACGATGCGCGGGTTGGTCCGCAGGATCGCCGGCAGCAGGGTGCTCACGCTGCGCCCCGGATCGCCGAGCGCGATCTGGCGGACGTCGTAGCCTTCCAGGTTGAGGGCGATCACCAGCGACTCGGCGAAGAGGGCGTGGTCCTCGACGATCGCGACGCGTGTTCCCGCGCGGTGCATCTCAGGCCACCCTCGGCAGGATCACCGCGAAGCGCGCACCGAGATGGGACTGCTCGAGCCGGAGGTCGCCGCCGCTGCGCCGGATCTCCCGGCGTGCTGCGTAGAGTCCGAGGCCTTCTCCGGGCGACTGGTCGCCACGCTCACCGCGAGTAAACAAAGTGTCCTCCAAGCTTGCAGGAATGCCGGGACCGTCGTCGGAGATGTGCAGCGCGACGTGCTCGCTGTCGATCGTGGTCCAGACGCTGAGGCGGGCGCCGGGGGCGTGTCGCTCGGCGTTGCCGACCAGGGCCAGGACGGCGCTGACCAGCGCTTCGGGCTGCACCTGGACCTCGGTCCGGGTGGGACGGTACTCGACGTCGACGCCCCGCGACAGCGCAGCGAGCACCAACGGCTCGACCACCTCGTCGAGCTCGATGCTCTGCACCGAGGGCTCCGCGCCCGGTGCGATCCGCGGGTCGAGCAGGCTCTGCAGCCGGGCGAGCTCCGAGTTCAGCAGCTCCTGGAGACGCTGCGACTGGTCGGCGCCCAAGGCGTCGGGGTTGGCGATCAGCAGCTGGGAGGCGGAGCTGATCCCGGCCAGGGCGGCGCGGCACTCGTGCAGCCGCTCGGCGTCGTCATGGACGATCACCTCGGCCAGGGCGGCACGGTCGCTGAGCTGGGCGAGCCGGCGCGACTGGGTCGCGAAGGCGTCCTGGACCAGCGCGATGCTGGTGGTCAGGGTGCTGATCGCGGTGCCGGCGCAGACGGTGGTGACCAGCAGCGAGGCGAAGCTGAGCGGGTCGGTGCTGGTCGGCACGAAGTGGTAGAACCCGATGCCCAGCGCCAGCGGCACCACCAGATGCCAGCGGTACTGGTCCGGGAAGGCGGAGGAGGCGAGCACCCAGCGTGCGCAGACGAAGACCGCGACCGGGAACGCGAGGGAGACCAGCAGGGTGATCGCCTGCTGGTAGGCGTCCAGGTCGAGCGCCAGCCAGGCGCTGCGCAGGAAGGTCAGCGCGAAGCCGCCCAACAGGCCCAGCAGGACCGGATGGCGCCAGCCCGCCGGCACCTGCTGCTTGACCGAGCACCGCGACATCCAGGCGACGGTCAGCATGCAGAGCACGTCGGTGGGGACCACCAGCACCTCGGTCGAGCGGAGCTCGGAGGTCAGGTAGAGCTCGGGGCGCAGGTAGATGGCCAGCACGATCATCGCCGAGGCGATCCAGCCCGAGGCGGGCTGGTCCAGCAGGTACCAGCGGCACAACAGCAGCACGGCGCCGGTGACCAGCACGAGCGCGAAGCAGAGCTGCGTCGCCTGCGCGATCAGGGCCAGCGCGTCGGCCTGCCCGGTCTGCTGCAGCACGAGCAGCGTCGTCGCGACCACGAGGGTCGTCACGACCAGAGCCAGAGTGAATCGCCAAGGGTGGGGATCTGGCGACGCTTCTTCCGGTTGAGCCTGGCCTTCGGGCCCGAACGTGAAGAGGACCGAATCCGAGATTGCAGGTTCAGCACGAAAGGACTTCACCGCTCCCCGTGGCGGTTGGGTTCCTTCCACATTGAGAAGAGTACGTGGCATCGCCACCCCCGTCATCAGTTGTGATGACCTTACCCAGTTTTGGGGGTGCAATTCTCGAAGTGATTACTACCGAATTGCGAAAGGGCCGAAGGTCCCGCCTGGGAAGCCGATCCTCCGGGGTGCATTTCCTCGTTGCTCTTGAGTACTGAAGGCCGTCGCCGACCGGCTCGCCTCCCGCCTGGGGGCTCTCCCCAAAAGTGGGGTTCTCTGCGGCCACGAGCCCGCAAATCCCGCACGCGGAGTCACGATGGTGCTCGATCGCTGCACCGGCCAGACGGCATCCGTCCAGGCGGTGCGCGGCACGAGCAGGGGGAGTGCAGTTCGTGGGTATGCGTGGACGCCGAATGCGAGCGCTGTTGCGCCGGGGCGTGGTGCTGGCCGTGGTCCTGGTCGCGGTCCTGGGTGTGGTGGGCGCCTGGGTGGGTGCCAAGCGCGATCAGCTGCACCAGGCGACGGCCACCATCCTGGTCAACCCGCTCGAGGGAAATCCGTTCAGCCCCGACGGTCGCGACGGGCTCGTGAACCTCGAGACCGAGGCTCGGCTGGTCACCGCGGACGCCGTCGCGCGGGCGGTCGGCAACAAGACCGGGCTGGACGACCCCGATGCCGTGCTCACCGGCGTCAGCGTCGAGGTGCCGCCCAACACCCAGCTGCTCCGGATCACCGTGGAGCGGCGTGACGCCGCCCTGGCACGCCGGCTGGCGAACGCCTATGCCGAGGAGTACCTCAACTACCGCGAGGCCCGCACCGCCTCCACCGTCTTCACCCGTCAGGCGCACCTGACCGAGGAGCTGCGCTCGATGAAGGCGCAGCTGACCAGCCTCACCAAGGAGCGTGCGGCGGCCGGGGTCAGCGCCGAGCGGCGGGCGCTGCTCGACCAGCAGATCTCCGGGCTCGTCTCCCAGGTGGCCCAGGTGCAGGCCGAGCAGACCACCCTCGGCTACGTCTCCCAGGACCCCGGCCAGGTGGTGACGCCGGCGGTCGAGGAGTCCGCCGGGCCGCTGCCCGCCGCACTGCTGGGGGCGATCGCCGGGGCGGGTCTCGGACTGGCCCTCGCGCTGGGCGCGGTCTATCTGCGGGCGCGCCGCGCCGACAAGGTGGGCACTCGCACCGACCTGGTCGCGGCCGGCTACGAGGTGATCGGCAGCGACGACGACGCCGACGCCCTGCGCGCCCGGATCCTGGTCGAGCTCCCGCAGCGGCCGGCTGTCGTGCTGCTCGCCGACGCCGGCGAGCAGGGCGCCGCCTCCGCGGTCACCGGCGAGGCACTGGTCGACTCCTTGGCCCGGGCCCGCCTGCGCACCGTGCTGGTGGTCCTCGACGACTCCGCGCTGGGCGGCAGCGGCGTCGAGCGCCGGCCGATGCGCTACCAGCGCGGCCTGGTCGAGGTGTTGCGGGGTCGGGCCAACCTGGACAAGACCCTGGTCCCGGCCGGCGACTTCGCGCTGCGGCTGCCGCCCGGAGGGACGACCGAGCGCCCCGCCTGGGGCGACCTGCTGGCCTCACCCGAGTTCGTCGGCCTGGTCAAGGACCTGCGCGAGCGCGGCGAGATGATCGTCTTCGCCGGGGTCGCGCTGCCGGGGCCGGACGGGCAGCTGCTGGCCGGGCACGCCGATGCCGTGGTGATCCAGGCGACCACCGGGCTCAGCACCAACGCCGAGCTCGAGGCCGCGCTGCGTGAGGTCGATGAGGGCCCGGCCCAGGCACTGGGCATCGTGCACCGAGCAGCGCCGCAGTGGCGCCGTCATCCCGTGAAGGAGCACCACCGCGCCGCCGAGCATGAGCACGCGGTGCGAGCCGACGAGGCGTCCTGATGGCCACCCTGCACGTCACCCACGCCACCCGCGCGCACCTGGGCCAGATCGCCCGGGGCGGTGCGGCGGGCCTGGCCGGTGCGCTGATCGCCGGCGGTGCGGGCTTCGGCCTGGTCGTGGTGGTGGCGCGCAGCCTCCCGGCAGCACAGGCCGGCGTCTTCTTCGCGGTCACCGCCCTGTTCCTGATCGTGGAGGGCCTGGCGGTGCTGGGCACCGACACCGGACTGGCCCGCTTCGTGCTCCGCCTGGAGGCCACCCGGAGCTCGGCGGCGATCGTCTCGCTGATCCGCGCCACGATGCGCACCACGCTTGCCGGTGCCGCGATCCTCGCGGTGATCCTGGCCCTGGTGGCGCAGCCGCTGTGTCAGGCCCTGGGCTGGGGTGACGACGCCGCGCGGGCCCTGACCGTCTTGGCGATCGCGCTGCCGGCGGCGGTGCTGGCCGACCTCTCGCTGGCCGCCACCCGGGCCTTCGGCGAGATGCGCAGCACGGTGCTGGTCGACCGGATCGTGCGGGCCGGCAGCCAGCCGCTGCTGGTCGGGGTGGCGCTGGCCTTCGGCACCGGGCTGCCGGGCGCGATCGTGGCCTGGTCCGCGACCCACTTCGTCGGCGCCGCGCTGGCGCTGGTCGCGCTGCAGCATCGGCTCCGGCAGCGCGGCCACGGCTCGATCCGCCGGGCCGGGTCGCTGGCACCCGGGGTGCTCGGAGAGTTCTGGTCGTTCACCTGGCTGCGTGGGCTGGCCCGGGTGGCGCAGCTGGGGATGCAGAAGCTGGACATCATCATCGTGGCGGCGCTGGTCTCGCCGACCGCGGCCGCCGCCTACACGGTGGCGACCCGGTTCGTGCCGCTGGGGCAGATGGCCACGCAGGCGATCCAACAGGTGCTCCAGCCGCGGATGACCGCGATCCTGGTCCACGACGACCCGCGCACGCTGAGCGAGGTGTACCGGGTCTCCACGGCCTGGAACATGATCGTCGCCTGGCCGCTCTACCTGGGCGTCGGGGCGCTGGCGGCCACCTACCTGGAGATCTTCGGGGGCACCGCGCTCGTGGTGGAGGACGCCGAGCTGGTGGTCGCGGTGATGGCGCTGACGATGATGGCGGCGGTGGCCTCAGGGCCGGTGGACACGCTGCTGCTGATGGCCGGGCGCAGTGGGGTCAGTGCGGCCAACACCGCGCTGGCACTGGTGATCGACGTGGTCGGCTGCCTGCTGCTGGTCCCGCGCCTGGGCATCCTCGGTGCCGCCCTGGCCTGGGCCGCGGCGGTGCTCACCCGGTGCTCCCTCGCCTTCTGGCAGGTGCGCCGCGAGCTCGGCGTGCATGCCCTGTCGCGGGTCACCGCCCGGGCCGGCGTGATCCCGCTGCTCTGCGTCGGTGCCCCGGCGCTGGCGCTGGCCGCGCTCGACCCGGAGCCCGCCCTGCTCTGGAGCGGCGTGGCCCTGATCGCCGTCCTCTACTGCCTGGTGCTGTGGCGGTGGCGGCAGGCGCTGGCCCTGGACGGACTGCTGGCGAAGATCCGCCGCGGCGGCCGGGCACAGGAGGCGTGATGAGCCAGAACCCGATCCGCGCGCTGACCGGCTTCGCGCAGCGCCACCTGCCTGACGGCGTCCGGCTCGCGGTCCGCCGTCTCGCCCTGGGCTGGGGAAGGGCGACCGCGCGCTGGCGCCAGCTCCCCGAGATCGTGGTGATCGGTGCCCAGCGCAGCGGCACCACCACCCTGTTCCGGATGCTGGAGGAGCATCCGGAGCTGATCCGGCCCACGCTGAGCAAGGGCACCGGCTACTTCGACGACTCCTACCGGCACGGCCGGCGCTGGTATGCGGCGCACTTCCCGCTGCGGCTCAGCGCCCGGCTGCTCGGTCGCGGCGCGGCGGTGCGCACCTTCGAGTGCAGCGGCTACTACCTCTTCCATCCGCTGGCCGCGGAGCGGGTCGCCGCCGACCTGCCCGGGGTGCAGGTGGTGGTGATGCTGCGCGATCCGGTCGCCCGGGCCTACTCGGCGCACCGGCACGAGCGCGCCCGCGGCTTCGAGGACCTCGACTTCGCCGAGGCATTGGCCGCGGAGGACCGGCGCCTCGGTGGCGAGGCCGAGCGGCTGGCGCGCGATCCGCAGGCGGTCAGCTACGCCCACCGGCACCACGCCTACGCCGGTCGCAGCGCCTACCAGCCGCAGCTCGAGCGCTGGGTCAAGGCGCTCGGCGAGGACCGGGTGCATGTGGTCGAGGCGGAGCGCCTCTTCGCCGACCCGGTCGGTGAGTTCGACGCGCTGCAGCGCCGGCTCGGGCTGCGCCGTCACCGCACCTCGATCCTCGAGGCCTGGAACGCCCGCCCGGGCGCCGGCCTCGACCCGGAGCTGGAGGCACGGCTGCGCCGTCGCTTCGCCCCCGATGACGTCTACGTGGCCGCCCTGATCGGCCACGAGCCCGCCTGGAGAGAGGAACAGTGACATGGCGCTGGCGGTGATCAACCACCATCCCAAGATCCGTCGGATGCGACGGGCCACCCGGCTGCGTGCGCATCAGATGGCGGTCGCGGCCTATGCCACCGCGCAACGCACGCCGATGCCGACCGGGGTGCGCGACGCGCTCCGCGACCGCCTGGCGTGGCAGCCGGAGCTGCGCGTGGTCGACGTCGACAAGCTGTTGCTGGGCGGGCAGAACCGGCTCGACGCGGCCGGCTTCGCGGCGGCCGTCGGAGACCCGCAGTGGGCCTCGACCCGGGTGGCGGACGGACCCCATGCGGACTTGTTGCGCCGCGCTGCCCGGGCACCGCTGAGCGACGAGGAGATCCTCGGCTCGCGCTACGCCGCGATGGCCCGGGTCTCGATCGCCGCGAGCGGTCAGTACTTCTCGGCTCATGACGACGCCGGCATCGTGGAGTTCGCCCGGGAGTTCATCGGCACCACCGACGAGCTGGTGCCGCCCCCGGACCGCAAGCCGCACCAGACCCGCGCCGGTGCTCCGGTCGAGGTGGCTCCGATCCGCGACTCCGACTGCTACCAGGTGATCGACGGCCACCACCGGGTGGCGCGTGCCGCTGTGGAGGGGATCGACCAGATCGCCGTGCGGGTCAAGCGGATCGCGGTGCACACCGGGCTGCAGGAGATGCTGGACGCGATGTCGTGGATCGGCGGCGAGCCCGAGCTCTACCAGCCGCTGACCGCGCCGGAGGTGGCCACCTGGCCGACCGTGCGCGGCTGCCAGGACCGCTTCGAGGCGATGATCGCCGTGCTCGACGAGATCGGTCTGGAGGCCGGCAGCTACCTCGACGTGGCCAGCTGCTACGGCTGGTTCGTGGCGGCGATGGGCGAGCACGGGCTGGCTGCCGAGGGCGTCGAGCAGGACCCGATCGCGCCGCGGCTCGGCCAGGTCGTCTACGGCCTCGAGCCGGGGCGGGTGAGCACGGGGGAGGCGGTCAGCTTCCTGCGCGCCGCCGAGTACCGGTGGGACGTGGTGAGCTGCTTCAGCCTGCTGCACCACTTCGTGCTCGGCCGTAGCGAGGACTCCGCCGAAGCGCTGGTGCAGGCCCTGGACGCCGCGACCGGACGGGTGCTCTTCCTGGACACCGGCCAGGAGCACGAGGCCTGGTTCCGGGACTCGCTGGCCGGCTGGGACAGCACCCGGGTCCGGGAGTTCCTGGAGACCGAGACCAGCTTCGACCGGGTGGTCGACCTCGGCCCCGACCAGGACGACCGTCCGCCCTACAGCGGCAACTACGGACGCCACCTCTTCGCCTGCATCCGCGACGAAGCGGTGGACTGAGCACGACGATGAGCCAGCAACGACTGCCCCGCTCGGCACCAGGCGGCGATCTGGTCGCCGCCGTCGCGGATCTGTGGCCGAGCGCCGTGCCGGGTCAGGAGAGCGGGCCGGTGCAGGCCCGGTTCTGCGTGGTCCCGGCGGCCGGTGGTGTGGGCACCGCGCTCCCGTTGGACTCGCCGCGCGCCAGTGCCCGCGCGGTGCGGAGGTTCAACGCGGCCGCCACCACGCCGGCGGTGGCGAAGCGGCTGATGCTGGCCGCCGCGCTGCGGATGGGGGCCGGCCGGCTGCTGCCGGCCTCGTTCGAGGTGGCCGGTCCGGACACGGACTCCCTGGCCCGGCTGCTCGACACCGTCTTCGGCGAGCCGGTCACCTTCTCGGTCGCGATCGGCACCGCGCGGGTCAATCGCAAGCGGGTGCTGGAGGTGTTCGGCGAGCGTGGCGACACGCTGGGCTTCGTGAAGCTCGGCGGCAGCTCGGTCTCGGACGCCGACGTCGCCGCGGAGGCAGCCGCCCTGCCGCATCTGACGACGTCGGCCCTGCCCGGGCTGAGCGTTCCGCAGGTGCTGTGGAGCGGGAGCTGGCGCGGCGCGCAGCTGCTGGTGATCACCGCGGTCCCGCAGAGCCCGCGGCAGCGTCGGGTCGACCGGCGTGATCCGCCGTTGCCGGAGATCGCCGAGCTGACCGACGCCTTCGCCGAGGGGCCGTTCGCATTGACCACGAGCGGGTGGTGGGAGCGGACCGAGAGCCGGCTGGCTGCCCTGGCCGACGAGTCGCGACGGGTGCGGGCCCTGGCCTGCCTGGAGGTGCTGGGCGCCCGTGCGGACGAGCCGGTGCCGTTCGCCGCCTGGCACGGCGACTGGACGCCCTGGAACATGGCCCGGCATCTGGGTGGCCTGAGCCTGTGGGACTGGGAGCGCTTCTCCACCGGAGTTCCGGCCGGGCTCGACGTGTGGCACTACCTGCTGAATGCGCGGCTCGCCGGTGCCCTGGAGCCGGAGACGGCGCTCGCGGTGCTCCGCGACGGCGAGTCGTTCTGGCGGGCGCTGGGGGAGCGGGTGGCGCACGACCCGGAGGTCGGGATCGGGATGTACCTGGCCGAGATCCTGGCCCGGTACCTGCCGTTGGCAGAGGGCGCCGGTGGCGACGTGATCCTGTCGCGCACCGACGCCCTGCTCACTGCCTGGGAGGCGTGGGCATCAGCCCAGCGGTAGCCGCGGCGTGCCCTGCTGGGCGGCGCGGTACGCCTCCTTCTTGGTGGTGTTGCCCAGCTGCCACGGGGCGATGCTGTTCAACGTGGTGTTGAAGTAGGCCATCGCGACGCCGTCGCGGGCCTCCAGCTGACGCTGGGTGCGGCGGATCCAGTCGGGGTCCGTCTTGGCCGCGGCGTCGGTGTAGCCGGTCTCGGCCAGGCCCCAGGCCACGTCCTTGGTCTTGGCCCAGGCCTGGATCTTGGAGAAGTAGGCACCGTCCATGTCGGTGGCCTTGAGGGTCTTGCCGTTCTTCACCACGCCGAGCGAGTTGTAGATGTCGAAGCCGGCGACGTCGACCTTCACCCGCGGCCAGATGTTGGCCAGCGAGAACTCGCTGGAGCCGTAGAACTCGTGCCAGCCGGTGAGCACGACGGTGTAGGCCACGTTCGGGGCGGCCTTGCGCACGATCGGCGCGAGGCGCTCCTGGGCGGCACGCCAGTCGGCCATGTTCCCGTCGCCCTCGGGCTCGTGGTGGAAGGCGACCCAGACCGGCCCGTCGAGGGCGGCCATCTTGGTGGCGATGTCCTTCGCCCAGGCGTCGCCCGAGCCGGAGGCCATCTTCTTCCAGTCGTGGGGGAACTTGAAGCTGATCCAGGGCAGGCGGCCCTTGGCGATGTCGGTGCGCGCGGTGGAGACGGCGCTGCTGACCTGGTCGGCCCGGTAGTAGGTGCGACGGACGCCGAGGCGGCCGCTGTACTCGGACTCGACCTTGGTCGGGTCCGCGTTCGAGCCGTAGGCCATGCCCAGGTAGCTGCCGCAGTCCGGCAGGCCGCGGGTGGTGAACGTGCAGCCGTTGCTCAGGGTGCCGGCCGCCGGGTCGGCGGCGGTGGCGTTGGAGGTCCCGGTGCCGGTGGCGGCCGCGGTGCCCTCGGTGCGGCTGGCCGCGACCTTGACCTGCTCGCTGGTGCGCAGCGACGGGACGGCGACCTGGACCCGGGTGCGCAGGCCGGTACGGGCCAGCTTGCTGGTCAGGGTGACCTTCTTCCAGGTGCCCGCCTGCACCTTCACGGTGCGGGTGGCGAGCTTGGCGCGGTCGGCGCCGAGGCGCACGGCGCTGACCTTCACCTGGTGCGCGCGGTCGGCCTTCACCCAGACCGTCCAGCGGTGCGCGCGGGCATTGGCCGTGGTCGGCGCGGTGCGCAGGCGCAGGGTGGTCGGGCGGACCGCCTTGGCGCGGTGCACGACGGCGCTCTGGCGCTTCGCCGCAGTGGGGGCGACGCGCGACTTGCTGGACGGGGCGACCCGCCAGGTCAGCGAGGCGCGCTTCGCGGTCTTGCTGACCGCCTTGGTTCCGGTGCTGCTGGTTGAGGACTCTGCCGTCTTGGCGAGCGCGGGCGTGCTGTGGATCAGCGATGCGCTCACTGCGCCGGTGATGACGACTCCTACAAGGGATCGAACGATCGATCGTGTCGGGGTCACGAACTCACTACCTTCATCTTCGGCGGTGCCGCCGAGCCTGCATCCCCCGAGATGGACGCGGCGCACACCGTTCAATGCGTCGCATCGAAGGTAGCGGCGACCGCAGACGCAGGCGACGAGTCATCGCCAAGATGAAGCATTTTTGGCAGACGGTGTCTGCTTTTGTCCCTTTGGTACCCCCTCCTTAAGTAGGTATGCGGCCTGTGGTCTAGATGCCGTGGCCTCGCCGATGGGCCAGATCCAGCAGCCGCTCGGCCGAGACCAGGCGCAGCGCGACCGCCGCGGCCAGGTAGGCACGGCGCTCGCTCGGCGCGGTCCGCACGGTCTGTGCCGCGGCCCGCAGGGCGCCGCGGCGGTGCAGCGCTGCCAGCGCGAAGGCGCGCCGGCCCTGGAGCCGGGCCAGCGCACGCCGGTCGGCGTGGAACACCTGGTGCTTGACCAGGCCGTAGTCGATGGCGCGCACGATCACGTCCCAGTTCTGGGAGAACTGGGAGCCGCCCCAGCGGACCCGGACCAGCGGTGCCGCGGCCAGCGCGAGGGGTCCGTTCTGCGCGGCCCGGATGATCCAGTCGAAGTCCTCGCCGTAGCTGCCGGGGATCTCCTCGTCGACCAGACCGATCCGCTCCAGCAGGGCCTCGCGGCGCACGGTCACCGTCGAGGGATGCGCCTCCATCACCCGGTTGCGCACCAGCGCGGAGATCTCCAGGTCCTCGATCCGAGGCACCCGCTCGGTGCGCTCGCCGTCGTACTCGACGACGATCCCCGACACCACGGTGTCGGCACCGGAGTCGAGGAGCTCGGCGATCTGCCGGGTCGCCTTCTGTGGCAGCCAGACGTCGTCGTCGTCGCAGAAGGCGACCAGCGGCGCGGTGCCCGCCAGGATGCCGGAGTTGCGGGCACCGGCCAGGCCGGGCGTGCGCTCGTTGCGGTGCACCAGCACCCGACGCTCGGCGCGCCCGGCGGCGGCTGCGGCGATCGACGGGTCCGGCTCCGACTGGTCGAAGACCACGTGGACCGTGATCAGCCCCGGGTAGTCCTGGTCGAGGACGGCGGCCAGCGCCTCGGCGAGCAGCTGCGGGCGGTTGCGGGTCGCGATCACCACGTCCAGTGCGGGCAGCCCCTGCTCAGACGGCGTAGAGGCGGACATGCCGACCCTCCTGTCCGCCCTCGGCACGGGCCTCGTCGAGGACGGCGGTGAGCCGGGCGATCCGGCGCAGGTTCACCGCCACCACCAGGGCGTAGCCGACCGCACCGGCGACCACCACGGCCGGCAGTGCCTCGGCGGGCAGCAGCAGTGGGGCGAGTCCGAAGACGACGATCTCGACCTCCAGCACCCAGGGGAAGGCGGCCATGTTGATCCGGCGGCACCAGGCGAGCCAGGAGCGGAGCACCGGGACCCGGCTCCGCAGCGCATGGTCGGAGCCGCCGTCCCCGCGACCGGCCGAGGCGGCCAGCAGCTTGCGGTGCCCGAGCGACCAGTTGTGGACGCCGAGGACCGCGAGCAGGGCGAGCGCTCCGGCGCTGGCCAGGCCCTCCGCCTGGACCAGGTGCCAGCACAGGGCGGCGGCCACCAGGTGCAGGCCGACGACGTCCGCACTGATGTCGAGGGCCGCGCCCCGGGCCGATCCGCTGCCCTGGCGTCTGGCGACCATGCCGTCGACGCAGTCGAAGAAGTAGCGGGCCAGGAAGAGCGCTCCGCCGAGGCGCAGCTGCCCGGTCGCGAAGCAGACGGCGGCGCCGGTGGCCAGGGCGAGCGCCAGCAGGGTGATCCGGTTCGGCGTCACCCAGGAGCGGACCGCGAGGCGTCGCGACAGCGGCTCGGCCAGCGGGTCGACCGCGAGACGTGCCCAGATCATCCGGGGCGGCGCGGTGCCGGTCGTGGTGGTCATCTCTTCCTCCTCGGATGCAGCCGCCTGAAGGGCACCGGGCTCGGCCGGCCGGGGCGGCGGGTGGCGGTGAAGGCGCCGGCGGCGACCCCGACCAGCAGGCCGATGGCACCGCCGCTGGTGGTGCGCAGGGCGCTCTTGCGTGCCACCTCCTCGGGGTCGCTGACGTTGACCACCCGGCCCACGGTGCGGGTGTCCGCGCGCAGCCTGCGGTCGGCTGCGTTGAGCCGCAGCAACAGGGTGGCGGTGGTCGGGTCGGTCGGCAGCACCTTGCGCAGGTCCTGGTTGAGCCGGGTCAACAGGTCGGTGCGGCGTTCGTCGACGTACTTCTGGCGGGCGCTCAGATAGGTCTTCGCGATCGCCACGCCGCGGGCACGCGACTGCTCCGCGCTCGGCCCGCTCACGGCGAGCACCAGGATCTGGGTGTTCGGCTCCGCGCTGAGCCGGACGCCGTCGCGCAGCTCCTGGGTGGTGATCGGGCTGCTCGCCGCTGCCGCGGCAGCCCGCTTGCGCTTCTTGCCGGCGGCCTTCGCCTCGTCGGGCGCGGCCTCGTCGGCGGCCAGCTCGGCGGCGGCGTTGCGCAGGGTCTCCTCGGAGAGCAGGATCGCGGCCTCGGTGTCGATGGTGATCCGCAGGTCGCGACGGTTCACCTCGGCCTCGCCGAGCACGTCGCCGATCACCGCAGGGGAGTAGGGGTCCGGTGGGCTGGTCAGCACCAGGCGGACCTCGGTGGTCCAGGTCCGGGTGGTCTCCTGCATCGTCGATGCCATCCCGGCCCCGGCGCCGAGCAGGGCCAGCACCAGCGCCAGCGGGGCGCCCCGGCGCAGGCGCTCGCCGAGCTGCGGGCCGGTCCAGGCCGTGAGCCCGTTCTCGCGTTGCTCGCGCCAGACCAGGGCGATCGCGACGAAGACCAGCATCAGCGGCAGGCCGAGCGTGTCGTAGACGAAGATCTGCAACGCGAAGAAGGCCAGCACGAACGTCGCCAGGATCTCGTTGCGGGTGCGACAGCGCCAGGTCCGCGACAGCGCGAAGACGAGGAAGCCCAGGAAGAGCGCGACTCCGATCCAGCCCTGGGAGAAGAGGACCAGCCAGAAGTGTCCCTGCGTGCCCAACGGCGGGACGCCACAGGCCGGGCAGTCCGGCGTCGAGCCCCCGGAGATGGAGGCGAAGCTGCCCTGCACGTCGCGGGTGGTGCCGAAGCCGATCAGTGGCGAGCCCGTGCTCACCGAGTCGACCGTGGCGCTGGCCAGGCTGCCGCGTCGGGCATTGCTGTGCTGGTTCGCCATCCGCTCGTTGACCAGCGCGATCAGCGGGCCGGCCGCCACCACCAGAGCGATCGCGATGGCGACTCCGCCGGCGACGAGTCGACCGAGCTGCCCGTGCCGCAGCGCCAGCACGATCACTCCGACGACGCCGAGGATCACGCAGGCCCACAGCCCCCGGTTGAGGGAGAAGACGATCGGGACGGAGGCGATCGCCAGGCCGGCACCGACCAGCACCCGAGCGCGGAGCCGTCCGGTCGCCGCCCAGGCGATCGCGAAGATCGCGGAGAGCGCCATCACGCTGCCCCAGGTGTTGGTGAACGCGAACGGGGCCTTGGGTCTGGCCTCGGGGCGGCCGAGCACCAGCTGGATGTCGGCGGCCTGGGGATGCACCAGCGAGGCGACGAAGGAGTTGGCGCGCAGGCCGCGCGGCAGACCGGCCTCGAGCACCGAGGTGAACTCGAAGCTCGGGGCGAGCAGGCCGAGCAGGCCGCCGGCGGTGCTCACCGCGAAGAGGAAGCCGACCAGGCCGTAGACGGTGCGATCAGGCAGTGCCTTGCGACTGGTGTTGCCCAGCCAGAGCAGGACGGCGGTGCAGGCCAGGTACCAGGCCAGCCGATAGCCGAAGACCATCGCGCGTCCCGCGCCGTCACCGCCGGGTGCCGCGCCCGGCGCGTCGACCCCGAGCACGAAGACGCCGAGCGCCACCCAGCCCAGGAAGAGCAGCCAGAGCGTGGCGCCCGGTGGCAGATGGATCGGCTCGCGACGGCGCAGCAGGTGGACGGCCAGCACGGCGGCGACCGCGAGCGGGAACAGGGCCGTGACGCCGAGCGCCCACCACACCGGGAAGCCCAGGAAGATCAGGGCAAAGAGGAGGCGCGAATCCGCGCCACGACCCCAATGCCCCCGCATGTTCCTTAGCCAACAGCGATCTGAGGTCTGAAACGTCACCGATATGAGGGATCTTGGGCTCTCGACCCCTGACGCAGCAGGGCCTGCGACTTAACGTCGGCGTTGCCGGAGATTCGGGCTCAGTGCGGAGGGGACGGGACAGGATCGCCATGCCGAAGACAGCAGTGGCCACAGACGTGGTGGTGACGTGATGGGGCGCGTCACCCAAGCGTCCAGGGAGCGCGAGACGGGCTCCGCCGACCGGAAGTTCCCACGTGCACGGGGGTCTCGTGGGAAGACTGCCGAGGAGGAGGAGCGAGCCGCGATCCGCGAGCACGAGCTCGAGGCCTCCCAGGTGCGGGTGGTCCTGCTCAGCGACCAGCTGCTGACCCGCGAGGCGCTGAAGGCGGCGATCTCCTCGCGCGGCGTCGC
>NZ_BAAALG010000001.1:217684-227338 GCF_039528155.1 Nocardioides dubius | reverse complement strand
CCGCGCGGTCGCCAGGAGCTGAAGGCGTTGGCCCGCGAGTGCGAGCAGTTCGGCGCCCAGGTCGGCCTGGTGGTCCAGGAGCAGTTCGAGCCGTTCCTGGTCCGCGACGCAGAACGTCTTATGCAGCGGGGTCCTGACGTGCATTGGATGGTCCTGACCTCGTGCCTGCCCGGGCCCTACTGGGGTGCCTTGCTGATGGCGGGGGCCGATGGCGTGCTGCCGTTGGACATCGGCGTCGACACACTGGTGTCGGCGTTGCCGGCGATCGCCGAGGGCGAGCAGGTGATGGACCCGGCGGACCGGGCCCTGCTGCGGCGCCATGACGTCGACGAGCGCTCCGTCCTGGAGCGCCTGGCGAGCCTGAGCCCGCGCGAGGTCGAGGTGCTCAAGCAGCTGGCCCGCGGCCGCACCGTGGCCGAGCTCGCGGTGCTCCAGGAGGTGTCCGAGGACACCGTGCGCAGCCATGTGCGAGCGATCCTGCGCAAGCTCAAGGTGTCCTCACAATTGGCGGCGGTCGCGGAGTGGAACCGAGCAAGCCAAGGCTGGCCTTCCTCCCGTAGCTGGTAGGGAATTCCCAGTCCTACGGCACCCTCACCGATATGAGGGAAGTTCTGGGGTCTCGGCCCCATGTGGTGGAGCGGCGGACATAGCCTCCGAGAGGCGTGACGAGGACTCGGGACCTCCTTGCCGTTCACTAGGGGGAGTAAGAATGCGCAGATCAAGAGTCCTGGCGGTCCTCATCGCCGGCATCGCGCTGGTCCTCGGACAGCTGTCCGGGGCCGCCGCGGAGACATCGCCGGGCGGACGTCTGGTGAGCGAGGTCGCCGTGAGCGGCACCCCGCACGTGTTGGACGGCCGGGTGCTGTCGGTGACCCAGGTGGGCAACACGATCCTGTTGGGCGGCACCTTCGACACCGCCCGCAACGACAGCTCCGGCACGGTGCTCAACCGCAGCAACCTGCTGGCCTTCGACGTCACCACCGGGCTGATCTCGACGACCTTCGTGCCGAACCCCAATGGGACCGTGCAGAAGATCGTCGACGCCGGTGACGGGCAGACCGTCTATGTGGGCGGGAACTTCACCTCGATCAACGGCGTCGCCCGCAACCGGATCGCCCGGATCCGGATCGACACCGGCGAGGTGGTCACCGGCTTCAATGCCGGCACCGTGAGCGGCCAGGTCCGGGACATGGCGCTGAAGGACGGCCGGCTCTGGATCGGCGGCGCCTTCACCCACGTGGCCAACGGCGCGCAGCGTGCGCTCGCCACCCTGAACCCGCAGACCGGCGCCCGGCTGCCGTTCATGACCCGGGTCCTGGACGGCACCCACAACGGTGGCGTCACCCAGGTGCTGAAGTTCGACCTGACCCCGGCCGGGGACCGGCTGGTCGCGATCGGCAACTTCACCACCCTCGACGGCGTCGCCAACCGGCAGCTGCTGATGCTCGACACCAGCGGCGCCACCGCCGTGCCCTCGACCTTCCAGACCAGCTTCTACACGCAGGCCTGCTCCTCGTCCTTCGACTCCTACATGCGTGACGTCGACTTCTCGCCCGACGGCCGGTTCTTCGTGGTCTCCACGACCGGCGCCTACGGCGGCAGCAGCGCCCCGTGCGACACCACCGCGCGCTTCGAGACGAAGACCGTGAGCACGAACGTGGCGCCGTCCTGGGTGAACTACACCGGCGGCGACACCACCTACGGGGTCGAGGTCACCGATGCGGTGGTCTACGTCGGCGGCCACTTCCGCTGGCAGAACAACGCCTTCCGCGGCGACACCGCGGGCCAGGGTGCGGTGCCCCGCGAGGGGATCGCGGCGCTCGACCCGATCAACGGCCTCCCGTACTCGTGGAACCCCGGCCGCACCAAGGGCGTCGGCGTCTTCGACTTCCTGGCCGCCCCCAACGGGCTGTGGGTCGCCTCGGACACGGACCGGATCGGCAACTTCCAGCTGAAGAGCCGGATCGCCCGGATGCGGCCCGACGGGGTGACCTTCCCGGAGGTCAGCACCCCGCAGATCCCCAACGACCTCTACGTGATCGGCTCCTCGATCGCCAAGCGGCCGATCACCGCCACCACGATCGGCGCCCAGGCGGCGGTGCCGGGCGGCGGGATCAACTGGTCGGCGGTGCGCGGCTCGTTCATGATCAACGGCTGGCTCTACACCGCGAACTCGGACGGCAGCTTCGTGCGGCGCACCTTCGACGGCACCACCTACGGGCCGGTCGAGGCGGTGAACGGATCGGAGCAGGTGGTCACCTTCACCGACTGGCGCTCGGACGTGGCGAACGCGACCGGCATGTTCTACGACAGCGGCCGGATCTACTTCACCCGCTCCGGCTCCAACCAGCTGTTCTACCGCTACTTCACCGCCGAGAGCGGGATGGTGGGCGCCAAGCGGCTGGTAGCGGCCAACAGCATGACCGGGATCAACTTCAGCTCCGTGCGCGGCATGGTCGGCACCGGCAGCCAGCTCTACTGGACCGACAACCTGGGCCGGCTGAACCGGATGACCTGGCAGCAGGGGGACCAGGCCGGGACCCCGGTGGCCGGCACGAACTCGGTGATCTCGGGAACCCTGGTCGACGGGATCACCTGGTCGGGGCGGGCCTACTTCCTCTTCCAGGACGCCGCGGGACACGGTGCTGGGCCCAACCAGGCGCCGACCGCGGAGTTCACCGACTCCTGCGCCAACCTGGTCTGCTCCTTCGACGCCGGTGCCTCCGACGACGTAGACGGCGATGTCGTCGACTACGCCTGGGACTTCGGCGACGGGACGACCGGCAGCGGGGCGACGCCGTCGCACACCTACCCTGCCCTCGGCGCGCGAACGGTCACCCTCACCGTGACCGACGACGACGGTGCGAGCACGGTGCGGACCCGGACGATCGCACCGAACCAGGCGCCGACGGCCTCCTTCACGGTCTCCTGCTCCGGGCTGGTCTGCGGCTTCGACGCCGGTGCCTCCACGGATCCGGACGGCGGCGGCGTCAGCTACGCGTGGGACTTCGGCGACACGGCGACCGGCAGCGGGGCGACGCCGTCGCACACCTACCCGAACGGCGGTGCACGCACGGTGACGCTGACCGTGACCGATGCGGTGGGCGCCACGGCGAGCACCACCCGGCAGGCCGATCCGGTGGCGCTGCCGGACGCCCAGCTGCAGTTCGTCGGGGCCGCCGCGGCCAATGCCAACAGCACCAGCCAGCGGGTGACGATCCCGGCCGCCGTCCAGGCCGGCGACACCCTGGTGCTGCAGATGGCACTCAACTCGTCCACGCCGACGGTCACGGACCCGGCGGGATGGACCCTGCTCCGGCAGGCGTCCGAGGGGAATGCACAGGGTCGGTTGTGGACCCGCAAGGCCACCGCGGGGGATGCCTCCAGCGTGGTCACGGTGGCGCTCTCGAGCATCGCCAAGGCGGATCTCACGGTGTCGGCCTACCGGGCTGATCATGGCGACTCGGCAGTCACCGACTCCGCCGTCGCCATAGCGCAAGGGGGCGGTCCGGCCTTCCAGGCACCGGACGTGACCGTCGCGGAGAGGGGCTGGGTCAGTACCTACTGGGCAGCGAAGGCGAGCAGTGCCGTCAGTTGGACGGTGCCGGCCGGGACGACGTCCCGGGCCAGCACCGCAGGAAGCGGCGGGGGCGCGATCTCGGCGCTCGCCGTCGACACCGGCGGGCCCGTTGCTGCGGGTCCCCGTCCGGGAGCGAGCTCGACCGGCGATCCCGTGCCTGGGCGCGTCGTGATGTTCAGCGTGGTCATCGCACCGCAGTAACGGTGCGATGTGCGGGACGCAGTGGGGCCGGGGGAGACCTCGGCGGGATGGGGAGAAGAAGTGCGCATGCATACCTGGTGGGGCGGCTCGATGGCTCTGGTGCTGAGCCTCAGCGCCTGCGCCGGGGCGTCCTCGGGGGCGAAGGAGCAGGAGCCGGCCGCGACCGAGGCCAGCTCGAATCCGCAGGCGCTGTTCTTGGACTTCGAAGAGCTCACCGCGGAGTACGACTCGGTGGTGCCATCGGTGCAGAACCTCGGATCTGCATCGGTGCGCACCGCGATCACGACCTTCTCCGGAGGTCGGGTGCGCCTGACGCCGAGCCCCGGTGGGGTCGGCGTCCGGTTCCCGGCCTGGGGAGACGGCTCCTCGGCGGCAGCGGCTCTGGTGGTGTGGGACCAGCAGGACGCGCTGTCACCCGGGGAGAAGGAGTTCAGGTTCGGCGCACAGGTGATGCTGGACCCGGAGTCCGAGGGAAGCAGCAGCGACAACGGGGACAACCTCATGCAACGTGGGCTGTTCACCGACGAGACGCAGGTCAAGATCCAGCTGGATCACGGTGTGCCCTCGTGTCGGGTGGCAGGCGATGGCGGTGAGCTGCTGGCCAAGGCAGAGACCGCCGTCGAGCGTGGGCGTTGGTACTCGGTCGACTGCGAGCGCAACGTGAAGGGCCTCCGGTTGCGAGTGAAGCCGGTGGAGAAAGACGGTGGCGAGGATCAGGTCGTCAGCGTCCGTGGGAAGACAGGACAGGTTCAGTTCCCGGCATCAGTGCCACTCTCGGTGGGAGCGAAGGTGGGGCCCGACGGCGCCCTCATGCCTTCTACGACTGACCAGTTCAACGGAGCCGTCGACGACGTCTTCTTCGACGTCGTGCAGTAACGGACAGGGAGTCACAGGGGAATGACGAACTATGAGATGGACGAGCGCGATGTGACGTGGGTGCCGAGGCCACGCACGGCGGCGATGCCGAAGGTGGCGGTGGTCGCCGATCAGTCGTTGACCGGACAGGCCGTGGGCGAGGCGTTGAGCGCCCTGGGGTTCGCGTCGAGCACCTTCGCGGTGCCGCGTCAGGGGGCCGGCGTACGGGACCTGCGGACGCGGCTCTCGCGCCAACGGGTGGAGGTGGCGCTGCTCCTGCACGAGCGCCTGGACTGGGCGCACACCTTGGAGGCGATGCGCACGATCCGTGAGATCGGCGACGTCGCGTGGCTGCTGCTCTCGGAGAGCGAGGACGACGCTCGGTGGGGCGCCGCCTTGGACGCCGGCGCGGCCGCGGTGCTCTCGATCTCGGTCGGCGTGGACGAGCTGATCCGGGTGGTCGACCAGGTCTCCAACGGAGGCCAGATCACTCCGGCCGACGAGCGGGACCGGCTGCTGGCGGTCTGGGAGGAGGTCGGTGCCGAGCAGCGTCAGCTGACCGACCGGCTCGACCGGCTCAGTGCCCGGGAGCGCCAGGTGCTGGAGAACCTGAGCCGCGGGCACACGGTCGCGGAGATCGCCTCGGAGGCGTATGTCTCGGTGGGCACGGTCCGCAGCCAGGTGCGTGCGGTCCTGACCAAGCTGGAGGTGAAGTCGCAGATCGCAGCAGTCGCGCTCCTGGAGCGCGTCAGCTCGGTCTCTGCGGCGTGACCTAGAGAGTTCTATGAGAAGTAGGTAGAACGTGTTCCAATTCGATCGGAACACTGCTAGTTTCCACGCGTGACCCGCACCACATCGTGGTGCGGGTTCGCGTTGTCGCAGTGTCCACACTCGGATGGAGTCCCTCTCATGCGCTCGTCTCGCCGGTCCTTCCTCGTCGGTGCCGCAGCTGCCGCGGCCGTGGCCAGCCTCCCGGAGCCGGCGGTCGCCGCCACCGCCGAGGAGCACCGGGTGCTGGTGATCGGCTCCGGCTTCGGCGGCGGCGTGGCCGCGCTCCGGCTGGCGCAGGCCGGGGTTCCGGTCACCGTGCTGGAGCGGGGTCGGTGGTGGCGCAGCGGGCCGGACGCGAGCACGTTCCCGAGCCCGCTCTCGCCGGACAAGCGGCTGCTCTGGTACGGCGCGACGCCGAAGGCGCTGCGGGCCACCCAGGACCTGATCGGCGGGCTGCTCAACTTCGGCCCGTACGTCGGCCTGGTCGAGCCGATCCTGGGCGAGAACATGCTCTCCATGGTCGCCGCCGGTGTCGGCGGGGGATCGCTGGTCTACCAGGGGATGACGCTCCAGCCGTCGCGCGAGACCTTCCACGAGGTGCTCCCCGAGCAGCTCGACTTCGACCTGATGGACCGGGTGCACTACCCGAGGGTGGCGCAGATGCTCGGGGTCGAGACCGCCCCTGACGAGCTCGTCTCGTCGGTGAATTACAAGGCCCCGCGGGTCTTCAAGAAGCGTGCGGAGGCGGCCGGCTACTCGGTCGAGAAGATCCCGATGCCGATCGACTGGGACTACGCGCTGGCGGAGCTGCGTGGCGAGATGAAGCCTGCCTACACCGACGGTTCGGGTGCGATGGGGGTCAACAACGGCGGCAAGCACTCGGTCGACGTCACCTACATCGACCAGGCGGTGGCGACCGGTCGGGTGACCGTGCGCACCCACCACAACGTGAACCGGATCGAGCGGGCCCGCGACGGACGCTGGGTGGTGCACGTGGACCGCACCGACGACACCGGCCGGGTGCTGGAGCAGATCGAGATGACGACGCCGACGCTGATCATGGCGGCCGGCTCGATGAACACCACCAAGCTGCTGGTCGAGGCGAAGGGCTCCGGTGCGGTGCCCGGCCTGCCGGACGGCCTCGGCACTGGGTGGGGCACCAACGGCGACCGGATCTTCGCCTGGACCAACCTGGTCGACCAGTTCGGTGCCGCGCAGGGTGGGCCGGTGGTCTACGGCTCCAAGGACTGGGCGGACCCGGCGCTGGCCAACACCGTGATCCAGGCGTCCATCCCGCCGGTGCCGTTGCTGGTCAACAACCTGACGATGATGGTCGGCTTCGGGGTCTCCCAGGGGCGCGGCGAGTTCCGCTACGACTCCTGGACGAAGAGCGCGAAGCTGCACTGGCCGGCGTCCGGGGACGTGCCGGTGCACGACGCGATCACCGCCCGGGTGGAGCGGATCGCGAAGAACACCGGCGGGATCATCGACACCCACAAGATCGTGCCGAGCACCTGGCACCCGCTGGGCGGCGCCAACATGGGCGTGGTCTGCGACCTCGACGGCCGGGTCGAGGAGAACCCGGGGCTCTATGTGCTCGACGGCGCGCTGATCCCGGGCTCGACGGCGGCCTGCAACCCGTCGATGACGATCGCAGCGGTGGCCGAGCGGGCGCTGGACAACATCGTGCGCCATGACGTCGGGGTGCGGATCTGATGCTGCTGATCGGTCGCGGTGTGCGGCCGGTGCGTTGTCGAACTTACTCACCCAGGTGAGCAATTCAGGACCTTTATCCCCAGGGACGCCGGATCGGCTTCCGGGGTGGCGGGGATCGGCATATAACGGCTGACACCAATCTCGCCGTCTCGGAAGCGGGTGCCGATGTCGTCTCTACGGGTGGATGCGCAGGCCGTGGTCGTGGACGCGCTGGATGCGCGGGTTCGGGAGCTGGTGCGCCGCGATCAGGTGGACCCGCAGGCGCAGGTGGCGGTGGTCCGCTCGCTGGTCGAGGTGGTGGTGCGGGAGCACGACCAGCTGAGCCTGACCGGTCAGGTGGCCTCGTTGCCGGACCCGGCCGCGGTGGTCGGCGAGCTGGTCGCGCGGGTGGCGGGCTTCGGCCCGTTGCAGGCGTACCTGGACGATCCGAGCGTGGAGGAGCTCTGGATCAACGAGCCCAGCCAGGTCTTCGTGGCCCGCGAGGGGCGCCACGAGCTGACCACCACGGTGTTGAACGCGGCGCAGGTCGACGAGCTGGTGGAGCGGATGCTCAAGGCGAGCGGACGTCGTCTCGACGTCTCCCAGCCGTTCGTGGATGCCCTGCTGCCGCAGGGGCATCGGCTGCATGTGGTGCTGGCCGGGATCGCGCACGGCTTCACCGCGGTGAACATCCGCAAGCACACGATGAGGGCCGCGCGGCTCGACGACCTGGTCCGGCTGGAGACGCTGACCCCGCAGGCGGCGGCGTTCCTGGAGGCGGCGGTCCGGGCCGGGCTGAACATCCTGATCAGCGGTGGCACCCAGGCCGGCAAGACCACCCTGCTGAACACCCTGGCCGGGGCGATCCCCGGTGGGGAGCGGGTGATCTCGGCGGAGGAGGTCTTCGAGCTGCGCTTCGCGCACCCGGACTGGGTGGCGTTGCAGACCCGCCAGGCAGGCCTGGAGGGGACCGGCGAGGTGCGGCTGCGCGACCTGGTCAAGGAGTCGCTGCGGATGCGGCCGAGCCGGATCATCGTGGGCGAGGTGCGGGCCGCCGAGTGCCTGGACCTGTTGCTTGCGCTCAACGCCGGGGTGCCCGGGATGTGCACACTGCATGCGAACTCGGCGCGCGAGGCGCTGGTCAAGATGTGCACCCTGCCGCTGCTGGCCGGCGAGAACATCTCCGGCTCGTTCGTGGTGCCGACGGTCGCTGCCAGCGTCGACCTCGTGGTGCAGGTCTCGCTGACCGCGTCCGGTGCCCGCGAGGTGCAGGAGATCCTCGGAGTGCCCGGCCGGGTGGAGGGGGCGGTGATCGAGACCGAGGCGATCTTCGTGCGCGACGGCGACGCCCTGCTCCCGACCGGCGGCCAGCCACCGCGCCGGGAGAGCTTCGCACGCCACGGCATCGACCTCGCCGCACTGACGGCACGCGGCTGATGGGCGCCCTGGTCGGCCTGGTGGCCGGGGTCGGGCTGTGGTTGGTCTGGGCGTCGTTGACGCTGCCCGCCGAAGCCGAGGCTCCGGGGCACGCGCGGGCGGCACGCGCCTGGTTGCAAGGCCTTCTGGAGCGAGCCGGCATCGGCGGAGTCGCCCCGCGGGCCCTGATCGCCCTGTGTGGCGCCTGTGCCGTGGCGGCAGGGCTGCTGGTGCAGGTGGCCTCGGCCGCGCCGCCGGTCGCCGTCACCTTCGCGATGATCGCCGGCTGGGCCCCGATCGCCTTGCTGCGGGGGCGGGCACGACGGCGGCAGCGGGAGTTCGCGATGGTGTGGCCGGAGGCCGTGGACCATCTCTCCTCCGGCGTTCGTGCCGGGCTCTCCTTGGCGGAAGCCCTTGCTGGACTGGCGATCCGCGGACCGGAGGCGCTGCGCCCGGCCTTCGACTCCTTCGCTCGCGACTACCAGGCGAGTGGCCGCTTCGGCCCGTGCCTGGATCGGTTGAAGGCGACGCTCGCCGATCCGGTGGGGGACCGGGTCGTGGAGGCCCTGCGGATCGCGCGCGAGGTCGGGGGCACCGAGCTCGGCCGTCTGCTGCGCAGCCTTGCCGGGCACCTGCGTGAGGACGAGCGGGTGCGCTCGGAGCTGGAGGCGCGTCAGGCCTGGACGGTCAACGGAGCGCGGCTCGCGGTCGCCGCGCCGTGGGCGGTGCTGTTGGTGATGAGCCTGTCGAGCGATGCGGCCGCCGCCTTCGCGAGCGCCGGAGGCGTGGTGGTGCTCGCGATCGGGGCCGGTGGCTGCCTGCTCGCCTACCAGCTGATGATGCGGATCGGCCGGCTGCCGGCGGAGCAGAGGGTCCTGCGATGAGCGTGACCGGTGGCCTGCTGGGTGGCCTCGCCGCGGCCGGTGTGTGCCTGGTCGTGTCGGTGTTGGCCGGGCTGCGCCGGGGAGACCTGGCCGGCCGGGTCCTGCCGTACGTCCGCGACGTCACCCCGTTGCGGCCGCTCGCCGAGACGGGCGGGCCCAGGGGTGTCGTCCGGGGCGTCTTCGGGCCGTCGGTGCGTCGCGCCGCCGAGGCGCTGGACCGTCTCCTGGGTGGGACGGCGTCGGTGCGGCGCC
>NZ_BAAALG010000001.1:210322-217660 GCF_039528155.1 Nocardioides dubius | reverse complement strand
GCGGGACGCCGGCACCGCCCGCACCGTGCACGAGTTCCGGATCGAGCAGGTGCAGTGGGGCCTGTGTGGGCTGGCGATCGCGGTCGCCTATGCGGTGCAGGCCAGCGTGCGCGACCCGTCCGCCTCGATCGGCCTGGCCCTCTCCTGCGTGGCGGCGTTCGTGGCCGGGGTGGTCGCCCGCGACACCTGGCTGAGCAGCCAGGTGCGACGCCGTGAGCAGCAGATCCTGGTGGAGTTCCCGGTGATCGCCGAGCTGCTGGCGCTGGCGGTGGCCGCCGGGGAGTCGCCGGCCTCGGCACTGGACCGGGTGGTGCGACGCAGCGGGGGAGCGCTGGCCAGTGAGCTCAGCGAGGTGCTCGCCCAGATCCGGACCGGCACGCCGGTCGCCGCGGCCTTCGACGGGTTGGCGGCGCGGAGCGGGGTGGCGGCGGTGGCACGATTCGCGGCCGCGGTGGCGGTCGCCGTCGAGCGGGGCACGCCGTTGGCCGGCGTCCTGCACGCGCAGGCCGCGGACGTGCGGGAGGCGGCGCGCCGCCAGCTGATCGAGAGCGGGGCGAAGCGGGAGATCGCGATGATGGTGCCGGTGGTCTTCCTGGTGCTTCCGGTGGTCATCCTCTTCGCGTTCTGGCCCGGCGCTGTGGGGTTGTCGATGGTCACGCCGTGACCAGGTGAGCAGAAGGAGATCTCGGGTGAGGCGATGCAGGCGGTGCTGGAGCAGGGCGGGTCGCGGGCGTGACGTCGACGAGCGGGGCGACGTCCCGGCGTGGGTGATGCTGGCGGTGATGACGGCCGGGATCGTGGCCGGACTGTGGGAGTTCGCGGGCGGCGAGCTGCAGGCGATGTTGCGCGATGCGCTGGCGTCCGTGCGCGGGTGAGCGCGCCCGCGGCCGCCGGCACCGGGGGCGCGATGCCGAGCGCGGCAATGCCGTCGTGGAGTTCGTGCTGATCACGGTGATCCTGGTGCCGCTGGTGCTGGGCGTCGTCCAGGTCGCGCTGGTGCTGCACGTGCGCAACACCCTGACGGCGGCGGCCTCCGAGGGCGCCCGGCATGCCGCGCGGGCCGACGCCGGGCTGCCCGACGGCGAGCGCTACGCGCGGGGCCAGGCGAGCGAGGCGATCGCCGGTCGCTTCCTGGACAAGGTGGTCGCGACGTCGTCGCGGGTCGACGGGGCGGAGACGGTGGTGCTGCGGATCAGCGCCGAGGTGCCGGCGCTGGGGCTGTTCGGGCCGGCGGTCCGGGTCTCGGTGGAGGGCCATGCGGTCGAGGAGCCGCGGTGAGGCGGCGGGGCGCCGTGGGCCGGGGCGCGGCCGCAGGCGTGCGCGCGGGGGAGCGGGGCAGCGCGATGGTGGAGTTCGTCTGGTTGGCGATCCTGCTGCTGGTGCCGCTGGTCTACCTGCTGCTGGCGACCTTCGAGGTGCAGCGCGGCGCGTTCGGCGTGAGTGCCGCGTCCCGGGCGGCAGGGCGTGCGTTCTCGCTGGCGGAGTCGCCGCAGGAGGGCCGGCAACGGGCGCGCGCCGCGGCGGCGATGGTGCTGCGCGATCAGGGTGTGGACCGGTTCGAGCTGGAGATCAGCTGTCGCCCGGAGCCGTGTCTGTCTCCGGGGTCGGTGGCCACCGTGGTGGTGCGTACCGAGGTGGCGTTGCCGTGGGCTCCCGACGTGCTCGGCGGTGGGGCGCCGCGCTTCGCGGTGAGTGCGACGCATCGGGTGCCGAGTGGGCGTTACGTCGAGGCCGCGAGATGACGGCGTCGCGGGCGCCTGCGGCGAGGCCGGGCGTGGTGGCGGAGCACGAGGCCGGCACGGTGACGGTGCTGATCATCGGGTTCGCGGTGGTGCTGATCCTGCTGGTCGGGGTGGTGGTCGATGCATCCGCCGGCTACCTGCAGCGCCAGGCGTTGGACAGCCTGGCCGATGGGGCGGCCTTGGCCGGCGCGAACGAGGTGCGCGGTGCCGCGGTCTTCAACGGCGGCCTGGACGGCGAGCGGGTGCCGTTGGCCACCGACCTGGCCACTCGCGCGGTGGACGCCTACCTCCGGGAGACCGGCGCCTTCGCCGACCACCCCGGCCTGCGGGTGGCGGTCCGGGTGCGCGACGACGCCTTGGAGGTCACCCTGCGCGCACCGCTGGACCTCCCGATCACCGTCGCCGGCCTGACCGACGGCGAGGTCGGCGCCACCGCAGCCGCCGCCGTGACCGTCAATGTGACCTGACGGCGACTTCTTGCCGCTGAACCGGACCGTGAGGTCACATTGAGTGGCTAGGCGCTCGGCTTCGGGTCGCGGTGGGCGAGGAAGCCGGAGACGGCGCTGTCCTGCTCGCGACCCGGCATCGGGCGGGACGCTAGCCCCGGGCTTGTGATGCCCGCCACGTCGTCACCGTTCAGTGGCACGCGGGAGCGGAGAGCCGATGCGCAGGGAGCGGCGCTCTCATGCGAGGATCGGGTGGTTCTCGCGAGGCGGTCCAGCCCCGAGTCGAGCGTGAGGAGGTGGTGGCGGTGAGTACCGGTGGTGATAGTCCCCAAGCGCGTCTCGCCGCTGCCCTGATCCGCTAGTCGGTTCGGTTCGGCCCCGGCGTGACGGATGCGCGTGCTGACGCGCCCTTCCCTCTCTCGCACGCCCGGCCATGTCGGGGTGCTCCCGTCTGTTCAGGAGCAACCATGGGAACCATCGAGAACGCCGTCTACGTCGACGGATGCCGCCACGCCGACCCGGCCACGCAGGGGATCGGCGATGATCTGCTGCGCGCCGGGAGCGGGATGGACTGGATCGGCCTGTATCGCCCGACCCGCCAGGAGTTGGACGCGGTCGCTGCCGAGTTCTCGTTCCATCAGTTGGCCCTGGACGACACCATCAAGGCGCACCAGCGGCCCAAGCTGGAGCGCTACGACAACCTGCTCTTCACGGTGCTACGGCCGGCCCGCTACCTCGACGCCGAGGAGCGGGTGGAGTTCGGTGAGCTGCACGTCTTCACCGGTCCCGACTTCGTGGTCACCGTGCGGCACGCGGAGTCGCCGGACCTCGCCAAGGTGCGACGCCGGATGGAGGCGACTCCGGAGCTGTTGCGGCTCGGCCCCGAGGCGGTGCTCTACGCGATCTTCGACGAGGTCGTCGACGCCTACGAGCCGGTCTGCGACGGCCTGGAGAACGACATCGACGAGATCGAGTTCCAGGTCTTCGAGGGCGACCCGACGGTCTCCCGGCGGATCTACGAGCTGACCCGCGAGGTGATCGAGTTCCAGCGCGCCACCCGGCCGCTGCTGGGCATGCTGCGCAACCTGAGCCTGGGCTTCGACAAGTACCGGGTGGATGCGGAGCTGCGCCGCAACCTGCGCGACGTCGAGGACCACGTGATCAAGCTGATCGAGCGGGTCGACGGGTTCCGGGCGCTGCTGCAGAACATCCTGACCGTGAACTCGACCCTGGTCGGGCAGCGGCAGAACGAGGAGATGCAGCGTCTCACCGAGGCCAGCATCGCGCAGAACGAAGAGGTCAAGCTGATCTCGGCCTGGGCCGCGATCCTCTTCGCGCCGACCCTGATCGGCACGATCTACGGGATGAACTTCGACGACATGCCCGAGCTGCACTGGCGCTACGGCTACGGGTTCGCCCTGGCGTTGATGGGGGCCGTCTGTGGCGGGCTGTTCCTGGTGTTCCGGCGCCGGGGCTGGCTCTAGGACTGCACGCCGTCGGCGGCGCCCAGGGGCATCCCGCTGGGTGCCGACGGTCTCCGGCTCATCGTCGCCGGGTGAAGCGGATGCCTCCGTGGGGGAGGTATTCGACGATGTAGGTGGGGTCGTGGATGTAGTGGTGGTGCTTGCTGCAGAGCAGGCTGCCGTCGGCGAGGTCGGTTCGTCCGCCGAGGTGCCAGGGGTTGTTGTGGTGTGCTTCGCACCAGGTGGCGGGGATTCGGCAGTTCTCGGCGAGGCAGTAGGGGTGGATGAGGGCGAGGGCTCGGTGTTGGGCTGCGCTGTAGAGGCGTTTGGTTCGCCCTAGGTCGAGGGGTTGGCTGTGGCCGTCGAGTACGGCGGGGATGATGCCGGCGTTGCAGGCGAGGCGTCGGGCTTCGCCTGCTGAGATGCGGTCGTGCCAGGCGTCGCGTTGGGTGGTGAGGGTGGCGGTGCCGGTCTCGTTGCGGAGCGCGTCGAGGCTGATGGTGACGACGACGGTGGTGGCGTCGCCTCCGTGCAGGGGGAGGCGTTTGGGGTCGAGGGTCTCGAGGAGGGTGTTGAGGGCGCGGGCGTTGCGTTGTGGGGTGGAGAGCTTGCGGACGGGGTTGGGTTGGCCGCCGCGGGTGCCGCTCGTCCGGCCGTCGTGGCCGCAGTGACCGCCGGTACCTTCTCGGTCGCAGCCGCAGCCGCAGCCGCAGCCGCAGCCGCAGCCGCAGCCGCAGCCGCTGCTGCCGGTGCAGGCGCAGGCGCAGGCGTCGCTGGTCCTGCCGCTGGCACCGTTGCCGCCACCGCTGCCGGTCGCGCCGTCGCTGGCTGCGTCGTCGAAGGTGCCGTTGTGCGGATCGCGGACGGGACATTCCAGGTCCCCACACGACTCGCGGTAGGTGCCGTCCGCGTCGGACGCGCACCCGCAGGGTGCGGGGGTGAGGTGGTCCCTGCGTGGGTTGGTGATCGCGTTCAAGGCGGTGGCGAGTCGGTTGGCGCAGCCGTCGGTGAGCAAGCCACTGATCCGGGTGGTGCCGTCGCCTTGGGGCTTCAAGGTGAGTTGTTGCCGCTCGCGGGCCGAGCGCTCTTCATCGGCCAGGCGCTTGCCTTCCACGGCTTCCGCGATCTCGGGGGCGACGACGTCGATGATCCGTTTGCCCATCCGGCGTAGGTCGTTGGGCCCGAACTCCTCGGCGTGCTCGACAAGGGTCCGTTCGGCGTCACGAAGCACCGTGGCGTCGAGGTCATCGGACAGTGCGTTCAAGGACCGGGTGATCTCCACTGACTGAGCGAGGTTGACCCGGCCTTCGCGGAGTGCGGCGTGTAGGTGCATCCACTTGCTGTCGAGTTCCCGTGCGGTGCGTAGTTCGCGGGCCATGGTGCCGTGGGCCTGCTTGGTCTCGTGGGCGAGGTAGTCGCCGATGTTCCTTGCGCCGTGGGCGTCGGCGACATCGAAGGCACAGGCCAGGAGCCGGTAGTTCAGCTCGGTGAGCTGGGCCTGCAATGCCGGCATCTTCAGGAGCACGGCTTGCTTCTCGGCGGTGCTCAGGTAGATCGGTTCAGCATCGAGACAGGAGTCGAGGGCGGCCTCGATCGCGAGTGTGGCTTGGCAGATCGCCTGCTGACTCAACGCCAGCGCATCCGGCTGGATGGTCGCAGTAGGCGGACCGGATGGGGGAGTGATGCGTGGCATGGATGCCTCCGAGCGGCGGGTGTCTCGGGTGGTTCCCGAGCACACGACAGACGCTACGAGTGACCTCCGACACGGCCCGTCGAACGGCAGCGGGACCGTCCGTTGGACGGTGCCGCCGACCGACCCGCCGACCGACCCGCCGACCGACCCGCCGACCGACCCGCCGCCTCGCCGCCCCGCCGCCTCGCCGCTACCAACGTCCTGGCCGGGTACATCTAGCTCGGCTCTCGCACCCGGCGGGAGGCCCAGAACATGAGCCCTGCCAGGGCGAGCAGCACGGGGCCGACGCCGATCAGCACCTTCTCGGCCGCCGTCAGCGCACTGCTCGATCCGGAGCCCTCCGCGCCCGGCGCAGCGCCCGCTGCCTGCGTCCCCGCATCGGCACCCGCAGGCTCGGACGACCCGCCGTCCGAGCCAGAGGAGCCCGACGAACCAGAGGAGCCCGACGCCCCCGGAGCCTCCACCTCACCCTCGCCCACCCCGAAGGTGGACTGCCCGGTGACCGGGTGACCGTCCTTGCTCATCACCCGGAACGCGACCACGTACGTCCCCTGCTGTGGATGGGCCGCGACCTCGGCGGTGACCACGTTGGCGTCCACCTCGATGGCCTCCGGGTCGTCCAGGCGGGTTCCGTCTGGCGCCGTCACCGTGACGTAGGCGGGGGCGATGATCGGCTCGCTGAAGGTGAGCGTGATCGCCGTCGGCAGCTCCGCCAGCCGTTCTCCGGACTCCGGGTCCATGGACATCAGGCTGGTGTGTGCCTGCGCGGGAGCGCTCCAGCCCAGCAGTGCCAGACCGCACGCCAGCAGCAGCGCAGCAAGCCGGGCGCTCACACCTCCTCCAGGAGCACGTCGCCGACGTAGCCGTCCGGCCTCGCTGCCGGCGGGATCGCATAGACCGCCGAGCCGATCGCATGCACCCACTCGTTGAGCCGGTCCTGCTCGTCGAGGCGCTGCTGCACCGGCACGAACTGGCGCGCGGGGTCGGCGCAGTAGGCGAGGAAGAGCAGCCCGGCATCCTCGCCGGTGCTGCGGTCCGGGTCCTCGACCGCGTAGTTGTAGGCCCGCCGCAGGAACCGCTCCGCCGGATCGGTGCTGTGCGCCCGCGCCACATGGCTGGCCGGATCGATCACCGGGAACCCGAACCGATCGGTGGCCTCGAAATCCGGCTCGTCGAACTCGCTGAACCCGGTCAACGGAGCGCCGTCGCGCAGACGCCGCCCGATCGTCGCCTCCCGCCCGGCTCGGTCCACCCGGTCCCAGCGGTCCATCTGCATCCGGATCCGGCGCAGCACCAGGAAGGTGCCACCGGCGAACCCCTCCTGATCGGACCAGACCAAGCCGTCGAAGTCGGCGTCGTCCGGGCTCGGGTTGACGGTGCCGTCCACCTGACCCATCAGGTTGCGCATGGTGGTCCCGTCCGGCACGGTGCCACGCGCGTTGCGGAAGCCGTGCTGGGTCCACGCGATGCTGGCGAAGGCACGCGCGTCCTTGGTCAGCATCCGCCGCGCATGCGCCAGGGTGATCGGGTCGTCGGCGCAGACCTGGGCGATCACGTCGCTCTGGCCCCACTGCTCCTGCAACCGGTCCTGGCCGAAGGTGGGCAGCTCCGCGAGCCTCGGGCGTCGCTGCCGCGGCAGCAGCCGGGCCATCAGCTGCGGCGAGAAGCCGAAGGTCACCGTCAACCGGGAGGGGAAGCGGGCCAGCTCCTCCTCGGTGTCCGCGAGCGCGGGGGATCCGGCCGCCAGCCGGACCGCGTCGTCGCTGAGCAACCGCATCATCCGGCGCAGCTGCTCGACGCCGGAGCCGGGGTTCAGGTTCCAACCCAGCAAGGTGGCGTGCGCCTGCGGCGGCGTGCTGATCCCGACCTGATGGACATCGAGGGCGGGCACGGTCTGATAGCCGTCACTGGCGCCCGTGGCTCCGGCATCCGGGGTCGTCGCCGTCTGCTCCGGGGTGGACGCGGTCACCGCCACGGCGGCGGCAGCGCTCCAC
>NZ_BAAALG010000001.1:163439-210308 GCF_039528155.1 Nocardioides dubius | reverse complement strand
CGCGGGGGAGAGGGGCGGCACCGGTGCGCAGGAGCTGACGGCGGCCCCACTGAGGACCGCCGGACATCAGTGCGAGCCCTCCTGGTACTTCTCGTCGGCGCCGTCGAACGCCTTCACAGTCGCCTGGACGACGGCGGTGCTGCCGTCGCCGAGGGTGAGGGTGATCTCCACGTCGGTGCCCGGCTCGAGCTTCTGGGTCAGCTCCATCAGCATGATGTGGTTGCCGCCGGGGGCCAGCTCCAGGGTGCCGCCGGCGGGCACGGTGAAGCCGCCCTCCTTCGGCTGCATCGCCATCGAGCCGTCGTCGTTCTGGATCGTCTCGTGCAGCTCGGTCATCGCGTTGACCGTGGTCGAGGCCGCGGTCACCACCACCGGCTCGTCGCCGGTGTTGGTCAGGACGCCGAAGGCCGCGGTCATCCCGCTGTCGGCGGCCTTGACCCACGGGTCGGTGACCCGCAGCGAGCCGGCCTCGTCGGTGCTGGTGGTGGTGGCGCTGCTGCTCGGCGAGCCGTTGCCGGCGTCCGTGCTCTCGTCGTCGCCGCATCCGGCGAGGGTGGTGGCCAGGCCCAGTACCAGGGCCGCGGTCAGGATCTGCTTCTTCATCAGGGGTCCGTTCGATGGGCGCGCCAGGGCGCGCAGGGGAGGACCGCGCCCGCACGCGAGGTCGGACGACGTCGCGCAGCAGCTGACCGGGAGCCGATCAGCGCGGGGCGGTGAGGAGTGAAGGAGAGAGCAGCCCGGGCGGGGCACGTGCGCCGACCCGGCCGGAGGTGAGGCGATCACGGAGCACCAGCGCACGGCCGACGGCCGTCTGCCGGGCAGCCGGGACGGCGACGCCGAGGGGCGCAGGCATCGCGAAGAGGCGCGACAGCGTCGCGCGGGCGAGCTCCACCAGCGCGCGGTCGAAGCCGAGGGCGACGATGACGGTGGCCGCCGCGACGGCAGCGTGCAGGGCCAGCATCAGTGCGGGCATGCCGACGGAGCCGCCGTGATGTCCGTGGTCGGGCGTCGCCGGAGCCATCGTGAGCGAGTAGTGGCCGACCGCCTGCGCGAGCACCGCGACCAGGGTGATCCGGGGCAGCGCCGCCCGGTCGGACCTAGCCGTGGCGACGGCCACGGGCAGGGTGATCAGGCCGACCATCAGCCCCGGCATGACGGCGACGCTGCCGCCGGCCGCGAGGTGGGCGATCAGCGCCCCGATCCCGGCCACGCCGCCGGTCACCAGGCCCCGGAGCGCGCGAAGCCCGGCGCCGCGCACAGGCGCGGAGGTCGCACTCGCCATCGGGGCTCCAGGGTCGGCAGGACGGGTGCTCCCATCGTAGGCGGGACGCCGCAGCAGCCCGGCCGGTGGTGGTGCATCCCGGCCGATCCGGTTAGCATCAGGCCGACCTGAACACCGTTCAGTTCTTTACCCGTGCCCCGTCAGGAGTCGAGATGACCACGCAGTTCGACCAGTTGGCCAGCCGCATCCTCGAGGGAGGCGCTGCGACCGAGGCCGACGCCCTCGCCGTCCTCCGAGCACCGGACGCCGAGCTGGTCGCCCTCGTCGCCGCGGCCTCCCGGTTGCGCCGCGCGCACTTCGCCAACACCGTCAAGGTCAACTACCTGGTCAACCTCAAGTCCGGGCTCTGCCCGGAGAACTGCAACTACTGCTCCCAGGCGCTCGGCTCGCAGGCGCCGATCCTCAAGTACTCCTGGCTCTCCAAGGACGAGACCCTCGATCAGGCAGGCGCCGGCCTCCGCGGGGGAGCGACCCGCGTCTGCATGGTCTCCTCGGGCCGCGGACCGTCGGATCGCGACATCGAGAAGGTCGCCGAGATGACCGAGGCGCTCAAGCAGGAGTACCCCGACGTCGAGGTGTGTGCCTGCCTCGGGCTGCTCAAGGAGGGACAGGCCGAGCGGCTGCGCGGCGCGGGGGTGGACGCCTACAACCACAACATCAACACGGCGGCCTCGCACCACGACGCCATCGTCCAGACGCACACCTACGCCGACCGGGTGGACACCATCGGCAGGGCCAAGACGGCAGGGCTCTCGCCGTGCTCGGGCCTGATCGCCGGCCTGGGGGAGAGCGACGAGCAGCTGGTGGAGGCGCTCTTCGCGTTGCGCGACCTGGACTCCGACTCGATCCCGATCAACTTCCTGATGCCCTTCGACGGCACCCCCTTCGAGAACACCTGGGAGCTCACCCCCACCCGGTGCGTGAAGATCCTCGCGATGGCCCGCTTCGTCTGCCCTGACAGGGAGGTCCGGATCGCCGGCGGCCGGGAGATGCACCTGCGCTCGCTGCAGGCTCTCGCGTTGCAGGTGGCGAACTCGCTCTTCCTCGGCGACTACCTGACCTCCGAGGGGCAGGAGGCCCAGCGCGACATCGAGATGATCCGCGACAACGGGTTCGTCGTCCTCGGGGCCGAGGAGGAGACGTCGCACGAGACCCTCGGCGAGCCCTCGATCCGGCAGCGCGGCGCGGGCACCGCCACGCCGGCCAACGCCTGACATGCTCGTCACCCGCGACGACGTCCTCGCCTTCGATCGCGAGCACCTGTGGCACCCCTATGCCTCGATCGCCGACCCGGCACCGGTGCGTCAGGTGGTCGGCGCCGCCGGGGCCCGGCTGCGGCTGGCCGACGGCGCTGAGGTGGTGGACGGGATGTCCTCGTGGTGGTCGGCGATCCACGGCTATCGGCACCCGGTCCTGGACGCCGCCGCGCACGCCCAGCTCGATGAGTTCGCCCACGTGATGTTCGGCGGCCTCACCCATGCTCCGGCGGTCGAGCTCGGACGACGACTGGTGGCGATGACGCCGGAGCCCTTGCAGCGCGTCTTCCTCGCCGACAGCGGCTCCGTCGCCGTCGAGGTGGCGATCAAGATGACGCTGCAGCACCAGCGGGGGTGCGGGCGCACCGAGCGCACCCGGATGCTCACCGTGCTGGGCGGCTACCACGGCGACACCTTCCATGCGATGAGCGTGACCGACCCGCTCGGCGGCATGCACCGGATGTGGCGCGGCATGCTGCCGGAGCAGGTCTTCGCGCCGCAGCCGCCGCGTGCGGACGCCGGCGCGTGGGAGATCGCGGCGTGGGCCGACGCGTTCCGGACAGTGGCCGCGGCGCATGCCGGCGAGCTGGCCGGGATCATCGTGGAGCCGCTGCTGCAAGGCGCCGGCGGGATGCACCCGTACCCGGCGGCCTGTCTGGAGACCTTCCGCGAGGTGGCCGACGAGCACGGGCTGGTCCTGGTCTTCGACGAGATCGCGACCGGCTTCGGACGGACCGGGCGACTCTTCGCCTCCGAGCTGGTCGTCCCCGACATCCTCTGTGTGGGCAAGGCATTGACCGGTGGCTACCTCTCGCTGGCGGCCGTCCTCACCAGCGACGAGGTCGCCCAGGGCGTCTCGGCCAGCGACTCGGGCGTGATCATGCACGGGCCCACCTTCATGGCGAACCCGTTGGCCTGCGCCATCGCGTCCGCCTCCCTGGACCTGCTGACCAGCAGCGACTGGGCCGCCTCGGTGCAGCGCATCGGCACCGCCCTGCGTGCCGGACTTGCCGGGCTGCGCGGCCTGCCGGGCGTTGCCGACGTCCGCACCATCGGCGCGGTCGGGATCGTCCAGCTCGACCATGGCGTCGAGGTCGCCGCCGCGACCGATGCCGCACTGGCCCAGGGCGTCTGGCTGCGGCCCTTCCGGGACCTGGTCTACGTGATGCCGCCGTACGTGACCAGCGACGAGGAGCTGGACCGGCTGGTGCGGGGCGTCGAAGCGGCGGTGCGGGCCGGATGAGCGGGTGGCAGCGCTGGCTGGCCGAGCAGGCCGAGGAGCGCGAGGCGGCGGGGCTGACCCGCCGGCTGCGCGAGCGTCGACTCGACGAGACCGGGCTCGACCTGGCCGGCAACGACTACCTGGGCCTTGCCCAGCACCCGGAGGTGCGCCAGGCGGCGGCCGAGGCCGCGGTGGCCTGGGGTGCCGGCGCCAGCGCCTCCCGGCTGGTCTCCGGAACCCTGTCCCTGCACGCCGAGCTCGAGACCGAGCTCGCCGGCTACCTGCGCCAGCCCACGGCGCTGGTGCTCTCCACCGGCTACCACGCCAATCTCGCGGTGGTCACCGCGTTGGCGGACCGCGACACCCGGATCATCTCGGACGCGCACATCCATGCCTCGCTGATCGACGCCGTCCGGCTCTCCCGAGCACGGCTCAGCGTGGTCGCGCACAACGCCGTCGGTGCGGTGCGCGATGCCCTGCTCCAGGCGCGGGCGGACGGCGAGCGGGCGCTGATCCTGGTCGAGTCGGTCTACTCGGTGCTCGGCGACGCCGCGCCCCTTGAGGAGCTGGCGGCACTCGCCGAGCAGTTCGGCGCGCTGCTGGTCGTCGACGAGGCGCACGGGGTCGGCGTGCACGGCGCGGGCCTGGTGGCGACGCTCGGGCTGGCCGGGCTTCCGCACGTGGTCGTCAGCGCCACCCTGTCCAAGTCGCTGGGAGCGCAGGGCGGTGCGATCCTCGGACCGGCCGCGGTCCGCGAGCAGCTGGTGAACCGGGCCCGCCCGTTCATCTTCGACACCGGGCTGGCTCCGGCGCCGACCGCGGGAGCGTTGGCGGCGCTGCGGGTGATCCGCGGGCGCCCGGAGCTCGGCGCGCTGGTCCGGCACCGGGTCCAGCAGCTGGCCGCCGCGTTGGCGGTCCCGGCTCCTGCCGGAGCGGTGCTCTCGGTTCCCCTCGGCTCGCCGGCGATCGCCCTTGCTGCACAGGCCGCAGCCGCCGGCCGCGGGCTGCGGGTGGGCTGCTTCCGCCCACCCTCGGTGCCCGACGGCGTCTCCCGTCTCCGGGTCACCGCCAGTGCCGGGATCGGCGAGGTCGACTGGCAGCATGCCGTTGCCACATTGGTCGACGTCGTCAAGGAGCATCGATGAGCAGGATCGTGCTGGTCACCGGCACCGACACCGGGGTGGGCAAGACGGTCGCCACCGCAGCCCTGGCCGCGCACGCCCGCGCGGACGGGCAGCGGGTACTGGTCCTCAAGCCGGTGCAGACCGGGATCGGCGGCGCTGACCCGGACCCGGCCGACTGTGCGGAGGTGATCCGCCTGGCCGGGGTCGAGGCGGTGGAGCTGGTCGCCCTCGACGACCCGCTGGCACCCGACACCGCCGCGCGCCGTCAGCAGGTCGCCCTCCCGTCGGTCGCCGAGCACGCGGAGCGGATCCGCGCTGCGGCGTCCGGCTACGACCTGGTCCTGGTGGAGGGCGCCGGTGGGCTGCTGGTGCGGCTCGATGGGGACGGCGGCACGCTGCTGGACCTGGCGGTGCAACTGCGGGATCGGCTGGGCGACGGCGACGCCCTCGAGGTGATGATCGTGGCGCGGGCCGGGCTCGGCACGCTCAACCACACCGAGCTGACGGCGCTCGCCCTGCGTGACAAGGGGATCGAGCCGGCCGGACTGGTCATCGGCTCCTGGCCGCAGCACCCGGGCTTGGCGGAGCGCTGCAACCGCGAGGACCTGCCCCGCGGCAGCCGGGTGCCGTTGGTGGCCGTGCTCCCCGAGGGGGCGGGGCGGTTGGCACCGGCGGCTTTCCGGGCCGCCGTGCCCACCTGGTTCGGCTGAGCGCGGGCTACCTCCGCCAGGCGCGCTGCACCCGAGCGCTGACGTGCCCCTCGCGGACCCGCTGCGGATGGTCGCCGGTGTTCACCCGGCCGACGATCCGCTCCCGCTTGTAGTCGTAGACGACGACCTGGTCGGTGCCGCTCATCGACATCCAGCAGGTGTTCGAGTACGGGCTGGTGGTGGCCCAGTAGGGCTTCAGGCCGGCGTTGAACACCTTGTGCCGCCAGGCGCCGGTGCGCAGGTTGCCGATCCGCACGATCGCGCCGTAGTCCGACATGGTGCCGGCGACGCAGAGCTTGGTGCCGCCCTTGTTGATCGCCATCCCGTGGTGCGCGGAGTCCAGCACGTACTCCTCGCGGGCCATGGTCCTCACCGACTCCTTGATCGGCAGCGGCACCAGGCGCAGGACGCGGCCGGTGCGCGGCTCGGGCACGCCGCCGAGGGTGTAGTCGACCTTGTCGTTGAGGTCGCTGCCCTGGGTGTCGAAGACGACGACGCCGTGGAAGAAGGAGACCTGCAGGTAGAGGTAGCGCTCGTTGGGCGAGATCGCCATCGGCCGCACCGCCGAGCTCATCTGCGGGTAGCCCGCCTCGGCGAGCTCCTTGCCCAGGTCCCAGCGCTGCAGGATCTTGAAGTCGGAGTTGCGCACGATCTGCAACCAGCGGTCGGCCTTGATCACGTTGCCGAGCTCGCCCAGCTCGCCGGCGTCCAGGGGCGTGTAGACGCGACCGATGCTGGCGTGCACGATCCGCTTGCCGCCGTCGATGTAGTTGGACTCGTGCGGGGTCTCGCCGGAGGCGAAGGTGCGCAGCTTCTTGCCGGTGTTGGGGTTGCCGCGTCCGCCGAGCACGTACTCGTGGACCTTCTTCGCGGTGGAGTCGGAGACCAGCAGGCGCCTGCCGTCGGGGGAGACCTCCATGTGGTCGGTGCGGAACCCCTCCATCTGCTGCTCGGCCACGATCCTGTTGCTGGCCAGGTCGATCCACACGACGTCGCCGAAGCTGGGGCGGGAGACCGCGACCAGGTTGCCGTCGCGGGTGGTGAACAGGTCGTCGACCAGCTGGTCGTGGCCCTGGCCGATCACCTGCTGGATCAGCAGGTAGAGCGCGAGCCGCAACGGGTTGGTCCAGATCTGCTGCATCTCCTCGGCCTTGTCCGGCACGATGTTCAGCGTGCGCAGGGGCCGGTAGGTGTGGGCGTCGGCGATGGTGGCGGTACCGCCCCAGTTCGCCCCGATCACCATCACCTCCCGCTTGCGGAGCCGCTTCTTGCGGGGCTTGGCGGCCGCCTCCACGGGCGCCGACGCCGCGGCGGGCACAGCGGCTGCAGCCGGTGCCGGCTGCGGGCGGGCGGGGTCGCCATCGCTGGCGATCACGCCCCAGGTGGCAGCGGTCAGCAGGGCACAGAGCGCAGCAGTCCTTCGCATGGACTCTTCAACGAGACCTGCCGCTCCCGGTCACGCACCGCCCACGTACCCGGGGGGGACGACGGCACCGAGGGTGGCGGTGCTCACCCGCTGGCTAGGCTCGGGCCATGAGCGATCCCCGTGGGAACACCGTCGATTCGATCATTCGCCGCAGCGCCGGTCGGCAGCCCGATCGGGTGGCCCTGACCTTCGCGGACCGGAGCTGGACCTACCGCGAGCTGGATGAGGCGACCAGCCGGGCAGCGGCCCACCTGCTCAGCCTTGGCCTCGCCAAGGGCGACCGGGTCGCGACGGTGGGTGCCAACTCCGACGCCTATCTCCTTGCGTACCTGGGTTGTGCCCGCGCCGGGCTGGTGCACGTGCCGGTCAACTACGCGCTGACCGGACGCGAGCTCACCTACCTGCTCGCCGACTCCGGCGCCCGGATCGCGCTGGTCGACGTCGACCTCGCGGACGCCGTCGAGGGCGTGCGGGCCGACACCGCCGTGGAGCAGGTGCTGGTGCTGCACGGCCGCGAGGACGCCGTCCTGGAGGTCTGGCGTTCCGGCGAGGTGCCCAGCCTGGACGTCGAGGTGGCCGACGGCGACCTGGTCCAGCTGCTCTACACCTCCGGCACCACCTCGGCACCGAAGGGCGCGATGATGACGCACCGCGCCCTGATGCACGAGTACCTGTCGTCGGTCCTGGCCCTCGACTTCGACGCCGACGACGCGCCCTTGCACTGCATGCCGCTCTACCACTCGGCGCAGATGCACGTGTTCCTGCTGCCGTACCTGATGGTCGGCGCCAGCAACCACCTGCTGCCGCGCCCGGACGCCGGCGCCCTGATCGCGCTGGTGGAGGCCAACCAGCACCGGGCGCTCTTCCTCGCGCCCACCGTCTGGGTGCCGCTGGTCAACCACCCCGACTACCGCCCGGAGCGCTTCGCCTCGCTGCGCAAGGCGTACTACGGCGCCTCGATCATGCCGGTCCCGGTCCGCGAGCGGTTGGGCCGTGAGCTGCCCGAGCTCGGCTTCTACAACTGCTTCGGGCAGTCCGAGATCGGTCCGCTGGCCACCGTGCTGCGTCCCGAGGAGCACGCCGAGCGGCCCGACTCGTGTGGCCGTCCGGTCACCTTCGTCGAGGTGCGGGTGGTCGACGAGGAGGGCAACGACGCCGCGCCCGGGACGCCGGGGGAGGTGCTCTACCGCTCGCCGCAGCTCTGCCTGGGCTACTGGAACAATCCCACCGCGACCGAGGAGGCCTTCCGCGACGGCTGGTTCCACTCCGGCGACCTGGTGGTCCGCGACGCCGAGGGCTACCTCGCGGTGGTGGACCGGATCAAGGACGTGATCAACACCGGCGGCGTGCTGGTGGCCTCGCGCGAGGTCGAGGACGTGCTCTACACGCACCCGGCGGTCGCCGAGGTCGCGGTGATCGGCACTCCCGACCCCAAGTGGATCGAGGCGGTGACCGCGGTCGTGGTGGTCAAGGAGGGGGCGAGCGTCACCGAGGCCGAGCTGATCGCCCACGCCCGGGAGTCGCTGGCGCCGTTCAAGCTGCCCAAGCGGGTGGTCACGGTTCCCGAGCTGCCCCGCAACCAGAGCGGCAAGCTGCTCAAGCGGGAGCTGCGCGACACCCTCGCCTAGCGCTCGGCCGGCGCGGCATTTCCCCAGATTCCGGGATGCCCCGCTCGCCGCCGGCTCATAGCGTCGCAACGTGGAGCGGGGAAGAGCGCGGGTGCGCGCCACGGTGTCGGCGGCGATCGCCGTGGCACTGGTGGCGGTCTCCTGGGTGGGCATCGGCGTCCCGCCGGCGCAGGCCGCCCCGCCCGCCACGCCGTGGACCTGGGGCGGCAACTCCTACGGCGAGCTCGGCACCGGTGGCACGGCGTCGCGGCTGACCCCGGCCGCGGTCGGCCTCGACGACGTCGTCGACCTGCACGGCGGCCGCGAGCATGTTGTCGCGCTGCGCGCCGACGGCACCGTGTGGACCTGGGGCAGCAACCAGCACGGGCAGCTCGGCACCGGCGGCACCGCGAACCGGAGCACGCCCGCCCAGGTGCCGGGGCTGAGCCAGATCGTCGCGGTCGAGACCGGGCACAACCACTCGATGGCGCTGGGTGCCGACGGCCGGGTGTGGAGCTGGGGCTACAACGCCGACGGCCAGCTCGGCGACGGCACCACGACCCTGCGCCGCACCCCGGTGCCGGTCAGCGGCCTGAATGACGCGATTGGGATCGCCGGGGGGCGCGACATGGCGTACGCGATCCGCGCCAACCGCACCGTGGTGGCGTGGGGGCGCAACGACGAGGGACAGGTCGGCGACGGCAGCACCACCCGACGCCTGACGCCGGTCGCGGTCAGCGGGCTCAGCAACGTGGTCCAGGTGGCGGGCGGGCGCGATCATGGGCTCGCGGTGCGCACCGACGGCAGCGTCTGGTCGTGGGGCTCCAACGACTACGGCCAGCTGGGCCTCGGCAACGCCGGGACGGCGACCGATCGACTGATCCCTGCGCAAGTGGTGGGCGCAGGGCAGGTCGAGGTGGCGGCGGGAGCGCACCACTCGCTGGCCAGGGCCGCCGACGGCACGGTCTCGTCGTGGGGCCGCAACTACCGGGCGAACCTGGGCGACGGCACCACCACCCAGCGCACCCGCCCGGTCGCGGTGCGCAACGTCGCCGGCGCGGTCTCGATCGGCTCGGGGCGCGACCATGCCCAGGCGGTGCTCGCCGACGGCCGGGTGATGGCGTGGGGCGAGAACGGCGCCGGCCAGATCGGTGACGGCACCACCGTCGATCGGCCGCTGGCGGTGCAGGTGCCGGGCGTTGCGGACGCGGTGGCGGCCGGCGGCGGAGGGGCTGCCTACTCGGTGGTCCTGGTCGCCGACCAGGCTGCCCCCAACGCGCCGCCGGTGGCCCGTGCGGCGGTCTCCTGCGACGGCACCTCGTGCACGTTCTCAGGTGCGGCATCGACCGACGCCGATGGCCAGATCGTCAACTGGGCCTGGGCATTCGACGACGGCGGCACCGCGAGCGGGGTCGAGGTGACGCGGACGCTCACCCCCGGCGCCCACCAGGCGACACTGACGGTCACCGACGACGACGGTGCCTCCCACAGCGCGACGATCTCCTTCGACGTCGACGAGCCGCCGGTCGGTGGCGAGGTCGCCTTCGTGGCGGGGGCGGCCCAGAACGCGAACACCACGCAGACCGCGGTGGTGGTGCCGGCCGCGGTACAGACCGGGGATCGACTGCTGATGATCGTCACCCTCAACCGGGCCGGGGCGATCACCGTCCCCGCCGGGTGGAGCAGCCTCGGCGTGGTCTCCGACGGCGTCGACGTGCGCTCGTGGGTGCTGACCCGCGCGGCGCCTGCCGGGGCGGCCGGAACGACGGTGCGCGTCAGCCTGGACGCCTACTCCAAGGCGGCCACGCATCTTGTGGCCTACCGCAGTGCAGGCGTGCCGGTGGCGACCGGGCGCGCCGAGCCCGGCAGCACCGCGGTCCATGCGGCACCGGCCGCCAGCGTGCCCGCGTCCGGCAGCGCTGCCCTCTGGCTGTGGGCCGACAAGGTCTCCGCGCCGCACGGCTGGACCCTTCCGGCCCCGGTGACCTCGCGTGGGGCCACCCAGGGCAGCGGCGGCGGGCTGCTCACCTCGGTGGCGGGGGACCGGCTGGCGCTGCCCGCGGGCGCACTCACCGCCGTCAGCGCGGACGCCGGAGTCGTTGCCAGCAAGGCGATCAGCTGGACGGTCGTGCTGCCTCCTGGGTGAGCATGCCGTTCGTGGTGCGCGGAGGCCGGATCTCGCCTAGCCTCCGAGCATGGTCGAACTGATGGTGATCCTGCTGCTCATCTTCGCCTTCGCCGCGATCTTCATCGTCTGGCTGGTGCTCCTCATCGAGGCCGTCCGCACCCCGACCGGCGTCTGGCAGGCAGCTGGGCAGAACCAGGTGGTGCACATCCTGCTGATGGTGGTGCTGGGTGCCCTGGGCACCCTGATCTATGCCCTCACCGCGCGCCCGCAATTGCGCAGCGCCGCCCAGCCGATCCGCTGAGCGGCGCTGTGCCGCGGACCTGGATCAGCGGGCGAGCACGCTGCGCGCCATCACCAGACGCTGGATCTGGTTGGTGCCCTCGTAGATCTGGGTGATCTTGGCGTCGCGCATCATCCGCTCGACCGGGAAGTCGGAGGTGTAGCCGTAGCCGCCGAGCAGCTGCACGGCGTCGGTGGTCACCTCCATCGCGATGTCGGAGGCGTAGCACTTGGCGGCGGCACCGTAGAAGCCGAGGTCGTCGTCCTCACGCTCGGACTTGGCGGCGGCCACGTAGACCATCTGCCGTGCGGTCTCCACCTTCATCGCCATGTCGGCGAGCATGAACTGCAGGGCCTGGAAGTCGGCGATCCGCTTGCCGAAGGCCTGGCGCTCCTTGACGTAGTTGGTCGCGAACTCCAACGCGCCCTGGGCGATGCCGACGGCCTGGGCGCCGATGGTGACCCGGGTGTGGTCCAGGGTGCGCAGCGCGAGCTGCAGGCCGGTGCCGGGCTCGCCGATCATCCGGTCGGCGGGGATCCGCACGTTGTCGAAGAGCAGCTCGCGGGTGGGGGAGCCCTTGATGCCCATCTTCTTCTCCTTCTCACCGAAGGTGAAGCCCTCGTCGGACTTCTCCACGATGAAGGCGGAGATGTTGCGACCGCGCGGGCCGTCGGGGTCGGTGACCGCGAGCACGGTGTAGAACTCGGAGACGCCGGCGTTGGTGATCCACGACTTCTGGCCGTTGAGCACGTAGTGGTCGCCGTCGAGCCGGGCCTTGGTCTTCATCGCCGCGGTGTCGGAGCCGGCGTGCGCCTCGGAGAGGCCGTAGGAGAAGCCGGCCTCGCCCTTGGCGAGCGGGGTCAGGTACTTCTTCTTGAGGTCCTCGTCGCCGCCGAGGATCAGCGGCATCGAGCCGAGCTTGTTGACGGCGGGGATCAGCGAGGAGGAGCCGCAGACCCGGGCGACCTCCTCGATCACGATGCAGGTGGCGAGCGCGTCGGCGCCGACGCCGCCGTACTCCTCGCCCACGTGCGGGGCGAAGAAGTCGGTCTCGATCAGCGCGTCGTGCGCCTCCTGCGGGTACCGGGCGTTCTCGTCGACGTCGGCCGCGTGCGGCGCGATCCGCGCCTCACAGACCGCGCGCACCGCATCCCGGAGCTCCTCATGGAACTCGGAGGTGCGGTAGAGGTCGAAGTCCTTGTTGCCAGCCATGCGTGGTGTTCCCCGTTCTCAGCGTGCGTCGTAGGTGTAGAAGCCCCGGCCGGTCTTGCGGCCGAGCAGGCCGGCGTCGACCATCCGGTTGAGCAGCGGGGGAGCGGCGTAGAGCTGCTCCTTGAACTCCTCGTACAGCGACTCGGCGACGGCCTTGGTGGTGTCCAGGCCGATCAGGTCGGCGAGGGCGAGCGGGCCCTGCGGGTGGGCAGCGCCCAGCACCAGGCCGTTGTCGATGTCCTCGGCACTCGCGAAGCCGGACTCGTACATCCGGATCGCGGAGAGGATGAAGGGGATCAGCAGCGCGTTGACCACGAAGCCGGCCCGGTCCTGGCAGTCGATCGCCGACTTGCCGAGGTCGTTCTCGACGAACTCGCGAGCCAGCTCGGTGACCTCCTTGGCGGTCACGATGGAGGGCACCAGCTCGACCAGCTTCAGCACCGGCACCGGGTTGAAGAAGTGGATGCCGAGCACCCGCTCGGGGCGCGAGGTGACCACGCCGAGCTTCATGATCGGGATCGAGGAGGTGTTGGAGGCGAGGATCGCGTCGGGGGAGGTGACGATCTTGTCGAGCTGGCGGAACAGGTCGGTCTTGGCGGTCTCGTCCTCGACGATCGCCTCGATCACCAGGTCGCGGTCGGCGAGCTCGTTCAGGTCCTCGACGACGCGGATCCGGGCCATCACATCGGCGGCGGAGTCGATCTTGCCGCGGGCCTCGGCGCGCTGCAGCGACTTCTCCAGGCGGGCGTGACCGGCGGCCACGGCCTGCGGCGACGACTCGGCGACCACCACGTCCTTGCCTGCGCGTGCGCACACCTCTGCGATGCCGGCCCCCATGAGCCCGCATCCGACGACGCCGATCCGCTCCATGCTGTTCCCTCCTCGGGCTCGACCGGGTAGGTCGAGAAAGAATTGTCGGTACTCCGTACCTTAGACCTGGAACTCGATACCAACAAGTGGTACTGATGGGCCTGTAGCGTTCGCGTCCGTATCGCCCAGCCACCCAGGAGGTCCCTCGATGCCCGCCACGTCGACTGCCCGCGACCGAATGGTGGCCGCCGCCTACGAGCTGTTCGAGGAGAACGGCTACGACGAGACCACCGTCGACCAGATCGCGGAGCGGGCCGGTGTCGGGCGCACCACCTTCTTCCGGATGCTCGGGTCCAAGGAGGCGGCGATCTTCCCCGAGCACGACGTGCTGACCGCCCGGATCGAGGCGCGGTTGGCGGCGGCGACGCCGCGGACCCGGCAGCTCGCCATCTTCGAGGCGGCCCGAACCGTGCTCGACCACTACCTGGCCGAGGGCGAGCTGGCGCAGGCCCGCTATCGGCTCACCCGGACCGTGCCCGCCCTGCGGGCGCGCGAGATCGCCGGCATGCAGCGCTATCAGCAGATCTTTCGCGAGCACCTCGCCGGATGGCTCGGCGAGGAGAACGCGCTGCTCGCCGAGGTCGGCGCGAACGCCGTGGTGACCGCGCACAACCATGTGCTCCGGCGCTGGCTGCGCGGGCTCACCGAGGAGCCGCATGCCGAGTTCGAGGCGGCGATGGAGCAGCTGACGGCGTTGCTCGGCACGGCGGTCCGCCAGGCCGGGGAGGGCGCCTCCTTCGCGGCGACCCCGGCCGCAGGCGGCTCGGTGGTGCTGGTGCTGCCCAGCGAGCTGAGCCCGGAGCAGGCCGCAGACGCCGTCCGCGCAGCGCTGTCCTGAGCGGCGGCGCTCAGCCGCCCATCATCCGCACCGCCAGCCGGGCGAACTCGACGGCGATCTGCTCGGTGCTCAGCTCGCCCTGCGGGCGGAACCACTGCGGCAGCGAGGTGCACATGGTGGAGACCGCGCGCAGCGCCGGCAGCGGCGTGGCGTTGGCGAAGGTGCCGTCGGCGACCGCGAGCAGGGCCTGCTCGTCGATCAGGTGCTGCAGCTCGTTGCGCCGCTGACGGATCCGGGTGGCGGCGTCGCCGTGGAAGCTGCGCATCTCGCTGGCGCCGACGAAGGCGAGATCGGGGCGATGGGCGTGGAAGAGGGCGAGGGCCTCGACCATCCGGGCGAACCGCTCGGCGGGCGTGCCGTCCTCGTCGCGCGCCGCGCCCACGCGCCAGCGCAGCTCGCTCATGGTGAGGTCCATGGCCGCCTCGAGCAGCCGGTGCTTGCTCTCGTAGTGGTGGTAGACCCCGGCCACGCTGAGGCCGGCCTCGGCGGCGATCTCGCGCATCGTGGTGGCGGCGAAGCCGTGCTGGACGAACAGGTCGAGGGCGGCGCGCAGGGCGGGGTCGAGGTCGAGGGGCGCGAAGCGGCGCCAGTCGGCATCGCCGGCGGGCCCCGAAGCCGGGGGAGCAGGGGCCGGCTGGAGGAGCCGCTCGGGGCCGACGTCGAGCGCGACGGCCAGGGCGTGCAGTCGCTCCACGGTGACGCCGACCTTGTCGTTCTCGATCGCGCTCACCGTCGCGCCGCTGACGCCGAGCGCTGCGGCGAGCGCGCGCACCGAGAGTCCGCGCTGCTCGCGCAGAGCTCGGATCGTGGCTCCCATGTGTTCAGTCATCCTGAACAGCCTAAACCTCTAGCGCTTAACTGAACAACACCGTACGATCGCTAGGTCTGTTCAGTCTGCTACTGGGAGTGACCCTGCGATGACGCACAACCCGCAGCTCGAGGAGTTGATCCGCCCCAGCGCCCTCGGGCCGGCGCTCGCCCGCGCCACCGACGACGACCGATGGATCGGCCTCGACGCCTCGCTGATCAGCGGCGGCAAGTCCAACCTGACCTTCCTGCTGACCAGCGAGGCGGGCGAGCTGGTGCTGCGACGTCCGCCGACCGGCAAGCTGCTGCCCAGCGCCCACGACATGGGGCGCGAGGCCAAGGTCCAGCGCGGCCTGGCCGGCACCGGCGTGCCGGTCGCCGAGGTCGTGCTCAGCGACGACGGCGACCTGCTCGGCCTGCCCTGCTACGTGATGGAGCGGGTGCCGGGCCACATCGTCCGCGGCGAGCTGCCGGCCGGCTACGCCGACGGCGCCGAGCAGCGCGAGGCGATGAGCTGGGCCTTCGTGGACGTGCTCGCCGACCTGCACGCCGTCGACTACGAGGCGGTCGGCCTCGGCGACTACGGTCGTCCGGCCGGCTTCCTGGAGCGCCAGGTCCGGCGCTGGACCGGGCAGTGGGAGGCCAGCCGCACCCACGACGTCCCCGACCTGGACGAGCTCGCCCGTCGCCTGGCCGGTGCCATCCCGGCCCAGCAGCGCAACGCGATCGCGCACGGCGACTACCGCTTCGACAATGTCGTCTTCGCCCCCGAGAACCCGGGCACGATCGGCGCCGTCCTCGACTGGGAGCTCTCCACGCTGGGCGACCCGCTCGCCGACCTCGGCCTGCTGATGCTGTTCTGGGCAGAGCCGGGGGAGCAGTTCCCCGCGCTGATCCCCGGCGTCACCAACCAGGAGGGCTTCCCGAGCCGGGCCGAGGTGCTGGAGCGCTATGCCAAGCGCTCGGGCGCGGACCTGACGGACCTCAATGCCTACATCGCCTTCGCGCACTTCAAGTTCGCGGTGATCGCCCAGGGCGTCGCCGCCCGCTCAGCCGCCGGAGCGATGGGCGGCCAGGACTTCGGCAACCTCGACGAGGAGATCCGCACCCTCGCCGCCGAGGGCCTCCGCCTGCTCTGATCTGCACCCGACGCCGACCCCAGGAGAACAACGATGGACTTCGCACCCTCTGCCGCCGCGGCCGAGTACACCGAGAAGATGTGGGACTTCATGATCTCCCACGTGCTGCCGGCCGAGAAGGAGTGGCACGCCTACCTCGCCGAGCACGGCGAGCATGCCTACCCGCCGATCATGGACGAGCTCAAGGCCGAGGCGCAGCGGCGCGGCCTGTGGAACCTCTTCCTGCCCCAGCTCTCCGGGCTCTCCAACCTCGAGTACGCCCAGGTCGCCGAGGTCAGCGGCTGGTCCCCGGTGATCGCGCCCGAGGCGATCAACTGCCAGGCGCCCGACACCGGGAACATGGAGACCCTCGAGCTCTTCGCCACCCCCGAGCAGCGGGAGCGCTGGCTCGAGCCGCTGCTGGCCGGCAGGATCCGCTCGGCGTTCGCGATGACCGAGCCGGAGGTGGCCTCCTCGGACGCCACCAACATCGCCACCTCGATCGTGCGCGATGGAGATGAGTACGTGATCAACGGCCGCAAGTGGTGGATCACCGGCGTCGCCGACGAGCGCTGCGAGATCTTCATCGTGATGGGCAAGACCGACCCCGAGGCGGCGCCGCACCGCCAGCAGTCGATGGTGCTGGTGCCCCGGGACACCCCGGGCCTGACCATCGAGCGGCACCTGCCGGTCTTCGGCTACCAGGACCAGCACGGCCACTCCGAGCTGGTCTTCGATGACGTCCGGGTGCCGGTCGCCAACCTGCTGGCCGAGGAGGGCGACGGCTTCAAGATCGCCCAGGCCCGCCTGGGCCCGGGCCGGATCCACCACGCGATGCGCGCGATCGGGATGGCCGAGCGGGCCTTGGCGCTGATGGTGCGTCGCGCCCAGGAGCGGGTGGCGTTCGGCAAGCCGCTGGCCGAGCAGGGCGTGGTGCAGGAGCTGATCGCCAACTCCCGCCTGGAGATCGACCAGGCCCGGCTGCTGGTGCAGAAGGCGGCCTGGCTGATCGACCACCACGGCGCCCGCGGTGCACGCACCGAGATCGCGGCGATCAAGGTGGCCGCGCCGAAGGTGGCGTGTGCGGTGATCGATCGCGCGATCGAGGTGTTCGGCGCGGCCGGCGTCTCCGACGACACCCCGCTGGCGTACTTCTACGCCTGGGCGCGGGTGCTGCGCATCGTCGACGGTCCGGATGCCGTGCACCGGCGCACGATGGCCCAGCAGGAGCTCAAGCGCGAGCGTCCTTTCGTCGGCTGAGGCGTTCCTGTCTGACCCTGTTGAGTGGTCCCGCTCTGCACCCCCGAACGAGCATTGGTGCAGAGGGGGACCACTCAACGGTTTCGGGCGCGGGACAACAGCCGACCGAGCCCACGTCGCTTGCCGGCGCCGGTCGACACCCGGCCGGCCAGGACGTCGTCGAGCAGGGTGCCGACGCTCTCGCCCGCGCAGCGCCGGTTGGTGCCGATGCCGCCCGAGGGGCCGCGCTTGATCCAGCCCGCCACATAGGCACCGCGGACGCCGTCCACTCGCCCGGCCTCGTGCGGCACGGTCGCGCTCTGCTCGTCCCAGGGCAGGCCGGGGACCGGCTGGCCGCGGTGGCCGATCGCCCGGATCACCCGCGCGGTCGCGATCTCGGTCGTCCCCACGCCGTCGCTGACGACGAGCGCGCGGGTCTCGAGGTCGCCGCGGACCTCGGTCGGAGTGGCCAGGAAGCGGACCACGATCCGGCGCCCCGGCGCCGGCGGAAGCGTCCAGTCGAAGACCCGGCGGGCCACGCCCTGGAGGGTGGCGGGCTTGCTGTCGCGGGCGGCGTCGTCGATGGTGGCGCCGATGCGGGGGTCATGGTCGTCGACGACCAGCTCGATCCCCGGCAGGTGGCGCAGTGCCAGGATCTCGGGCCGGGTCCAGGCCGCGTGCTCGGGGCCGCGGCGGGCCAGGAGCACCACCTCGCGGACCTTCGAGGTGCGCAGCGCCGTCAGGGCGTGCGGTGCGATCGCGGTCGCGGCGACGTCCTCGGGGGCGCTGAGCAGCACCCGTGCCACGTCCAGGGCGACGTTGCCGGTGCCCACCACCACGACCCGCTCGGTGTCGAGGTCGACCGCGTCGGCGGCGACGTCGGGATGGCCGTTGTACCAGCCCACGACCGTGGTCGCCGGCAGCGAGCCGGGAAGGTCCTCGCCGGGCACGCCGAGCCGGCGGTCCGCGGGGGCGCCGACCGCATAGATCACCGCATCGTGATGCTCGAGCAGGTCCTCGTGGGTCAGCCCGTCGCCGACCTCGACGCCGAGGGCCAGTCGCACCCGCGGGTGCTGGTGCAGCCGGTGGAACTTCTCGGCGACCTGCTTGGTGGCGGGGTGGTCGGGGGCGACGCCGAAGCGGACCAGCCCGTCGGGGACCGGCAGCCGGTCGATCACGGTGACCTCGGCGTCGGTGTGCAGGATCAGGTCCTCGGCCGCGTACATGCCGGCCGGGCCGCTGCCGATGACCGCGACCCGCAGTCGCGGGAAGTCGGCGCCGAGCACCCGGTCGAAGTGGGGCGCTCCCCAGGCGTGCAGGGTGGGGGAGTCCTCGGCGCGGCGCGCCGGCTCGGTGCCCTCGAAGTAGTCGGCGTTGATCGTCGCGTACGCCTGCTCCGGGCCGGTCAGGGTGAGCACCGGACGCACCGCGTCGACCGGGCAGGCGTCGGCGCAGGCCCCGCAGTCGATGCAGCTGCGGGGGTCGATGTAGAGCATCTCGGTGTTGCCGAAGGCACGCTCCTCCGGCGTCGGGTGGATGCAGTTGACCGGGCAGACGGAGACGCAGGTGGCGTCGGCGCAGCAGGTCTGGGTGATCGCGAAGGCCATCGTCGAGGCCGGTCTCAGAGCAGGTTGGCGCGCCGGTAGACGGCCATCGCGGGACGGGTGAGCAGGCCGCAGGAGTCGAGGAACTCCATCAGGCCGGCGCAGCTGGAGCGCAACATGGACGCGAAGTGCTGGTTGTCGCGAGCCTCGCGCAGCGCGCGCTTGCGGTCCAGGCCGGCGTTCTCGTAGACCGCCGGGTTCCACATGCTGTCCACGATCGCCAGCGCCGCGATCGCCACCACCAGCGCGCTGACCTGGCGGCGCAGCCAGCCGGCCGCGGCCATCTTCTGGCGGGTCTCCTCGCGGGCGAACGCCATGTGCCGCGACTCCTCGATCACGTGGATGTTGTTGATCGTGCGCACGAAGGGCACCACCCGCTCGTCGCGCATCCAGTCGCGCTGCATCACGTCGAGCACCTCCTCGGCGACCAGGATCGCGGCGTACGCCGTCTCGCCGGAGGCGATGGTCTTGAAGCCGCGGCCGAGCTCGACCACGAGCCGGTTGGGGCGGTAGGCGGGGGCGCCCAGCTTGGCCGCGCCGCGGGCGAACATGATCGAGTGGCGGCACTCGTCGGCGATCTCGGTCAGCGCCCACTGGAAGTCGGGGTCGGTCGGGTCCTTGGCGTAGAAGTCGCGCAGGATCATCTGCTGCAGGATCATCTCGAACCAGATCCCGGTGCTGGCCACCGACGCCGCCTCCTGGCGGGTCAGCGCCTTGCGCTGCTCCTCGGTGAGCTCGTCCCAGTACGCGGTGCCGTAGAGGGTGGACCACTCCGGGCTGGTGCCGTGGAACTCGGTGTCGAGCGGAGTCTCCCAGTCGACCTCGGCGATCGGGTCGCACGAGAGCATCGCCGAGGAGGCGAGCAGGCGCGGGGTGATCGACTCGTTCGGGGATGCGGCGGTGGCGGTCATGCTCGTTCCTCCAAGGCGGTGCGCGAGTGCAGACGCGACACGTTCTATGTGTCATCACCAATGTCACATAGAACGTGTCGCGTTGCAAGAGGCGGCGCGCCGCCTGCCGCGACTACTTCACCAGACTCGCCTGCAGGGTCACCTTCTGGTGATCGCGCAGCGGGGTGCCCTGGCAGGTCCAGGGGCCACCGGTGCGGCAGCGGAACGCGCGCGAGGTGTTCGCCGCGGTGAGCGTCACCTTGCTGACCCCGCGGGTGTTGAACGCCACCCGGGCCGCGCCGCGGCCCTTGCGGATCGTGATCGTGCGCTCCTTGACCGTGCCGTTCGTGCGGTGCACCAGGACCCGGGCGCGGATGTCGCTGCTGGGGCTGGTCACCACCACCCGCAGTCGCCAGGTCTTGTTCAGCCCCGACGCCGGCCGGAAGGCGTGGTTGATCGAGGTCAGGTGGTCCAGGCGCGCGCTCTGCGGCCCTGCGGTGCGCTTGCTGCGCCCGAGCGTGGCGGTGCGCGCGACCCGGGCCTTCGGGTAGGCGGCACCCTCGGCGTAGTAGTGGCGCGGGGCGTTGTTGGCGACGGCGAAGCGGAGGAACTCCGCGGACAGCGAGCTGTTGCGCGCACGCAGGGTGCGCTCGATCGCCTGCAGGCTGGTGGTCTTCTTGCGACCGAGCCGGGTCCACAGGCTGCGCACCAGCGCGTCGCCGTGGCGCTGGGTGAGGAAGCCGAAGAAGACCCAGTTCCCGTAGGCGGCGAAGCCGAGCCGGTCCAACGGCGTCCGGGTGCGGCGCAGGCTGCTCAGCCGCAGGTACTGGCGGTTGTCGTTGACCTCGTCGTAGACGACCTCCTCGATCCAGGTGGCGGTCGCCTCCATCAGCCAGGAGTCGGCGCTCTTGAGGTAGCCGAACTGGACCAGGTGGAAGAACTCGTGCGCCGCGGTGACCTTCAGCGACGACTCCGGGGGCAGGGTGAACTCGGCGAAGTCGTCGTCGAGCACGAGGTAGCCGGGCTGCCTGCCGCCCGAGGCGGCGTCCAGGGTGGCGTAGCCGTACATGCCCTTGGCGCCGATGTTGCCCAGGTAGACGTCGACCAGGTCGGGCGTGGTCACTCCGGCCGGGTTCCCACGGGTCCCGTCGCCCACCGGGCGGCGGTAGCCGAGGTCGCCGACGATCCGGTCCCAGGACTCCTCGACGACCTGCTGGGTGCGCTGCACCCACGGCGGCACGGTCGCGCCGTTGCCGTCGGAGCCGGGCGGTGCGTGCTGGGTGGTCTCGGTCCAGTGCAGGCAGACCTGGGCGCCGCAGGTCGTGAAGATCTCGGCGCCGGCGGGGTAGCGCAGCAGCTTCGTCGAGGCGCTCGGGTCCGTGGGCCGGGCCAGCAGCCGCTCGGCGGTGCGCCGCTCGGCGGTGGGCAGCTCGGTGAGGTTGGCGCCGAGGGAGGCCAACGCCGTGGTCAGCTCGCCGCTCTCCGGCTCGGCCAGCACCTGCTCGACGTCGTCCAGCGCGGCCAGTGCCTCGGCAACGGGGTCGGTAGCGGGCGGCTCGTCCGCGGGCGGGTCGGTGACGGCGGGCTGCCCCGGCAGGCTGGAGGTGTCCGCCGGAGTGCCGTCGTCGGCGACGCCTGGCGAGGCGCTCAGCGTGGTGAGCACCAGTGCCAGGGTGGTTGCGGTGGTGAGTCCGGCCAGGCCCGAGTAGACGCGCATGGGCCCCAGGCTAGGTCAGGGCCGGTGGTCGGCGTCCATCCGTGACGGCGCCCACGCCGCAGGACTCGGGGGCCGAGCCCCGAAGCTGAAGCGCGTCGGCCTCAGGCGATGCCGGAGATCTTCTCGATCAGCGCGGTGGTGGAGATGGCCGGCGTGCGCGGCAGGTAGACGACCTCGCAGATGTCGGAGAACTCGTCGAAGCGCCCGGCCCAGTCGTCGCCCATCACCAGGACGTCGGCACCGAACTTCTCGATGTACTCGCGCTTCGCCTCCAGGGACTCCTCGACGAAGACCTCGTGCACCGGCTTGAGCGCGGCGACGATGGCGAGCCGCTCGGCCTGGCTGAAGACCGGGTTGCGCCCCTTCTTGCGGAAGTTGAGGGCGTCGGCGGAGACGCCGACCACGAGCCGGTCGCCCAGCGCCGCGGCGCGCTCGATGACCCGAAGGTGTCCGACGTGGAAGACGTCGAAGGTGCCGAAGGTGATCACGGTGCGAGCCATGCGGCGCATGCTACGCGGGGGTGGCGGCACCTGACACAATCGGCCTCGATGACGATTCCGTTGATCACCCCTGCCCCCGAAGCCGATGCCGAACGCCGCCGCGCCCTGCGCCGGATGCGCAGTGTGGCCTTGGGTCTGCTGCTGTTCGCCGCCGTCGTCTTCTGGCTGACCCGCGACGGCGAGGGCTTCTGGGGCTATGTCAACGCCGGTGCCGAGGCGAGCATGGTCGGCGCGATCGCCGACTGGTTCGCGGTGACCGCGCTCTTCCGCCATCCGCTCGGCCTGCCGATCCCGCACACCGCGCTGATCCCCAAGCGCAAGGACGACCTGGGCCGCGGCCTCGAGGAGTTCGTGGGCGAGAACTTCCTGCAGCCGCAGATCATCTCCGAGCGGGTGCTCTCCGCCGAGCCCACCCGCCGGGTCGGCGCCTGGGCAGCGGAGCCGGCCAACGCCCGCCGGGTGGTGGCCGAGGGCACCGAGCTGACCACCATCGCGCTGCGCAAGGTGAAGGACCAGCACATCGTCGAACTCGTGGAGCAGGCGCTGGTGCCGCGCTTCCGCGAGGAGCCGATCGCCCCGATCCTGGGCAGCTTCGTCACCGAGGCGGTCCGCGACGACCTGCACCACGGCCTGGTCGACCTCGCCCTGGAGGAGCTGCACGGCTGGCTCAGCGAGAACCACGACACCTTCACCGAGGTGCTCAGCGAGCGCGCTCCGTGGTGGGCGCCGCCGCGCCTCAACGACGCGGTCACCACCCGGCTGCACACCGAGGCGCTGCGCTGGCTGGACGACATCCGCCAGGACCCGCGGCACCGGGCCCGTCAGGCACTCGACTCGATGCTGCGCAAGCTCGGCGAGGACCTGCTCTTCGATCCCACGACCGCGCAACGTGCGGAGAGCCTCAAGCTGCGCCTGCTCGACCACCCGCAGCTGGCCGCCACCGCGATCTCCCTGTGGAAGGGGCTGCGCAACGCGCTGCTGGAGGCGCTCAAGGATCCGAGCGGTCCGCTGGCCCGCCGGCTGGAGAGCGAGCTGGCGGCGCTCGGCGAGCGGCTGCGCGAGGACCCGGAGCTGCAGCGGCGCCTCGACGCGATGGCCGCCGACCTGGTCGTCTTCGGCGTCGAGCGCTACGGCTCCGAGGTGACCTCGGTGATCACCCAGACCATCGAGCGCTGGGACGGCGACGAGGCGGCCCGGCGGATCGAGCTGCACGTCGGGCGCGACCTGCAGTTCATCCGGATCAACGGCACCATCGTCGGCGGCCTGGTCGGCGTGCTGATCCACGCGATCGCGCACCTGCCGATCTAGGCACGCTCGCCCCGCGACCGGGGCGAGCGAGCGGCGTGGATCAGCCCAGCTTCCAGCTGTAGCGCGCGGTGTTGACCAGCTCCAGATCGCGGTCGGCACCGAAGACCGCGATGCTCGCCATCATCTCGGAGAGCCGGCGCTTGAGCTCGGCCTTGTCGCCGCCGGAGCCGTAGAAGACGTGGAGGTCGGTGGCCGCCGCCTCGTGGAACAGCTCCTCGACGATCGCCGCCACCTGCTCGCTGGCCGCGCTCGGCGCCAGCACCGCGTGCAGCACCCGGTTCTGGACGTAGCCGAAGGTGTCCTGGGTCTCGATCGCCACCGTGGTGTGCGGGCCGTGCCAGTGCGCCAGCCAGTCGGCGTAGGGCAGGTCGGCCGGCTTGCGCAGCAGGGCCAGGTTGGCCATCGAGGCGACGCGCTCGCCGTCCGGGACCGACGGCGGGGTCAGCGGCACCCGCTCCTCGACCTCCCAGCCGCCGACCAGCGCGTCGAGCCCGAGCGCATCGGTGACCGCGACGGTGACCGCGGAGGTGATCGCGGCCTCGTCCTCGCCCCACACCGTCAGCAGGCCGGTGACCTTCTCCGGGAAGGACTGCAGGGCCATCGCCTCGGCGAAGGCGGGGTCGGGCACGTTGGCCTGGACGTCGGTGGCGCCGGCGGCGCGCAGACTCTCGCGGAGCGCCTCGCTGAGCAGGAGGCCGGCGCTGTCGGAGGTCAGGGCATAGATCAGCTTCATCCGAGGAGCGTGGCAGAGGTCACGCGATCGGGGAACGGGAAGTCCCAGTCAGGGGATCCTCGCGCGGGCCGCCCGGGGCCGCGGGTGCTGGATGCGCGCGGCCGGAGTGGGAGGATGGGCGGGTGGACGTGCCCATTCGTGACGAGTCGATCCGGCTCGGTCAGTTCCTGAAGCTTGCCAACCTCGTGGACAACGGGGCCGACGCCAAGGCGATCATCGCCGAGGGGCTGGTCTCGGTCGACGGCGAGGTCGAGACCCGGCGCGGCCGGCAGCTGGTGGCCGGCAACGTGGTCAGCCTGGCCGGGCAGAGCGCGACGGTGGCCACCGGAGAGGTCGCCGACGACGACCTCCCCTGGTGACCTGTCGCTGAGGAGCTGGGTCAGCTGACCTTGAGCAGGTCGACGACGAAGATCAGCGTCTCGCCGCCCTTGATCGCGCCCGGGGCGCCGCGGTCGCCGTAGGCCAGGTGCGGCGGGATGACGAGCTGGCGACGGCCGCCCACCTTCATGCCCTGCACGCCGGTGTCCCAGCCGGAGATGACCTGACCGACGCCGAGGCGGAACTGCAGCGGGGCGCCGCGGTTGTAGGAGGCGTCGAACTCCTCGCCGGTGGAGTGGGCGACGCCGACGTAGTGCACCGACACGGTGGACCCGGCGGTGGCCTCGTCGCCATCGCCGACGGTGATGTCGGTGATCACCAGGTCGCTGGGGGGAGTGGGGTCGAAGAACTCGATCTCAGGCTTTTCCATGGCGCCCACCCTACGGTCAGTTCTGGTGCAGGTAGTGATCGAGTTGGTCGCGCTCGAACTCGAGCTCGCCGATCCGGCTCTTGACGACGTCGCCGATGCTGACGATGCCGCTGAGGCGCCCATCGGTGAGCACCGGCACGTGCCGCACCCGGTGCTCGGTCATCAGCTGCATCAGGTCCGTCACCGCGTCGGCACCGGTGCAGGTGTGCACGGTGGGCGTCATGATGTCGAGGACCCGGGCGTCGAGCACCGAGGGGTTGGCGTGCAGGTGCCGGACCACGTCGCGCTCCGAGACGATGCCCGCGACCACCCCGGGCTCGGAGCTGACGATCAACGCTCCGACGTTGTGCTCGGCCAGCAGCGCGACCAGGTCGCGCACACTGGCCCCTGGGGCGATGGTGACCACCGCGCTCTCGGCCTTGCCTCGCAGAACATCGCTGATGCGCATCGCGCCTCCTAGCGGTGAGCCGATGTGACCTGACTCACCCGAGCGTAGCGAGATGGCGCCCGCTTGGACACCCTCAGCCGAGCGGAGGCTCCTCGCTCTGCTGCCGGCGGCGCTCGCTCAGGTCGTGCACCGAGCCGCCGTGCAGCCGGGTCACGTCGGGGTCCGCGGAGTCGTGCACCGAGCCGAGGAAGGCGAGCGCGGCCTCGTGCAGGTGGCCGTTGCTGGCCACCGCATTGCCGCCCCACGGGCCCGGAGCGCCGTCGAGTGAGGTGAAGCGACCGCCGGCCTCGCGCACGATGATGTCGAGGGCGGCCATGTCGTAGAGCTCGAGCTCGGGCTCGGCGGCGATGTCGACGGCACCCTCGGCGACCATCATGTAGGACCAGAAGTCGCCGTAGGCCCGGGTGCGCCAGCAGCGACGGGTCAGCGACAGGAAGCTCTCCAGCTGCCCGCGCTCCTCCCAGCCCGAGAGCGAGGAGTAGGAGAGGGAGGCGTCCTCGAGGCGGCGGACGTCGGAGGTGTGGCACTGGCTGGCCTTGAGCAGCGAGCGGCCGGTCCACGCGCCGTTGTCCTTGCTCGCCCACCAGCGGCGCTGCAGCTGCGGCGCGGAGACCACGCTGAGCACCACCTCGTCCTCGACGGCGAGTGCGATCAGGGTCGCCCAGACCGGCACTCCGCGGACGAAGTTCTTGGTTCCGTCGATCGGGTCGACGATCCAGCGCCGGGCCGAGGTGCCGGTGCTGCCCTGCTCCTCGCCGAGGACCGCGTCGCGCGAGCGCGCCCGCGACAGGGTGCGCCGGATGCCCTCCTCGACGGCCTGGTCGGCGTCGCTGACCGGGGTCAGGTCGGGCTTGCTCATCACATGCAGGTCGAGGGCCTTGAACCGTGCCTGCGTGATGGAGTCGGCGTCATCGGCCAGCACGTGGGCCAGGCGCAGGTCGTCGGTGTAGTCGGACGGCATGGGCCAAGGGTATGCGGCGCCACGTCGGGGCGCCGACACGGCAGCCGCAGAAGGGCGGAGGGCCGACGCTAGGATTCCCGCCATGGACATCAACGGCCTCCCGGCGCACCCCCTGGTCATCCACGCTGCCGTGGTGTTCGTCCCGTTGGCCGCGCTGTTGGCCGTGACCTACGCCTGCGTGCCGCGCTGGCGCTGGTCCACCCGCTGGCCGATGATCGTCGTCTCCGCGATCGGCCTGCTCTCGGTGATCGCCGCCTGGTGGTCGGGCCGTGAGCTCAAGGACGAGCGGATCGCCGCCGGCGCCGCTGCGGCCCGCTTCCACGAGCACCAGGAGCGCGCCGACATCCTGATCTGGGTCGCGGTCGTCTTCTTCGTCTTCGTGCTGATCGCCGCCTGGGCCCTCGGCGGCCCCTCGGCGCTCTCCTCGGGCCGCGGTGCGCGCGGCCACCACGCCGCGGTGATCGAGTGGCCCACCCTGGTGATGCTGGTGATCCTGTCGGTGCTGCTGTTCACGATGGCGATCTCCACCGGCGAGGCCGGGGCCAGGCTGGTCTACGGGGGCTGACCCGGCCTCGGCTCAGGGCTGCGACTCGCGCGCGGCCAGGAGCCGGCGGAAGGACTCCACCCGCTCCGGGTCGGCGTCGCCCTCGGCGACCGCGACGTCGAGCCCGCACTCGGGCTCGTCGGTGCCGTGGGTGCACCCGCGCGGACAGTCCTCGGTCATCTCGTCGAGGTCGGGGAACGCCTCGATCAGGCTCTCCGGCTGCACATGGGCCAGGCCGAAGGAGCGGATGCCGGGGGTGTCGATGATCCAGCCGGCGTCGTCGGGCAGCGGCAGCAGGTAGGCCGACGTCGAGGTGTGCCGTCCGCGCCCAGTGACCGCGTTCACGTGGCCCACCTCACGGTTCGCGGCCGGCACCAGCGCATTGACCAGGGTGGACTTGCCCACGCCGCTGTGGCCGATCAGCACGCTGGTGTGCCCGGCCAGGTGTGCACGCAGCTCGTCGAGATCGCCGCCGCGCTGGGTGACGACGTAGCGCACGCCGAGGGAGCGGTAGGTGGAGAGCAGCTCGTCGGGGGAGCGAAGGTCCGACTTGGTCAGGCAGAGCAGGGGCTGCATCCCGGAGTCGTAGGCGGCGACCAGGGCGCGGTCGATCAGCCGGGGCCGCGGCTCGGGGTCGGCCAGCGCGGTGACCACCACCAGCTGGGTGGCGTTGGCGACGATCACCCGCTCCACCGGGTCGGTGTCGTCGGCGGTGCGGCGCAGCGTGGTGGTGCGCTCGGTGACCTCGACGATCCGGGCCAGGCTGCCGTCGTCGCCGGAGACGTCGCCGACCACCCGGACCCGGTCGCCCACCACGACGCCCTTGCGGCCCAGGTTGCGCGACTTCATCGCCATCACCGTGCGGCCGTCCAGCAGCAGGGTGAACCGGCCGCGGTCGACGGTGATCACCACCGCGTCCACGGCGTCCTCGTGGGTGGGCCGGTTCTTGGTGCGGGGACGGGTACGACGACGCGGCCGCTCGTAGTGCTCGTGGTCGTGCTCGCTGTAGCGCCCCGCCATCGCGTCAGTCCTGCGCGGCGAACAGGTCGGCCCAGAAGCCTGGGAAGTCCGGGAAGGTCTTGCTGGTGGTGGTGACGTTCTCGACCAGGACGCCGTCGACGGCGGAGCCGAGGATCACCGCGGCGTGCGCCATCCGGTGGTCGGCATAGGTGGCGAAGGTGCCGCCGTGCAGGGGCGCCGGTCGCAGGGAGAGGCCGTCGCGATGCTCGACGACGTCCGCGCCGAGCCGGCCGAGCTCGGTGGCGAGCGCGGCGAGCCGGTCGGTCTCGTGGCCGCGGATGTGCTCGATGCCGCGCAGGTGCGAGGGGCTCTCGGCCAGGGCGCACAGCGCGGCCACGGCCGGGGCCAGCTCGCCGACGTCGTGCAGGTCGAGGTCGACGCCGCTCAGGGCGCCGTTGCCGGTGACGGTGAGGCCCTCGGCGTCGAGCCGCACGGTGCAGCCCATCGCGGTCAGGATCTCGCGCAGGGCGTCGCCGGCCTGGGTGGTCCGCTGCGGCCAGTCGAGCACCCGCACGGTGCCGCCGCTGGTCGCGGCCAGCGCCAGGAACGGCGCGGCGTTGGAGAGGTCGGGCTCGATCGTCTCGTCCGCGGCCTTGATGGTGCCGGGCGCCACCCGCCAGCGGTTGGGCTCGGAGTCGTCGACCTCGACGCCGTGGGCGCGCAGCATGGCGATCGTCATCTCGATGTGCGGCTGCGAGGGGACCGGCTTGCCGTCGTGCAGGACGTCGACGCCGTCGGCGTAGCGGGCACCGGCCAGCAGCAGCGCGGAGACGAACTGGGAGGAGGCCGAGGCGTCGATGACGACCTGGCCGCCGGGCACCGAGCCGGTTCCGGTGACGGTGAACGGGAGGCGGTCGGTGGCGGTGATGGTGACGCCGAGGCTGCGCAGCGCGGCCAGCATCACGCCGACCGGGCGGTTGCGCATGTGGGCGTCGCCGTCGAAGGCGACCTCGCCCGCGAAGAGCCCGGCCACCGGGGGCACGAATCGCATCACCGTGCCGGCCAGGCCGCAGTCGACGCTCGCCGAGCCGCTGCCGAGGCCCGGCGTGACGCGCCAGTCGTCTGCGGAGGTGTCCACCTCGGTGCCGAGCGCGGCGAGCGAGGCGGCCATCAGCAGGGTGTCGCGCGAGCGCAGCGCCCGGCGCACCACCGACGGACCGTCGGCGAGGGCGGCCAGGATCAGCGCGCGGTTGGTCAGTGACTTCGAGCCCGGCAAGGAGACAACGAGATCGACAGGTCGGTTCGCGCGCGGCGCAGGCCAGGGATCGAGGATCGTCACCGGCTCAGCCTATCGGCGTTGCGTCGGCGCACTCATCGGGCGGGCGAACTCCAGGTGTTGTTGCCGTCGTCGGAGTCCTCGAAGCCGTTCGCGGTCAGGGTGAGCGTGATCTGCTCCCAGGGTCCGAGGGTCACCCAGCCCTTGAAGCCGGGACGCGTGGCGTCGAGCGTGCAGACCGCGACCGGGCTCAGCGGACCGCCGCTCTGGCAGAACGGGGGCAGCTCCGCGGTGAGGCCGAGCGGGCTGGTGCTGACGATCCGCAGCTCGGCACTGCCGCCCGGCGGGTAGCCGCTGCTGCTCACCGTGAGCATGCCGCCCGAGAAGCCGTTGGACATGTGTGCGCTGAGCACCAGGTCGCGCGGGACGGGCGTCGGGGTGGGCGTCGGTGTCGGCGTCGGCGTGGGCGTGGGCGTGGGCGTCGGGGTGGGCGTGGGCTCGTTGCTCTCGCTGGGCTGCTCCGGCTTCGGGTCCGGCGGCGTCGAGGTCGGCTCCACCGGCGCCGGCGCGCTCGTCGGCTCGCTGCTGGGCGCGGTGGTCGTGGCCGGGGCCTCCACGACCGGCTGAGCCGGAGCCTTCGTGGCGACCGGCTTGCGCGACGGCTTCGGCTTCGGCTTCGCGGGACGCGTGTCGGGTGAGGCCTCGACCGCGTCGGGGGTGGAGATCGCGGTCTGCGGCCGGTCGGACTGCGGCTTCGGGTCGCCGTTGGGGATGGTGACCGCGAGCGTGGTGCCCACCGCGACGGTGGCCGCCACCCCGGCGACGGCGACGCCCTGGGTGTTGGCGAGCACGAACTCCTTGGTGCGATCGAGCAGGAGCAGCACGCCGCCCTTGGCGGCCAGGGCACCGCTGCCGGCCAGGTAGGCGGCACCGGCGGTGCCCAGCAGCAACGGCGCCAGCAGCGCGCCCAGGCTGGAGTTGACCTCGGTCAGCTCGAGGTAGATGGCCATGCAGCGGCGGCACTCGTCGAGGTGCGCCTCGACCTTCGCGGTGTCACGCCGTGACAGGCCCTTGCGGACGTAGCCCCCGAGGTGGTCGTTGGTCCACCGGCAGCCGTCGTCCTCGATCTCCTGGGCGTGCGAGGTGAGGAACGCCTGGCGCAGGCCCTCGCGGGCCCGGTAGGCGAGTGCGGAGACGGAGTTCGCCGACATGCCGAGGATCGCGGCCACCTCGGCCGGCTTCTGGCCCTCCACCTCGGTGTGCCACAGCACCAGCTGCCAGCGCTCGGGCAGCGAGGCGAACGCCTTCGCGGCAGCCTCGTTCTCGAAGCCCTCGATGGCGGTGTCGCGGAACGGCACCCCGGGGTCGAAGGCCTCCATGTCGTCGGTGGTCTGCAGCCGGGCGTTGCCGCGGATCCGGTCCACGTGCAGACGGCGGATCGCGGTGAGCAGGTAGGCGCGGAAGGCGACGTCCGGGCCGCCGCCGTTCTGCAGCACGCGCAGCACCTTGGCGAAGGCGTCGGAGACGAGATCGTCGGCGTCCGACTGCGAGGTCAGTTGGCGGGCCAGCCGGCGGGCCGAGGCGACATGGCGCTCGAAGAGCCGGCCGTAGGCGGACACGTCGCCGTCGCGGACGGCCGAGATCAGCTCGGCATCGCCCACCAGGTCGGCATCGGCAAGGGTCTCGCTCACGTACCTTCAACGTTCGACTCAGCAATTCATGACGGGACCGAGCCTAGTCCTCGTTCTGCCTGATCGGGGACGTGATCGCGGCAGTGCCGCCATGCCGAGGAGCGGGCGGTGGCGCCGCGCGTACCCGATTTCGGCTAGCGTCCTAGGCGCGCACCTCGTTGTCGACTCGGGAGTAGGACGTGGACGCACGACTGGAACGCGGGCCCATTGCCCGTGCCCGGCGCCTTGCCGTGGTGATCGCCGCCGTCTGGGCGGGCCTGGTGGCGACGGCGCTGGTCGTTCCCGCCGCGGCGGCCGAGCCGGTCGCGACCCGGCTGACGGCGAGCTCGCCGGCGGGGCCGGCCGGAACCACGACGACGGTGCGGGTGGTGCTCGCCGAGCAGTCGGCGGCACCGGTCGCGGACGCCGAGGTGGTCCTCGAGCGGGTCCTCGACGGCACACCGGTCCGGCTCGCCGGTCGCACCGGCGCCGACGGCGTCGCCGAGGTCGCGGTGCCGATCGCGGCCACCGGTGCGGAGAACCTGCTCACCGTCAGCTTCGCCGGCACCAGCACCCATGCGCCGAGCAGCATCGAGCACCAGCTGCGGCTGACCCCGGCGAAGAGCCGGATCACGCTCCGCGCGCCGTCCGGGGTGGTGCAGGGCAAGCAGGCGACCTTCACCGCCACCTGGGTGACGCCGAGCGGGATCGCCGTCGCCGGCGTCCGGCTGAGCCTGCAGCGCAAGGACGGCTCGCGCTGGCGGCCCGCCGGCACCGGCACCACCGACCGCGCCGGCGTCGCCCGGATCGCGCTGACTCCGCGCAGCAGCGCCCGGTACCGGATCGCCGCACGGGCCACGGCGCTCGCCACCGCTCCCGCCTCCTCGGCGGTCTCGGTCCGGTTGCGCCCGACCATCGCCGCGGTCACGCTGCCCAAGGGCGCGCCCGCGCCGCGGGTGAAGCTGCCGCCGCAGCCGCTGGCCTTCTCCAGCACCGCCAACCCGGTCACCACCCGGATCCCGGACCGGGTCTGGCGCACCATGGTGGGGCGCAGCTGGCACCGCGGCTGCCTGGCGCGCAGCTCGCTGCGCCTGGTGCGGGTCAACTACTGGGACTACCGGGGCTTCCGGCGCCGGGGCGAGCTGGTGGTCGCGCGTGCGGTCGCGCCGAAGATGGCCAAGGCGTTCACCGCGCTCTACGATGCCCGGCTGCCGGTGCGCTCGATGTACCGGGTCGACCGGTTCGGCTGGTCCAAGCGGCTGCATGGCGCCGACGACTACGCCTCGATGGCCGCCGGCAACACCTCGGCGTTCAACTGCCGCAACGTGGTCGGCCGCCCGGGGGTGCTCAGCCCGCATGCGCGCGGACGCTCCCTGGACCTGAACCCGTGGGAGAACCCCTACGCCAGCCCTCGCGACGGGTGGGTGCCGAACCGCTGGTGGGTCTCGCGCTGCCACGCCACGGTCGGCTGGTGCACGTCCTCGCACCGGGTGGTGCGCACCCTGCGTGCGGCCGGACTGCGCTGGACCTACGGGACCCGCGATCGCCACCACTTCGATGGGTGAGCCTGTGCTGGATGAAAAGCCTGTGCTAGATGAAAAGAATGTGCCGAACTCCGCGTCATGGTGCCGCTGCGACGACGTCTCATCCGTGAACGACCAGGGGGCAGGACACTGAGAAGGGGGAGGGCCGTGGGCTTCTTTGCGACACGATCGCGAGGCGCCACGGGCGACCCCGGGGCCGACCAGCTGCCGGCACGGATCGCGCGCAACGTACCGCCGCGATTCCTCGCCGTCGCGGAGGCGTTGGCCGCGGGGTCGCACACTCAGGGAGCGTGCGAGGTGACCGGCCGGGCGCTGGCCCGCGACGGCATCTCGCTCAGCGAGGCGCTGGACGGGCTGCGGGAGACGGCCCACCTGGTGCTGGGGGCCGATCCGCACTTCGACGAGCTGCGGGCGTTGAGCGAGGCCTGGAGCGAGGCCACGCTGAGCTACCTGAGCCAGCTCTCGTGCACCGATCCGCTGACCGGGCTCTCCACGCTCGCCCACCTGCGCACCGCGGTGGCCGACCTCTACCGCGATCCGGCCACCGCCGTCGAGACCGACCACGCCCTCGTCGTCGTCGAGGCGCCACCGGCCAGTGCCAGCGAAGGCGCCCCGATCACCCATGCCATGCAGATGATGCGGCTGGGGGAGTCGGCGCGCACCGTCTTCGCACATGGGCAGACGATCGGCGCGGTCGGAGCCCGCCGGGTGGTGGTGCTCGCCGCCCGGGACGCCAACCTCGCGCGCCGCGCGACCCTGCTGCGCCGGATGACCGGACAGGACCGGGCCCGGGTCTGGATCGAGGGCCTGCCGGACAGCGACTTCGCCGCCGCGCTCCTGCTCGACGACCTGACCCGCGACTGACGTCGCCCGGGTGCGCCGGCACTAGGCTGGCCCCATGTGCGGTCGCTATGCATCGTCGCGTCGGGCCGAGGACCTGATCGACGAGTTCGAGGTCGAGGAGAGCGTGCTCGCCGCTCCGCTGGAGCCCGACTACAACGTCGCGCCGACCAAGGAGGTCTACGCGGTGCTGGAGCGGCCGGCCAAGCAGGAGCGTCCGCAGCAGCGCCAGCTGCGCGCGCTGCGCTGGGGTCTGGTCCCGTCCTGGGCGAAGGACGCAGCGATCGGCAACCGGATGATCAACGCCCGGATGGAGACGGTCGCCGAGAAGCCTGCCTACCGGCGGGCCTTCGCCTCGCGGCGCTGCCTGCTGCCGGCCGACGGCTACTTCGAGTGGTACCCCAGCGAGCAGCTCAACGCCAAGGGCAAGCCGATCAAGCAGCCGTTCTTCATCCATCCCGCCGACGACGGCGTCCTGGCGATGGCCGGCCTCTACGAGATCTGGCGCGACCCGGCGGTGGCGGACGGCGACCCGCAGCAGTTCCGCTGGACCTGCACGGTGATCACCACCGACGCCGAGGACTCGCTCGGCCACATCCACGACCGGATGCCGCTGATGGTGCCGCGGGAGCGCTGGTCGGACTGGCTCGACCCCCAGCCGCACGACGCCGAGAGCCTGCTCGGCCTGCTGGAGCCGGCCGCGCCCGGCCGGCTGGTGGCGCAGCCGGTCTCGCTGGCGGTCAACAACGTGCGCAACAACGGACCCGAGCTGATCGCTCCCTTGCCCGCGGAGGCCTGATGACGACGACCTCGATCGAGACGCCGGGCGGGCCCGGGCTGCTGTATCGCGCCGACGCTGCCGCGCCGGTGGCGACGCTGCTGGTCGGACACGGCGCCGGGGCCGGCGTCGACACCGCCGACCTGGAGGCGCTGGCCGATCAGCTGCCCGGTCGCGGGATCACGGTGGTCCGCTTCGAGCAGCCGTGGAAGGTGGCCGGGCGCAAGATCGCCGGCCCGCCGGCCAGCCTCGACGTCGCCTTCACCGCGGCTGCGGCCGCGCTCGAGCGCACCGTCCCGCTGATCGTCGCAGGCCGCTCCGCGGGCGCCCGCAGTGCGGCCCGCACCGCGGGTGCGCTCGGTGCTGCCGGCCTGCTGGCGCTGGCGTTCCCGCTGCACCCGCCGGGCAAGCCCGAGCGCTCCCGGCTGCCGGAGCTGCTGGACGCGGGGGTGCCGACCCGGGTGATCCAGGGCGAGCGGGACGCCTTCGGGCGCCCCGAGGAGTTCCCCGACGACGTCGACGTGGACGTGGTGCCGGTGGCTGGGGCCGACCACTCCTTCAAGGTGGCCAAGTCGGCACCGACCGACCGGGAGCAGGCGTTGGCCACGCTGGTCGAGGCCGCCGCGACGTGGATCCTCGCCCAGGTCGCCCGGAGTTGAGCGGGGTGGGAATCAATTCCGTGCGAGGTTGGTTGACCCAGACGTGCTCGCCGTACTCGATCGTCCCGACAGCGGCCCTGCCGTAGGCTGGGACGCGATGACTGAATCCCTCACCAGCGACGTCGACATGAGCGACGTCGACCTGGCCAATGAGACCGATGCCCAGCGTTCGCTGCGCTTCGAGCGCGACGCCATGCCCTACCTCGACCAGCTCTACTCGGCCGCGATGCGGATGACCCGCAACCCGGCCGACGCGGAGGACCTGGTCCAGGAGACGTTCGCGAAGGCATTCTCGGCGTTCCACCAGTACAAGCCCGGCACGAACCTCAAGGCCTGGCTGTACCGGATCCTGACCAACACCTTCATCAACACCTACCGCAAGAAGCAGCGGCAACCGCAGCAGTCCATGGCCGAAGAGGTCGAGGACTGGCAGCTGCACCGCGCCGAGTCGCACACCTCGACGGGCCTCAAGTCCGCCGAGACCGAGGCGCTGGAGCATCTGCCGGACTCGCAGGTCAAGGAGGCTCTGCAGCGGCTCCCCGAGGAGTTCCGGCTCGCCGTCTACCTCGCCGATGTGGAGGGTTTTCCGTACAAGGAGATCGCCGAGATCATGGACACTCCGATCGGCACGGTGATGTCGCGTCTGCACCGCGGACGCCGTCAGCTCCGTGACATGTTGAGCGACTACGTGCGTGACAACAGCCTGCTGCGCCTCGACCGGGAGGGTGAGGACGCATGAGCAACCTTGAACCCGAAGACTGCGCCGACTACCTCGAGCGGATCGTCTTCCTGATCGACAACGAGCTGGACGAGGCCGACTGCTCGGTGGTGCGCGTGCACCTCGAGGAGTGCGCGCCCTGCCTGCAGAAGTACGACCTCGAGCGCACCGTCAAGCAGGTCGTCGCCCGCTCCTGTGCCGAGAACGCCCCTCAGGGCCTGCGCGACCGGGTGCTGCTGCAGCTGCGCGAGGTGCAGCTGCGGATCACCGAGGGGTGAGGCCGGTCCGTCTCGTCACCGTGCCCGATTGGCACCGACGGGGCCGGACCTGAGACAATGGCGTGAGTAGTTCGATCCCAGGAGGACACCATGGGCAAGACCGGTCGCAAGCGCCGCGCGCGCAAGAAGAAGGGCGCGAACCACGGCAAGCGCCCCAACGCCTGATCGATCCGATCACGCGACAACACGTTCCCCCGAGCCAGCTGGCGGCGGGGGTTCTGTGTTCTTGCAGCCCCTGCACGCCGATGCGGCAGGATGACGCCCATGGGAACCGCCGATCCGCTCCGTGCCAGCGCCCGCTTCACCGTCACCGACGAGGACACCGCGCAGGCCGTCGGCTCAGGCAGCCTGCCCGTTCTCGGCACGCCGCGGCTGCTGGCCTGGTGCGAGTCGGTCACCTGTGCCGCGATCGAGCCGCTGCTGACCCCAGGGCGCACCAGCGTCGGCACCCGGGTCGACCTGGAGCACCTGGCTGCCAGCGGAGTCGGCGCCGAGATCGAGGTCGAGGTCTCCGCCGCCTACACCGAGCCGCGCCTGGTCCGGTTCACGGTCGCTGCCCGGATGGGCGCCAAGCTGGTCGGCTCCGGTGAGATCACCCGCGTCGTCGTCGACGCCGAGCGGTTCCTGTCCCGTCTCTCCCCGAGAGCGCAGAAATAGCACGCGAGGGCGCACCAATGGTGCGCCCTCGCGTGCCACTTCTGCGCCCTCGGGCCTACTCCCAGCCCCAGCCCAGGGTCAGGGTGTCGACGGCGATCTCGTGGCGGATGCCGACCTTGCCGCGGAAGAAGAGCATCGGGTCGCCGCCGGCGCCGAGCTCCAGGTCGGTGACCCGGCCGACGATGATGTCGTGGTCGCCGCCGGGCAGCACCTCGTGCACCTCGCAGTGCACCCGGAGCAGCACGTCGGGCAGCGACGGCGTGCCCTGGTGCGAGTAGTGCCAGTCCAGGCCCTCGAAGCGCAGGCCGCGGCTGGAGCCGAACCGGTTGACCAGGTCCTCCTGCTGCTCGGCCAGGACGTTGACGGTGAAGCGGCCGGTGGGCGCGATCTGCGGCCACGAGCGGCCGCGATGGTCCACGCAGATCAGGATCAGCGCCGGGTCGAGGGAGAGCGAGGCGAACGACTGGCAGGCGAACCCGAGGGGAGCCCCACTCTCGTCGACTCCGGTCACCACGGTGACCCCGCTGGCGAACTGACCCATGCAGGTTCGCATCAGCATGGGGTCGATGGTGGTGGCGGTAGCCATGGTGGGGCCTCCTGGGGCGGGGTCGGGATGGGTGGTCAGTTGGAGGAGCTGATGAAGCGGGTGCGCACCGAGGTGGGGGAGATCAGCACGTCGAGGTCCTCGCCCGTCGGGTAGCTCTGGGAGACCTCCAGATGCTTCAGTGCGATGGAGCGGGCGAGCTCGGCGTCGCCCGCGGCGATCGCATCGATCAGCTGGCGGTGCTCGTCGAGCGCGTGCAGCCGCTCGGTGCGGGGCAGGGAGCTGGTCTCGCGGTTGTGGCTGGCCCACTGGGACTCGTGCGAGCTCCACAGCGACTCCAGAGCACCGGCCAGCATGGCCAGGGACTCGTTGCCGCACAGGTCGACGACCGCCTCGTGGAACATCCGGGACAGGGTGGTCACCTCGACCAGGTTGTCGACCACCTTGACCGCGCGCTCGTGCAGGCGGGTGAGCACCGGGATCACCTCGATCATCCGGTCCTCGCGCAGCGCGCAGGCGGCGGCGCAGGCGGGCTCGACCTCGCGCAGCGCCTTGGCCACATCGGTGATCGGGACGCCGCGTCCGGCCAGGGCCATGCCCAGGCTGTAGGCGACGTGCTCGGCGTCGGGGCGGTGCACCACGGCGCCGCCGATCGCGCCGCGCCGGACGGTGATCAGTCCCTCCGCCTCCAGCACGCGCATCGCTTCGCGGAAGGTGGGCTTGCTGACCGCGTAGTGGCCGCGCAACGACTCCTCGACCGGGAGCTCGGTGGCCTCGGCCAGGTCTCCGACGAGGAGACGGGTGCGCAGGTCGTCGGCGATCTGCTCGGCCAGGCGGGCGAAGCGGACCGCGCCGGTCGGGGGAGCGCCTTCTCGAGGGGTCATGCCTTCCTCTCATCCACGTCGGTTAGCAGCAACTTTGGCATTCGGACACGTTGACGTTACGGGAGCGGGACCCGCTCAGGTTGCAGGACCCGGGGAACTGGTGCCGAGTCGTGTCGCCAGATCGCCGAAGATCAGGGTCATGTGCTCGGCCGCGACGGCGTCCGGCATGGCCGCCACCGAGGCCCAGAAGTAGAGGTGACGGATCGGCGCGGCGGCGCACAGCGCACCCAGGGTGCTGGCCGCGGCGTCGACGTCGACGACCCGCAGGCCGCGCGAGGCGGGGTCGAGCATCTGGCCGACCAGCTCGTCGAGGTCGGCCGGGGCCACCACGCTGCCGTCGGTGACCCGCGCCTGGGCGTAGGTGCGCAGCTGGTGGGCGTAGTGCGGTGCGACGATCCGCGCGGTGCGCTCCGGGTCGCGGGCCAGGAGCATCGGGATCATCCCGCCCATGGTGGCGATCGCGGGGTCGTGGCCGCCCTCGGCCAGCCCCTCGCGGTAGGGATCCAGCAGGGCCGCGTTCGGTGCCAGCAGTCCGACGCCGAGGCGTCCGGCGCGGCGGGCGCCCTGTGGACCCTGGTAGCCCAGCCAGAGCGGGAGCCGCTGCTGCACCGGAGGTGGGTTGAGGGCGCCGTCCCACAGGTCGGCCTTCAGCTCGCGGATCTTCTCGTCGGCCAGCGTCATCCGCTTGCCCAGGTCCTTGCCGAAGAGGGCGAACTCCTCGGCGGCATAGCCGGCGCCGACGCCGAGCTCGAGCCGGCCGCCGCTGAGCTGATCGATCAGCGCCGCCTGCTCGCTGATGTGACGAGGGTGGCGCATGCTGGCCAGCAGGACGCCGGTGCCCAGGCGGACCCGGGAGGTCCGCGCTGCGGCGGCGGCGAGGAAGGTGAGCGGCTGGCTCAGGTAGCCGTCCTCGAAGTTGTGGTGCTCGGTGGCCCAGACGGAGCCCGCGCCGAGACGCTCGGCCTCGACGACCTGGTCCAGCGCGGAGCCGATCACCGTGGACCACTCGCGACCCCAGGCTGCGGGGTTGCGGACGTCGAAGAGGAGTCCGAGCGTGGGGGTGCTCATCGGCCCTCTCCCGCGAACCAGTCCCACTGCCAGGGGGTGATCGTCTCCAGCGCGCCGACGAACCGGGTGGCGCCGGGCTGCTTGGTGGGCGCGCTCAGCGCGATCGCCGGGTCGTGGTCACGCAGTCGCTGCAGGACGACGGCAGGCGGGTCGATCTCGGTGGTCGCCCAGATCACCCGCATGATCCGCTCGTTGCCGGTGCCCTGGGCGGCCTCGCGGGCCTGCCAGGCGGCGGGCGCCAGCTCGGGGGCGCTGTGCAGCGCCCAGGCCGCACTGATCCCGGGGACCTCCGCCAGCGCCGGCAGCAGCACGTCCAACTCCCAGGCGCTGCGCTCGTGCAGTGCGCTGCGGGAGATGGCGCCGCCGATCTCGGTGGCGATCATGATCACCCCGGTAGCCGGGCGGAAGCGGAGAGCGCGCTCGTTGAGGCGCAGGGTGGGGGAGACCGCGGTGCCGACGACCTGGAAGAAGTCCATGTAGGCGCGATCCAGCAGGTCGATGTCGGGGCGTCGTCCCTCGCGGAAGGACTGCTCGGCGAACTCCGCCCAGACGTCGACGGCGGCCGGCACCGGCTCGTCGAACCAGTACAGGTTGGCGTAGTGGAAGTCGGTGAAGTCACCGGCCGCGGCGGCGGTGCGCGCCAGCTCGGGGGTCTGCACGAAGCGCTCGCCGTGGGCGACGCCTTCGAGTGCCAGGTTCTCCGGGCGATGGTCGAGCTGATGCCAGGCGTTGATGGCCTGGTGGTGGGCGACGTCCTTGGCCTTGGACAGGCTCAGGAACGCCACCCGTGGCGCGGGCAGCATGCGGCGACTCCTTTCGAAGTGAATCGTATGGAAGATTTGCACAACCAGGGACGTCTGGCAAGTGGTATGCCCAACTGTTTCTCTCGCCGTCCGCTCCGCGTGACTCCCGCGTAACGCAGGCGAGATATTCGGGCGAAAGGGAAAGTCGAGCGGCACTCCGGGTTGACATGCGTCACATAGAAGATCTAGAACATTCCACATGAGTTTGTTCGATACGGAGCAGGCCGCCGAGTTCCGGCGGCGCGGCTGGTGGAGTGACGAGACGCTGTCCGAGGCGGTAGCGGCCAACGCTGCCCGCGTTCCCGGTGGGATCGCCTACACCAGTGCGGAGCTCGCGATCACCTGGTCGCAGTTCGACCAGCGTGCCGACGAGCTCGCCCGGCGCCTTGCCGGCGCCGGGGTGACCCCGGGGAGCCGGGTCGCGGTCTGCATGAGCGACGGGATCGAGATCCACGTCGTCTTCGTCGCGATCGAGCGGCTCGGCGCCACGATCGTCGGCATCGGCGCCAAGGCCGGTGTCCGCGAGGTGGCCCACCTGGTCAACCAGAGCCAGTGCCAGGCGCTGATCACGCTGGCCCGCCACGACGGCAAGGACGCCGGCACCCTGGCCACCGATCTGGCCGAGCGGGGCATCCGGCTCACCCACCTGGTGCTGGAGCTGGACCCCGACAGCGTGCGCCTGCGCCGTGCGGCGGCCGACGACACCGAGCTGTGGGAGGTCGAGCCCGCGGCGCTGCCCGACGTCGCCGCCCATCCCGACGCGCTCTTCCTGGTCAACTCGACCTCCGGCACCACCGGCCTGCCCAAGGCCGTCATGCACACCCAGAACCGGTGGCACTACTTCCACACCCAGGCGGTGGCCAACGGTGCGCTGGAGCGGGGCGAGGTGATGCTCTCGATCGTGCCGGCGCCCTTCGGGTTCGGCCTGTGGACCTCGCACGTGACCCCGATCAAGCTGGCCGCCCAGACCGTGGTGATGCCGAAGTTCTCGCCGCGCGAGGCGGCCCGGCTGATCCAGGAGCACCGGGTGACGGTGCTGTGCTGCGTGAGCACGCAGTTCATCATGATGCTGGCCGACTCCTCGCTCGAGGAGTTCGACATGAGCTCGCTGCGCGTGGTCTTCACCGGCGGCGAGGCGGTGCCCTACGCCCAGGCGGTGGAGTTCGAGGAGCGCACCGGCGCCACCATCCTGCAGTTCTACGGCTCGAACGAGACCGGTCTGCTCAGCGGCACCAACCTCAACGACTCCGCGGAGAAGCGGTTGCGCACCGCCGGGCGGATCGCGCCGGAGATGAACGTGCGGCTCTACGAGGGCAGCACCGAGGTGACCTCCTCGGGGCGCGGCCAGCCGGCCTGCTTCGGCCCGGCGCTCTCGCTCGGCTACCTCGACGACGAGGACGCCAACACCAAGCTGTTCACCGACGACGGCTGGATGCTGATGGGCGACATCTGCGAGATCGACGACGAGGGCTACCTGAGCGTGGTCGGCCGGATCTCCGAGTTCGTGGTCCGCGGCGGCAAGAACATCAGCCTGGCCGTGGTCGAGGCCGATGCGCTCACCCACCCGGCGATCCGGCACGCCGCCGCGGTCGCGATGCCGGACCCGGTGCTCGGTGAGCGGGTCTGTCTCTTCGCCGAGCTGCACACCGGCGCCGAGCTCGACCTCGACACGCTGCTCGCCCACCTCACTGCCCAAGGCGTCTCGCGCGAGCTCTTCCCCGAGCGCCTGGAGATCACCCCCGAACTACCCCGCTCGAGCGGAGCCAAGGTCGCCAAGGGCGAGCTGCGCACGCTGATCGCCGAGAAGGTCTCGGCGGAGCTCGCCGCGCGCTGATCGCTCCGGCGTCCGCCCCCACTGCACAGGAGACATGAGATGACGAATTCCACTGCTACCTTCCACGAGGACCCGGTCCGTCGCGGCGGCCTCGACGTCTGGGCCCCCTCGGTGATGCCCCAGGTCACCGAGAAGGAGCTCACCGACGAGCAGCGCCTCGCCATCGCCTTCCGGCTGTTGGCCCGGGAGGGCTTCTCGGAGAACATGGCCGGCCACATCACCTGGCAGCGCCCCGGGGAGACCGACATGCTGGTCAACCCCTGGGGTCTGTGGTGGAGCGAGGTCGGCGCCTCCGACATCTGCGTCGTCGACGAGGACGCCTCGGTGGTCTCGGGTCGCTGGGACGTGACGCCGGCGATCCACATCCACACCGAGCTGCACCGGATGCGCGAGGACGCGCGGGTCGTGGTGCACAACCACCCCTACTACGTCTGCGTGCTGGCGGCGATCGGCAAGCTGCCGGAGCTGGTGCACCAGACCGGCTCGATGTACCTGGACGACCTGGTCTTCGTGGAGGAGTACGGCGGCGAGATCGACACCCCGCTGCTGGCCCAGGAGCTCGCCGAGCAGATCGGCGACGCCAAGGTGGCCGTGCTGGCCAACCACGGCGTGATCGTGACCGGCGCCGACGTCACCGAGGCGACCTATCGCGCGGCCTCCTTCGAGCGCGCCTGCAAGCTCGCCTACGACGTGATGGTCTCCGGCTTCACGCCGCTGCAGATGCCGCGCGGCGCGATGCTCGGGATGAAGGAGTCGCTGCTCGAGCGCGCGGCCGAGGTCTACTGGGGCGGCGCCACCCGCAGCCTGCTCCGGTCCGAGCCGGAGGTGCTGGCCTGAGCGTCAGGCGCGCTGCTCGGATCAGCTCGGTGCCGCACGCGCGCGAGTGGGCGCAGCGCAGGCTCCCGCGCCCCGTCTTCGACGTGGTCGAGGGGGCGGCGGAGCGTGAGGTCACCGAGCGCCGCAACCGATCGGCGTTCGAGGCGCTCACCTGGCAGCAACCGGTGGGCGTGCAGGTCGGCGCCGTCGACACCGGCACCGAGCTGCTCGGGCAGCGGCTCAGTGCGCCTCTGCTCACCGCACCCTGCGGACTGGCCGGCGCGGTGCACCCGGATGCCGAGCCCGGCGTCTTCGCTGCGGCTGCGGCGACGGGTGTGGGTGCGGTGCTGTCGACGACGGCGACCCGGTCCCTGGAGCAGGTCGCTGCCCGGGGCGGCCATCGCGACGGCTGGTTCCAGTGCTATTTCCTGGGTGGGCGCTCCGGCGCCGAGCAGCTCCTCGAGCGCGCCGCGGGAGCGGGCTACCGCACCTTGGTGCTCACCCTGGACACCCCCGTGCCGGGGATCCGCTACCGCGACGCGGGGCACGGGCTCACCCTGCCGATGGCCTATCGGGTGCCGACCATGGCCCGGCTCGCGCCGCAGGTGCTCACCCGCCCGCACTGGCTTGCCGGCGTGGCACGGCGCCCCTCCACCTTGGGCATGGGCAACGGCCTGCACGGCGTCGCGGGTGGGGGACTGGATCGTCTCTTCGCCGAGGTGCCCACCTGGGCCGACCTGGCCTGGGCCCGTGAGCGCTGGTCCGGGCCGATCGTGGTCAAGGGCTTGACCCGGGTCGAGGACGCCCGCCGTGCGCTGGCCGAGGGTGCCGACGCGATCGCCGTCTCCAACCACGGTGGGCGGCAGCTCGACGGCCAGCCGGCGACCATTGCGGCGCTGCCGGCGATCGTCGACGCCGTCGCCGGTGACGTGCCCGTGCTGCTCGACGGCGGAGTGCGCAGCGGTGCCGACATCGCTCGCGCGATCGCTCTGGGCGCCAGCGCGGTGATGGTCGGGCGCGCCTACCTGTACGGACTGGCGATCGCCGGCGAGGCCGGAGTGCGCCGGGTGCTCGAGCTGCTGATCCACGAGCTCACCCAGACCATGCGCCTGCTGGGCATCGCCGATCTCGACGCACTGCGCCAGGTCGAGCTCAATGTGACCTCAGCGTCGAGTTTTGCCGCAAAAGCCAGCGCTGAGGTCACATTGAGGGGTGTGCGATGAGGTTGGCACTGTTGGAGCCGGCCGGCCTGCATGCGCCGGGTGCGCGGGAGCGGCTGGTGGCCCGGCTGCGGGAGCGACTGCCCGACTGGCAGATCGACGCCTGGGCGGACGGCGAGCAGCCCCCGGCCGACTACCCCTGGGATGAGGTGCGGGCGGCCACCTGCTTCGACCTGGACGGCGAGCAGGCCAATCGGATGACCGGGCTTCAGCTCCTGCAGAGCGTGACCACCGGCGTCGAGCGGCTGCCGGTCGCCGAGTCGGCCGCCCGCGGGGTCGCGGTGTGCAACGCCGCCGGCACCGCGGCGCGGGAGATCGCCGAGTTCGTGATCGCCCGGGTGCTCGCCGATGCCAAGCGGCTCGGTGAGCTTGCCGCGGCGCAGCGCGAGCGGCGCTGGCTGGCCGGCTACGGAGAGGCGGCACACGGTGCGGAGCTGGTGCTGATCGGCTTCGGCCCGATCTGCCAGCGGATAGCCGGGCTGGCTGCCGGCCTCGGGATGACCGTGCGCGTGGTGCGCCGCACGCCTGGCCCGCGACCCGGCGACGGCGTGGTCGAGGAGGTCGCCTTCGCGGAGCTGCCGCGGCTGCTCGGCGAGGCCCGGTACGTGGTCTCGGCAGTGCCCGAGACGCCCGAGACCATCGGCCTCTTCGACGCCGAGCTGCTGGCCCGGATCGCCGACGGCGCCCTGCTGGTCAACGTCGGCCGGGGGAGCCTCGTCGACGAGCCGGCCCTGGTCGCGGAGTGCCGCTCCGGCCGCCTGCGCGCCGCGCTGGACGTCGTCGCCGTCGAGCCGCTGCCGGCCGACAGCGACCTGTGGGCGGTGCCCGGCCTGGAGATCTCCGGCCACTGCGCCAGCGTGCCCACCCGTGCGCTCGCCGCCGTCGGCGAGCTCTTCTTGGACAACGTTCTCCGCCTCCAGGCGGGCGAATCCCTACGCAACCAGATCGCCGGGCCGACCGGCGACGAGAAGGAGTCACCATGACCATGAGTTCCGTCCCCAGCGGCATCGAGGCCTACTTCCTCGGCCGCTCCTACGACGTGATGCCGATCCCGATGGACCCGGCGCACTGCGTGGAGGTGCCGGCCGGGCCGCTGCTCTTCATCGTGGAGTCCCGTCGGCTGACCGACGAGGCGATCAACGCCAACGCGATGGACCGCGGTCGCCCCGACGCCACCTACGACAGCGGCATCCACGACGGCGGCGCGTGCGTGCACGTGCTGGGCGCCGAGGACCGTCTCGAGTGGCTGCGCTTCGACTGCTTCGACAACGAGCCGCACTACCACTACATCCGCAACGCGGACCAGTCCAACGTGGTGGTCCGCTTCGACCAGTTCGCCGAGGGCGACCCGGAGGCGTGGACCGTCGGTCGCCTGCGCAACAACCTTCCGCCGATGCTCCGCCACGCCGGCGCCGAGCAGCTGGCCGACACCGTCGCGGCCGAGGATCTGAGCGCTGCGGTGGACCAGGTCGCGGGGATTCTGGCCCGTCTTCACGGCTGAGCTCAAGAATCTTTAAAAAGATCTTGAACATAATGGGCTGCCGGGCTTACGCTTGTGACTGCGATCACCCTACCGGCTCGGCGGCTCTCTCGCAGCACCCGTTGCGAGCTCTTTTTTTGCTCTGATTAATGTCCTAGAACATTTCAAGGATCAACATGAAAATTCACTCCCTTGGCTACCTGGTCGTGACGAGCACCGACCTGGCTGGCTGGAAGAAGTTCGGCACCGACATCCTCGGCATGACCGTGGGCGCCCAGGACTCCGACGCCGAGCTCTGGCTGCGTGCCGACGAGCGGGCCCACCGTGTCGTGATCGAGGCCGGCGCCAGCGACGAGGTCGCCGCCATCGGCTGGGAGGTCCGCAACGACGTCGAGCTGGAGGCGCTGGTCGCCGACTTCGACGCGGCCGGCATCTCCTACGAGCGCCCCGAGGGCCTGGCCGCTCGGCGCGCCGTGGAGGACCTGGTCCGGGTGATCGACCCCGCCGGCTACGTGCTGGAGTTCTACTGGGGCCACCAGGTCGCCCAGCAGCTCTTCTCCTCGCCCAACGCCGTCGGCGGCTTCAAGACCGGCGACCAGGGCCTGGGCCACGTGGTCCTGGCCGCTGCCCCGTTCGAGGAGAGCAACCGCTTCTACCGCCGCACGCTGGGCTTCGGCCTCACCGACTTCGCGGACATGGGAGGCACCCCCGGCCACTTCCTGCACACCAACGCGCGCCACCACAGCCTCGCGCTGATCGGCTGCGACAAGTCGGCCTGGTTCGTCAAGGGCGGCCTGATCCACCTCATGGTCGAGCTCAACGACCCCTCGGACGTCGGCCGCGCCCACGACCGCGCCAAGGCCGCCGACATCGAGTTCTTCGAGACCATCGGCCAGCACGCCAACGACGAGATGTTCTCGTTCTACATCAACTCGCCGGCCGGCTTCCCGATCGAGGTCGGCTCGGGTGCCATCGAGGTCGACCCGGCCACCCACACCTCGGTCAACATCCCCTTCCCGGACATGTGGGGCCACCAGGTCCTCAACGTCCCCCAGCAGTGAGGCACGGCGATGAGCAACACGGTTATTGAGAACCTCGAGAAGATCAAGGCCCAGGTCGCCGGCCTGGCCGAGGAGGCCGAGCAGCTCGGCAAGCTCCCCGACGAGACGGTCCGCCTGCTCAAGGGCTCCGGCCTGACCCGGATGATGCAGCCGAAGGAGTACGGCGGCATCGAGTCGACCCCCGGCGAGTACATCGAGGCCGTGATGGCGGCCGGTGCACTCGGCTGCTCGGCTGCGGGCTGGGTCGGCGGCGTCGTCGGCCTGCACCCGTGGGAGGTCGGCGTGATGGACCCGCGGGTCCAGGAGGAGGTCTGGGGCACCGACCAGGACAGCTGGATCGCCTCCCCGTACGTGGCCCTGGGCCGCGCCAAGCGCGTCGACGGAGGCTTCCGGTTCAGCGGCCGCTGGACCTTCTCCTCGGGCAGCGACCACGCCGAGTGGGTGCACCTGGGCGGCCTGATCGAGGACGCGAACGGCGAGGTCACGCTGGGAGCCGACCACCACTTCCTGATCCCGCGCAGCGACTTCCAGATCGTGCCGGACTCGTGGGACACCGTCGGTCTGCGCGGCACCGGCTCCAACGACCTGATCGTGGACGACGTCTTCGTGCCCGAGTACCGCGTGCTGGAGTACGCGACCGTGGTCGACGGCACCGCCGCCGCGAAGGTCGGCAAGGCGGACAACCCGCTCTACGCGATGCCGTGGTTCACGCTGTTCGGCAACGCCGTCAGCGCGACCGTCGTCGGCATCTGCGAGGGTGCTCTCGCAGCATGCGTGGACTACCAGCGTGAGCGCGCCGATGTCTTCGGCACCAAGATCACGCAGGACTCCTTCACCCTGCCGAGCATCGGCGAGGCGGCCTCTGAGATCCGGGCCAGCCGCCTGCAGATCCTGGACAACGTGAACCGCGTCTACGACGTCCTGGCCAAGGGCGGCACCCCGTCGCTGGCCCTGCGTGCGGAGTCGCGTCGTGACCAGGTCCGCGCCAGCTGGCGCGCGGTCGCCGCGGTGGACTCGCTGTTCGCCCGCACCGGCGGCAACGCGATCCGCTCCGACAAGCCGCTGCAGCGGCTGTGGCGCGACGCCCACGCCGGCCTCAACCACGCCGTCAACCTGCCCGGGCCGACCTACCAGGTGGCCGCGCTGTCGCTGATGGGCTTCGACCCCGAAGGCGCCCTTCTCTGAGCTGGCTCCGCAACGACCTGGT
>NZ_BAAALG010000001.1:156724-163392 GCF_039528155.1 Nocardioides dubius | reverse complement strand
TCACCTCGACCCCTACCAAACCTGGCATTCCGGGATGCCCCGTTCCTCGTGGAGGAAACATGTCCCGCTTCAACTCCAAGGCGATCCTCGCCGGCGTCTCCGTCGTCGCGCTGACCGCAACCCTTGCCGCGTGCGGCGAGGACTCCGGCTCGTCGTCGGACGGCGGTGCCGTGCGGATGGCGTTCGTCAACGGCTTCTCCGGTGGCGGCCCGGTCGACGACTTCGTCGCCGGCCTGACCTGCTACGCCGACAAGAACGACCTGGACGACCCGGTGATCACGGTCGCTGACGGCGACGTGAACAAGCAGCTCAACGACATCGACAGCCTGGTCGCCCGCAGCGGTCAGATCGACGGCCTCTTCGTGATGCCGGTCGACCCCGCCGCGTTGAAGCCGGCCTACGACCGTGCCAAGGACGCCGACATGGCCGTCATCGACCCGGTCTCCCCGGACGCCGAGGGCAAGTTCGCCACCGACGCGTCGAGCCACGTCGCCCCCGACGACGCCGGCGTCCCGGCGCTGATGGTCTCCTACCTCAGCGAGAACCACGCCGACGTCAAGCGCGTCGCGCTGCTCTCGCCGCCGCCGGGACAGCCGATGTCGGACCAGCGCGCCTCCCTGTTCAAGGAGGAGGCCGCGACCGCCGGCATCGAGGTCGCCCGTGAGCTGAACATGGAGAAGATCACCACGGAGGAGGCGCAGAAGAAGGTCGAGGACCTGCTCACCAGCGACAAGAGCATCGACGCGATCTTCGCCCAGAACGGCGCGATGGCCCGTGGCGCGGCGCTCGCTGCCAAGAGCCAGGGCGTCGACCTGGTGATCATCTCGATCGACAGCGACGCGGAGACCCTGGCCGCGGTGAAGTCCGGCGACATCGACGCCGCCTTCGGCGCGGACCTGTTCAACCTGGCCTACCAGGCCAGCGTCCAGGCGGAGAAGGTCAAGGCCGGCGAGAAGGTCGACTTCCTCTCCCTGCCGTACGAGACCTACACCTCGGCGAACGCCGCGGTGGCCGGTGCGGCTGAGCGCTGCGCCGCGGTGAAGTAGGCGGCAGACAGAACATGACCTCCCTTCTCACCCCCACGGGCTCGGCGCCGAAGTCGGCGCCGGGCCCGGCCCGGGCCGCGAACGCGGTCGAGATGTTGCGCAAGGCTCCGCCGTGGACCGGGATCGCGGTCCTGGTCGTGGCGATGTTCGTCTACATGTCGGCGACGAACGAGTTCTTCCTGACCTACGCCAACCTGAACAACGTGATGCGCGGGGCCGTGGTCCCGCTGCTGCTGGCGATCGGCACCACCTACGTCATCACCATCGGGATGATCGACCTCTCGCTGGCCTCGCTGATGGCGTTGAACACCGTCATCCTGCTGGGCTTCATGGAGGCTGGCCTCCCGGTGCCGCTGGCGGTGCTCGCGGTGATCGTGGCCTCGGCGGTCCTCGGTGGGTTGGGCAACGGTCTCTTCATCGCCAAGTTCCAGATGTCCTTCATGGTGGTCACCCTCGGCACCATGTCGGTGTTCAAGGCGATCGCCCAGCTGCGCACCGACGGCAACTCGGTCCAGCTCTACGACCGTGAGGGCTTCGACTTCGTGGTCTGGCTCGGCGACGGCTCCGTCGGCCCGATCTCGGTCCCGGTGGCCCTCGCGCTGATCCTGCTGGTCGGCTCGATGCTGCTGATGAAGTACACGACGCTCGGCCGCAGCCTGCTCGCCATCGGTGGCAACCCCGAGGCGGCGCGGATCGCCGGGATCCCGGTGGAGCGCGTGCAGATGGCCGCGTTCGCCCTCAACGGCATCTTCGTCGGCATCGCCGGCGTGGTGATGGCCGGCCGGATCCAGGCCGCCTCGCCGACCATCGGCGCCGGCATGGAGCTCGAGGTGATCGCGGCGGTGCTGCTCGGCGGCTCGTCCTTCATGGGCGGCAAGAGCACCTTCGTCGGCACCTTCATCGGCGTGCTGTTCGTCTCCCTGCTCGCCAACGTGCTGAACCTGATGGAGGTTCAGATGTTCTGGCAGGGCATGGTCACCGGCCTGGTCCTGATCGTGGCCGTCGGCATCGACCGGATGCGGTCGCGGGGTAGGACATGACGAGCCCCGCGCTCAGCCTGAGCGGTGTCCGCAAGACCTACGGCGGCACGGTCGCCCTGGCCGACCTCTCCTTCGAGGTCGCGCCGGGGGAGATCCGTGGCCTGATCGGTGAGAACGGCTCCGGCAAGAGCACCGCGATGAAGGTCGTCTCCGGCCAGGTCATCCCCGACCTGGGCGAGGTCCGGGTCGCCGGCGAGGCGCTCGCCGCCGGCAGCGCGCACGACCGGCTCACCGCCGGCGTCGGCGTGGTGATGCAGGACCCGATGCTCTGCGAGGAGCTCACCGTGGCGGAGAACCTGGCGCTGGGCCGGGTCGGCCGCAACGGGCTGGTCTCCTGGCGCCGGGTCAACCAGCAGGCGGCCGAGGTGCTCGAGCGTGCCGGGCTCGACCTGGACCCGCTGGCGATCGTCGCGGACCTCTCCCAGGACGACCGGCACATGGTCGAGGTGGCCCGGGTGCTCGCCTGGGACTGCAAGGTGATCGGCTTCGACGAGACCACGGCCTCGCTGACCGAGGACTACGTGGAGCGGCTCTTCGGCGTGATGCGCGACCTGCGCACCCGCGGCGCCGCGCAGATCTTCATCAGCCACCGGATCCCCGAGATCCTCACCATCTGCGACACCGTCACCGTGCTGCGCGACGGCGAGTTCGTGGCCACCGTGAACACCGCCGAGACCAGCGAGGACCAGCTGATCGAGCTGCTGGTGGGCCGCAGCGTCGACGCGCAGTACCGCCGCGAGCCCGCCCCGGCGGGCGAGGTGGTGCTCGCCGCGCGCGACCTGCAGCCGGCCGGACTCGCCGGCCGGATCGACCTCGAGGTGCGTGCCGGTGAGGTCGTCGGCATCGGCGGCCTGGTGGGCAGCGGCCGCTCCGAGATCCTGGAGTCGGTCTACGGACTCCTGCCGCGTGCCGGCGAGGTCGAGGTGGCAGGCCGCGGGCTGCGCGCCGGGCGTCCGCGCCAGGCCATCGCCGCCGGGCTGGGCCTGGTGCCCGAGGACCGTCGCACCCGTGGCCTGGCCATGGAGCAGAGCGTGCGCGCCAACGCCTCCGCGGTCGCCTACGGGGCCAACTCGCTGGCCGCAGTGGTCCGCGACAAGGACAGCGAGGGCCTGCTGGCCATGCTGCGCGCCAAGCTGCAGCTCAAGGCCCCGGACGACGACGCGGCCGTCTCCACCCTGTCCGGCGGCAACCAGCAGAAGATCGTGCTCGGTCGCTGGCTGGACCACAACCCGCGCGTCCTGCTGCTCGACGAGCCCACCCGGGGCATCGACATCGGCGCCAAGCAGGACATCTACCGGCTGATCGACGAGGCCGCGCACGAGGGGATGGGCGTCCTGCTGGTCTCCTCCGAGCTGCCCGAGCTGATCGGCCTGTGCGACCGGATCCTGATCATGCGCGAGGGCCATCTGGTCGCCGAGTTCACCGGCGACGTCTCCGAGGTCGAGCTGATGGCTGCTGCGGCAGGCCACAGCGAACCGGTCGAGACCACCGTCTGACATCCACCACCACCCAAGGAGCACAACGTGTCCGCAGCTGACTACAGCTACGAGGCCACCGCCCGTTCGATCGACCTCGACGGGCTCACCATCCACTACAACGAGGCCGGCGAGGGTCCGGTGTGCATCCTGTTGCACGGCGCCGGACCCGGCGTCTCGGGCTGGGCGAACTTCGAGGACAACCTCCCCGTCTTCGCGCAGCACTTCCGCACCCTGATCGTCGACCAGCCGGGCTTCGGAGCCAGCGACGGCTGCGAGTTCGAGGGCGACTACTTCTCGCACAGCGCACGTACCCTGGCCAAGCTGCTCGACGCGCTGGGCATCGAGAAGGCCCACCTGGTCGGCAACTCCCTGGGCGGCGGCGTCGCGGCCCGGTTCGCGCTGGACTTCCCCCAGCTGGCGGACCGGCTCGCACTGATGGGCCCCGGCGGGATGACCACCCGGATGTTCACCCCGGAGCCGACCCTCGGGCACACCCGTCTCTACGACTTCAACGCCACCCCCGGCGTGGAGAGGCTGGAGACGTTCATGAAGGGCATGGTCTACGACCACTCCTTCGTCACCGAGGCGATGGTGGCCGACCGCTTCGAGCGCTCGCAGCGCCCCGAGGCCGCGGTCAACTTCGAGCGGATGCGGGTCAGCTTCCTCGAAGGGGAGGGCCTCACCAAGGGCCAGCTGTGGCGCGAGGCCGCCGCGCTCACCCACGAGACGCTGCTGATCTGGGGCCGCGAGGACCTGGTGAACCCCTACGACGGCGGCCTCTTCGCGTTCTCGCAGATGCCCAACGCCAGCTTCCACGTGATGTCGCGCTGCGGCCACTGGGCGCAGGTGGAGCGCGCCGCCGAGTTCAACCGCGTGGTCATCGGCCACCTGCTCGACAACTGATCCGACCCACCCCAGAGAGGTGAACCGCATGTCCATCAGCACCCTGCTACCCGTCGAGGCGTTCACCGCGCTGGACGTCCCCGACACCGGCCTGCATGGCCGGGAGACCGGCCAGGGCGCGCCCCTGGTGGTGCTGCACGGGTTCGCCCCGGGCATCGACAGCGCCACCGAGTTCAGCCACCAGATCGCCTCCTTGAGCGCCCACTACCGCGTGGTCATGCTCGACCTGCCCGGCTTCGGGGCCTCGGCACACCTGCCGATCGGCGAGGACTATCTGGCGGACGCCGTGGACCGGCTGGTGGCGACCCTGGACGCGCTCGGCATCGACCGGGCGTCGGTGCTGGCCACCTCTCTGGGCGGGTGGGTGACCCTGCGGGCCGCCCTCGACCACCCCGACCGGTTCGCCAGGCTGGCGCTGCTGGCGCCCGGCATCCTCAACGTGAACTCGGCCGGGGCCCGCCCGCCCGAGGGCGCTCGTGCGCTGAGCTCCTTCCTGGCGCGGCCCAGCGAGCCGGCGATGCTGGCCTGGCTGGAGAGCCAGGTCGGCGACCCGTCCGCGCTGACCGACCAGGACGTGGACGTCGAGATGGAGCGGGCGATGGCGCCCGGCGCGATCGCCCGGCTCAAGTCGGTCTCGCGCACCTTCGATGGCTGGGACCAGGAGTCCGCCCTGTGGATGCAGTGCTGGAAGGTCGAGCACCCGGTGCTGCTGCTGTGGGGGCGCGAGAACCGTGACTTCCTGCTCGACGGCGCGCTCTACGGGGCACGCCGGATGCCGAACGCGGACGTCGTCGCGCTCTCCGGGTGTGGCGGCCGGGCCCACCACGAGCGGGCGGACGCCGTCACCCGGCTCGTCAGCGACTTCCTCACCCTCTGACCTCCGACGGCGACCCGATCTGTCGCCGTCCTTCACCTCCTCCTGAAAGGCAGCCTCATGGCAAGCATCGAAGAGCTCTCCCAGAACACCGACTTCACCAACGCGGTGAAGGGCAAGGTCACCTTCCTGCCCGAGCCGGACAAGGCCGATCGCAAGTTCCCGCTGATCTCCGTGGACGACCACATGGTCGAGCCGCCGAACACCTTCGAGGGACGGATGCCGGCGAAGTTCGCCGAGCAGGCCCCGCGCGTGGTCGACAAGAACGGCGCGGACGTGTGGATCTACGACGGCAAGGAGCTGCCGAACGTCGGCTTCAACGCCGTCGTCGGCCGCCCGATCGACGAGTGGAGCTTCGAGCCCGCTCGATTCACCGACATGCGTCGTGGTGCGTGGGACATCGACCACCGGATCAAGGACATGGACCTCTCCGGCGTCTACGCCTCGCTCTGCTTCCCGTCGTTCCTGGCCGGCTTCGGCGGCGTCCGCCTGCAGCAGACCACCAAGGACCCCGAGCTCGCGCTGGCCGCGGTGCGCGGCTGGAACCAGTGGAACATCGAGGCCTGGTCGGGTGCCTACCCCGACCGGATGATCCCGTGCCAGCTGCCGTTCATGCTGGACCCGGAGATCGGTGCCAAGGAGATCTACAAGAACGCCGAGCTCGGCTTCAAGGCGGTCACCTTCTCCGAGGCCCCGCACCTGCAGGGCTTCCCGTCGATGCACACCGACTACTGGGACCCGATCATGCGTGCCTGTGAGGAGACCGGCACCGTGATCAACCTGCACATCGGCTCCTCGGGCACCTCGCCGTCCACCTCGGACGACGCCCCGGCCGACGTGGTGGGCGTGCTCTTCTTCGCCTACGCCATCCACGCCACCGTGGACTGGCTCTACTCCAAGCTGCCGGTGCGCTTCCCCGACCTGAAGATCTGCATGTCCGAGGGCGGCATCGGCTGGGTTCCGGCCCTGCTGGACCGGCTCGACCACATGGCGACCTACCACGAGATGTACGGCACCTGGGACGGCATCGACCTGACCCCGGCCGAGGTGCTGCAGCGCAACTTCTACTTCTGCGCCGTCGAGGACCCGTCCTCGTTCGCCCTGCTGGACCGGATCGGCGCCGACCACGTGATGGTCGAGGAGGACTACCCGCACTCCGACTCGCTGTGGCCGCGCACCCAGGCCGTCGTGCAGGACTCCGTGGGCGGACTGTCGCCGGAGAAGATCGCCAAGGTGACCTGGCAGAACGCCAGCAAGCTCTACCGTCACCCCGTGCCGGAGTCGGTCGTCGCGGACCCGAACTCCTTCTGATCCGACTCCTCCACCA
>NZ_BAAALG010000001.1:155737-156691 GCF_039528155.1 Nocardioides dubius | reverse complement strand
CCCGTCGTGTTGCCCAGCCAGTGGGATCGATCCGAGTAAGTTGCTCTCACTCGGGTGAATCTGGTCAGTCTCCGGTCACGCCCCGTGACCGGTCCAGGAAGGGAGAGCCACGTGCGGATCATCGACACCCATACGCGTTTGGTGAACGTGACCGGTGCGCAGTGGAACGTCGGGCGCGACGAGATCCTCGCCCGCCATGCCGCGCATGCTCAGGAGTGCTCGCCCGCCGAGTGCGGGTACGCCGGCCATCGTGACGGCGTCGTCGACTCGTTCGTGCACGTGTCCAGCACGGTGGAGCGCGAGCTCTGCATCGCGGAGGTGGACTGGGTCGAGCGGATGGCCCGGCTCCACGATCTCGACCTGGTGATGGTCGCCGGCGTCGACCCGACCCGCTCCGGCGACGAGATCCTCGGCGACCTCGAGGCGTTCGCCACCTCGGAGTCGTTCCGCGGCGTGCGGCTCCCGGTCGGGATGCCGTCCGACCTGCCCTTCGTGCCGCAGCTGTTGAACTGGCTGGCCGAGCGCAGCCTGGTGGTCGAGTTCTCGCCCACCGCGCAGCAGGTGCCGTCGTGGGTGCGTGCCCTGGAGCAGCACCCGCACCTGGTCTCCGTGGTCGGCTACGACACCTGGGTGATCACGCCCGACTCGAAGGTCAGCGATGACTGGCGCGAGGCCTTCCGCGCCTATGCCGACGGCAACGTGGACGCCTGGCAGGTCACCCTGCCCAGCGACGGCGTGACCGCGGTGGTCTCGCCTGAGATCATGCGGCCCTGGCTGGAGCTCGGCGTCGAGCTGCTGGGCTGGGACCGGCTGATGTTCGCCTCGACGCTCTCCCTCGACAGCTCGGCCGCCCTGTACCCGAAGCTGATCGCCGACTTCGAGGAGCTGATCGCGTTCGCCAGCGCCGAGGACCGCGCGAAGTTCTGGAGCGAGAACGCGGCCGAGGCCTACCGG
>NZ_BAAALG010000001.1:149509-155699 GCF_039528155.1 Nocardioides dubius | reverse complement strand
AGGTGTTGCGCGGGTAGGCCGCGTTCACGTCGGTGATCACGTTCACCAGGTAGGGGACCCCGGCGTCGAAGGCGCGGTCGATGGCCGCCCCGATCTGCCGCGGGTCAGTGACCGTCTCGCCCCCGCCGCCGAGCGCCCGGACGACCTCGTCGTACGGCGTGCGCGGTGCCAGGTCGGCGGCGACGTCGTAGCCGTAGAGCATCTGCATCGGGCCCTTCTCCAGGCCCCAGGCGGAGTTGTTCCCGCAGACCATCACGACCGGAAGCTGCTGGCGGACCAGGGAGTCGACGTCCATCAGCGAGAAGCCCGCCGCACCGTCGCCGAGCAGCAGCACGACCTGGGACGACGGCCGTGCCAGCCGGGCGGCCATCGCAGCCCCCAGGCCGGCGCCCAGGCAGCCGTAGGGCCCGGGGTCGAGCCAGCCTCCGGGGCGCTTCGGCTCGACGAACTTGCCGGCGAAGCTGACGAAGTCGCCGCCGTCGCCGATCACCACCGCGTCGTCGGCCAGCCGCGGCACCAGCTCGCCGTAGATCCGGGCCGGGTGGATCGGATCGGCCTCCGCGCTGAGCAGTGCTGCGTCGCGCTCCGTGGCAGCGGCCACGCTGGCCTGCAGGGCGCCCACCCAGTCGTTCCAGGAGCGGCGGGCCAGCGGCGCCAGCGCGTTCGCGATACCGGTGAGCACCTGGGAGAGGTCGCCGCTCGCCGAGGCCGCCAGGGTGGCGTGGCTGGAGACCTGGGCGGGGGAGTCGGCCAGGTGCACCACCTGGGCCGGGGGTGCGCCGTCCTTGCCGCCGAAGACGCCGTAGCCGAGCCGGAAGTCGAGCGGCGTGCCGACCACGATCGCCAGGTCGCAGGTGCCGAGGGCCTGGCCGCGGGCCTTCGTCACCAGCAGCGGGTGGCCGCCGGGCACCACGCCACGGCCCATCCCGTTGGTGATCGCCGGGATGCCGAGCTCCTCGACGAAGCCCAGGGCGGCCTGCTCGGCGTGGTCGGCCCAGACGTCGGTGCCGAGGATCAGCACCGGACGCTCCGCGGCGGCGAGCAGGCGGGCGACCGCACCGAGGGCGTCGGGGTCGGGCGTGACCGGTGCGCTGCGACGAGCCCCGGCCCAGGGACTGGTCGCGGCGTTGAAGAGCTCGTCCATCGGCACGTCCACGAAGACCGGACCGCGGTGCGAGGAGCCGGCCAGGTCGAACGCCTCGTCCAGGCCCGCGACCACGTCGCCTGCCGTGGGCAGGGTCCGGGCGCTCTTGGCCACCGGCGCCAGGATCGGCGGCTGGTCGAGCTCCTGCAGGCTGCCCGAGCCCCAACGGTTGGCCGGCGCGCGGCCGCCGACGACGACCATCGGCGAGCCCGCGAACTGCGCCTGGGCGACGGCGCTGACGCCGTTGGTGACGCCGGGGCCGGCGGTCAGCACGGCCAGGCCGGGGGTGCGGGTGAGCTTGCCGGTCGCCTCGGCGGCGAAGGCCGCCGTCTGCTCGTGCCGGACGTCGACCAGGCGCATCGGCGGATCGGCCTTGACCGCGCCGTCGTAGAGCGGGAACACGTGCGCCCCGGAGAGGGTGAACATGTGCTCGACGCCGTGTGCCCGGGCCACCGCGACGGCGAGCTCGCCGGCATGGCCCGAGAGCTCGGCGCTCGGTTGGGTGGGATCGGCGGCAGGCGCTGTGACGTCGGTCATAGCGCGAGAGTACGTGCCCCTCAGCCAGAACTCACGGGGTTCGTGAAGTCGGGGCGTCCAGATCCGGGTTGCTGGAGCGCAGCCCGTCGACCAGGGCCAGCAGCAGATCCGCGCGGGTGCTGGGGCGGCGGCGGCTCAGGGTGAGGCGCAGGTAGAGCGAGCGCAGGAACGCCTGCGGCAGCAGGGCTCGTCCGTACGGATCGGACGGCGAGTGCGCCTCGGGCCGGGAGCCGAGCGCGATCCGGGCCACCCAGCCCTCGAGCACGGCGGCGGGCACCAGGTCGCGCTGCACGATCCGCATCGCGGCGGCGGCGAGCCGGTCGGGCTCGCCGTTGAGCACGGCGCCGTCGCCGGGCAGCAGCAGCCGCTCGGCCAGCACGTCGAGCAGCACGGTGAGCTCGGGCAGGCCGAAGTGTGGGGAGTCGGCGAGCGCGCCGAGCGCGTCGGCGCCGTAGCCCAGCGCGTTGGCCCAGCCCCGGGTGGGCACGTGGGCTCGCAGGTCCTGCTCGCGCAGCAGCCAGCTGGCCAGGTGGTCGCCCCAGGTGAGCACCTGGGCGCCGGCCAGCAGGTGCTGCGCGTTGTCGCGCTCCAGGCAGACCGCGAGCATCCGCGCCGAGAAGGTGCGCCGGAAGACGGTGTCGGTGTGCCGCTCGCCGAGGCCCTGGTCGAGCCCGGCGGCCATCCCGTCGCCGAGCCCGGAGAGCAGGTCGTCGTAGACGCCGCGCGCGGTCCAGGCGGCGAGCACCTCGAAGGCGGTGTGGTCACGGCGGCCCGGATCGCTGCTGCCGAGCATCGCCGTCAGCTCTGCGGTCAGCTCCTTGAGGGGGCGGTCCGCGGGTACCTCGAGGCCACTGGCCTTCACCTGGTCCCAGAACGCCGACGCCATGGCTCCATCTTGCCAGCCGGGGGCGTGGTTACGCACAACGCCGGTTCTATGCTGTGCCGGTGCCCACTCTCGACCAGCTGGCCGCCGACCATACGGACCTGGATGCCGACGATCTGGCCTGGCTGCATCGGCTGACCGCCGACTGGCAGATCATCGCCGACCTCTCCTTCGCCGACCTCGTGCTCTGGCTGCCGGATCGCGAGCGGACCGGCTTCTGGGCAGGCGCTCAGATGCGGCCCACCACGGGGCCGACCGCCCTGCTGGACGACATCTCGGGCACCTTCATGCCGTGGACGCAGCGGGCGATGGTGCACCTGGCCTTCGACCGTGGGCGGCTGATGCGCGAGGGCGACCCGGAGTGGCGCGACGACATCCCGGTCCGGGTGGACGCGATCCCGGTGCGCCGCGGCTCGCGGGTGATCGCAGTGCTGGCGCGCAACACCAACCTGCTCGGCGTGCGCACCCCGAGCCGCCTGGAGCTGGCCTACCTGGACACCGCGGCCGACCTCAGCAAGATGATCGCGGGCGGCCTGTTCCCCGACGACGGCGACCGCAGTGACCTCGCCGACACGCCACGCGTGGGCGACGGCTTCGTGCGCGTCGACCGGGCCGGCCGGGTCAGCTACGCCTCCCCGAACGCGCTCAGCGTCTACCGCCGGCTCGGTCACACCGGTGACCTCACCGGGCACCTGCTCACCGACCTGACCCGGCAGCTGGTGCCGCCGCGCCGTCGTCCGGACGAGGAGTCGCTGAGCGCGGTGCTCGGTGGCGTCGTCTACAAGGACGCGGAGATCGAGACCGACACCGTCTCCCTGGTCGCGCGGGCCATCCCGCTGCGCCCGCAGGGTGAGCGGATCGGCGCCCTGGTGCTGCTGCGCGACGTCACCGAGCTGCGCCGGCGCGATCGTGAGCTGCTGACCAAGGAGGCCACGATCCGTGAGATCCACCACCGGGTGAAGAACAACCTGCAGACGGTGGCCGCCCTGCTGCGGCTGCAGGCGCGCCGGATGCCCAACGCCGACGCGAAGGCGGCGCTGGAGGAGGCGGTGCGCCGGGTCGGGTCGATCGCGATCGTGCACGAGACGCTGAGCGAGGCGCTGGAGGAGAAGGTCGACTTCGACGAGATCCTGGATCGGCTGGGCCGGATGGTCACCGAGGTCAGCAACGTCGGCAACCAGGTCCGGGTGATCCGGGTGGGCGAGGTCGGCGTGGTGGCCGGGGAGACCGCCACCGCCTTGGCGATGGTGATCACCGAGGTGCTGCAGAACGCCGTCGAACACGGCTTCGGCACCGACGAGCACGGGGAGATCCAGGTGCGCGCGGTGCCGATGGTGGGTCGTCTGCAGTTGGTAGTGGAGGACAACGGCCGCGGGCTTCCCGACGGCTTCGACCTCGACACCTCGACGAACCTGGGCCTGTCGATCGTGCGGACCCTGGTGGAGTCGGAGCTGGGCGGCATCCTCGGCATCGAAGCGGCCCACGCCCCGTACCAGCACGGTACGCGGGTGAGCCTCGACATCCCGGTCGCCTGATCCGGATGGGCCCTGCCGGGCCCGGTCGACGCGGGGGAGCGTCAGGCGGTGCGCACGCGGGCGCGAGCGTTGCGGCGCTTCAGCGCACGTCGCTCGTCCTCGCCCAGGCCGCCCCACACGCCGTGGTCCTGGCCGGCCTCGAGGGCCCAGGCCAGGCACTGCTCGCGGACGTCGCAGCGACGGCAGACCTGCTTGGCCTCCTCGATCTGGAGGATGGCCGGACCGGTGTTGCCGATCGGGAAGAACAGCTCCGGATCCTCGTCGAGGCATGCGGAACGATGGCGCCAATCCATGGCGGAGGACTCCCTCTGGTTGCAGTGTCGAGCGGCCTGTGGGCCGTTCGAGATCAGTTCAGGTGCGCGGGCAGGTCTTTGGACCCGAAACCGGGCGCAAGGAATAGATTCCCAAGAACTCTTGCACGAGACAACCCCTATCGAAGGTCACTTTGGTCACAAGTACCCTGGGGAACCGTGAATCATTCGCCCGCACCCGTCGCGCCCCGTCCGCTGCTGATCGCCGCAGCGCTGACCCTGCTGGAGGGGCTCTTCTTCGTCGGCTACGGCGTGCTGGAGCTGGTCCACCTCTCCACCGACCGGCTCTCGATGGGGCTCACCACCTCCGCCTTCTTCCTCGGCTACGGCGCGCTGCTGGGCTGGTGCGCACGCGGCCTGCGCGACGGCGGCAGCTGGGCGCGCAGCCCGGTGGTCTTCGCGCAGCTGTTGCAGATCCTGGTGGCGTGGAGCTTCTTCGGTGGCGAGACCAAGGGGGTCGCAGCGGGCATCTTCGTGGTCTCGGTGGCGGTCCTGATCGGGATCATGCTGCCCAGCAGCCTGAAGTTCCTGGCCGACGAGGACACGCGGGTCTGAGGCCCGCCCGGGCCTACGGCTCGCTGAGGGCCGCGCGCAGCTTGTCGAGGGTGCGGCTGAGCAGCCGGGAGACGTGCATCTGCGAGATCCCGACCTCGGCCGCGATCTGCGACTGGGTCATGTTCTTGAAGAAGCGCATCATCAGGATCGTCTTCTCGCGCTCCGGGAGCTCGGCGAGCAGCGGCTTGAGCGACTCGCGCAGCTCGACATGCTCGATGCCCTCGTCGTCGACGCCCAACGTGGCCAGGAACGAGGCGCCCTCGTCGCTGTCGTCGCCGGCATCCAGGGAGAGCGTGGAGTAGGCGTTGCTCGACTCCATCCCCTCGACGACGTCCTCGGTGCTGCAGCCGATCGCCTCGGCCAGCTCGGCGGGCGTGGGGGAGCGGCCCAGCGACTGGGTGAGCTCGGCGCTGGTCGCCGAGATCTGCATCCGCAGCTCCTGGAGCCGGCGGGGCACCCGGATCGCCCAGCCCTTGTCGCGGAAGTGCCGCTTGATCTCGCCGATCACGGTCGGCGTGGCGTAGGTGGAGAACTCGACGCCGCGCTCCAGGTCGAAGCGGTCGATCGCCTTGAGCAGCCCGATGGTGCCGACCTGGAGCAGGTCCTCGTAGGGCTCGCCGCGGTTGCGGAAGCGCCGCGCGCAGTGCTCCACCAGGGGCAGGTGCAGGCTGACCAGCGCGTCGCGCGCGCTCACGTGCTCGTCGGGGCGCGCCGGGTCGGTGAGGACGGCGAAGTGCCGGGCACTGGTGGCCTTCACCTCGGCGAGCTGCGGATTCTCCGGGGGACTCCCGGTCGAGGAGACCATGTCAGACCGTCGCGGTGGAGTGCACCGTGAAGATCGCCGCGTACGAGCCCTCGCCGGTCTGCAGCTCGGCATGGGTGGTCAACGCGCTGAGCACCTGCCAGGCGAAGTCCTCCTCGGCGGCCGGCGGCGTCGCCGTGCCGGACGTCGGCACGCTGATCCGCACCTCGACCTTGTCGGGCGCGGTGTGGAACCCGGCCACCAGGTCGCCGTCCGCCTGGGCGTGGGGGAGCACCAGCGCGCTGGCCTCGCTGACCGCCATCCGGAGGTCCTCGATGTCATCGATGGTGAAGTTCAACCGCGCAGCGAGGCTCACCGCCGTCGCCCGCAGGACGGAGACGAAGGCCGGGTCGACCGGGAGCCGCAGCTCGACATCAGGACGCATGGGTCTAAAGATAGCCAGCCCGGCGCCCGAAATGACGA
>NZ_BAAALG010000001.1:145503-149489 GCF_039528155.1 Nocardioides dubius | reverse complement strand
TGACAGGCGTGGAGATCAGGCCTTCTTGGTGGCCCAGAAGATCTCGGCGATCTCGTCGATCTTGGCGAGGAGCTTGTCGGCCACCTCGGCGTCGAGCGAGCCCTTGGTGCCGGTCGCGCCGGCCAGCTTGGTGGCCTCGTTGACCAGCGAGTGCAGCTGCGGGTACGCCTCGAAGTGCGGGGGCTTGAAGTAGTCGGTCCACAGCACCCACAGGTGGTGCTTGACCAGCTCGGAGCGCTGCTCCTTGATCAGCACCGCACGGGTGCGGAAGTCCGGGTCGTCGCTGTCGTTCGCCTTGGCGATGACGGCCTTGATCGACTCGGCCTCGATGCGGGCCTGGGCGGGGTCGTAGACGCCGCAGGGCAGGTCGCAGTGGGCCTGAGCCTCGACGGTGGGGGCAAACAGTCGCGCAAGCATGCTTGGCGTCCTCCTAGGGAGAGTAACGAGTTCGGCTGTGCTGGTTGCGAGACTACTCGTCATGCGAGGACAAGTGGAGAGCGGGAGCCCTGTGCTGCCTTGGGGTGTCGCGATCGTGCGCGGCCGCTCGATGGAGCCGGGGCTCCGTGACGGCGACCGCCTGCTGGTGCGCTGGGGTGCCGCGGCGCGCCCGGGGGACCGGGTGCTGGCCAGGTTCCCCGACGGCACGCTGGCGGTGAAGCGCGCCGTCGAGCGGCGCGAGACCCGGACCGGTGCGACGGGGTGGTGGCTCCTCAGTGACAACCCCGCCGAGGGAGTCGACTCCCGGCACCGCGGGGTGATCGCCGAGGCCGACGTGCTGGCCCGGGTGAGCGCACGGATCTGGCCGTGGAGTCGTCGTCGCCGGTGATGTGAGAGGATGGCAGTTGGGAGACCCCCTTGATCGTCGCTCGTCTGGCACGCCTCGACATGCATGCTGCTGACGTCCGATCACCGTCCACCCACACACCTTTGTCGAAAGTCATCCATGCCTGCCCAAAACTCCGAAGCCCCGGCCCACCCCTTCGCGGGAGATCCGGTATTCGACCTCCACGTAGGCGGGAAGATGCGGATCACCTCCGCCGTGGAGCTGGCAGGCGCCGACGAGCTGTCGCTGGCCTACACCCCCGGCGTGGCGCGCGTCTGTGAAGCGATCGCCGCCGATCCGCAGAACACCCAGCACTACACGTGGGTCCCGAACACCGTTGCCGTGGTCACCGATGGCACCGCCGTCCTCGGCCTCGGTGACATCGGTGCGCCTGCCGCCATGCCCGTGATGGAGGGCAAGGCCGTGCTGTTCAAGCAGTTCGGCGGCGTCGACGCCATCCCGATCTGCCTGGACACCACCGACACCGACGAGATCATCGAGACCGTCGCCAGGATGGCGCCGTCCTTCGGTGGCATCAACCTCGAGGACATCTCGGCCCCGCGCTGCTTCGAGATCGAGGAGCGCCTCAAGGAGCGCCTCGACATCCCGGTCTTCCACGACGACCAGCACGGCACCGCCGTGGTCGCGCTCGCCGCGCTGAAGAACGCCCTCAAGCTGACCGGTCGCAGCGCGGCGAACACCCGCGTGGTGGTCTCCGGCGCCGGTGCGGCCGGCGTCGCCGTCACCAAGATCCTGCTCGAGGCAGGCATCAAGGACATCGCGGTCACCGACCGCCAGGGCGTGCTGAGCTCGGTCCGCTCGGACCTCACCCCGGTGAAGGCCGCGCTGGCCGCCGACACGGCCGACAACTTCGGCCGCTCCGGCACCCTGGCCGAGGTGATGGAGGGCGCCGACGTCTACATCGGCGTCTCCGGTGGCACCGTTCCCGAGGAGATCGTCGCCAGCATGGCCGACGACGCGATCATCTTCGGTCTGGCGAACCCGAACCCCGAGGTGCACCCCGACGTCGCCCACCGGCACGCCCGGGTGGTCGCCACCGGTCGCTCGGACTTCCCGAACCAGATCAACAACGTGCTGGCCTTCCCAGGCATCTTCCGGGGAGCCTTCGACGTGCACGCCACCGCGATCACCGAGGGCATGAAGCTCGCGGCTGCCGACGCGCTGGCCGACCTGGTCGGTGACGCCCTCTCGGAGGACTGCATCATCCCGTCGCCGTTCGACCCGCGGGTCGGTGGCGCTGTCGCCACCGCGGTCGCCGAGGCAGCCCGGCGCGACGGCGTCGCCCGCCGCTGAGGCACCCACCCGGACGTCATGCGGACGGAGCGCTCCGGCGCTCTCACCGTATGACGTCCCGGCCGGGGCCTGGTGAGCGAGCGGTAACCTCAACGGCATGTTCGCCGTATATGCCGACTCGTTCTCGTCCGACAACCCGCTCGACGGTCTGATCCTGGGGGAGCGGCCCGATCCGGTCGCTCCCGAGGGGTGGACCACTGTCACGGTGAAGGCCGCCTCGCTCAACCACCACGACCTGTGGTCGTTGCGCGGCGTCGGCCTCAAGGCCGAGCAGCTCCCGATGATCCTCGGCTGTGACGCCGCCGGCTACGACGAGGGCGGCAACGAGGTCGTCGTGCACGCGGTGATCTCCTCGCCGGACTGGGCGGGTGACGAGACCTTCGACCCCAAGCGCTCGCTGCTCTCCGAGCGGCACCAGGGCACCTTCGCCGACAAGGTGATCGTCCCGCGCCGCAACGTGGTCGCCAAGCCCGCCTCGCTCTCCTTCGCGGAAGCCGCCTGTCTGCCCACCGCCTGGCTGACCGCCTACCGGATGCTCTTCACCCAGGGCGGCCTCAAGGCCGGCGAGACCGTGCTGGTCCAGGGCGCCGGCGGCGGCGTGGCGACCGCGCTGATCACGCTGGCGCGCGCCGCGGGCCTGCGGGTGCTGGCCACCAGCCGTGACGAGGCCAAGCGGGCCCGTGCTCTGGAGATCGGTGCGCACGAGGTCTACGAGTCGGGGGCCCGGCTGCCGGTGAAGGTCGACGCGGTGATGGAGACGGTCGGCCGCGCCACCTGGAGCCACTCGATCCGGGCGCTGCGTCCGGGCGGGCGGATCGTCATCTCCGGCACCACCTCCGGCCCGCAGCTCGACGACGCGGAGCTGACCCGGATCTTCTTCCTCCAGCTCTCGGTGATCGGCTCCACGATGGGCACCCGCGACGAGCTCGCCTCGCTGGTCGCGATGCTCGACGCCACCGGCGCCCGGCCGTTGATCGACCGCGAGATCCCGCTGACCGACGCCCGTGACGGCTTCGCGGCGATGGCCGCCGGCGACGTCTTCGGCAAGATCGTCTTCACCCGGTGAGCCAGCGGCGGCATCTGATCACCGGGGCCGGCTCCGGGATCGGCAACCGGGTGGCCCGCCGGCTCCACGAGCGCGGCGACGCGTTGCTCCTGCTGGCCCGTGACGAGGCCCGCGGCGGCGAGCTGGCGGCGGAGTTCCCCGGTGCCGCCGTCGTGGTCGGCGACCTGGCCGATCCGGGCAGCCTGGCCGGCATCGCCGACCGGGTCGAGGGCCCGCTCGACTCGCTGGTGCACGTCGCCGGCGTGGTCGACCTGGCCACGGTCGCCGACGTCGAGCTCGGGGCCTGGCAGCACCAGCTCGACGTCAACCTGACCTCTCCGGCGCTGCTGACCCGCGAGCTGCTCCCGTTGCTGCGGACCAGCCGGGGCACGGTGGTCTTCGTGAACTCCACCGCGGGGCTCACCGCCAACCCCTCGTGGGCGGCCTACGCGGCCTCCAAGTTCGGGCTGCGCGCCGTAGCGGATGCGTTGCGGGCCGAGGAGCGGGCGAACGGCGTCGCCGTGACCACGGTGTACCCCAGCCGTACCGCGACCCCGATGCAGGAGCAGGTGCATGCCCAGGAGGGGCGTCCCTACGACGCCTCCGAGTGGAGCGACGCCGACACCGTCGCGGCGACCATCGTGCACGTCCTCGACGTCCCCGCGGACTCCTCGATCAACGAGGTCACCGTCCGCCCCCGCTAAGCGGCACCCCACCCCACACCCTGTGGACAACCTCGGCGCGAACCGGACCATCGGCAGGAGGGCGTGAAACGGGGTGTGGATGGGTGATCAGGAAGCGAGG
>NZ_BAAALG010000001.1:139782-145479 GCF_039528155.1 Nocardioides dubius | reverse complement strand
CGGTGGGGCCCTCCTGTGTCGTTCTGGTCAGCTGTGTGGTGCTGCTCAGTCCTCCGGGTCGTCGAGCCTGGCGAGCCAGGTGGCGAACCGTTCGACCGCGTTCTCGAACTCGGGGTGGATGTCGGTGAACTCCTGGAGGCGGTCGGCGAGCCACTCCAAGGTGACCTCCTCGTCGCCGCGCCGCTTCAGGAGCTCCTCGATGCCCCGGTCCGTGTAGTACATCAGGCGAACGCCGTGTCGAGGAGGACCTTCTGCTCCTCCTGGTGACGCTTGGCGGTGCCCACCGACGGCGACGCCGACGCGGTGCGGCTGACCAGCTCGACGCTCAGGCCGAGCTCGTTCCACACGTTCAGGGCGTAGTACGGCCACGGACCCATGTTCTTCGGCTCGTCCTGGACCCAGCGGATGTGCTTGAGGTTCGGGTACTTCGCGACCTCGGCAGCGATCAGCTCGTCGGGCGAGGGGTAGAGCCGCTCGACGCGGGCGATGGCGAACCGCTCCGCGTTCTCCAGGCCGCCCCGTGCCTTGACCAGGTCCCAGGTGACGCGACCCGAGCAGAGCAGCAGCGTGTCGACCTTGTTCGGGTCCTCCACGTTGTCGCCGATCAGCGGGAGGAACGAGCCCTCGGTGAAGTCGCCGGGCTGCGAGGCGGCCTCCTTGCGCTTGAGCATCGACTTCGGGGTGAAGACCACCAGCGGGCGGTGCTCCTCGCCGAGCGAGTGGCGACGCAGCAGGTGGAAGTAGGACGCCGGCGTCGACGGCTGCGCCACGACGATGTTGTCCTCGGCGCACATGCTCAGGAAGCGCTCGATGCGGGCCGACGAGTGGTCGGGGCCCTGGCCCTCGTAGCCGTGGGGGAGCAGCAGCACGACGCCGGACTGCTGACGCCACTTCGCCTCGCTGGAGGTGATGAACTCGTCGATCACGGTCTGCGCGCCGTTGACGAAGTCACCGAACTGCGCCTCCCAGAGCACGAGTGCGTCCGGGCGTGCCACCGAGTAGCCGTACTCGAAGCCGAGAGCGGCGTACTCGCTGAGCAGCGAGTCGTAGACGTAGAACTTCGCCTGGTCCTCGCTGAGCGCGGTCAGCGGCGTCCACTCGTCGGCGTTGTGCCGGTCGATGATGGTCGCGAAGCGCTGCACGAACGTGCCGCGGCGGCTGTCCTGGCCGGCCAGGCGCACCGGGCGGCCCTCCATCAGCAGCGAGCCGAAGGCGAGGATCTCGCCGGTGCCCCAGTCGATCGGGCCGTCGGTGATCGCGGCGGCGCGACGCTGCAGCTGCGGCATCACCTTGGGGTGCACGGTGAAGCCCTCGGGCGGCGTGATGTAGGCGTCCGAGATCCGCTTCATCACCTCGGGGGCGATCGCGGTGACGGCCTCGCCGGCGGGCTTCTCCGGGTAGTCCGGGACGGTGGTCCACTCGTCGGGCTGCGAGGTGGCCTCGCGAACCTCGGTGAAGACCCGCTCCAGCTGCTGCTGGTAGTCGCGCAGCACCTGCTCGGCCTCGTCGATGGTGATGTCGCCGCGACCGATCAGGGACTCGGTGTAGAGCTTGCGCACCGAGCGCTTCTGCTCGATCAGGTCGTACATCAGCGGCTGGGTGTAGCTCGGGTCGTCGCCCTCGTTGTGGCCGCGACGGCGGTAGCAGACCAGGTCGATGACGACGTCCTTGTTGAACGCCTGGCGGTACTCGAAGGCGAGCCGCGCAACCCGGATGCAGGCCTCCGGGTCGTCGCCGTTCACGTGGAAGATCGGCGCCTGCACCATCCGGGCGACGTCCGTGGCGTACAGCGAGGAGCGCGAGGAGCCCGGCGAGGTGGTGAAGCCGACCTGGTTGTTGACGACCAGGTGGATCGAGCCACCGGTGCGGTAGCCGCGCAGCTGGGAGAGGTTGAGCGTCTCGGCCACCACGCCCTGACCTGCGAAGGCGGCGTCACCGTGGATCAGCAGCGGCAGCACCGGGAACTCCAGGCCGCGGTCGAGCACGTCCTGCTTGGCGCGGGCGATGCCCTCCAGGACCGGGTCGACGGCCTCGAGGTGCGACGGGTTGGCCGCGACCGACACCTTGATGGTGTCGCCCTTGCCGGAGAGGAACTCGCCCTCGGCGCCCAGGTGGTACTTGACGTCGCCGGAGCCCTGCACGGTGCGCGGGTCGATGTTGCCCTCGAACTCGCGGAAGATCTGCGAGTACTTCTTGCCGACGATGTTGGCCAGCACGTTGAGCCGACCGCGGTGCGCCATGCCGATGGTGACCTCGTCGAGGCTGATCTCGGCGGCGGCCTCGCAGATCTCGTCGATCACCGGGATGGTGGTCTCGCCACCCTCGAGGCTGAACCGCTTCTGGCCGACGAACTTGGTCTGCAGGAAGGTCTCGAAGGCCTCGGCCTGGTTGAGCTTCAGCAGGATCCGCAGCTGCTCCTCGCGCGGCGTCTTGGTGTGCGGCACCTCGACGCGCTCCTGGATCCACTTGCGCTGCTCCGGAGACATGATGTGCATGTACTCGATGCCGATGGTGCGGCAGTAGGAGTCACGCAGGATGCCGAGGATGTCGCGCAGCTTCATGAAGCGCCGGCCCTCGCCGCCGAACGAGCCGGTGGCGAACTCGCGGTCGAGGTCCCACAGGGTCAGCCCGTGGTTCTCGATCTCCAGGTCCGGGTGGCTGCGCTGGCGGTACTCGAGCGGGTCGGTGTCGGCCATCAGGTGACCGCGGACCCGGTAGGCGTGGATCAGCTCGAGGATCCGGGCCTGCTTGGAGATGTCCTCGTCGTGGCTGGTGGCGATGTCCGCACGCCACCGGATCGGCTGGTAGGGGATCCGCAGCGAGGCGAAGATCTCGTCGTAGAAGCCGTCCTCGCCGAGGAGCAGCTGGTGCACCCGGCGCAGGAACTCGCCCGACTGCGCGCCCTGGATGACGCGGTGGTCGTAGGTCGAGGTGATCGTCATGATCTTGCTGACCGCGTTGCGGGTCAGGGTGTCGTCCGAGGCACCCTGGAACTCCGGCGGGTACTCCATGGAGCCGACGCCGAAGATGGCCGCCTGGCCGCTCATCAGACGCGGCACGGAGTGGCTGGTGCCGAGGCCGCCGACGTTGGTCAGCGAGATGGTGGTGCCGGAGTAGTCCTCCATGCCCAGCTTGTTGTCGCGGGCCTTGCGGACGATCGCCTCGTAGGCGGTCCAGAAGGCGGCGAAGTCCATCGACTCGCAGCCCTTGATCGAGGGCGCCACCAGCTGGCGGGTGCCGTCGGGCTTCTGCTGGTCGATGGCCAGGCCCAGGTTCACGTGGGCGGGGGAGACCAGGGTGGGCTTGCCGTTGACCTCGGCGAAGGTGCTGTTCATCTCCGGCATCGCACGCATCGCGCGGACGATCGCGTAGCCGATCAGGTGGGTGAAGCTGACCTTGCCGCCGCGCGCACGCTTGAGGTGGTTGTTGATGACGGTGCGGTTGTCCCACAGCAGCTTCACCGGGATGTTGCGCACCGACGTCGCGGTGGGCACGGAGAGCGAGACGTCCATGTTCTTCGCGGTGGCGGCGGGGATGCCGCGCAGCGTGGTGTACGTGGGCTCGTCGGCGGCAGCCGAGGTGGCCGGCTTCTGCGGGTCGCGGGGCTCCGGGGAGGTGGTGCCCTTGGCCGGCTCGGCGGCCTTGCTGGCCGGACGGGGCTTGGCCACCGGGGCCGGCGGCTGAGCAGCGGGAGCCGCGGCAGCAGGAGCCGAGGCGGCCGGGGCCGCAGCAGCAGGAGCCGCAGCGGCCGGGGCGGCCGCGTTAGGGGTGGGGACGCTCGGCGTGGCGGCAGGGGCGGTGGTGCCGCCTGCATCGCGCGCGGTGAAGTACTCGCTCCACTCCGCGCTCACACTTGCCGGGTCACGACGGTACTGCTCGAACATCTCGTCAACGAGCCATTCGTTGGCTCCGAAGTCTGTGTGGGAGTTGTTCTGAGAAGACTCAGCCACTTCTAGGTTCGCCTCTTCCGGTGCAGCTGATGTGTGGGGTCAAGGGTCAAGGCTAGACCCACCGCCAACCAAATGCTTCGGACGGTGTCGTATCTCGGGCAAGGTTTGTGGCCAGGGCCCGAAACGGGGAAGGTGTGGAGATGGCGAACAGACCGCGCAGGACCGTGACGTCACTGCTGATTCCGCTTGCTCTGAGCCTGGCTCTGGTGGGGTGCACGGGCTCGGGCGACGACGAGGAGGACAGTGGCACGCCCCCCGCCGCGGCACCGTCGTCGGCGCCTCTCGACGCCGCTGCGGGCAGGGTCACCGGGCGGATGAAGGCGGCCTCGCGCGACGAGACCGCCGCCGAGGTGGCGGCTGTCGTCGACGCCTGGTTCGAGGCTGCCTACCTCGGCGAGGAGCCCGGTGCCGATGCCGCAACGGCATGGCCGGGCTTCACCCGGCGCCTCGCCGTCCAGGCGCGCAAGGACGCCGGTCTGACCAGCAACGCCGGGCTCGCCTCGGCGACCGCGACGGTGCGCAAGGTCCGGGTCGACCTGCTGGCGGTCAAGGGCCGGGCGGTGGGCGCCACTGCCCGGTTCCGGCTGGTGCTCGACACCACCTCGGGCGACGACGCGGGCTCCGGTGCCGCCGGGCCGGCGGACCCCGAGCAGACCGACACCGGAGCACCGGCCGACACCGGAGCGCCCGGCGACGGCACGGGCCGCAGCGTTCTGACCGGGCGGGTGTCGCTGACGCCGGCAGGCTCCGGGTGGCGGATCTTCGAGTACCGCGTGGCACGCAACGACCAGCAGGGAGGGGACGCACAGTGAGCAGCAAGCGGGGAGTGGGAGCACGCCTGTGCCGCAGGCTGACGGTGGCCGCCGTGCTCGGACTGACGGTGCTGGCGGTGCCCGACGGCGACGTCGCCCCGACCACGTCGGCGCTGGTCAAGGTGGAGCGGGCCCAGGGCATCGACCTGTCGCCGCAGGTGGTCTGGATCCTGGCGCTCGGCTCGGATGCCCGGATGGGGCAGGACGTGCTCCGCAGCCGGGCCGACGCGATCCAGTTGGTCGGGATCGACACCCGCACCGGGGCGGCCACCGCGATCGGGGTGGCGCGCGACTCGTGGGTCGCGATCCCGGGGCACGGATCGAACCGGATCAACGCCGCGCTCTTCTACGGCGGCCCGCAGTTGATGGCCGAGACGATGAAGGGCCTGACCGGCATCGAGCCCGACTACGTGATGGTCTCCAGCTTCTGGGGGCTGCGGCACATGGTGGACGCGATCGGTGGCATCACCGTGGACAGCGAGTTCGCCTTCTCCGACCCGTACCTGCGACCCGAGGGGTACCGGGTCGGCAAGAACAAGCTGGAGGGCTACGGGGCGCTGCACTTCGCGCGGATCCGCAAGTCGCTGCCGCGCGGTGACTTCGACCGCTCCGCCAACCAGCAGGAGGTGATCGCGGCGATCCAGCGCAAGGTGGCGGCGAATGCGGATCGCCCCGGCTTCCTCGACACCGGGGTGCTCTCGGTGCTGAAGAACATGGACGCCCAGGTGCGGCCTGCCGAGCTCTTCCGGCTGGCGCGGGCCGTGGCGGCGGTGGACCCGGGCAAGGTCACCGGGTGCGTGTTGACCGGCAGCTTCGCCAACGTCGGGGGAGCGAGCGTGGTGATGCCGGACACCGCCCTGGCCAAGCGGTGGGGCGACGACGCCCGCAAGGACGCCCGGATCGAGCGCTGCTGAGCGGCAGGTCCGGTCGACGCC
>NZ_BAAALG010000001.1:137866-139752 GCF_039528155.1 Nocardioides dubius | reverse complement strand
TTCAGGCACTGCGTGCCGTTCGGCTCAGGTCACTTGGAGACCTTGGCCTCGACGTCACCGATCTTGACGTCGGCGCCCTTGCCGTTGAGCAGCTTGATCTGCAGGGCGATCACGCCGATGCCGTTCTTGACCTTGCGCTTCACGTGGGTCTTGATGCTCGCGATGCCGAGACCGGACAGCACGCCGTCCAGGCCGCTGAGCACCGGGTTGAGCAGCTGACCCAGGCTGTACTTCGTGCCGGCGACGCTGATCGAGCCGACGTCGACGAACGACTTGGTGGAGAGCTTGCCCAGGCGGTTGCGCTGAGCGGTGGCCTCCGAGGTGATCGCCTCGATCACCAGGCCGTTGTTGCCGCCGATCGCGATCCGGGCGGTCTGCGCCTTGCTCTTGGTGGTGCGGGTGGTGCGGCGGGTGCCCTTGGTCTGGACGGCGGAGGTCACCGCGCCGACCTCGACCAGGCCGAGGCCCAGCAGGTTGACGTCGGCAACGCCGCTCTTCTTCCAGGCGCCACCGGTGCCCATGCACGGAACCGGCTGGTGGGCCAGCTTCGAGGTCTTCAGGACGCCGTCGAGCAGGGTGGCGTCCAGGGCGGAGGCGTAGCCACCGAAGCGGCCCGGCTCGTTGGTCCGGTTGATCCGGGCACGCGAACGGCCCAGTTCGACGACGATGTCGTCGGCGCTGCGCTTCATGTCGGTCCCGTAGAGGCGGACCTCGAGGGCGGTCGAGTAGGAGATCGCGTGGTTCTTGCGCTCCTTGGAGACGCCCTTGCCCATGCTGATCTCACCGAGACCCGCCACCTTCAGCACGCCGCCGACCACGTCGATCAGAGGCTCGACGATGTTGCCGAGCAACAGATCGAGCAGGCCGCCGAGGCCCTGCTGGCCGAGCAACTGGTCGAGCGGAGCGATGCCGGTCTTGGCGTCGATGTTGAGCGTCTTGTACTTCTGCGTGGTGTTGAACTTGCCCTTCTTGCTCACCCAGGCGCGGGCCTCGGACTCAAGGCCCGTGATCACCAGGTGCGGACCGTCAGCCGGGCCGAGGCGGACGTCGGCCACCTTGGCGCTGGAGATCGAGGCGGCAGCGGTGTTCGACGGGAAGCCCAGCGCCTTGGCGGCGCTGCCCTTGCGGGTCTTGGTGCTGGAACGGACGACACCGAGGTCGAGGAAGGCGTTGCCCGGAAGCACCGAACCGCCGACGAGTGCGGTGCTCATCTGGCGGTTCTGCTGGGTGCAGCCGACCCACGAGAACGCGGTGCGGTCCGAGCGGAGGCCGAGCAGGCCCGCCACGATCTCGGTGCCGTAGGCGTCGCCGCCCATGGTGTAGCGGGTGGTCTTCTTCTTCTTCTTCTTCTTTTTCGCCTGAACCTTGATGCCGTCCTTGGCAGCGACGCTCGACGCCGCCGGCGAGGCGGAGACAGGTCCGGTCATGGCCAGGCTGCCGGCGGAGGCAACCGCGACGGCCGTGGCGGCGGCGATGGCATGCCGCATCGAAGTCTTCACTTCTCTACTCCCCAAAAAGTTGTCGTCACGTGTTGAGCACGACCAAGCCCTGAGGCGCTCCCCAATCGAACTCGTTCCCTCAAACGAGCCGCCCAGGTACTTAGTTATGGGGAAGTGTTCCGGTTTCGGCGGGTTTCGGAGGCGAAACGGGATTTTTCATGGTCAGAATGGGCCATTTTCTCGTCCTTCGCTTGCGGAGCTCAGTCGCCGTGTGGTCCCTTGACCGGCCGATTCTGAGGCGGAGAGCGGCGCTCAGCACGCCGGGAAGGGGGTCCCGGGTGGGTCCTGGGGCATGCGTGTGGCATCTCGGGACGAAGGTCCCGACGATCGGTCTAGACCAGCGGTGCCAGGGCTTGTGAGACAGGCCGTTCGGGCCGGAAATGACAG
>NZ_BAAALG010000001.1:108849-137812 GCF_039528155.1 Nocardioides dubius | reverse complement strand
TGCATCGCAGGTGGTGCGCCTCCGGCAGGATTCGAACCTGCGGCACCTGGTACCGGAAACCAGTGCTCTATCCCCTGAGCTACGGAGGCAAGCGCCAAGCGGCGCGTGGCGAAACCTTACAGCCCATGACTGTCGCAAGGTCAAACGGGGCACCCTTCGAGCAGTTCTTCCAGCAGTCGATATCGGTGTGAGGCCGGCGGCCATGCGCCGATAGGCTGGTCCAGTGACCCCTGAGCAACTCTCTACCGCGATCGTCGACGCCCTCACCGCCTTGGTGAACGAGGGCACGCTGACGCTGCCCGACGGCGTCCCTACTTCGGTGACGGTAGAGCGACCCCGCCAGAAGGGGCACGGCGACTACGCCACCAACGTGGCGATGCAGTTGGCGAAGAAGGCCGGCACCAACCCGCGGGCGCTCGCCGAGCTGCTCTCCGCGCGACTGACCGCGGCTGCCGGCGTCGCCGGCGTCGAGGTGGCCGGCCCCGGCTTCCTGAACATCTCGGTGGAGGCCGGTGCCCAGGGCGAGATCGCCGGGCAGATCGTGGCCGCCGGGGCTGGCTACGGCACCAACGAGGCGCTCAGCGGGCAGAAGATCAACGTCGAGTTCATCTCCGCGAACCCGACCGGTCCGCTGCACCTGGGGCACACCCGGTGGGCGGTGCTCGGCGACGCGATCGGCCGGGTGCTCGCTGCGGCCGGTGCCGAGGTCACCCGCGAGTTCTACATCAACGACCGTGGCGTGCAGATGAACCACTTCGCGGACTCGATCATCGCCTCCGCGCTCGGTCAGCCCAAGCCCGAGGACGGCTATGCCGGTGCCTACATCGACGACCTCGCCACCGCGGTCGGCGCGGCGAGCCCGGGCATCTTCGACCTGCCTGCCGACGAGCGCCGCGCCGCCGTCCGGGCGAAGGGCTACGAGCTGCAGCTCAAGGAGCAGCAGGACCAGCTCGACGCGTTCAACACCCACTTCGACGTGTGGTTCTCCGAGCTGTCGCTGCACGAGTCCGGCTCGGTGCCCGACACCCTGGCCCGGCTCAAGGAGCTCGGCCACGTCTACGAGGAGGGTGGTGCGCTGTGGATGCGCACCACCGACTTTGGCGACGACAAGGACCGGGTGCTGATCAAGTCCGACGGCGAGCTCACCTACTTCGCCTCCGACACGGCCTACTACCTGAACAAGCGGGCGCGGGGCTTCGACCACTGCATCTACCTGCTCGGTGCGGACCACCACGGGTATGTGGGCCGGCTGAAGGCGATGGCGGCGTGCGCGGGCGACGACCCGGCGCAGACGCTCGACGTGCTGATCGGCCAGCTGGTCAAGATCCTGCGCGACGGCCAGGAGCTCAAGCTCTCCAAGCGGGCGGGCACCATCGTCACCCTCAACGAGCTGGCCGACGAGATCGGCGTCGACGCGCTGCGGTACTCGCTGGCGCGCTACCCGGCGGACTCGCCGCTGGTGCTCGACGTCGCCGAGATCACCAAGGCCTCCAACGACAACCCGGTCTACTACGTGCAGTACGGCCACGCCCGCACCTGCCGGATGATGGAGAACGCCCGCGACCTCGGCATGCCGTCGGTGGACGACGCGCTGGCCGGCTTCGACCCGGCGCTGCTCGCCCACGACCTGGAGGGCGCGCTGCTGCGCAGCCTCGCCGAGTTCCCGCGGGTGGTCACGGCCGCCGCCGAGCTGCGGGAGCCGCACCGGATCGCCCGCTACCTGGAGGACACCACCGCAGTCTTCAACAAGTGGTACGACACCAAGGAGTGCCGGATGCTGCCCCAGGGCGACGAGCCCGTCGCTCCGGTGAACGCCGCCCGGCTGGTGCTGGTCGTTGCGGTCCGCACGGTGTTGGCCAACGGTCTCGGCCTGCTCGGCGTCTCGGCGCCCGAGCGGATGTGAGGTAGCGCGATGCGTGCACACGAAGCCGGCTGGGCCCATGCCCCGGGTGCCCTGCGCGGCCCCGCCTGGCTGCGCCAGCCCGAGGACATCAACGCCCTGGTGCCGATCCTGTGGTCCGAGACGGCGGCCAAGCGCGACGGCGTGCTCAGCATCGGCGGCGTCTCGCTGCCGGAGCTGGTCGCCGAGCACGGCTCCGCGGCCTATGTCCTGGACGAGGTCGACTTCCGGGCCCGGGCGGCCGCCTTCCGCGACGCCTTCTCGGACTTCGACGTCTACTACGCCGGCAAGTCCTTCCTGTGCACAACCGTCGCCGGCTGGATCGCGGAGGAGGGGCTGCGTCTCGACGTCTGCTCCGACGGCGAGCTGACCGTCGCCCTGCGCGCGGGTCTCGACCCGGCCCTGCTCGGCTACCACGGCAACAACAAGTCGCGCGCCGAGCTGGTGCGTGCCGTCGAGCTCGGCGTGGGCCGGATCGTGGTCGACTCGTTCCACGAGATCGAGCGGTTGGCCGAGATCACCGCGTCGCTGGGCGTCACCGCGCGGGTGATGGTGCGGGTCACCGCCGGCGTCGAGGCGCACACCCACGAGTTCATCGCCACCGCTCACGAGGACCAGAAGTTCGGCTTCTCGATCACCGCCGGCGACGCCCTGGAGGCGGCCCGCCGGGTGTTGGCGGAGCCCGGGCTGCGGCTCGAGGGCCTGCACTCGCACATCGGCAGCCAGATCTTCGACACCTCCGGCTTCGAGGTCGCCGCGCGGCGGGTGCTCGCGCTGCACGCCCAGATCGCCGCCGAGCTCGGGCACACGATGCCGGAGATGGACCTCGGCGGCGGATTCGGCATCGCCTACACCACGCAGGACGACCCGTCGACGCCGGCGCTGCTGGCCGAGGGCATGCGGGCGGTGATCGCCAGTGAGTGCGAGCGCCTCGGCATCGACTCGCCTCGGCTCTCGATCGAGCCCGGACGCGCGATCGTCGGCCCCAGCATGTGCACCGTCTACACCGTCGGCACGGTCAAGGAGGTCGCCCTCGACGGCGGCGCCCGGCGTACCTACGTCTCGGTGGACGGCGGGATGAGCGACAACATCCGTACCGCGCTCTACGACGCCGACTACTCGGCCACCGTCGCCTCCCGCGCCTCCGAGGCCCCCGCCGTGCTGGCGCGGGTGGTCGGCAAGCACTGCGAGGCCGGCGACATCGTGGTCAAGGACGAGTTCCTGCCGGGCGACATCGCGCCCGGAGACCTGCTGGCCGTTCCGGGCACCGGCGCCTACTGCCGGTCGATGGCCTCCAACTACAACCATGCCTTGCGGCCGCCGGTGATTGCGGTCCGCGACGGCGTCGCACGTGTCATCGTGCGACGCGAGACGGTCGACGATCTGCTGGCTACCGACGTGGGTGCCGCGCTAGAGGGAGCAACACGATGAGTGAGGGTGACAAGGCGCTGCGAGTAGCGGTGCTCGGCTGCGGATCGGTGGGCTCGCAGGTGGTTCGCCTGCTCACCGAGCAGTCGGCGGACCTGGCCGCACGGGCGGGGGCGCGCCTCGAGCTGGCCGGCGTCGCCGTGCGCCGGCTCGACGCCAAGCGCGAGGTCGAGGTGCCCGAGCACCTGCTGACCACCGATGCGATGGACCTGGTCACGCGCGACGACGTCGACCTGGTGGTCGAGGTGATCGGCGGCATCGAGCCCGCCCGCGGGCTGATCCTGGCCGCGCTGGAGAACGGCGCCTCGGTGGTGAGCGCGAACAAGGCCCTGCTGGCCGAGGACGGCGCGACCCTCTTCGAGGCCGCCGACAAGTCCGCCCGCGATCTCTACTACGAGGCCGCGGTGGCCGGCGCGATCCCGATCCTGCGCCCGCTGCGCGAGTCGCTGACCGGTGACAAGGTGACCCGCGTGCTGGGCATCGTCAACGGCACCACGAACTTCATCCTGGACAAGATGCACACCTCCGGTGCCGGCTTCGCCGAGGCGCTGGAGGAGGCGCAGGAGCTCGGCTACGCCGAGGCCGACCCCACCGCCGACGTCGAGGGCTTCGACGCGGCTGCGAAGGCCGCGATCCTGGCCAGCCTGGCGTTCCACACCCGGGTCACTGCCGGGGACGTGCACCGTGAGGGCATCGCCGAGGTCTCCGCTGCCGACGTCGCCTCCGCCCGCGAGATGCGCTCGGTGGTCAAGCTGCTGGCGATCTGCGAGCTGCGCGACGGCGCCGTCTCCGCGCGGGTGCACCCGGCGATGATCCCCGACACCCACCCGTTGGCGTCGGTGCGCGAGGCCTACAACGCGGTCTTCGTCGAGTCCGAGGCCGCCGGCCAGCTGATGTTCTACGGCCCCGGCGCCGGCGGTGCCCCGACCGCATCCGCAGTGCTCGGCGACCTGGTCACCGCGGCCCGCAACCTGCTCTCGGGCAGCCGCGGCGCGGGCGAGTCCGCCTACGCAGCGCTGGACGTGCTGCCGATGGGGGAGACGGTCACCCGCTACCACGTGGGCATCGACGTCCAGGACCGCGCAGGCGTCCTGGCCACCGTGGCCGCCGCCTTCGCCGAGCACGGCGTCTCGATCCAGACCGTGCGCCAGGAGGGCCGCGGCGACGACGCCCAGCTGGTCGTCGTCTCGCACCGGGCCACCGACGCCCAACTGTCGGCAACCGTGGAGCACCTGCGGAACATGGACATCGTGCGCGAGGTCACCTCGGTGATGCGCGTGGAAGGAGAGAACGACTGATGCCACACCAGTGGAGAGGCGTCATCGACGAGTACCGCGAGCTGCTGGACATCCCGGCCGACACGCCGGCGGTCACGCTCGGTGAGGGCGGTACGCCGCTGGTCGAGTCGCGCTGGCTCTCGGGGCTGACCGGTGCCGAGGTGTGGCTCAAGGTCGAGGGCAACAACCCGACCGGCTCGTTCAAGGACCGTGGCATGACCGCGGCCCTCTCGGTGGCCGTGCACCAGGGCGCCCAGGCCGTGGTCTGCGCCTCGACGGGCAACACGTCGGCCTCGATGGCCGCCTATGCCGCCAAGGCCCAGATCAAGCCGCTGGTCCTGGTCCCCGAGGGCAAGATCTCCGCCGGCAAGATGGCGCAGGCGATCATGCACGGCGCGCAGATCATCATGGTCCGCGGCAACTTCGACGACTGCCTGCGGCTTTCCCGCGGCCTCGCCGAGGAGTACCCGGTCGCCCTGGTGAACTCGGTCAACCCGGTCCGCCTGGAGGGCCAGAAGACCGCCAGCTTCGAGATCGTGGACCGGCTCGGCGACGCACCCGACTACCACCTGCTGCCGGTCGGCAACGCCGGGAACATCTCGGCCTACTGGCTGGGATACCAGCAGTACGCCGACCTCGGTCGCTCCACCAAGCGCCCGGTGATGCGCGCCTTCCAGGCCGAGGGCGCCGCGCCGCTGGTGTTGGGGCACCCGGTCGCCGACCCGGAGACCAAGGCGACCGCGATCCGGATCGGCAACCCTGCCTCCTGGAAGCTCGCCGAGGCCGCTGCCGCCGAGTCGGGCGGCCGGTTCGCGTCGCTCTCCGACGAGGCGATCCTGTCCGCCCAGCGCGGCCTGGCCGCCAACGACGGCGTCTTCGTCGAGCCGGCCTCCGCGGTCGGCGTGGCCGGTCTGCTCGCCGAGCTCGAGCAGGGCGAGAGCTACGCCGGCAAGACCGTGGTGATCACGGTCACCGGGCACGGGCTCAAGGACACCGTCACCGCTCTGGAGGGCTTCGGGCCCGTCGTGGAGACGGTGGTCGACGCCGAGGTCGAGGCCGCTGCTGAGGCCGCTGGTCTCCGCTGATGAGTCGGTTCGTTCCGGGGCCGGTGCGGGTGACCGTGCCGGCCACCTCGGCCAACCTCGGGCCCGGCTTCGACACCCTGGGCCTCGCCCTGGACCTGCGTGACGAGCTCGAGGCCGAGATCTGTGGCGACTCGCTCCAGGTCGAGGTGCTCGGCGCCGGTGCCGACGACGTCCCGCTGGACGAGTCGCACCTGGTGGTCCGGGCGATGCGGGCAGCCTTCGCCGCGATGCACGTGGACCCGGCCGGCCTGCGGCTGCGCTGCCACAACCGGGTCCCGCACGCCCGCGGTCTCGGCTCGTCGTCGGCGGCGATCGTCGGCGGCATCTGCCTGGCCCGGGCCCTGGTCGCGGGCGGCACGCTGCTGCTCGACGACGAGGGCGCGCTGCAGCTCGCTGCGGAGATGGAGGGTCACCCCGACAACGTGGCCCCGGCGCTGCTCGGCGGCTTCGTGATCTCGGGTGCCGATGGCGACCGGTTCTGGGCCACCCGGGCCTCGGTCGACCCGCGGATCTCCGCGGTGGTCTTCATCCCGCCGACGCCGGTCGCCACCGACGTCGCTCGGGGGCTGTTGCCGCAGAGCGTCTCGCACCTCGACGCCGCGGCGAACGCGGGCCGTGCGGCGCTGCTGGTGGCGAGCCTGGCCGGCTCGCCGGAGCGGCTCCTGCTGGCCACCGAGGACCGGTTGCACCAGAGCTACCGCGAGCCCGCGATGCCGGAGTCGCTGGCCCTGGTCCGCGCGCTGCGGGCCGACGGCCATGCCGCGGTGATCTCCGGAGCCGGGCCCACCGTCCTGGTCTTCGGTGACGGTCCTGCGTTGCTGGAGCGCTGCCCCGAGGGCTGGGTCGCCCACCACCTCGCCATCGACACTGCCGGTGTCCAGGTGATCGGCTGACCCGCCTGCGTGCGGTGCTAGTCTTGCCGGGCGTTCAGCTCCGGTCTGCGCGCCGGTGCGCCCGAGGGGGCCTCGCGATGGGGCCACCGGGCAGCGCCTTTCTCATCTCGTCCCCGTATCTGCGGGCTGCACGAAGGATCAAAGGGATCAACTCGTGACCGATGCACCACAAGCCGACGCCGTGACCGAGGGCGCCGCGCCCGCTGCTGCGAAGGAGCCCAAGAAGCGCAGCGGCGGACTCAACGGCATGCTGCTCGCCGACCTCAAGGCGATGGCCGCCGGCCTGGGGATCCCCGGCAGCGCCAGCATGAAGAAGGCGCAGCTGGTCGAGGCGATCCGGGGCGCGGGCACGCCGGTCGCCAAGGGGCAGCGGAGCAAGGCGGAGAAGCCCGCCGCCGAGAAGTCCGCAGGTGAGAAGCCCGCTCCCGCCACGTCGGCCCCGGCCGGCGCCTCGGCGGTCGAGGCCGCTCCCCGCCAGGCGGCACCCGAGCGCGAGCGGCAGGCGCCGAGCGCCGAGCAGGGCTCCGCGCAGGCCGAGCAGCCTGCGCTGATCGAGGTCAGCCAGCGACGTCGTCAGCGTGGCAAGAAGGCGGTCGAGGCCGAGCAGGCGCCTGTCGAGCAGGCGGCGAGCGAGGGCCGCAACCGCGAGGCCCGCGATGGCGCCGGCGGCGGCAACCGGGACGGCAGGGACGGCAACCGCTCCGCCAACCGGGGCGAGCAGGGTCAGTCCGAGCGCGGTCAGCGTGGCGAGCAGGGCAAGCAGGGTCGCCAGCAGGAGCAGGCCAAGCAGGAGCAGGGCAAGCAGGAACAGGGCAAGCAGAGCCGCCAGGGCCAGGATCAGGGCGACGGCAAGCAGGAGCAGAGCCGCCAGCAGAGCCAGCAGAGCCAGCAGGACCAGCACGACGACGGCGAGGGCGGTAGCCGCAACCGGCGTCGCCGTGGCCGGGACCGGGACCGGTCCGGGCGTCAGCGCAACGAGCCCGACACCACGATCCTCGAGGACGACGTCCTGGTGCCGGCGGCCGGCATCCTGGATGTGCTCGACAACTACGCCTTCGTGCGCACCACCGGCTACCTGCCGGGTGCCGAGGACGTCTATCTCTCGCTCTCCATGGTGCGCAAGTTCGGGCTGCGCCGTGGTGATGCGGTGGTCGGCCAGGTGCGCCAGCCGCGCGAGGGGGAGCGGCGCGAGAAGTTCAACCCGATGGTCCGCGTCGACGCCGTGAACGGTGCCGACCCGGAGCTCGCGGCCGAGCGGAGCGACTTCGCCGAGCTGACCCCGGTGCACCCCACCGAGCGCCTGCGCCTGGAGACGGACGCTGCCAACGTCGCCGGCCGGATGATCGACCTGGTCGCGCCGATCGGCAAGGGACAGCGTGGTCTGGTGGTGGCACCGGCCCGCAGCGGCAAGACCACCCTGCTGCAGTCGATCGCCGACTCGGTGGCCGCCAACCACCCGGAGTGCCACCTGATGGTGGTCCTGGTCGACGAGCGCCCCGAAGAGGTCACCGACTTCCAGCGCTCGGTCAAGGGCGAGGTGATCGCCTCCACCTTCGACCTGCCCGCCACCGACCACATCGCGCTGGCCGAGCTGGCCCTGGAGCGTGCGAAGCGACTGGTCGAGCTCGGCCACGACGTGGTCGTGCTGCTCGACGGCGTCACCCGCCTGGTGCGCGCCTACAACCTGGCCGCTCCGGCCGGCGGCCGGATCCTGGCCGGCGGGCTCGACGTCTCGGCGCTCAACCCGCCCAAGCGCCTGTTCGGCGCTGCTCGCAACGTGGAGCACGGCGGCTCGCTGACGATCCTGGCCACGGCCGGCATCGACTCGGTGGCCGAGGCCGACGCGGTGATCCTCGACGAGTTCGAGGGCACGGCCAATCTCGAGGTGCGCCTGCGCCGCGACCTCGCCGAGGCCGGCCAGCACCCGGCCATCGACGTCACCGGCTCCAGCACCCGGCGCGAGGAGCTGCTGCTCAGCGAGGAGGAGCGGGCCGCCCTCGGCGCGCTGCGCGCCAAGCTGGCCGGCTCGGACGCCGTCACCGCGGCCACGGAGCTCGCCACACTGGTCCGTGGCACGCAGAGCAACGTGCAGCTGCTGTCCGGCCTCACTCGACGCTGACCCCGATTGGCCCCGAGCTTGCTCGGGGTGGCAGAATCAAGAGGTTGGTTCCGGTTCCCGTGCCCGACCCGAGTGCACGACCCGGCGGCCCCACTACAAGGAGAGAAACGTGAAGAAGGACATTCACCCCGAGTACGTCGAGACCCAGGTCAGCTGCACCTGCGGCAACACCTTCACCACCCGGAGCACCCAGACCTCCGGCGTGATGAAGGCCGAGACCTGCTCGAACTGCCACCCGTTCTACACCGGCAAGCAGCGCATCCTCGACACCGGCGGCCGCGTGGCCCGCTTCGAGGCCCGCTACGCCAAGAAGGCTGCCAAGTAGCATTGCCGTGACGCCGGTCCCCGTTCTCGTGACGGGTGACCGGCGTCCTGCATTTCTCGTCGCCGCCCCAGGTGCGGCGCGGCATCGGTCGGTCGACGGAGGAGAGCCATGTTCGAGGCAGTTGAAGGTCTCGCGGAGGAGCACCGCGAGCTCGAGCAGCGGTTGGCCGCGCCCGAGACCCATGCCGACCAGCGCCTGGCCAAGAGGCTGAACCAGCGCTACTCGGAGCTCTCCGCGATCGTCCGCACCTGGCGCGAGTACCTCTCCCTCGGCGATGACATCGAGGCCGCGCGGGAGCTCGCCTCCGACGACCCCGAGTTCGCCGCCGAGGCGACCAACCTCGAGCAGCGCCGCGACGAGACCGCCGAGCGGCTGCGCCGGCTGCTGGTGCCCCGCGACCCCAACGACGCCAAGGACGCCCTGCTCGAGGTGAAGTCCGGCGAGGGTGGTGAGGAGTCCGCGCTCTTCGCCGGTGACCTGCTGCGGATGTACACCCGCTTCGCGGAGCAGCGGGGCTGGCGCGTGGAGGTGCTCGACGCCACCGTGTCGGACCTCGGCGGCTACAAGTCGGTGACCGTCGCGGTCAAGGCGAAGGGCACCCCCGAGCCCGGCGAGGCACCCTTCGCGCTGCTCAAGTTCGAGGGCGGGGTGCACCGGGTGCAGCGGGTCCCGGTCACCGAGTCCCAGGGCCGCGTGCACACCTCCGCGGCCGGTGTCCTGGTGATGCCCGAGGCCGAGCAGGTCGACGTCTCGATCGACGAGAACGACCTGCGCATCGACGTCTTCCGCTCCAGCGGTCCCGGCGGTCAGAGCGTCAACACGACCGACTCGGCGGTCCGGATCACGCACGTTCCCAGTGGCATCGTGGTCAGCTGCCAGAACGAGAAGTCCCAGCTCCAGAACAAGGAGCAGGCGATGCGCATCCTGCGCGCCCGGCTGCTGGCGGCTGCCGAGGAGGGGGGCGACGCCGAGGCGAGCGAGGCGCGTCGCTCCCAGGTGCGCACGGTGGACCGCTCGGAGCGGGTCCGCACCTACAACTATCCGGAGAACCGGATCTCCGATCACCGCACCGGCTACAAGGCCTACAACCTCGACGTCGTCCTCGATGGCGAGCTGCAGCCGGTGATCGACTCGCTCGTCGCAGCCGACCTGGCTGCCCGGCTGGAGAGCCTGGAGCAGTGAACCGGCAGCTCCTCGCCGACGCCGCCGCGACCTTGGCGGGTGCCGGCGTCGCCTCGCCGCGACGTGACGCCGAGCTGCTCCTCGCCCACGTGCTGGGCGTCGAGCTCGGCCGGCTGGTCCTGGCCGATGCGGCCAACGCCCAGCAGCGTGAGCGGTTCGCCGAGCTGGTGGCGCGCCGCGAGCAGCGCGAGCCGCTGCAGCACCTCACCGGCGTCGCCTGGTTCCGGCACGTCGAGCTGGCCGTCGGTCCGGGCGTCTTCGTGCCCCGGCCGGAGACCGAGCTGCTGGCCGGCTGGGCGATCGAGCGTGCGCACACGGCCCTCGCCGAGCGCGGCGAGGTGGTCGTGGTGGACCTCTGCACCGGCTCCGGAGCGATCGCCAAGGCGGTCGCCGACGAGGTTCCGGGCGCTCGGGTCCACGCGGTCGAGCTGGACCCGAGCGCGCATCGCTGGGCCGAGCGGAACCTGGCCGGCTCCGGTGTGCAGCTGCGCCACGGCGACATGGCCGACGCCTTCACCGACCTCGACGGCACCGTCGACGTCGTGGTCTGCAACCCGCCCTACATCCCGCTCGAGGCGTGGGAGAGCGTGGCGCCCGAGGCGCGCGACCATGACCCGCACCTCGCCCTCTTCTCCGGCGACGACGGCCTGGTCGCGATGCGGATCCTGGAGGAGCGTGCTGCGCTGCTGCTGCGTCCCGGCGGCTGGGTGGGTGCCGAGCATGCCGACGCCCAGGGGGAGAGCGCTCCGGCCGTCTTCAGCCGGACCGGTCGCTGGCGCGAGGTGCGCGACCATGACGACCTTGCGGGACGTGCACGATTCCTGACTGCGAGACTGGGAGGATGAGCACCGTGAAGCTCTCCACGTCCGAACCCGACGATCTCGACGCCGCGATCACCACCGCGACCGGCGTCATCCGCCGCGGTGAGCTGGTGGTGCTGCCGACCGACACCGTGTACGGCATCGGCGCCGACGCCTTCAACCCCGAAGCGGTGCAGGCCCTGCTCGACGCCAAGGGGCGTGGCCGGGAGATGCCGCCGCCGGTCCTGGTCGCCGCCGCCGCGACCCTCTCCGCGCTGGCCACCGACGTGCCGGACTGGGCGCGGGCGCTGGTCGACGAGTTCTGGCCCGGCCCGCTGACCCTGATCTGTCACCAGCAGCCGTCCCTGCGCTGGGACCTGGGCGAGACCCGCGGCACGGTCGCGGTGCGGATGCCGGACGACGAGGTAGCGCTGGCCCTGATCGACCGGACCGGCCCGCTCGCCGTCAGCTCGGCCAACGCGACCGGCCAGCCCGCCGCCACCGACGCCGACGCGGCCCAGGCGATGCTCGGCGATGCCGTCGCCGTCTACCTGGACGCCGGCCCCACGGCCGGCGCCGAGCCGTCGACGATCCTCGACGTCACCGGCGACGCCCCCCGGGTGCTGCGCCAAGGAGCGCTCTCCCTCGACGAGATCAACCGCGTGCTGGCCCCCTTCGAGGTCCGTGCCTGATGCGGGAGTACCTCCTGGTCTTCCTGGTCGCCGCGTCGGTGACCTACCTCCTCACCGTGATCGCCCGGGAGATCGCTCTGCGCACGCATGCGGTCGCGCAGGTGCGGGACCGCGATGTGCACGTGGTGCCGATCCCGTACTTCGGGGGAGTGGCGTTGCTGGGAGGCCTGGTCGCGGCGTACTTCGTGGCCCGGCAGCTGCCGTTCCTCTCGCTGAGCGCACCCAACGTGATGCGCGATGCGGGGGTGGTGCTGGCCGCGGGAGCCTTCGTCTGCCTGGTGGGGGTGCTCGACGACCTCTTCGAGCTCGACGCGCTGACCAAGCTCGGGGGACAGGTGATCGCCGCCGGCCTGCTGATCGCCTTCGGCGTCCAGTACCGGTTGATCCCGGTGCCCGGCGAGGGGCAGTTCGCCCTCGACCAGTCCCAGGCGGCGCTGCTGACCGTGGTGATCGTGGTGACCACCATCAACGCGGTCAACTTCGTCGACGGCCTGGACGGGCTGGCCGCCGGAGTGGTCGGCGTCGGCGCGCTGGCCTTCTTCCTGTTCTGCTACCAGATCGCGAACCTGAACGACCAGACGCTGGCGGTCACCGGGGCGCTGCTCTGCGCGGCGCTGGGCGGTGCCTGCGTCGGCTTCATCCCGCACAACTTCTATCCGGCCCGGCTCTTCATGGGCGACTCCGGCTCGATGCTGCTGGGGCTCTTCCTCTCTGCCTCCGCGCTCACCCTGACCGGCCAGTTCGCGCCCACCGACGTGACCCGTGGCGGCGCGGGCACCGAGTCGAGCCTGCTGCCGACGCTGTTGCCGATCATCGTCCCGCTCTCCATCCTGATCGTGCCGCTGGCCGACCTGGTGCTGGCCGTCATCCGGCGCACCCGGCGTGGTCAGCGCTTCTATCAGCCGGACAAGCAGCACCTGCACCACCGGATGCTGGAGATCGGCCACAGCCACCGGCGCGCGGTGCTGATCATCTGGCTGTGGGCCGCCCTGATCGGCTTCGGCACCGTGCTGGCGTCGCTCTACGCCAGCCCGGCGGTCTGGGCATTGATCGGTGCCTGGTTCCTGCTTACCGTGGTGCTGACCTTCGTGGTGCCCAAGCTGAGCGGCATCGACCCGGTCTGAACCGACCCCGGTTGGAGCCACGAAAGGCGCTTGTGCTAATTTTCACAAGCGCCCAGGGCAACCTGTGGCACCGAATCCGCCCTCCATCAGAACGGCCGCCATCATGACGACCGCGACGCACTTCAAACCCGGTTCCACGGGTCGTCGCGCGCTCGTTCTGGCGGGCCTGGTCGGCGCCTGCGCCGGTCTGGTGGCCACGGTTCTCGGAGCGGTCCTCGGCGGCAGCTCCGCGGCGTGGGGCGCCGTGGCCGGAACCGTGCTGGTCCTCGTCGTCTTCGGTGGGGGAGCGCTCCTGGTCGACCTGGTCGCCGGGGTGATGCCCCAGGCATCCCTGCTGATCGCCCTGCTCACGTATGTGCTCCAGGTCGTGGTGATGGCGCTGGTCTTCCTCGCGCTGAGCCGCAGCGGGCTGCTGGACGACGCGCTGGACCGCCGTTGGCTGGGCGGCACGGTGATCGCCGGAACCTTCGCCTGGCTGGTCTCGCAGATCGTCGTATCCACCCGGGTGCGGCTGCCGGCCTACGACCTGACCGATCCGGGTGCGCGATGACCGCGCGCGGCTGCTATTCTCCGGTGCGCAATGGCACAGCAGAATCCCTCGTCTTCGAATCCGGACGATCACCACGAAGCTCCCAAGGGCGACCCTTGGCACGCCTTCGGCTACATGGTCTCGGGCGTGTTCGTCTACGGGCTGGGCGGCTGGGCACTCGATCGCTGGTTGGGGACCACCTTCCTGGTGGCGGTCGGGATCCTGCTCGGCGCCGGGTTCGGCCTCTACATGACCTGGTCCAGATTCAACCGGCCATCCGCAAACTAAGACTTGCAGCAGTGCAACTGACACAGGAGACACCGTGAGTTCGATCGCGACGTCCGTGACGCGTGCCGAGGGCTTCCACGCCCCCGGTCCCGGAGACTTCAACCTCCCGCCGATCGGTCCGGACAAGACGTTTGAGTTCCTCGGGCAGGAGATGTACCTCGGCGTCACCAAGCCGATGCTGCAGCTGGTGCTCGTCGCCGGCATCGTTTTCGTCTTCTTCTGGGCCGCTTCGCGCAAGCGGGCCATGGTCCCGAGCCGCCTGCAGTACGTGGGCGAGCAGGGCTACGGCTTCGTGCGCAACTCGATGGGTCGCGACATCATCGGCAGCAAGGACTTCCTGCCGTACGTCCCGTACCTCTTCGCTCTCTTCTTCTTCATCCTGATCAACAACCTGTTGGCCAGCGTTCCGTTCTTCCAGTTCCCGACCTTCTCCCGAGCCGGGCTCGTCTACGCCCTGGCGTTGATCAGCTGGCTGGTCTACATCGGCGTCGGCATCAAGAAGCACGGCTTCCTCAGCTGGCTCAACCTGATGTGCGTGCCGAGCGGCGTCAGCAAGGCGATGTACCCGCTGCTGATCCCGCTCGAGTTCATGTCGAACATCCTGGTCCGCCCGGTCACCCTGGCGCTCCGTCTGTTCTGCAACATGTTCGCCGGTCACATGCTGCTGATCCTGTTCGCCCTTGGTGGCGAGTACCTGATCGTGGAGATGTCGGCGGCCTACGCTCCGGTCGGCATCATCGCCTGGCTGCTCTTCATCATCATCTCGTTCCTCGAGATCCTGATCCAGTTCCTGCAGGCGTACGTCTTCGTTCTCCTGAACGCGATGTACATCCAGGGCTCGCTCGCTGACGAGCACTGACCTCCAGCTCCAGCTGCTCCACCTCCACACCCCAAGTTTTCCAACAAGGAAATAACCGAAAGGAAACAGCCGTGCTTGCTATGGCTATCGAAGGCAACTTCAACATGATCGGCTACGGCCTTGCCGCGATCGGCCCCGGTGTCGGTATCGGTCTGATCTTCGCCGCCTACATCAACGGTGTTGCCCGTCAGCCGGAGGCCCAGAGCCGCCTGCAGACCATCGCCATCCTGGGCTTCGCGCTCGCCGAGGCACTCGCGATCATCGGTATCGCCCTCGCGTTCGTTCTCTGACCCAGCTGACGTAGGACCCGGAAGAAGGACCTGCCCATGCAGACTCTGACCATCAGTGCGGCGGGGGGCGAGCTCAACCCGCTCATCCCGCACCCGATCGAGATCGTGCTCTCACTCGTTGTGTTTGCGATCTTGTTCTTCGCGGTCAAGAAGTTCGTCGTGCCGAACTTCGAGGCCACGTTCGCCGAGCGCACCTCGGCGATCGAAGGCGGACTCGCTGCGGCCGAGACCAAGCAGGCCGAGGCTGACGCCAAGCTTGCCGAACTCGAGGCACAGCTCTCCGAGGCCCGGCACGAGGCTGCTCGCATCCGCGAAGAGGCCCGCGAGCAGGGTGCGGCGATCGTTGCCGAGCTGCGTGCGCAGGGTCAGGCCGAGCAGGCCCGCATCGTCGACGCGGGCAAGGCGCAGATCGAGGCGGAGCGCCAGCAGGCGATCACCTCGCTCCGTGCCGAGGTCGGCTCCCTTGCCACCGGTCTTGCCGGTCGCATCGTCGGTGAGAGCCTGGACGACGAGGCTCGCCAGAGCCGCGTGGTCGAGCGCTTCCTTGCCGAGCTGGAGACCAACCAGAGCGGAGTCAACTGATGCAGGTTCGTGGTGCTTCCGCAGACGCCCTGGCCGCCCTCACCGGTGAGCTCGAGGCCCGTCTGCAGGGTGGGACCGACGCCGCCCGCGTAGGTGGGGACCTGTTCCAGGTCTCCCAGCTGCTGCGCGGCGAGCCCGGCCTGCGCCGGATCGCCACGGACGCATCGCTCGAGGCCGGCCCGAAGCAGGAGCTGGTCCGCCAGATCCTCGCGGGCAAGGTGGACCAGGTCGCCCTCGACCTGGTCGCCTCGGCCGTCGGACGCCGTTGGACCGCAAGCCGCGACCTCGCGGACACGGTGGAGCGGTTGAGCGAGGTGGCGACGGTCCGGACCGCCGGCGACGACGCCTCGCGGCTCTCCGACGAGCTGTTCGAGTTCGAGCAGGTCGTGGCGCAGAACCCTGCGCTGCGCGACGCTCTCTCGGACACCAGCCGTTCGATCGACGACAAGACCGTCCTGGTGCGTTCCCTCCTCGAGGGCAAGGCGCTTGAGGCGACTGTCACGCTGGTCCAGCAGTCGCTGGCCGGTACCTACCGCACCGTCGGTGCCGCCCTCCAGAGCTACCAGAAGGTGGCTGCTGAGGTGGCAGGCAAGAGCGCGGCGACCGTTCGGGTCGCTCACACGCTCTCTGCGGCCGACCGCCAGCGCCTGGCCGATGTGCTGAGCGCTCAGTACGGGCGGGCGATCCACCTGAACGTCGTCGTCGACCCCAGTGTCGTCGGCGGTGTCCGTGTGGAGATCGGTGACGACGTCATCGATGGCACCGTGGCCGGGCGTCTCGACGACGCCCGTCGCAAGCTCGTCAGCTGATCAGCACAGAGAACAGAACTTCAACCTAAGGAAGAGAGATGACGGAGCTTTCCATCCGTCCGGAGGAGATCCGGGACGCCCTGCAGCGCTTCGTGTCCGACTACCAGCCCACCAGCGCCAGCAAGGAAGAGGTCGGAACGGTCGCAGAGGCCGCCGACGGCATCGCCCGTGTCACGGGTCTGCCCTCCGTCATGGCCAATGAGCTGCTCGAGTTCGAGGACGGCACCCTCGGTCAGGCCCTGAACCTCGACACCCGCGAGGTGGGTGTCGTGATCCTGGGCGACTTCGACAAGATCGAAGAGGGCCAGAAGGTTCGTCGTACCGGCACCATCCTTTCGGTGCCCGTCGGTGACGGCTACCTGGGCCGGGTCGTCGACCCGCTCGGCAACCCGATCGACGGTCTGGGCGACATCGAGTCCGTCGGCCGCCGCAACCTCGAGGTCCAGGCCCCGGGCGTCATGCAGCGCAAGTCGGTCCACGAGCCGCTCTCCACCGGCATCAAGGCGATCGACGCCCTGGTTCCCGTCGGCCGCGGTCAGCGTCAGCTGATCATCGGTGACCGTGCCACCGGCAAGACCACCATCGCCATCGACACGATCATCAACCAGAAGTCGAACTGGGCCACCGGCGACCCGAACAAGCAGGTTCGCTGCATCTACGTCGCCATCGGTCAGAAGGGCTCGACCATCGCCTCCGTGCGTGGCGCCCTGGAAGAGGCCGGCGCGCTGGAGTACACCACCATCGTGGCCTCCCCGGCGTCCGACTCGGCCGGCTTCAAGTACCTCGCTCCGTACACCGGCTCGGCCATCGGCCAGCACTGGATGTACGAGGGCAAGCACGTCCTGATCGTCTTCGACGACCTGACCAAGCAGGCCGAGGCCTACCGCGCCGTGTCGCTGCTGCTGCGCCGCCCGCCGGGCCGCGAGGCGTACCCGGGCGACGTGTTCTACCTGCACAGCCGCCTGCTCGAGCGTTGCGCGAAGCTCTCCGACGACATGGGCGCGGGCTCGATGACGGGTCTGCCGATCATCGAGACCAAGGCCAACGACGTCTCGGCGTTCATCCCGACCAACGTCATCTCGATCACCGACGGTCAGATCTTCCTGCAGTCTGACCTGTTCGCGGCCAACCAGCGTCCCGCCGTGGACGTCGGTGTGTCGGTGTCCCGCGTCGGTGGTGCGGCGATGACCAAGGCGCTCAAGAACGTCACGGGATCGCTCAAGGTCGACCTGGCGCAGTTCCGCGCCATGCAGGCGTTCGCGATGTTCGCCTCCGACCTGGACGCCGCGTCGCGTCAGCAGCTGGCCCGCGGTGAGCGGCTCATGCAGCTGCTCAAGCAGCCGCAGTACAGCCCGTACGCCGTCGAGGACATGACCGTCTCGATGTACCTGGGCACCAGCGGCAAGCTCGACATCGTGCCGGTCGCGGACATCCTGCGCTTCGAGTCGGAGTTCCTGGACTTCGTCAAGCGGAGCAACCCGGGCATCCTGTCGGCCATCGCCGAGTCCCTCAAGTTCGAGGACTCGACCGAGCAGGCCGTCGACGCTGCGTACGAGGAGTTCCTCAACCAGTTCGAGACCTCGGACGGCAGCTCGATCAAGCCGGGTTCCGCCAAGGCCGAGGCACTGGCTGACGAGGACGTCGAGCAGGAGCAGATCGTCAAGCAGAAGCGGGGCTGACCCATGGCCGTTTCGCTGCGTGAGTACCGCGCGCGGATCAAGTCGACCGAGTCGACGAAGAAGATCACGCGCGCCATGGAGCTCATTGCTGCGTCCCGCATCATCAAGGCGCAGAACCGGGCTCAGGCCGCGGCTCCGTACGCCCGCGAACTGACCCGTGCCGTGAGCGCGGTGGCCACGTTCTCCGACGTGAACCACCCGCTCACGACCGAGCCCGAGAACCCGAAGCGGGCCGCGATCCTGGTTGTCACCAGCGACCGCGGTCTCGCGGGTGCCTACGCCTCCAGCGTGCTCAAGGAGGCCGAGGGCCTTCGCGAGAAGCTGGTGGCCGAGGGCAAGACGGTGGACCTGTACATCTCCGGCCGCAAGGGCGAGGCGTACTACAACTTCCGTCGTCGTCCGATCGCCAACTCCTGGACCGGTTTCTCCGACCGGCCCACCGTGGAGATGGCGGCCGAGATCGGCGCCACCCTGGTCGAGGTCTTCACGGCCGAAGAGGGTGTGGCCGGTCAGGTCGACGAGGTCCACGTGGTCTACACCCGGTTCAGGTCGATGCTCTCGCAGGAGCCCACCGCTGTGCGGTTGCTCCCGCTGGAGGTCGTCGAGGGTACCGAGGCGCCGGACGCGGACGAGCTGCTGCCTCTCTACGAGTTCGAGCCCTCGGCTGCCGAGGTGCTGGACTCCCTGCTCCCCAAGTACGTCAACAGCCGCATCTACTTCGCCCACCTGCAGGCCGCAGCCTCCGAGCTCGCTGCCCGCCAGAAGGCGATGAAGTCGGCTACCGACAACGCGGAGGAGCTCATCAAGAAGTTCACCCGGATTGCCAACCAGGCCCGCCAGGCTGGCATCACCCAGGAAATCAGCGAGATTGTCGGTGGAGTCAACGCTCTTGCCGACGCCCAAGCCGGGAATGAGTGAGAAATGACTGCCACTGTTGAAGAGACCGTGAGCGTGGGTGGCGGCGTCGGCCGCATCACCCGCGTGATCGGACCGGTCGTGGACATCGAGTTCGCGGCCGACGAGATGCCCGCCATCTACAACGCACTGAAGACCGACGTCACCATCGGCGACGTGACCACCGAGCTCACGCTCGAGGTCGCCCAGCACATCGGTGACGGCATGGTCCGTGCGATCTCGATGAAGTCGACCGACGGTGTCGTCCGGGGCGCGCAGGTCCGCGACACCGGCGACTCGATCACCGTGCCCGTGGGTGACGCCACCCTCGGCAAGGTGTTCAACGTCACCGGCGAGGTGCTGAACCTGGAGCCGGGCGAGAAGTTCGAGGTCAACGAGCGGTGGGGCATCCACCGCAAGGCCCCGTCCTTCGACCAGCTCGAGTCGAAGACCCAGATGTTCGAGACCGGCATCAAGGTCATCGACCTGCTCACCCCGTACGTGACCGGTGGAAAGATCGGTCTGTTCGGTGGTGCCGGTGTCGGCAAGACCGTTCTGATCCAGGAAATGATCGCCCGTGTGGCCAAGAACCACGGTGGTGTGTCGGTGTTCGCCGGTGTCGGCGAGCGCACCCGTGAGGGCAACGACCTGATCGAGGAGATGAAGGACGCTGGCGTGTTCGACAAGGTCGCCCTTGTCTTCGGCCAGATGGACGAGCCGCCGGGCACCCGTCTGCGGGTCGCCCTGTCCGCGCTGACGATGGCGGAGTACTTCCGCGACGTCCAGAACCAGGACGTGCTGCTCTTCGTCGACAACGTCTTCCGGTTCACGCAGGCCGGCTCCGAGGTCTCGACCCTGCTGGGTCGCATGCCTTCGGCCGTGGGCTACCAGCCGAACCTCGCCGACGAGATGGGTCAGCTCCAGGAGCGGATCACCTCGACGCGTGGTCACTCGATCACCTCGATGCAGGCGATCTACGTGCCGGCCGATGACTACACCGACCCGGCTCCGGCGACCACCTTCGCCCACCTGGACGCCACCACCGAGCTCTCGCGTGAGATCGCCTCGCTGGGCATCTACCCGGCCGTGGACCCGCTCACGTCGACCTCGCGGATCCTGGACCCGCAGTACATCGGTCAGGCTCACTACGACGCCGCCATTCGCGTGAAGCAGATCCTCCAGCGCAACAAGGAGCTGCAGGACATCATTGCGATCCTCGGTGTCGACGAGCTGTCCGAAGAGGACAAGATCATCGTGTCCCGTGCTCGCCGGATCCAGCGCTTCCTGTCGCAGAACACCTACGTTGCCAAGCAGTTCACCGGCATCGAGGGCTCGACCGTGTCGGTCTCCGACACGATCGAGGCGTTCAACCAGATCGCCGACGGCGACTGGGACCACGTGGCGGAGCAGGCGTTCTTCATGTGCGGTGGCCTCGACGACGTCGAGCGTAACTGGGCCGAGATTCAGAAGAGCCTCTGATGAGCGAGTCCGGTACCCACGCGCTCCAGGTCGAACTGGTCGCGGCGGAGCGTCTCGTGTGGTCGGGCGAGGCCAAGATGGTCGTCGCCCGCACCACCGAGGGTGACGTCGGCATCCTGCCGGGTCACGCTCCGTTGCTCTCGCTCCTGGTGGAGGGCGTCGTCGACGTCACCACCGTCGAGGGTGAGACCTGGGTGGCCGCGATCGACGCCGGCTTCCTCTCGGTTGCCGGCGACCGGGTCTCGATCCTGTCCGAGCGGGCAGAGATGTCGCACGAGATCGACCTGGAGAAGGCGCGTCACGACCTCGAGCGTGCGCACGCCGCAGGCGAGAACGACGACGAGGCAACGGCCGCTGTGCGCAGCGCCGAGGCCCGGATCCGGGCGGTCGAGAAGGCCTCCTGACAACTGCACATTGCCATGCCCTAGAGTGACGCTACTCAGCGTCACTCTTTGGGCATTTATAGGGAGGTCGAATGCCGCTTTGGCAGTGGGTCGTCGACGTGGTCGCCGTCCTCCTGGTGCTTCTCGTCCTCTACGGCGTCGCTCTCGTGGTCCGGCGCCGGGTGCTGTCCCGCGATGGCGGCACGTTCGAGCTCAGCTACCGCGCCCGGTCGAGCACGACCGGGCGCGGCTGGGTGCTCGGGCTCGGACGCTACGCGGGTGAGGAGCTCGAGTGGTTCCGGATCTTCTCGCTGTCGCCGCGTCCGGGGCGGGTCTGGAAGCGGTCGGCGCTGGCCTTCGACGGACGCCGGGACCCGGTCGGCCACGAGGAGCTCGCCCTGTACGCGGACCACGTGATCGTGGTGCTCAGCGACGGACGCGACGAGCTCGAGCTGGCACTCGGCCCGGGATCGTTGATGGGATTCCAGTCGTGGCTCGAGTCGGCCCCTCCGGGCACCGACTGGGACCGCGACCGACCACGTTGATCGGCGCGCGGCCCCGTCGGGTGCGACTGCTCAGTCGTCGGCTGGGGTGAGGGCGACCAGCTCGTGGCGCTGGACCTTGCCGGCTGCGGTGCGGGGCAGCTCGTCCACGAACAGATAGCGCTTCGGGATCTGATATCCGGCCAGCCGGGGCGCGCAGAACTCGCTGAGCTGCTCAGCGGTCGGCGCCGGCCCGGTGCTGACGACGGCAGCGGTGACCTGCTCGCCCCAGCGGGCGTGACGGACGCCGTAGACGGCACAGTCCGCAACGGCGGGGTGCTCCAGCAGCACTTCCTCTACCGCGCGGGGATGGACGTTCTCCGCGCCGGTCTGGATCATGTCGTCGGCGCGGCCGAGCAGGTAGAGGTAGCTGTCGGCGTCCTGATAGCCGACGTCGCGGGTGTTGAGCCAACCGTCGCGCAGCACCCCTCCGGTCGGGTCCTCGGCTGCCAGGTAGCCGGTGGTCAGGCAGGGGGTGCGGAGCCAGACCTCGCCGGCCTCGCCGGTCTTCGCGACGTCGCCGAGCGGGCCGCGGACCTGGAGCTCCACATCGACGCCGGGCCGGCCGGCTGAGGCGAGTCGCTCCGGGTGCTCGTCGACGGCACGGTGGTCCTCGACGCTGAGGAAGGTCACGCCGCCGCCGGTCTCGCTCATTCCGTAGACCTGGGAGAAGTCACAGCCCAGCAGGCGGATCGCATCGTTGAGCAGGGCGGGCGGGATGGGGGAGGCGCCGTAGGCGACGTGCCGCAGCGCCGGCAGCGGCTCCGGGCGTCGATCCAGCTCGTCGACCACCGCGTGGATCAGGGTGGGCACCAGGATCGCGTGGCTGATCGCCTGGTCGCGCAGGGTGTCGATCAGGCCGCGGGCCGAGGCGTCGTCGCTGTAGTGGACCGTGACGCCGGCCTTGAGGCAGTAGGCGGTCCAGGTGGCCCCGGCGGCGTGGAAGGTCGGCGGGACGATCAGGGCCCGGTCACCGGGGGAGTAGCGGTGCACCTGGGCGTGGGCCATGGTCGCCTCGACGGCACGCCTGCTCAGCGGGACGGCCTTGGGCGTCCCGGTCGAGCCGGAGGTGAAGTAGATCATCGCCACCTGGTCGGCGTCGGTGACCGGCGCCTCGTCGGTGGTGCTGCGCTGGGCCCAGGGGCTCGTGCCCGCGGCGGTGATCGAGACCTGCTCACCCATCGCGGCCCTGGCCTCGGTCTCGAAGCGGGCGTCGGCGACGAGGTGGTCGAGCGCGACCGCGCGCGCCGCGGCCGTGATGGCGCCGCTCGGCAGGCGCCAGTTCATCCCGACCATCGCCGCGCCGGCGCGCCAGGTGCCCAACAGCACGGCGGGGTAGTGGGTGCGGTTGGGTCCGAGCCAGCCGACCCGGTCGCCGGGCCGGATGCCGGTGGCGCGCAGATGGTCTGCGACCTGGTGGGCTGCCCGGTCCAGCTGGGCCCACGACAGGGTGCCATCGGCGTCGACGACGGCGGGCTCCTCGGGCCGCTCGCTGGCATGCCGGCGGACGGCCTGGTCGATGGTGAGGTTGTTGAGGTCGGTGGTGGTCATGCGGGGTCCTTGGGGCTCGAGGGGCGGGCTGCGCGGCTGGGCGCGGGGGCGATCGGAACGGGCAAGGAAGGGTCGGATGACGGCGGCGGACGGCGTGTGAGTAGTTTGACGCTGTGACGGGGCAGCGGCGGGAGAGCACGGAGCAGGCGCTGCTGCGTGCCGCACGCACGGTCTTCGCGGACAAGGGCTTCTTCAACGCCAAGATCACCGACATCACGCGTGAGGCGGGCTGCTCGGCCGGGTCGTTCTACACCTACTACGAGAACAAGACCCAGATCCTGGACGCGTTGCTCGACGAGTTCACCGGCCAGGTGACCGCGGCGTCGCTGGCGAGCAGGAGCGGAAGTCCGTACGAGCAGATCAGCGGAGTGGTCGGCGCGTTCTGGACGGCGTTCCGTGCCCACCGGCCGGAGATGATCGGGCTCTTCGGTCTGCGGTTGACAGACGCCCGGTACGCCACGCGCTGGCGCGAGGTCCGCGCGCTGGGGGTCAGCGGCATCGCCGCGCAGCTGGTGGAGTTCGAGCGGTCCGGATGCCGGCTGGTCGGGGAGCCGCAGGTGCTGGCCTCGGCCCTGCTGTCGATGTTGGAGTCGTTCGCCTGGACCTGGATCGCCGAGGATGGTGACCTCGGTGTCCCTGCCCCCGGAGACGACGAGGCGATCGCGACACTGAGCCGGATGTGGTTCGCGATGCTCTTCGGGCCGCAGCCGGACCTCGGCGACGGCTGAGCTGCGCACGGCCGGCACCTACCAGCCCAGAGCGTCGTAGGCGCCGCGGAAGTACAGCAGCGGTCGGCTTCCGGTGAGCACCGCAGTCTCCTCGACTCGGCCGATCACGATGTCGTGGTCGCCCTGCTCGATGACCTCGTGCAGGTGACAGTCCACGTGGACGCTGGCGCCGGCCAGGCGGGGCGCGCCGGTGGTGCCGCTCGTCCACTCCAGCCCGGCGAACTTGTCGTCACTGCGGCGGGCGAACTGCTGGCTGACGGCGCGCTGCGACTCGGCGAGGACGTTGATGGTGAACGCCGGGCTGCGGCGGATCCGCTGCCAGCTCTGCGAGCTTCGCGAGGCGCAGAACAGCACCAGGCGCGGCATCAGCGACAGCGAGCTGAAGGACTGGCAGGTGAAGCCCACCGGGTCGTCGTCCACGGTCGCGGTGACGACCACGATCCCGGAGGCGAAGCGCCCCATGGCGTCGCGGAAGTCGGCCGGTGCGTACCGGGCCGCGGGCGGCTCCGGCGGGAGGATCTTCAGGGCTGCTGTCATCGCTCTTCCTTCGATTCAGGGGCCAGCTCTTGACCTTTCTCCAAGACTGAATCTAAATTCAATGTCAGTCAAGAGGAGGAAAGAATGGAACTTGGATTGCTGTCCCTGGGCGACTGGCTGCCCGACCCGACCACCGGCGTGCGGGTCTCGCAGGAGGAGCGACTGCGAGCGATCGTGGAGATGGGTGTCCGGGGTGAGGAGCTGGGCTTCGACGTGTTCGCCGTCGGCGAGCACCACTTCAACGACTACATCGTCTCGTCGCCGCTGATGATGCTCGCCGCGGTCGCCGCCCGGACCCGTCGGCTGCGTCTCACCACCGCCGTCACCCTGTTGCCGCTGCACGACCCGGTCCAGCTGGCGGAGGACTTCAACACGCTGGACCAGATCTCTGCCGGGCGCGCCGAGCTGGTGCTGGGCCGCGGGATCTCCAGCGACGGGTATTCGGAGTTCGGGGTCGACCCGGCCGCGGCGCGTGAGGAGACGGTGCGGCGCTACGACCTGCTGCGCCGGATCTGGGCGGAGCCGGAGGTGAGCTGGTCGGGCCCGTGGCGGCCCGACCTCGAGGGCGTCGCGGTGCAGCCTCGTGCGCACCAGGCGGAGCCGCGGGTCTGGATGGGCACCGGGATGAGCGAGGACTCGGTGCGCTGGACCGCCGAGCTCGGCATGCCGCTGATGCTGCCGAGCATCTTCAAGCCCGCCGAGGAGTGGCGTGATCTGGTCGCGCTCTACCGCCAGCTCATGCACGACTCCGGCAAGGGGGCGCAGGCCGTCGTCGGCGCCTGCAGCCACGTGCACATCGCGCCGACCAGCCAGTCGGCGCGGGACTCCTGGCGCCCCTACCTGACCGGATATGCCGAGTGGGCCAACCGGATGCGCAACGTCGACCAGCGCGTGGACTTCGACCGGATCGTGGCCGGCCCTGCCGTCTGCGGATCGCCTGCGGAGGTGACCGAGCGCCTGCTGTCGATGAAGGAGGCGCTGCAGCCGGACGTCCACCTCTCGGTGCTCGACATCGGCGGACTTCCCGCCGCCAAGGTCACCGAGAACATGGAGCTCCTCGCCGATGAGGTGATGGCCAAGGTCCGCTGAGGCCGGTTGTCCGATTCCTCGGCCTGGCGCGGCGGGTTCTGCCAGGGTAGGCGCATGGCGCAATGGACCCGCGATGAGTTGGAAGCGGCGTTCGCCGGATACACGGCGGCCGTCGAGAAGTGCGTGGCGACGGGGGACTGGGAGCACTTCGTGCAGTGCTTCACCCCCGATGCCACCTACGTCGAGCACGCCTACGGCAACTTCTCAGGGCACGAGGAGATCCGGCGCTGGGTGACCCGGACGATGGGCAGCTTCCCGGCGACCGAGATGGTCGCCTTTCCCGCCAGGTGGGTCACCATCGACGTCGAGAAGGGCTGGGTGATCTGCGAGATCGACAACCCGATGCGGGACCCGGGCGACGGGTCCCGGTTCGGGCAGTCCAACATCACCATCCTGCGCTACGCGGGCGACGGCCTCTTCCGCGAGGAGGAGGACGTCTACAACCCGATGGACTTCCTGGCGCAGACCAGCGCCTACGTGAAGCGGTGTGCCGAGCTCGGCACCCTCTCCGAGGAGGCCCGCCGCTGGGCGACGAAGTTCAACGTCCCGCTGCCGGATGTCCACAGCCCCACGCGATAGTCCCTGACGAAAGCCCCCGACACGCCGTGTGTCGGGGGCTTTTCGTCAGGGGACAATCGCGAAGTCGCCGGTTCGCGTCAGGGTTCTCCGCCGGTCGGTGGTCGGCTCACGCCCTCCGCTAGTTGCTCGCTACGAACGTTCGCCTCCGGGGACCCAGAGCACGTCGCCGGTGGCCCGGTTGGCGTGGCGCGCGAGGATGAAGAGCAGGTCGGAGAGCCGGTTCAGGTACTTGATCGCCAGCAGGTTCATCGTCTCCGCGTGCTCGGCGTAGGCCGCCCAGCCATCGCGCTCCGCGCGGCGCACGACGGTGCGTGCGACATGCAGGTGGGCGGCGCCGGGGGTGCCGCCGTTGAGGATGAACGAGCGCAGGTTCGGCAGCTGCTCGTTGTAGGAGTCGCACCAGCCCTCGAGGCGGTCGATGTACTCCTGCTCGATCCGCAGCGGCGGGTACTCCGGGTTCTCCACCACCGGCGTGCAGAAGTCCGCGCCGACGTCGAAGAGGTCGTTCTGGATCCGCGTCAGCACGGCGACGACCTCGTCCTCGAGCTCGCCGGTCGCCAACGCGACCCCGATGAAGGCGTTCGCCTCGTCCACCGTCGCGTAGGCCTCCAGGCGCAGATCGTTCTTCGACGTCTCGCTCATGTCGCCCAGCCGGGTCGTGCCGGCGTCGCCGGTGCGGGTGTAGATGCGGGTCAGATTCACCATGCCTGCAGGGTAGCGGGCGAATCTTCCGAAGAAATCCGGGTACGGAGGCAACCCATCTCGCTCTCGCGGCGTCATAGTTGTAGATGGAAGCCGTCAGTACGAGAGAGATGGAACCGTCAGCACGCGACGATTACGACGATCAGGACCGTCACGAAGGCGTATCGGGCGCCTTCGCTACGAGAGGGATGAGACATGGACATCATCAGCACAGGCGAGACCCTGGTGCTCGCTGGAGAGTTCGACGTCCGCTCCACCACCGAAGTCCGCGACGCGATCCACCAGCACCTGTTCGGTGAGGACCGCGACCTGCTGATCGACATCACCGACGTCACCGTCATCGACCACACCGCCTTGCGCGTGCTGGCCGCGGCGACCCGTCTCGCCGGCCGGCGTGGCCGGCAGGTGACCTTGCGTGGGGCAGGTCCGGCCGTGCGCCGGATGCTCCACATGACACACCTGATCCGCGTCGTCGAGCTGGAGCGCGCTGCCCGGATCGCCTGAACGGGCCGCGTGCCTGCTGCAAGGTGGCGTGTGCGCTCTTCTGCCAAGGTGGCGTGTGCCACATCTCGGATAGGTTAACGAACCCTCACCGAAGGCTCTAGGCTCTGGACATGACCGAAGCCACCCCTGCCAAGGATCGTCCTTGGGTGATGCGGACCTACGCCGGCCACTCGACGGCGGAGGCGTCCAACGCGCTCTATCGCACCAACCTCGCCAAGGGGCAGACCGGCCTCTCGGTCGCGTTCGACCTGCCCACCCAGACCGGCTACGACCCGACGTCGCCGCTGGCGCGCGGTGAGGTCGGCAAGGTCGGCGTGCCGATCCCGCACCTGGGGGAGATGCGCAAGCTCTTCGCGGACATCCCGCTCACCGACATGAACACGTCGATGACCATCAACGCCACCGCGATGTGGCTGCTGGCCATGTACCAGGTGGTCGCCGAGGAGCAGAACCCCGACCTGGCTCCGGAGCAGGTCGCCGCGCAGCTGGCCGGCACCACCCAGAACGACATCATCAAGGAGTACCTCTCGCGGGGGACCTACGTGTTCCCGCCCGAGCACTCGCTGCGCCTGATCAGCGACATGATCGTCTACACGGTGCACAACATCCCGAAGTGGAACCCGATCAACATCTGCAGCTACCACCTGCAGGAGGCCGGTGCGACGCCCACTCAGGAGCTCGCCTACGCGCTGTGCACGGCGGTCGCGGTGCTCGACCAGGTGAAGAACTCCGGTCAGGTCTCCGAGGCCGACTTCGAGAAGGTCGTCGGGCGGATCTCGTTCTTCGTCAACGCCGGGGTGCGCTTCATCGAGGAGACCTGCAAGATGCGGGCCTTCACGCAGCTGTGGGACGAGATCACCCGCGAGCGCTACGGGGTGACCGACCCGAAGATGCGTCGCTTCCGCTACGGCGTGCAGGTCAACTCGCTCGGCCTCACCGAGGCGCAGCCGGAGAACAACGTCCAGCGGATCGTGCTGGAGATGCTCGGCGTCACGCTGTCGAAGAACGCCCGCGCCCGCGCGGTGCAGCTGCCGGCCTGGAACGAGGCGCTCGGCCTGCCGCGGCCGTGGGACCAGCAGTGGTCCCTGCGGCTCCAGCAGGTCCTCGCCTTCGAGTCCGACCTGCTCGAGTACGACGACATCTTCGAGGGCAGCCACGTGATCGAGGCCAAGGTCGCCGAGCTGGTGGCGGGCGCCAAGGCCGAGATGGACCGGGTGCAGGCGATGGGCGGAGCGGTCGCCGCGGTCGAGGCGGGCTACATGAAGTCCGAGCTGGTCGCCTCGCATGCCCGCCGCCGGGCCCGGATCGAGGCCGGCGAGGAGATCATCGTCGGCGTCAACAAGTTCGAGACCACCGCGCCGTCGCCGCTGACCGCCGATCTCGACGGCGCCATCCAGACCGCCGACCCTGCGGCCGAGCAGGCCGCGATCGCGAGCGTCCAGGCCTGGGGCGAGCAGCGTGACGACGCCGCAGTCGCCGAGGCGCTGGCTGCACTCGCCGCCGCCGCCAAGACCACCGACAACCTGGTGCCCTTCACCCTCGCGGCGGCCCGGGCCGGCGCGACGACCGGGGAGTGGACCGCCACCCTGCGTGAGGTGTTCGGCGAGTTCCGTGCGCCTACCGGGGTCAGCGGAGCGGTCGGCGTCGCGGACGCCGGCGCCGAGCTGGCGGCGGTTCGCGAGCAGGTGCAGGCGACCGGTGAGGAGCTCGGCGGGCGGCTGCGCCTGCTGGTGGGCAAGCCCGGACTCGACGGTCACTCCAACGGCGCCGAGCAGGTGGCGGTGCGGGCCCGTGACGCCGGCTTCGAGGTGATCTACCAGGGGATCCGGCTGACCCCCGAGCAGATCGTCGCCGCTGCGGTCGCCGAGGACGTGCACTGTGTCGGCCTATCGATCCTCTCCGGCTCGCACATGGAGCTGGTCCCGGCCGTGCTGCAGGGCCTGGCCGCAGCCGGGATGGGCGACGTGCCGGTGATCGTCGGCGGCATCATCCCCGACTCCGACGGCAAGCAGCTGATCCGCCAGGGAGTGGCCGCCGTCTACACCCCGAAGGACTTCGGCCTGACCGAGATCATGGGCGGCATCGTCGAGGTCATCCGCAAGGCCAACGATCTC
>NZ_BAAALG010000001.1:106941-108800 GCF_039528155.1 Nocardioides dubius | reverse complement strand
GTTGGCATTTCGCCTGGTGATACCGGTCACGGAAGGTTAGGCAAACCTCAGCGGATCCTCTACGCTGGTCTCGTGGGCAAGAAGGATGCGAAGGCCAAGAAGAAGGACAAGACCCGTCCTTCCGGGAAGGTCAAGCTCAAGAAGGGCAAGCTGAAGAAGCTGTCCAAGAAGAAGCTGCCCAAATCCAAGTGCTGCGCCTCGAAGCCGCAGTGCAAGCGCTGCCCGATCCGGATGCTGAAGGAAGGCACGCTGCCTCCCGGCTACACGGTGAAGCGTCGTAAACTGGTCAAGATCGACAAGCCGTCGAAGAAGTTTGCCGAAGCCGCCTGAGCCGCGTGGTCCGCGCCTCGGGAACCCAGGAGGCCCAGTGACCGCCGCCCGTTTCGCCGCTCAGCTCAACGAACAGATCGGCAACGAGCTTGCCGCGCACAACCAGTACCTTGCCTGCGCTGTGCACTACGACGCGATGACGATGCCGCAGATGGCTGCGTTCTTCTACGGCCAGGCGCTCGAGGAGCGCGCGCACGCGATGATGATGGTGCAGTACCTGCTCGACACCGACTGCGAGGTCAAGGTGCCGGGTGTCGAGGCTCCCGTCAACGCCTTCGACGGCGTCGTCGCCCCGGTCGCTCTGGCGCTGGACCAGGAGAAGCGGGTCACCGAGCAGATCAACGCCCTGCTGCGCACCGCACGTGAGGAGAACGACTTCGCCTCCGAGCAGTTCATGGCCTGGTTCATCAAGGAGCAGGTCGAGGAGGTCGCCACGATGAGCGATCTGCTCACCGTCGTGGAGCGCAACGTCGACGATGTCGAGGACATCGAGGACTACATCGCCCGGGAGCAGGGCAGCGACGGCGACGACCCGATGGCGCCCCGCCAGGCCGGCGCCTGAGCTGAGGATGCCTGATGGCCCGGATCATCGTCGTCGGTGCCGGAGTCATCGGGTTGACCTGTGCGGTCAGGCTGCTGGAGGAGGGCCACCGCGTCGACGTCCTGGCGCGTGACCTGCCGTTGGAGACCACCAGCGTGGTCGCGGCCGCGCTCTGGTACCCCTATCGCGCGCTTCCCCCGGAGCGGGTGACCGCCTGGGCGGGGGCGAGCTACCGGCGCTTCGCCGAGCATCCGGACCACGCGCCCGGGGCGGACCGCGGCGTCCGGATGCTGCGCGGCACCGAGCAGCTGACGACCGTGCGTCCCGACCCCTGGTGGCGCGATGCGGTTCCGCAGCTGGACCGGGTCCCGCCGCAGTCGGGCTTCGCCGACGCCTGGAGCTTCGTCGCGCCGGTGGTCGACATGCCCCACTATCTGGTCTGGCTGCGCGCCCGGCTGCACTCCCTGGGCGGCACCCTGACCCGGGAGAACCTGAGCCACCTGCCGCGCGGCGCCGATCTGGTGGTCAACTGCGCCGGTCTCGGCGCGCGGCACCTGGGCGACGACCCCGATGTGCGACCGGTCCAGGGGCAGGTGGTGGTGGTCGAGCAGTTCGGCCTGGACCACTGGGCGCTCGACGACGCCGGCCCGACCTACCTGGTGCCGCGCCGTGACGAGGTGGTGATCGGCGGGACCGCAGTCGAGGACGCGTGGAGCCGGACGCCGTCGGAGGCGGTGGCGGCGGAGATCCTGCGCCGCGCTGCCCGCCTGGTGCCGGAGGCGGCCCGCGCCCGGGTGCTGCGGCACAAGGTGGGCCTGCGGCCGACCCGCCCCGCGGTGCGCGTGGAGCGCGAGGGGCACGTGGTGCACTGCTACGGACACGGCGGTGCCGGCGTCACCCTCTCGTGGGGCGTCGCCGACGACGTGGTGCGCCTCGCGGGCTGAGCGGGGCGCCGCCGGCGTAGCCGAGCACCCCGGGAAGAACGACC
>NZ_BAAALG010000001.1:81698-106930 GCF_039528155.1 Nocardioides dubius | reverse complement strand
GCCGTGTCGAACACGGCGGGGGCTCGGCTCAGGAGCGGCGTCGATCAGCGACGCAGGTCGAAGCGGTCCAGCTCCATGACCTTGACCCAGGCAGCGACGAAGTCGTTGACGAACTTGTCGGCAGCGTCGTCAGCGGCGTAGACCTCGGCGAGGGCACGCAGCTCCGAGTTCGAGCCGAAGATCAGGTCGACGCGCGAGCCGGTCCAGCCGTTCGAGGAGGTGAAGGTCTCCTCGGTGCTGTCGGTCGCGGTCCAGGTCTGCGGCTCGAGCAGGTTGGTCAGGAAGTCCTGGGTCAGCTGGCCGGGGCGCTCGGTGAGCACGCCGGTCTTCGAGCCGTCCCAGTTCGTGTCCAGGACCCGCAGGCCGGCGACCAGAACGGTCATCTCCGGTGCGCTGACGGTGAGCAGGTTCGCGCGGTCGAGCAGCAGGTACTCGGTGGCGGCCTTGCTCTTCTTCGACAGGTAGTTGCGGAAGCCGTCGTAGCGGGGCTCGAGGAAGTCGAAGGACTCGATGTCCGTCTGCTCCGCCGAGGCGTCGGTGCGGCCCGGGGTGAAGGGGACCTTCACCGCGGTGCCGGCCGCGGCAGCGGCCTGCTCGACGCCCACGCCACCGGCGAGAACGATGAGGTCGGCCAGCGAGACCTGCTTGGACTCGGTGTCGAAGTCGGCCTTGACCTGCTCCAGAGCGGCGATCACCTTCGCGGTGCGCTCCGGGTTGTTGGCCTCCCAGTCCTTCTGCGGAGCCAGGCGGATCCGCGCACCGTTGGCGCCGCCGCGCTTGTCGGAGCCACGGAAGCTCGCGGCCGAGGCCCACGCGGTGGCGACCAGCTCGGCGATGGTCAGGCCGGTGGCCGCGACCTTCTCCTTCAGCGTGGCGACGTCGGCGTCGTTGATCAGCTCGCCGCTCTGAGCCGGCAGCGGGTCCTGCCAGACCAGGTCCTCGGCGGGGACCTCGGCGCCGTAGTAGCGCGACTTCGGGCCCATGTCGCGGTGGGTCAGCTTGAACCAGGCGCGTGCGAAGGCGTCGGTGAAGGCGGCCTGGTCGTCCTTGAACCGCTTGGAGATCTCGGCGTAGATCGGGTCGAAGCGCAGGGCGAGGTCGGAGGTCAGCATCCGCGGCTCGCGCTTGCCCTCGCCGAACGACTCGGGCACCAGGTCGGCGCCGCCGTTGTTCACCGGGCGCCACTGCTGAGCGCCGGCCGGCGAGTGGAACAGCTCCCACTCGTAGGCGAAGAGGATGTGGAAGAACTCGTTGTCCCAGCGGGTCGGGTGGTAGGTCCAGGTGACCTCCAGGCCCGAGGTGATGGCGTCGATGCCCTTGCCGGAGGCGTGCGTGGACTTCCAGCCCAGGCCCTGCTCCTCGATCGGGGCGGCCTCGGGCTCGGGGCCGACCAGCTCGGCGTCACCGGCACCGTGGGTCTTGCCGAAGGTGTGACCACCGGCGATCAGTGCGACGGTCTCCTCGTCGTCCATGCCCATCCGGCGGAAGGTCTCGCGGATGTCGATGGCCGAGGCCAGCGGGTCCGGGTTGCCGTTGGGGCCCTCGGGGTTGACGTAGATCAGGCCCATCTGGACGGCGGCCAGCGGGTCGTCGAGGTCGCGCTCACCGGTGTAGCGCTTGTCGTCCAGCCACTCGGTCTCGGGACCCCAGTAGACGTCGGCGTCAGCCTCGTAGACGTCGGGGCGACCGCCGCCGAAGCCGAAGGTCGGGAAGCCCATGTCCTCGAGCGCGACATTGCCGGCGAGGATCATCAGGTCGGCCCAGGACAGGTTCTTGCCGTACTTCTTCTTGACCGGCCACAGCAGGCGGCGGGCCTTGTCCAGGTTGCCGTTGTCCGGCCAGGAGTTCTGCGGGGCGAAGCGGTGCTGGCCGTGGCCCGCGCCGCCGCGACCGTCGCCCGAGCGGTAGGTGCCGGACGCGTGCCACGCCATCCGGATCATCAGGCCGCCGTAGTGGCCGAAGTCCGCCGGCCACCAGTCCTGGGAGTCGGTCATCAGGGCGGCGATGTCCGCCTTCACAGCAGCCAGGTCGAGGCTCTCGAACGCGGCGCCGTAGTTGAAGTCCTCGTCGAGCGGGTTGCCGACGGCGGGGTTCTTGGCCAGGATCTTCAGGTTCAGCTGGTTGGGCCACCAGACCTTGTTGGAGTCGCTCTGCGCGGGGAGCGGCTGGCCGTGCAGCACGGGGCAACCGCCGGCAGCGCCTTCCTGGTTGAGGTCGGCGAGCTCGGCGTCGTTCTTCTCGGACACGGAAATCCCTTCGGTTCAGCGGGGTGTGATGGTGGGGATCAACTTGCGGTCTGACAGGTGGGGCATCGGCCCCAGTAGATGACCTCGGCCTCATCGATGGCGAAGCCGTGATCATCTGAAGCGGTCAGGCAGGGGGCACCGCCGACGGCGCAGTCGACGTCGGCGATGGCGCCGCAGGAGCGGCAGACTATGTGGTGATGGTTGTCACCGACGCGGGACTCGTAGCGCGCGACCGAACCGGTGGGTTGGATCTTGCGCACCAGGCCAGAGCCGGTCAAGGTGTGCAGCGAGTCGTAGACGGCCTGGTGCGACACCTCGGGGAGGCGGTCGCGGACAGCGCTGATCACGGTCTCGGTGTCTGCGTGTGGATGCGCATGCACTGCGTCGAGCACGGCGACCCGCGGCTTGGTGACCCTGAGGCCTGCCTCGCGGAGCATCTCCTGCAGGTGCATGTCTGTTCCCACGGCTCCATCCTTGCGTCTTTTCTTGAAAGAGTCAAGAAAAGAACTGGAGTGGTTCAGGAAAAGGCTACCGGCTCGAGCGGGCCCGATGGCGCCTGTTGACCGGAATCAGGACGAGGACCGCCACGATCGCTCCGCCGACCAGCCCGACCAGCCCCCAGCTCTGCCGGTAGCCGGCCGCCACCGCGAAGCCGGCCGCCGTGGCGACGGCCATCACGAAGACGGCCATCGCGATCCGGAACAGGAACTCCGCCAGCCATAGCTGGAGCAGGCTGCGTGGCTGCGTCGGGGTGGCCGGGGCTGCCTGCGCTGCCGGGGCCGCGCTGGTCGCGGTGGGCGTGGGCGGGTCGGCTCGGGGTGGGGGAGCCTCGTCGCCGTCCGTGCCTGACTCGACGGCGAGGGGGCGTACTTCGATCACCGCGCTCGGGTTGAGCGGGCCGTAGATGTGCGGGAAGGTGGCATCGCCCACCTGGTCCTCGCGCCACGGCGAGGTGAGGAGGTCGGTGTCGATGGTGAGCAGGAGGAGGTCGCCGTCATGGTTGCGGTAGAAGCGGTCGATCACGCCTGCCACCTGCTCGGCACGGGAGGCGTGCAGGAAGCCCTCGTCGTCCAGGGAGCGTCCCAGGGTCGACCAGGCATACGAGCCGGCGAGCTGGGCGGCCTCCCAGCGCGGTCGCTCCGCGATGTGGAAGATCAGCATCGAGTGCTCGTGCGCGGCGCGGCTGGGCGTGAGGTGCGGGTCGTCTCCATGGTGGGCCAGATGCTACCCAGGTCCAGGCGGAACGTCGGGGCGCTGCGTCGTCTCGGCGCGCGGGGTCAGGAAGGCTCGGGCAGTCGCCGCAGCACCTCGGCGAGGACGCTGTCGATGCCGTCGAACCGGGCATCCATGCCGTCGAACCGGGCATCCATGCCGTCGAACCGGGCATCCATGCCGTCGAACCGGGCATCCATGCCGTCGAGCCGAGTGTCGATCCCGTCGAGCCGGGTGTCGATGCCGTCGAGACGGCGCGTGTGATCGTCCTGAACGGTCTTGATGTCGGTGACCAGCTCGTAGAGGGCCTGGGTGTCGTTCTCCAGGCGGGAGACGCGCAGGCTCAAGGCGGGATCTGAGGTCATGGGGTCACGCTACGTCGGCAACCGGCGGTTGTCAGCGCCGCTGCCGGCGCCTGTGGAGAACGGGGTGTCCGGTGCTCAGAACAGGCGGTCCTCGGCGTTGTCCAGGCCGCGCAGCGCGTCGTAGTCCACGAGCACGCACTGGATGCCACGATCCTCGGCCAGGGTCCGTGCCTGGGGCTTGATCAGCTGGGCCGCGAAGATCCCGCGGACGGGGCCCTTGGTGGTCAACAGGGAGTCGCGGTTCAGCAGCTCCAGGTAGCGGGTCAGCTGCTCGACGCCGTCGATCTCGCCGCGGCGCTTGATCTCCACCGCCACCGACAGGCCGCCGTCGTCGCGGCACATCAGGTCGACGGGGCCGATCGCGGTCGGGAACTCGCGTCGCACCAAGGTCAGCCCGGGGGTGATCGTGCCGGGGTGCTCGGCCAGCAGCTCCTGGAGGTGCTTCTCGACGCCGTCCTTCTGCAGACCGGGGTCGATGCCGAGCTCGTGCTGACTGTCGTGGTGGATCTCCTCGACCAGGATCCGCAGCGTGTCCGGGGTCTGCCCCTTGGGCGCTCGGGCGGTGACCACCCACTCCAGCTGGCCGTCCTCGGTGGTCCCCTCCTGCACGGTGCACGGGGGAGACATCCAGTTCAGTGGCTTGTAGGAGCCGCCGTCGCTGTGCACCAGGACCGAACCGTCGGCCTTGAGCATCAGGACCCTCGGGGCCATCGGCAGGTGGGCCGACAGGCGGCCGGCGTAGTCAATCTGGCAACGGGCCACGACGAGTCTCACGAGGGGCGAGCCTACCTGGCGCTCTGCAGGGTCAGGTGAACTGGCCGAGTGACCCGGATCATAGTTACTAACGGTTAACTTCCATGCCATTCTTTCGCGCATGACTCAGACCACTCCGGAGCAGATCAGCAGCGCCCTGGTGCTGCCGTACCTCAACCACGCCGTGCGGATGTACGAGGCGGGCTACGCCTCGCGCGACGACATCGATGCCGCCATGCGGTTCGGCTGCGGCTACGCCGCTGGTCCGCTGACTGTGCTCGACGAGCTGGGTCTGGACGTGGTGCGCGACGCGCTCGCCGCGCGCTTCGCGGAGACCGGGGACAACCTGCACAAGCCTGCGGACCTGCTGGAGAGGCTGGTCGCCGAGGGCCGCCTCGGGCGCGCGGCGGGTCGTGGCTTCCACACCTGGGCCGACGGCGCGACCGTGGCGGATGCGGAGAGCCCGTCCGCCGATGACGCGCCCGCCCTGCGGCACGAGATCCGCACCGTCGGAGTCGTGGGCACCGGAACGATGGCGTCGGGGATCGTCCAGGTGTTCGCCCAGGCCGGCTACGACGTGGTCTTCGTCGGCCGGTCTGCCGACAAGCTCGACGGCGTCGTCGCGGGCATCGCGAAGGCGCTCGACAAGGCGATCGAGAAGGGCCGGTTGGACGACGCCGGCAAGGCGGCGGTCCTGGCGCGGCTGACCGGCGCCACCCAGCGTGAGGCCCTGGCCGAGGTCGACATCGTGGTCGAGGCGATCGCCGAGGACCTGCAGCTCAAGCTGGACCTCTTCGCCGACCTCGACCGGATCTGCAAGCCCGGCGCGATCCTGACCACCACCACTTCGTCGCTGCCGATCACCGAGCTCGCCTCCTCGACGTCGCGCCCGGAGTTCGTGATCGGGATGCACTTCTTCAATCCGGCCGCGGTGATGAAGCTGGTCGAGGTGGTCACCACCACCCTCACCGCCGCCGAGGTGGACGAGACCGTGCGGGCGCTGACCGCGAAGGTCGGCAAGGTGGCCGTCTCCTGCGGCGACCGCGCCGGCTTCATCGTCAATGCGCTGCTCTTCCCCTACCTCAACGACGCGATCAAGCTGCATGAGGCGGGCGTCGACCTCGTCGAGATCGACGAGGCGGTCAAGGCCAACACCGGCCACCCGATGGGACCCTTCGCCCTGCTGGACGTGGTGGGCAACGACGTCTCGCTGGCCATCCAGAAGGAGCTGTTCGCGGAGTTCAAGGAGCCCGGCTTCGTGCCGGCCGCACTCCTGGAGCAGGTCGTCGCCGAGGGACGTCTGGGGCGCAAGACCAAGGCAGGCTTCCACTCCTACGCCTGATCCACCTCGCCGAAGCCCTGCCGCGCTAGCCGCGGTAGGGCTTCGCCGTTCCCTGCTCGATCGCACGGCGGATCCGGCCCTCGACCAGCGCTGCCAGCCGGTTCGGCAGCGCCGGCACCCGGACATCGGTGAACCAATCCGCCTCGAACCACCCGCGTTCGCGCCAGTACTGCTCGTCGACCGGCCCGTCCTCACGGCTGCTCTGGACCAGGAGTCGTGCCACCCGGAAGCCGATCAGGTCCTTGGTGGTCGGGGTCGGCTCCGCTCCACTCGCGACGGCGTCGACCGCATCGGCGGCGAGGGAGCGCAGCGCATCGTCGACCTTCGAGCGGTAGCCGGGCTTCGCCAGTCCGGGGCCGTTCACGCCGAGTCGCCCCACGGTGTGGAACCCCCAGCGACGGATCGCCTCGCCCAGGTAGCCGAGTGCCGCGTCGTGTCCGGCGCCAGCCGCGGTGGAGATCAGGATCGCCGGCCTGCCGTGGTGGCGAGGCCGGTGGATCAGGTAGGCGTAGTGGTCGACGAAGCGCTTCATGCTCGCCGAGACGTGGAAGGAGTGCACCGGCGTCGCGAAGACCATTAGGTCGGCAGCGTCCATCAGTGCGGTGGCTCCGGCCGCCGCCGCAGCGCGCGGGCAGGCGTCCTCGCCGGCGGTCATGCAGTTGAGGCAGCCAGGGCAGCTGGGGCCGAGGTCGAGATCGTCGGTGTGGACGACGGCCACTTCGATCTCGGTCCGGGTGGCGACCTCGTCGAGCAGGGACTGGACCAGAGTGCCGGTGGCACCGTCCATGCCGTTCCCCGAGCCGATGACCACTCCAATGCGCATGGATAGATCATATATCAAACGGCTGGGTTGGATACTGCTCCCATGGCCAAGACCTGCGTGGCGTTGCTCGCCGTCCTCCTGCTCTGCACCAGCCTCGCGACGGCGACCGCGACGGCGACCGCCGTGGCGCCGCGGTCCGCGCCCCCGGTCGACGTCGACCTCGACTATCAGCTCGGAGGTGCCTCGACGCCTGCGGAGAACGTCGGGATCGTGGTGCGCGATCGCAAGGCGCGTCCGGCGCCGGGCGTCTGGAACGTCTGCTACGTCAACGGGTTCCAGACCCAGCCCGACGAGAAGGCGTTCTGGCGCAAGCGTCCCGGCCTGCTCCTGCGGCACCGTGGACGGCCGGTCCTGGACACGGCCTGGGGGGAGAGGTTGCTGGACATCCGGACGCCGGCCAAGCGTCGCAAGCTGGCCGGCATCGTCGGCCGCTGGGTCGAGGGGTGCGCTCGTCGCGGCTTCGACGCCGTCGAGTTCGACAACCTCGACTCGTTCTCCCGTAGTCGTGGGCTGATCAAGGCCGGTCAGGCGAAGCGGTTCGCGCGGCTGATCGTGCGGCGCGCGCACCACGCCGCCCTGCCGGCCGCCCAGAAGAACTGGGCCCAGTTCAACGGACGCAAGGTCGGGTTCGACTTCGCCATCTCCGAGGAGTGTGGACGCTACGGCGAGTGTGGCGACTACGTGCGTCACTACGGCCGGGCGGTGTTGGCGATCGAGTACCGCCAGCGCGACTTCGAGAAGGCCTGCGCCGGCTACGGCGAGAAGCTGCCGATCGTCCTGCGCGACCGGGCGCTGGCGCCCGACGGGCCACGCTCCTGGTGCTGAGCCGGGCTCGGTATCGTCAACGCGACCAGTCGACTCAGGTAAGGAAGCTCCGGTGCTGCACCACACGACGATGGGGGAGTCCGGGCCCCGCGTGCTGTTCTGTCACGGCCTCTTCGGGCAGGGCAAGAACTGGACCACCATCGCCAAGGCGCTGGCCGGCACCCACCGGGTGACCCTGGTCGACATGCCCAACCACGGTCGGTCGCCGTGGACCGAGCACCTCGACCTGGTCCAGGCCGCGGACCAGGTGGCCGAGCTGATCGACGCCGAGGATCCGGTCGCGCTGGTCGGGCACTCGATGGGCGGCAAGATCGCGATGCTGCTCGCCCTGCGCCACCCGGAGCTGGTCGAGCGACTGGTCGTCGTCGACATCGCCCCGGTCGACTATCCGAGCGGGAGCGAGTTCGCGGGCTACATCGCCGGCATGCAGGCGCTCGATCTCGCCTCCCTCAGCACCCGTGCGCAGGCCGACAAGGCCCTGGTGCCCAGCGTCCCGCACCCGACGGTGCGCAGCTTCCTGATGCAGAACCTGCGCCGGGACGGCGAGGGCTGGCGCTGGCAGCCGAACCTGCGACTCCTGGGCGACGAGCTGCACCAGGTCACCGGTTGGCCCGCTGACGAGCTGCGCGACGTGGCGCCGTATCCGGGGCCGACCCTGTGGATCGGCGGGGCACGCTCCGCCTACGTCACCGACGCCTACGCGCCGGCCATGGAGGCGCTCTTCCCGCGCGTCCGCCGCACCACGGTGAAGCAGGCCGGCCACTGGGTGCACTCCGAGCAGCCGGAGATCTTCATCGAGATCCTGCGACGTTTTCTCGACGCGCCTGCAACGGTGCGCTCCGCTCCTGCGTGAGTAGGGCGGGGGCTGAGCCGCCGGGCCATCACCGTCACCGACCACAGAGCGCGCCCACCGGCATCAGGCGGTGGGCGCGCTCGTGGTCGGACTCAGTGCGAGGTCACTCGCCGGCCGTGAAGCCGGCGACGACGTCGCGCAGGGCACCCAGCTGGGCGGCGATGGCGTCGCGGCGCTTGGTCATCTGCTCGACCTCGGCGCGGATGCCGGCCAGCTCCTTCTCCGCCTCGGCGATGCCGGTGGTGTTGATCGCCTCGGCCTGGCTGCGAGCCGCGGTGACGATCTGCTCGGCCTCGCGGCGGGCGCGGGCCAGCGTGGACTCGGACTCGGTCTGGGCCTGCTGGCGCACGGTGGTGGCCTGGGTGTTGGCCTCGGCCGCGCGCTCCTCGGCGGCACTGGCGCGCTGCTCGGCCTCGTCGACCAGGCGCTTGGTCTCGTTGGTGGCGCTGGCGTGGTAGTCGGCCGCCTCCTTGGCGAGCCGCTCCTTCTCCACGGCCAGGGTGCGCCGGGCCTCCTGCACCTCGCGGTCGGCGGCGGCACGGGCCTTCTCCGCCTCGCGCTGGGTGGTCACCCGCAGGTCGTTCGTCTCCTGCTCGGTGGCCAGGCGCAGCTGGTCGGACTCGCGCTTGGCGGCGGCCAGCAGGTCGCCGGCCTGGGCCTGGGCGATCTTGATCTCCTGCTCGGCCTCGCCCAGCATCCGGGCCCGGCGCTCGTCGAGCTCGGCGAGCTGCACGCTGCGCATGTCCTCGGCCTCGCGGGAGGCCTCGGCGCGGATGGTCTTGGCGTCGCGCTCGGCCTGGTCGCGGATCTCCGCGGCCTCGCGGGCGGCGGCCATCCGGATGTCGTCGGCCTCCTCCTCGGCCAGGCGCAGCAGCTCGTTGGCACGGCCGCCGAGGCTGGCGTAGGTCGGCTTGTCGGTGCTCTGCAGCTTCTCGCCGAGCGAGGCGACCTGCTTCTCCAGCTCGATCACGCGCTGCTCGGAGAGTCCGAGGCTCTTGCCCAGGCCGCTCTTCTCGGCGACCAGCTGGGACAGGGCGGCGTCGACGGCGTCCTTGTCGTAGCCGCCGCGGCGCACCAGGGGCAGGCTCGGCATGCTGGCCGGGGCGACACCGGGGTGCGCGGGAGGGCTCACCGGGCGCGGCGCGGGGCTGCCCGCCGGCTGGGCCGGGGGACGGACCACGGGCGCTGCGGCGCCGTTGGCGGGCTTGACGGCGGGGATCACCTGGGTCCGATCCTCGGGGCCCACCGGCTTCGAGCCAGAGGCTTCTTCGTCGAAGATGGACAGACCTTCGTCACTCATGATCGCTCGGCTTCCTTCGTTCAGCGGGCAGGCAATGGGTCAAGTGTGTCGGATGCAGGAAAGCGAACACACCCCGGCTCGCGGTAGGCCCGCGAACCGGGGTGCGAATTCAGCTGATCGTGCGGATCAGACGCCGCGGAAGCGGTTGATCGCGTCGAGGTGCTGAGCGCGCATCTCGTGGTTGCGCACGCCCATGCCCTCCTCGGGAGCGAGCGCGAGCACGCCCACCTTGCCCTGGTGCTTGTTGTGGTGCACGTCGAGCGCGGCCTGGCCGGTCTCCTCGAGGCGGTAGGTGCGCGACAGGGTCGGGTGGATCTTGCCCTGGGCGATCAGCCGGTTGGCCTCCCACGACTCGCGGTAGTTGGCGAAGTGGCTGGAGATGATCTTCTTGAGGTTCATCCACAGGTACCGGTTGTCGTACTCGTGCATGTAGCCCGAGGTCGAGGCGCAGGTGGTGATGGTGCCGCCCTTGCGGGTCACGTAGACCGAGGCGCCGAAGGTCTCCCGGCCCGGGTGCTCGAAGACGATGTCGATGTCCTCGCCGCCGGTGAGCTCGCGGATCGCCTTGCCCAGACGCTGCCACTCCTTCGGGTTCTGCTGGGTGCCCTCCTCGTTCCAGAACTTGAAGTCCAGCTCGGAGCGGTTGATCACCTTGTCCGCGCCCATGCTGCGCACGATCTGGGCCTTCTCCTCGTTGGAGACCACGCAGATCGGGTTGGCGCCGCCGTTGAGGGCGTACTGGGTCGCGAAGCCGCCGAGGCCGCCGGAGGCGCCCCAGATCAGCACGTTGTCGCCCTGCTTCATGTTGCCGCCGTTGGCGGAGACCAGCTGGCGGTACGCGGTGCAGTTCACCAGGCCGGGGGAGGCGGCCTCCTCCCAGGTGAGGTGCTCGGGCTTCGGCATGAGCTGGTTGGCCTTGACCATCGCGACGTCGGCGAGGCCGCCGAAGTTGGTCTCGAAGCCCCAGATCCGCTGCGACGGGTCGAGCATGGTGTCGTTGTGGCCGTCCGGAGCCTCGAGCTCCACAGACAGGCAGTGCGCGACGACGCGGTCGCCCGGCTTCCACTTGGTGACGCCGGCGCCCACCGCCATCACCACGCCGGACAGGTCGGAGCCGACGATGTGGTACGGCAGGTTGTGGCGGGCGCCGAGCTCGGACTCGCGGCCGTAGCGCTCCAGGAAGCCGAAGGTGGAGACCGGCTCGAAGATCGAGGTCCACACGGTGTTGTAGTTGATCGCCGAGGCCATCACGGCCACGAACGCCTCGCCCGGGCCGAGCTCGGGCAGGGCGACCTCATCGAGGTGCAGGGACTTGCGCGGGTCCTTCTCCTTCGAGGGCACGCCCTCGAACATGTCGACCTCGTCCTTGTGCACGGTGACGGCCCGGTAGGACTCCGGAAGCTCGAGGGCGGCGAAATCCTGAGTGGTCGCGTCCTCGGCGGTGATCGCATCGAGAATGTGCTGCACGGTGATCCTCCTGGACCAGATCGGCGTTGTTAACGTCTGATAACCGGAGAATCTAGTGGTTGTTACCGGTCAGTGGGGCGTGAACCACGTCACGCCCCCGGTAAACCGAGGGCGTGACGGTGTTCGTGCGGCTGGGCGAGGGGTCAGTGCGCCCCGCCGGCGGCAGGCTCGACGAGCTCCACCAGGACGCCGCCGGCGTCCTTGGGGTGGATGAAGTTGATCCGCGAGTTGGCGGTGCCGCGGCGCGGCTCGTCGTAGAGCAGACGCAGGCCGCGCTCGCGCAGAACGGCTGAGACGGCGTCGATGTCGAGGACCCGGTAGGCCAGCTGCTGCAGGCCCGGGCCGCTGCGGTCGAGGAACTTCGCGATCGTCGACTCCGGGGTCAGCGGGGCCAGCAGCTGGATGCAGGAGTCGGTGTCGCCGACGCCGACCATCGCCTCGCGCACGCCCTGTGCCTCGTTGACCTCCTCGTGCCGCACCGTCATGTTGAAGTTGTCGCGGTAGAAGGCGATCGCCTCGTCGAGGTCGGGAACGGCGATGCCGACGTGGTCGATGGCGATGAAGAGGTGGTCGGGGACCGAAAGCGGTGAAGTCATGACGCACATCGTAGGTGGGTGCCGCGGGGCGGCGCGCGAGTGTGATCTGTTCGACACGACTCTGCGATCTGGACTTCTTGCTAACGATCGCTAACCGGTGGGTAGTCTCGGCCCTATCCACTCAACGTGCATGTTCACAGGAGGAACCATGTCCGGATCCGTCATCGTCGCCGGGGCCCGTACGCCCGTGGGTCGCCTGCTCGGCGGCCTCAAGGATCTCTCGGGAGCCGACCTCGGCGGCGTCGCCATCAAGGGTGCTCTGGAGAAGGCCGGTATCTCCGGTGACCAGGTCGAGTACGTGATCATGGGCCAGGTCATCCAGGCCGGCGCAGGCCAGATCACCGCACGCCAGGCCGCGGTCAAGGGCGGCGTGCCCATGGACGTGCCCGCCCTGACGATCAACAAGGTCTGTCTCTCCGGCATCAACGCCATCGCGATGGCCGACCAGCTGATCCGTGCCGGCGAGCACGACATCATCGTGGCCGGCGGCATGGAGTCGATGACCAACGCTCCGCACCTGCTGCCCAAGTCCCGCTCGGGCTTCAAGTACGGCGACACCACCCTCGTCGACTCGATGGCCTACGACGCGCTGTACGACCAGTTCACGCAGCAGGCGATGGGCAACCTGACCGAGCAGTACAACCAGAGCGGCGCCGCCCTGACCCGCGAGGAGCAGGACGAGTTCTCCGCGCGCAGCCACCAGCTGGCCGCCGCCGCGCAGAAGAACGGCGTCTTCGACGAGGAGATCGTGCCGGTCGTGATCCCCAGCCGCCGCGGCGACGTCACCGTCGCGGTCGACGAGGGCGTGCGTGGCGACACCACCGCCGAGTCGCTGGCCGGCCTGCGTCCCGCCTTCGCCAAGGACGGCACGATCACCGCTGCGTCGTCGTCGCAGATCTCCGACGGCGCCTGCGCGGTCGTGGTGATGAGCAAGGCCAAGGCGGAGGAGCTCGGCATCGAGTGGCTGGCCGAGATCGGTGCCTCCGGCCAGGTCGCCGGCCCCGACTCGACCCTGCAGCTGCAGCCGGCCCGCGCCATCCAGAAGGCTGTCGCCAAGGAGGGCATCGCCGTCTCCGACATCGACCTCTTCGAGCTGAACGAGGCCTTCGCCGCGGTCGGCATCCAGTCCACCCGCGAGCTCGGCATCGACCCGGAGAAGGTCAACGTCAACGGTGGCGCGATCGCGATCGGTCACCCGGTCGGCATGTCCGGTGCCCGGATCGTGCTGCACCTCGCGCTGGAGCTGAAGCGTCGTGGTGGCGGCATCGGTGCTGCTGCGCTGTGCGGTGGCGGCGGCCAGGGCGACGCCCTGATCATCCGCGTTCCGCAGTCCTGACGACGGGTGGAGCGACGCGTCCCATGAACCGCCGCTTCACGATCGCGGTGCCCGAGCTGGTCGAGAAGGCCCGCTCGGGCGACCCGCGGTCCATCGGCCGCCTGATCAGCATGGTGGAGGAGGCCTCGCCGCTGCTGCGCGAGGTCACCCAGGCGATGATGCCCTACACCGGCCGCGCCCGCGTGGTCGGTGTCACCGGCGCTCCCGGCGTGGGCAAGTCGACCTCCACGAGTGCCCTGGTCACCGCGTTGCGTGCCCAGGGCCAGCGGGTCGCGGTGCTGGCCGTCGACCCGTCGTCCCCGTTCTCCGGTGGCGCCCTGCTGGGCGACCGGATCCGGATGTCGGACCACGCCCTCGACCCAGGCGTCTTCATCCGCTCGATGGCGTCGCGCGGACACCTGGGTGGGCTCTCCTGGTCGACCCCGCAGGCGATCCGGGTGCTCGACGCGGCCGGCTTCGACGTGGTGCTGGTGGAGACCGTCGGCGTCGGCCAGAGCGAGGTCGAGGTGGCCGGTCTGGCCGACTCCACCATCGTGCTGCTCGCCCCCGGCATGGGCGACGGCATCCAGGCTGCGAAGGCCGGGATCCTGGAGATCGGCGACCTCTACGTCGTCAACAAGGCCGATCGCGACGGCGCCACCACCCTCCGGCGCGAGCTGCGCAGCGCGCTGGCGCTCTCAGCGCGTGCGGAGGGCTCGTGGGAGCGACCGGTGCTGATGACCACCGCGCACGACGGCGGTGGCATCGAGGAGGTCGTCGCGGCCCTCGACGACCATGCGGGCTGGCTGCGCAGCACCGGCGAGCTGGGCCGACGCCGTCAGCGGCGGGCGCGCGAGGAGGTGGAGGCGATCGCGGTCGCCACCCTGCGCTCGCGATGGGCCTCGCTCCAGGAGGCGACGTTGCTCGACCACCTCGCCCTCGACGTGGTCAGCCAGGCGATCGACCCCTATCTCGCGGCCGATCGCCTGCTTGCCCAGCACGACTAGGGCGCGCCTCCGCTGAAGAGTGCCCCCGATGGGCTAGAAATGTCGCGTACTGTGCGCGCTCGGCGTGCGCGAGGCTCAGCTCGGAACGGAGACAGACATGGACGCCAAGAAGGGCGTACTGCTCATCGTGGTGGTCTTCCTCGGCTTCTACATGTTCAAGGACCCGTCGGGCCTGGCCGATCTCTCCAGCAACGCGCTCAGCGGTGGCTGGGATCTCGCGACCCGGTTCTTCGACGCGACGATCCGCTTCATCAACGAGCTCTCCTGAGCGATGGGACTCGTCCGGTCACTGTCGGACCCGAACATCCGCAAGCATCTGCTGCGTGATGAGGGCGAGGTGATCGTGGACGAGGTCATGCATCACTGGGTGATGTACGTGCTGCCGGTGGTCGAGCTGGTCGCAGCGGTGGCGCTCCTGGTGGCGCTGCCGTTCGTGAACATCAGCCTGGGCTGGTTCGTGCTGGCCCTGGTGGCGCTGTTGGTGGGCCATGCGCTGTGGCGGGCGCTGGCCGTGCACCGCGACCGGTTCGTGATCACCAACATGCGCGTCTTCCGGGTGCACGGCGTGCTCTCCCAGCAGCACGCGACGATGCCGCTCAGCCGCATCCTGGACATCACCGTGGTCAAGCCCTTCCAAGGGCGGATCCTGGGGTTCGGGCACTTCGTCTTCGAGTCGGCGGCCCAGGAGCAGGGCCTGCGCGACATCCGCTACGTGGCGCGGCCCGATGAGCGTGACCTTGCCATTCAACGTGTTGTCCAGCGATCCGGTCTGCGCGGACCGAAGGTGAACTGAGGAGGCTGTCGATGGCTCTGCCCTTCGACCCGATCGACGAGGCCGCCCGCCAGTGGGGACTGCGCTGGGATGGCGTGCCGGCGATGCATGCCGTGACGTCCCTGATGCGGGTGCAGCAACTGGTGCAGGGCCGCCTCGACGCGGCGCTCAAGCCGCTGGGGCTCACCTTCGCCCGCTACGAGGCCCTCGTCCTGCTCAGCTTCTCCTCGCGCGGCTCGCTGCCGTTGGGCAAGATGGGCGAGCGGCTCCAGGTGCATCCGACGTCGGTCACCTCGATCGTGGCGCGGCTGGTGGCGCAGGGACACGTCGAACGGGTGCCGCACCCCGACGACGGTCGCGCGGTGCTCGCGGAGATCACTCCGTCGGGACGAGCCATCGTGGAGCAGGCCACCAAGGCCCTGCTCGACATCGACTTCGCCCTCGAGGCGCTCGACGACGATCGCCTGACCCAGCTCTCCGAGCTGCTGCGCCCGGTGCGGCGTGCTGCGGGGGACTACTGAGATGATCACCCGTCTCGGGGGCGGGCTGGCGGTGCTGCTGGTCGCCGGTACCGGAGTCGCCGGCGTCGCCCTGGCCGACGACCCGCAGCCGGGGCCGATGGCGGCCGCAGCCCAGGAGATCGCCGGCAGCACCGACCACCGCGACCCCACCGTGCTGACCGCAGGGCTGTGGAGCGACCGGCTCGACCCCTCCGATGCCGGTCACTACTTCGGCTACTCCCGCGTCGCGGAGAACACCACCGTGCACGTCGCGGTCTTCGCGACCGGCGCGCCGAACGACTCGATCACGATCGAGACCTTCGCCGGCGACGTCAGCTGTGGCAGCGCGACGGCGAGCTCTCCCTATGCCAGCAACGGGCCTGAGAAGGTGTTCGGCGCCACCGTGCTGGTCGGCAAGCAGGGCAGCAGCGACGACTGCGCCAACCAGCGCGAGGACCTGCGGATCGTGGTCAGCCGGGGCAGCTCGACCGGCGACCTCGAGCCGCTTCCGATCCGGATCAAGGTGGTCGAGGAGCAGCGCCTCGCCGACCAGCAGGAGCACCTGGACCCGGAGCGGGGCTCGCTCCCGGAGCCGGCGGACGTCGACCCCTCCTTCGTGGCTCCCGAGGGCGCGGCGAGCACCCACACGATCCGTCAGGGCGAGCTGCAGTACTTCCCCCTCGACCTGGGCTGGGGCGAGAGCCTGGCCGCCGAGGCGGTGACGGCGTCCCTGGCCGAGCAGGGGATCGAGGAGGTCGTCGGACCCGAGCTGAGCCTGGAGTTGCTCGGCCCGCTCGGCGTGCCGATCGATGACGGCCTGGCCGATGCGAACCCCGCCGACTCGCTCGCCGATGACGAGGAGACCACGGTCTTCACCGGTCTGGGACCGGTGGCCTACCGCAACCGGTTCAGCAGTGACCTGCCCTATCTGCCTGGCCGCTACTGGGTGGTGGTCGGCCTGGCCGGTGCCGCACCCGACGACGAGCCGATGCAGATCGACTACGACCTGCGCGTCGGGGCCAGTGGGGATGTGGCCGGGGCGCCGCGCTATCGCGGCGGCGAGCGTGCCTTCCTGATCGGTCCGGACCGGTGGTCCCTCGACCCGTCCGGCGCCGCGAACCTCTCCGCGGACGACGACGCGTGGCCGGCACGGCGTTGGGGCGCGCTGGGGCTGGCCGTGTTCGGGGTGCTCTGCCTCGGACTGGGCGGACGGCGTCTGCTCCGGCGCTGAGGTGGCGGCCGGCCGCTACCAGAGCAGGACGGCGCCGGCCAGCGCGAGCAGGCCGACCAGGATCAGCAGCAGGCCCGGCAAGGGACTCTGCCGCGATGAGCCCGGGCCCGCAGCGACCAGGGGAGCGGTGCCCCGCCGATCGAGCCGGGTCGACGCGGCCGGATCGAGCCGGGTGGCGCCCACGCCGGGGACCTGGGTCGGCTCGTCCAGGGTGCTGCCGTAGCGGTCGCCGATCCGGATCGACTCACCCGGCTCGGCGGGCAGGTCGAGCAGGCCGCTGGCCGCAAGGTCGGCACGGAGCTGCGCCGCGGACGGCGGCCGCTCGGCAGGCGTGCCGAGCGCCGGGCGCAGCAGCTCCAGGAAGCGCGCCTGCGGGCTCCCCGTCTCCGGGGTGCCGAGCGGCGGCGGCTCGGGCACCGCCGGTGGGCGGGAGCCGGTGACCATCTCGACCGCGACGGCGGCCACCGAGTAGAGATCGGCGCGGGGGTCGGGGTCGGCACCGTGCCACTGCTCGGGCGCCATGTAGCCCGGGGTGCCGATCGCCATCGAGGCGCGGGTCATCCGGGGCTCGTCGACAGGTGCGGCGATCCCGAAGTCGGTGAGCCGCAGGTGGGGCCGCAGGGTGCCGGTGGGCTCCAGCAGCAGGTTGGCGGGCTTCACGTCGCGGTGCACGATGCCGGCGCCGTGCACCGCCTCGAGGGCTTGCAGCAGCTGGTCGATCAGCTCGGCGGCCCAGCGCACCGGCAGTGCTCCGTGCTCGCGGATCAGGTCGGCGACCGAGCCGCCGTGCACGATCGGCATCGTGAACAGGACGCGGTCGTCCATGCCGGCCCAGGACAAGGGGGTCACCACGTGGCGGTGGTCGATCCGCATCGACTGCTCGCGCATGAAGCGCAGCAAGGAGCCGGCGTCGGACTGCTGGAGGATCTTCGCGGCCTTGATCTGGCCGTCGTGGGCGTCGCGGACCCGCCAGACCGTGCCCATCCCGCCGCTGGCGATCGGGTCGAGCAGCTCGAACCGCCCGGCGAAGAACTCGCTCATGCCCGCCGGGCACCGCCGGTCGGGTCACCGTTGACGAGCAGGGTCTGACCGGTGATGAACGCGGCGGAGCGGCTGCCCAGGAAGAGCACCGAGGCGGCGAGGTCGGCTGCGGTGCCGGTGCGCTGGGTGCGTACCCGGGTCTTCAGGATGCCGTCGCTGCCGGCGGCATCCACCGTGCCCACGCTGGGCCGCGGCACCACGACCGGGGAGGCGACGCAGTTGACCCGGATGCCCTCGGGGCCGAGCCGGCGCGCCAGCCGGGTGGTGCTGGCGACGAGCTCGTCGTGGGCCTTCTGGGGACCGTGCGCCAGGGCCAGCCAGGTGCCGACCTGGTGCGTGTGCACGACCGAGCCGCCGCCCCGCATGGTGCTGCGGGCCAGATGGCGGCGCAGGCGATGGGTGAGCTGCTCGGGGCCGACCAGGCCCAGGCGCACCGAGTGGCTGACGAACTCGCGCTCCTGTGCATCGGAGGTGCGCGGAAGCCGGGCGCCGGCCGCATGGACGAGGATGTCGAGGGTGCCCTGCTCGGCGGCGACCCGGTCGATGGAGTCCGGGTCGGTGAGATCGAGTCGGGCGTAGCTCAGATGCCGCAGCCCGCCGTCGTATGCGGACGCCAAGGACTCGGTGCCGGTGATGGTGACCTCGGCACCCGCGCGTGCGAAGGCAAGCGCGACCGCACGGCCCAGTCCACGGGTACCACCTGTGACCAGGACGTGGCGTTCACGGAAATCGAACGTTGTTGCGCCCACCGAGAGACTCCTAGCTGCCCCCGCCCGCCTGAATCGGGCGGGGTATTTCGTCCGCGTCATCATGCCAGAGTTCCCCCAAACCCGCCCTGGTCGACTCGCCATCCGGCCATCGGGAATGATGGAGCCCATGAGCCAGCAGCCGTTCTCCCGCCCGGGTGCCATCGACCTCTCCGGCCTCTCCGCCGCCGCCCCCGCAGGCGGGGCCGCGCCGGCCGGCGGCGGTGTCTCCTCCGCGTACGCCGTCGACGTGACGGAGCAGAACTTCCAGTCGGTCCTCGAGTCCTCCCGCACCGCCCCCGTGGTGCTGGTCTTCCACTCGCCGTCGCAGTCGCCGTCCAGCACCGCGATGGCCGACGACGTGGTGACCGTGGTCAGCGAGCACGAGGGCCGCTTCCTGGCGGGCGTCGTCAACATCGACGCCGTGCCCGCGATCGCTCAGGCCATGCAGATCCCGCAGGTGCCGTTGATGCTGGTGCTGCTCGACGGTCGCCCGGCCACCCAGCCGATGCCGGGCCCGATCCCGCTCGAGGAGCTGCGCGCCCTGTTCACCCAGCTCGCTCAGCAGCTCACCGCCCAGGGCATCGCCGGCCGGCACCAGCCGCGCCAGGCCGAGGTCGCCGAGGGCGAGGAGCCGCCGGTGGACCCGCGCTACGCGGCAGCCCAGGACGCCCTCGGCGAGGGCGACATCGAGCGCGCGGTCGCCGAGTACCAGAAGCTGGTCGACGCGAACCCCGCCGACGCGGAGGCCGCTGCTGGGCTGGCCATGGCCAAGGTGCTGATGCGCACGACCGGCGTTGACCTCAACCAGGCCCGTGCGGCTGCGGCGGACAACCCCAACGACATCGATGCGCAGACCCTCGTCGCCGACCTCGACATGCTCGGCGGCCACGTCGAGGACGCCTTCAACCGGCTGATCGACCTGATCCGCCGGGTCGCCGGCGACGACCGCGACAAGGTGCGCACGCACCTGCTCGGCCTCTTCGCCGCCGTCGGCAACGACGACGCCCGGGTGGTCCGCGGGCGCGGCAACCTCGCCTCCGCGCTCTTCTGAGCCGTCAGATCGGAGAGCGGCAGCTCACTGTCGGTGACGGTGAGCTGCCGCTGTCGTCCCTGCGGAATGCGCTGGGTCTCCCTCAGACGGAGCGGCCGGACTCGGTGTAGCGCGGGCCACCGTCGAGGGCCGCGAGCGCGGCCTTGATCCGGCGGGCGGTGAAGTCGGCGGCGCGCTCGTCGATCTGGTCCAGCGTCAGGAACTCGGCGCCGCGGATCTCGCGGGCCTCGGGCCGGATCCGCTCGACCAGGTCGGGGGAGTGCACGCCGCCGTCGAACACCAGGCAGACGGCGTCGTCCCAGCCGCCCCACGGCGGCAGCCAGTCCGTGAGCACGATCTGGCCGGCCGGGATGCTGAGCGCCAGCTCCTCCTCGATCTCCCGGCTGGCGGCCAGATGCGGGGACTCGCCGACCTCGACCACGCCGCCGGGCAGGTCCCAATCGCGCTTGTAGGTCAGGTGGCACAGCAGCACCCGGCCGGCGGCGTCGCGGATCAGCATCTGGCCGATCGCGCGCTTGCGCGGCAGGAACGAGTTCAGCAGTGCCCGGAACGACGCCGGGTCGTTGAGCGGCGGGTCGGTGGAGATCCGCGCCAGCACCACGTACTCGGCGGCGTCGCCGTGTCCGGGCGCCTGGCGGGCGATGCCCTCGCGCAGCAGCCCAGCTCGGGTCGCGACCTTCAGCGCGCTCTCGTTCTCCGGTGCGCAGCGTGCCTCGACCCGGCCGAGGCCGAGCCCGCCGAGGCCCTCGTCGGTGAGCGCCCAGTCGGTCAGCAGCCGCACGCCGGCGGTGGCCGAGCCGCGCCCGCGGTGCGCGACGTCGAGGTGCCAGGTGAGCTCGCCGGTGCCGGGGCCGACCACCTCGAGCGTGATCTGGCCGATCCGCTCCTGCTGACGGAGGATCGAGAACTGCCAGCTGCTCGGGGTGGTGCTCACCGCGGTGAGGGTCACCGTCCCGTCGGTCAGGTCGGGAAGGGGCGCGGTCACGGGGCCACCCTAGGCCATCGGGTGTGGCGCCGGCGGCTGCGCCTCAGCGGACCAGGCGCAACCAGTAGAACCCGTAGGGCCCCAGCGTCAGCAGGTACGGCTGCTCGGTGATCGGCGGGAACGGAACCCCTCCGAAGAGCTCGATCGTGGTCCGGTCGTGCCACCGCGACAGGTCGAGCGCGACCGGTTGCGGGAAGCGGGAGAGGTTGTTCACGCAGACGATGACCTCGCCGTCGTGCTCGCGGGCGAAGCTCAGCACGGCCGGGTTGGAGCCACCGAGGTCGGTGAAGTCGCCGAGGCCGAAGGCCGGGTGCTGACGCCGCGTGTGGATCATCCGGCGGTTCCAGTGCAGCAACGAGGAGGTGTTGGCCAACTGCGACTCCACGTTGACCGCATGGTGTCCGAAGACCGGGTCCTGGATCACCGGCAGGGGCAGTCGCTCCGGGGTGGCTGAGGAGAAGCCGCCGTTGCGGTCCGGCGACCATTGCATCGGAGTGCGCACGCCGTCCCGGTCGCCGAGCCAGATGTTGTCGCCCATGCCGATCTCGTCGCCGTAGTAGAGCACCGGTGATCCGGGCAACGACAGCAGCAGGGCGGTGGCGAGCTCGAGCTGGTTGGTGTCGTTGTCGAGCAGCGGCGCCAGCCGTCGCCGGATGCCCGCGTTGGCGCGCATGCGTGGGTCGTGGGCGTACTCGGCCCACATGTAGTCGCGCTCCTCTTCGGTGACCTTCTCCAAGGTCAGCTCGTCGTGGTTGCGCAGGAAGACGCCCCACTGGCAGCCGTTCGGCAGCTGCGGGGTCTGCTCCAGGATGCTGGTGATCGTCTCGCGGGACTCGCGGCGCATCGCCATGAAGATCTGCGGCATCACCGGGAAGTGGAACGCCATGTGGCACTCGGTGCCGACCCACTCGCCGGAGTCGTCGCGCTCGGGGCCGAAGTACTCGACCAGCTCGTTCGGCGTCTGATTGGCCTCGCAGAGCAGGATCCGGTCGTCGTACTTGGCGTCCATGAAGGCCCGCACCTTGCGCAGGAAGGCGTGCGTCTCCGGCAGGGACTCGCCGTCGGTGCCCGGGCGCTCGTAGAGATAGGGGACGGCGTCGAGGCGGAATCCGTCCACGCCGAGGTCCAGCCAGAACGACATCGCGTCCAGCAGCGCGTCGTGGACGGCGGGGTTGTCGAAGTTCAGGTCGGGCTGGTGGTGGAAGAAGCGGTGCCAGAAGTACTGGCGGCGCACCGGGTCCCAGGTCCAGTTGGAGGTCTCCGTGTCGTGGAAGATGATCCGTGCCTCGGAGTAGAGGTCATCGGTGTCCGACCACACGTAGAAGTCGCCATACGGACCGTCCGGGTCGCTGCGGGACGCCTGGAACCACGGGTGGGCGTCGCTGGTGTGGTTCATCACGAAGTCCACGATCACCCGGATCCCGCGGGCATGGGCGGCGCCGAGGAAGTCGCGGAAGTCGGCCATGGTGCCGACCTCGGGGAGGATCTCGGTGTAGTTGGCGACGTCGTACCCACCGTCGCGCAGCGGCGAGGTGTAGAACGGCGGCACCCACAGGCAGTTGACGCCGAGCCACTCCAGGTACTCGAGCTTCTCGGTCAGTCCGCGGAAGTCGCCGATCCCGTCGGAGTCCGAGTCGCGGAACGAGCGCACCAGCACTTCGTAGAAGACAGCGGTCCGGTACCACTCGGGCTCACGGCCGGGGGGTGAGTGCTGTGCGGTCATGATCGCCCCCGACCAGCCGCCGGGTGAGAGGTTGGTGCGCGCATGGTTCCCACCTTTACGGATGGGGCAAGCCGGGGGCAATCTTCGAGGCGCCTGCTCAGGTCAGTGCGGCGGTGGCCTTCGTCACCCGCTTGCTGCCCGCCAGGCTCTGCCAGGACGCCGCATGGGCGATCGCGCTGTCCGGGTTGGTGCCGTCGGCGACCAGATACCAATCGGCCTGGACCCGGCTGGTCGCGAACTCCACGATCATGCAGCCGGTGCGGATGCCCTCGGCGTACTTCACCCAGGGGTTCGCCAGCAGGTTGTTGGTGGTGAGCACGGCATCGACCAGGGTCCCGACGCCGGGCGCGACCTGGTTGATCATGGTCTGCACCGACGGCGAGGCGACACCCGGCGTCACGAACTCCACGCCCGCTGAGATCCGGTCCAGCAGGTAGCCGTTGGTCTTCTTCGGGATCTCGCTGGCGAAGCTCTGGTGCACGTCACCGGTGAGCACCACGACGCCGTTGACCTGTGCCATCGCGTCGACGATCCGCTGGCGCTGGGCGAGGAAGCCGTTCCAGTCCTCGACGTAGAGCTGGGCGAGCGGCTGGTCCAGCTTGGCTGCCAGCTCCGGCCCGAGCAGGCCGGTGATCTGGCCCGGTACCGAGGCCAGCAGCACCTGCGGGAAGAACGGGACCTGGTTGCCGAGCACCTTCCACCGCGCGGTGGAGGCCGCCAGCCCCGAGGCCAGCCAGTGCTCCTGGTCGGCGCCGAGCATGGTGGCGTTCGGATCGCTGGAGGCGGTGCCGAGGTAGCCGTAGCCCAGCAGCAGACTGGACGGCGGTTGCGAGCGGAAGCGCCGCTCGTCGAGCATCCACAGGTCGACCTGGTCGCCGAAGCGGAGCCGGCGGTTGATCCGTGCCCAGTCGTCGGGGTCGGTGTGCCGGATCGGCAGCCAGTCCAGGAACGCCCGCCGTCCGGCGTCGGCGCGGGTCGCCCAGTCGCCCTCCGTCGCCGGGTCGTGGTTCTCGGCGCCTTCGCGCCAGGTGTCGTTGGCGATCTCGTGGTCGTCCCAGACCGCGACCATGGGATGGGCGGCGTGCAGGTCCTGCAGGTTCTGCTCCAGCTTGTAGCAGCCGTGGCGGACCTGGTAGTCGGCGAGCGTCAGGCACTCGTGCAGCGGCTCGGCATTGCGGGGGTTCTTCGGGAAGTCTCCGAGCACCCCGCCCGGGGCGTACTCGTAGACGTAGTCGCCCAGGTGCAGGATCGCGTCGAGGTCGGTGCGCGTGGCCAGGTAGCGGTAGGGCACGAACCAGCCCCAGTCGTAGTTCGCGCAGGAGACCACGCCGAAGCGCACCGCCGCTTGGCTGCCGAGGGCTGCCGCCGTCTTGGTGCGTCCCACCCGCGAGGTGACGCCCAGCGCGGAGAAGCGGTACCAGTAGCGGGTCGCCGGGCTCAGGCCGTCGACGTCGACGTGCACCGTGTGATCGCGGGACGCGTCGGCGACGACGGTGCCGCTGCGCACCACCGAGGTGAAGGCGGCATCGGTCGAGACCTCCCAGGCGACGGTGGTCGCACTGCCCAGCCCGGAGCCCGGAACGGCGTCCGCGGACGGCGTCACGCGGGTCCAGATCACCACCCGGGTGGGCAGCGGATCGCCCGAGGCCACGCCGTGCACGAAGGGTGCCGAGGCGCCGTACGCCTCCGGCCAGCGGGCGAGCGCGAGGGCGGCGCCCGCGCCGAGGCCGGCGAGCAGGGTGCGACGCGAGATCGGATGGTGGACGACGTCGTTCATGGCGGTCCTCGGGCTTGGTCGGGTGCTCCTCCCGCCGTGCACAACGACGATCGCCACCTGCGGTGACGCCGGGTGCGCACGGAGCCGATCCGAGCGCCCAGTAGGCTCCGCGGTGTACAGACGTTAACCAGGTCAAGGAGTGTTTTCTCATGGGTGAGTTCGTCAGGCTCGAGGTCAGCGACGGCGTCGGCACGATCAGGATCGACCGGCCGAAGATGAACCCGCTCAACCGCCAGGTGCAGGTCGAGATCCGCGAGGCCGCCCGCGAGGCGACCGAGCGTGACGACGTCAAGGCGGTCGTGGTGTACGGCGGCGAGCGGGTCTTCGCGGCCGGCGCCGACATCAAGGAGATGGTCGACATGTCCTACGCGGACATGGTCAAGGCCTCCGCCGACCTGCAGGACTGCTTCAGCGCGATCTCGCGGATCCCCAAGCCGACCGTGGCCGCGGTGACCGGCTATGCACTGGGCGGCGGCTGCGAGGTCGCCCTCTCGGCCGACCTGCGCTTCGCTGCCGACAACGCCACCTTCGGCCTGCCCGAGGTCCTGCTGGGCGTCATCCCCGGCGGTGGCGGCACGCAGCGCCTGGCCCGCCTGATCGGTCCGAGCAAGGCCAAGGACCTGGTCTTCACCGGTCGCTTCGTGCCTGCCGCCGAGGCGCTGGAGATCGGTCTCGTGGACCGGGTCTTCCCGGCCGACGAGGTCTACGCCGAGGCCGTCAAGTGGGCCCAGCAGTTCTCCGGTGCGGCCAGCTTCGCGATCCGCGCGGCGAAGACCGCCATCGACAAGGGCGGCGAGGTCGACATCGAGACCGGCCTGGAGATCGAGCGCCAGCAGTTCGCCAGCCTCTTCGCCACCGAGGACCGCACGATCGGCATGGAGTCGTTCATCGAGAACGGCCCTGGAAAGGCCAAGTTCGTCGGTCGCTGAGCCCCGCCCGTACTAGGGTGCGGCCATGAGTGAGTCCCAACTCGCGCAGGTCCGCACTCGGGTGGCCCAAGTGGTCTGGCTCCTGTGCGCCTTCGCCGCCGTCGTCCTTGCCCTCGGAGCGCTGACCTACGCGCTGAAGACCAACGCCGACAACGGATTGGTGCAGGCCGTGCGCGACGGCGCCGGCTTCCTGGACCTCGGGCTGTTCAGCATGGACAACGGCATCAAGGAGTTCACCGGCGACAACGCGGACATCAAGAACTCGCTCTTCAACTGGGGTCTTGCCGCCGTGGTCTGGCTGATCGTCGGCCGCCTGCTGGAGCGGATCATCCGGCCCTGAGCGACGCCTCCGCGTCACCGTCCTCACGGC
>NZ_BAAALG010000001.1:78546-81690 GCF_039528155.1 Nocardioides dubius | reverse complement strand
CTCCCGTCATTAGTGCCGCCGCGCTGCGAGCGTGCCGGGCGGGGGAGTGCCGCTCGGTCTTCCTAGAACTCGTTCCAAGTTTGTCGCGTGACGGCCTTCACAAAGCCGTCTAGACATGGTCTAGTTACTTGCGAGTACCAAGAGGGCGGCCTCGGAGGGAGGCCGGTTGGTTCTCCGGCGGCTTCGCGCTGCCGTTCGATGGTCTGGGAGGCCTATCAGCATGTCTTCACGTCTTTCCTCGACGTCCTCGTCCAGCCGGGTCCGCCGGTTCGCCGGTGCCGGGGCTGCGGCAGCGCTCGCCGTCGCCGGGCTCGGTGCGTTCAGTCCGGCGGGTGCGGCGAGTGCGCCGTTGAACTACACCTGCGACGTCCCGGTGATCGCAGACCAGGAGATGGCTGCGACCTTCTCGGCGCCGGCCACCGTTCCGGTCGGCGGCTCGGTAGCGGTCAAGGCCGCTGTCGACGTGCCGGTCGCGCTCAGTGACACGCTGCGCACCGTGGGTGCCGCGACGGTCGACGGAACCGCCACCATTCAGGGCACCGTCAACGGAATCGCGATGCCGCTCCCGGGCACGATCCCGGTCACTGCGGTCCCGGCCTCCGGCGCGATCCCGGTGGTGGCGACGGGTTCGATGCAGCTTCCGGCGGTCGTCGGCGTGGGTGCGGTGCTCAACCTCAGTGCCGGCGACTTCACCGTGAACCTGAACGGCAAGAATGCATCGGGTGCCGCGACGGTGTTCAGTCCGTATGCCATCTCCTGTGCCCAGGATGCCGGCCAGGACGCCAGCGTCGGCACGGTCACCGTCGTCAAGACCACCTCCAAGACCAAGATCGTCGCCAAGGGTGGCAAGAAGAAGGCCACCGTCACGGTGACCGTGAAGCCGGGCACCAAGGTCGCCGCCACCGGCAAGGTCAAGGTGACGGTGAGCAAGGGCAAGAAGAAGGTCACCAAGAACCTCACGCTCAAGTCCGGCAAGGCCAGCTTCGTGGCGAAGAAGCTGAAGAAGGGCAAGTACAAGGTCAGTGCCGTCTACGCCGGCGACAAGAACGTCAAGGGCTCCAAGAGCTCGACCAGTGTCAAGGTCAAGTGACTCTCCAGTAGCCGGCGGTTTCGCCATCTGAGAGGGCCCGTCGGTGGCCGGTGCCCCGCCTGGTAACTTCCAGGCGGGGCATCACTGCTTTGTTGTGACGTTCCACACCGCAACCGCGGTTCCGTGAGGTTGGCCTAACCGGGTAGCCTCACGATGCGCTGGCCGCGCTGCGGCTCAGGAATCGATTGCACAGGAGGGGCCGTCCAGGCCACAACCACCATGAACATTGTTGTCTGTGTGAAGCACGTGCCCGACGCCACCGCCGACCGGCGGTTCGAGTCGGACAACACCGTTGACCGTGTCGGCGTCGACGGGCTCCTCTCGGAGCTCGACGAGTATGCCGTGGAGCAGGCTCTCCAGATCAAGGAGAAGCTGGGCGACGACAGCGAAGTCACCGCTGTCTGCATCGGCCCCGACGGCGCCGTTGACGCCGTCCGCAAGGCCCTGCAGATGGGGGCCGACAAGGGCATCCACGTCTCCGACGAGGCGATCGCCGGCTCTGACGCGCTGGGGACCTCCCTGGTGCTCGCCGAGGCGATCAAGAAGGCCGGCACCCCCGACATCATCGTCTGCGGCATGGCGTCGACCGACGCCGGCATGTCCGTCGTCCCGGCGATGCTCTCCGAGCGTCTGGGCCTGCCGCAGGTCACCTTCGCCTCGGTCATCGAGACCCAGGGCGACCAGATCCGCGTGAAGCGTGACGGCGACGCCGCCACCGAGGTCATCGGTGCCACCCTGCCCGTCGTGCTCTCGGTCACCGACCAGACCGGCGAGGCTCGCTACCCGTCGTTCAAGGGCATCATGGCGGCCAAGAAGAAGCCGCTCGAGGTGCTGACCCTCGCCGACCTCGGTGTCGACGCCGGCCAGGTCGGCCTGGCCGCCTCGTGGTCCGCCGTCGAGGAGACCAACGCTCGCCCGCCGCGCACCGCTGGCGAGATCGTCAAGGACGAGGACGGCTCCGGCGCGGCTGCGCTGGCCGGCTTCCTCGCGTCCAAGAAGTTCATCTGAGGAGTCTGAACATGGCTGAAATTCTGGTTCTGGTTGACCACGTCGACGGCGTGGTCAAGAAGCCGACCCTCGAGCTCCTCACCATCGCTCGCCGCCTCGGCGAGCCGTCGGCCGTCTACATCGGCTCGGTCGACGCCCCGGCCGAGGCGCTGGCCAAGTTCGGTGCCGAGAAGGTCTACGCCGTCAACGACGCGGAGATCAAGGGCTACCTGGTGGCCCCCAAGGCCGAGGTGCTCCAGCAGCTGGTCGAGAAGACCTCTGCCGGTGCCGTGCTGATCCCGTCCTCCGCCGAGGGCAAGGAGATCGCGGGTCGTCTGGCGATCAAGATCGACTCCGGTCTGATCACCGACGCTGTGGACGTGCAGGCCGGTCCGGTCACCACGCAGTCCGTCTTCGCCGGCTCGTACACGGTGCAGGCCAAGGTCACCAAGGGCACCCCGATCATCACGGTGAAGCCGAACTCGGCCGCTCCCGAGGAGGTCGCCGGCGCCGGTGCCGTCGAGGCGTTCGCACCGACCATCTCCGCTGCCGCCAAGGCCGCCCAGATCGTGGCCTCGCAGCCGCGTCAGGCGACCGGTCGTCCGGAGCTCACCGAGGCCGCGATCGTGGTCTCCGGTGGCCGTGGCACCGGTGGCGACTTCACCGCCGTCGAGGCGCTCGCCGACTCCCTCGGTGCTGCCGTGGGTGCCTCGCGTGCCGCCGTCGACTCCGGCTGGAAGCCGCACACCTTCCAGGTCGGCCAGACCGGCAAGACCGTCTCGCCGCAGCTCTACGTGGCGAACGGCATCTCCGGTGCGATCCAGCACCGCGCCGGCATGCAGACCTCGAAGACCATCGTGGCCGTCAACAAGGACGAAGAGGCCCCGATCTTCGAGCTGGTCGACTTCGGTGTCGTGGGCGACCTGCACACGGTCCTCCCGGCGCTGACCGACGAGATCAACAAGCGCAAGGGCTGAGTTCGAGGATCGGCTCCGTAGGTAGGACGAGCGAAGCGAGTTCTGCCGGAGGAACGAACCGCAGAACGCTCAGCCAAGTCAGATAGGGCT
>NZ_BAAALG010000001.1:53757-78501 GCF_039528155.1 Nocardioides dubius | reverse complement strand
CGGCGTTCTGCGTCTGGGGTGCTGCGCCCACTGGGCAGACGGAGCGCCCGTGCGCGGCGGCGTCCGACTAGGATTTTGACCATGAGCACCGAGCAGGAAGTCCACGACGTCGCCCGAAGGGCTCGCACCGCGAGCTTCGAGCTCGCCGTCGCCACGCGTCAGGTCAAGGACGCCGCACTGTCGGCGATGGCGGAGGCCTTGATCGCCGGTGCTCCCGAGATCCTGCGTGCCAACGCCGAGGACGTGCAGCGGGCGAAGGACGCCGGCACCGGAGCCAACCTGATCGATCGGCTCGCGCTCGACGAGGCCCGGCTGGAGGGCATGGCCAAGGGGCTGCGCGACGTCGCCGCGCTGCCCGACCCGGTCGGCGACGTGGTCCGCGGCAGCACCCTGGCCAACGGTCTGGAGCTGCGCCAGGTCCGCGTGCCGTTCGGCGTGATCGGGATGATCTACGAGGCGCGCCCCAACGTCACCGCTGACGCCGCCGGGATCTGCCTGAAGTCCGGCAACGCGGTGCTGCTGCGCGGCTCGTCCAGCGCGCGCTCCAGCAATGCGGCCATCGTCGCCGCCCTGCGCGAGGCCGTGCAGGGCGCGGGTCTGCCGGCCGACGCGGTGCAGATGGTGCCCGGCGACAGCCACGACTCGGTCAAGCACCTGATGCGGGCCCGTGGCCTGGTCGACGTGCTGATCCCGCGTGGTGGCGCCGGACTGATCCGCAGCGTCGTGGAGGAGTCGACGGTGCCGGTGATCGAGACCGGCACCGGCAACTGCCACGTCTACGTGGACAAGGCGGCCGATCTCGAGCAGGCGCTGGCGATCGTGCTGAACTCGAAGACGCAGCGCAACAGCGTCTGCAACGCGGCCGAGGCGCTGTTGGTGCACGCCGACATCGCCGATGAGTTCCTGCCGCGGGTGATCGAGGCGCTGCACGACAAGCAGGTGCTGATCCACGGCGACGAGCGCTTCGGCGAGTACGACGGCGTGGTCGCCGTCACCGAGGAGGCGTACGCGGCCGAGTTCCTCGCCGCGGAGATCTCGGCCCGCGTGGTCGAGTCGGTCGACGAGGCGATCGAGCACATCCGGCGCTACTCGACCGGGCACACGGACGCGATCGTGACCGAGGACCAGGCCGCCGCGCGCAGGTTCGTGGCACGGGTCGACTCGGCTGCCGTGCTGGTCAACGCCTCCACCCGGTTCACCGACGGCGGCGAGTTCGGGTTCGGTGCCGAGATCGGGATCAGCACCCAGAAGCTGCACGCCCGTGGCCCGATGGGGCTGCCGGAGATGACCAGCACCAAGTACGTGGTGACCGGCGCCGGTCACGTCCGCTGACGCATCCACTAGGATTCGAGCCATGTCGATCTCCACGCTCGTTATTGCTGCCTCCGAGTCCTCGGGCGAGCCCACCCTCAGCCCCTACGCTGTGGGCGGCATCGCCCTGGGCATCCTGCTTGCACTCCTCGTCGTGCTGATCATGTTCGGCGCGGGGCGTGAGCACAGCTGAGCCAACCTCGGCTCGCCGTCGCGTGGGCGTGATGGGTGGGACGTTCGATCCCATTCATCACGGCCACTTGGTCGCTGCCAGCGAGGTTCAGTCGTGGTTCGATCTCGACGAGGTCATCTTCGTCCCGACCGGAGCACCCTGGCAGAAGGCCGACCGGGAGGTCTCGGACGCCGAGCACCGTTATCTGATGACGGTGATCGCGACCGCGGCCAACCCACGCTTCACCGTCTCGCGCGTCGACATCGACCGGGACGGACCCACCTTCACCATCGACACCCTGCGTGATCTCCAGACGCGGTTGCCCGATGCTGATCTGTACTTCATCACCGGCGCCGACGCGCTGGGCAACATCTTCACCTGGCGCGATGCGCCGGAGCTCTTCGAGCTGGCCAGGTTCGTGGGTTGTACCCGCCCCGGCTACGAGCTCGACGAGGAGATGTTGGCCGACATCCCGTCCGAGAGGGTCACCCTCGTGGAGATCCCGGCGCTCGCCATCTCCTCGACCGACTGTCGCCAGCGCAAGCAGCGCGGCGAGCCTGTCTGGTACCTGGTGCCCGACGGCGTGGTGCAGTACATCGCCAAGCACGATCTCTACCCTGCGGAGCCCACCTCATGACTGCCACCGACTACGCCCTCAACCTGATCCAGGTCGCTGCCGCGGCCGCGGATGACAAGCTGGCCAAGGAGATCGTCGCCTTCGACGTCTCCGAGCAGCTGTCGATCACCGACGCCTTCCTGCTCGCCTCGGCCGGCAACGACCGCCAGGTCCGCGCCATCGTGGAGGAGATCGAGGACAAGCTGCGTGAGCTCGACGCCAAGCCGATCCGCCGCGAGGGCCACCGTGAGGGCCGTTGGGTGCTGCTCGACTACGGCGACATCGTCGTCCACGTGCAGCACGACGAGGAGCGCGAGTTCTACGCCCTCGAGCGGCTGTGGCGCGACTGCCCGGTGATCGAGCTCAACCTGACCCGCCCCGCCGCTGCTGAGGGCGACAGCGGCTCCGAGGCATGAGCCGGCGTCTGGTCTGGCTGCGGCACGGCCAGACCGCGTGGAACCTCGCCCGACGGGTGCAGGGGCATACCGACATCGAGCTCGACGACGCCGGGCACGAGCAGGCCGCGGCGGCCGGCTCCTGGGTCGCGGGCTTCGGTGCCTCCCAGTTGTGGAGCAGCGATCTGGCGCGCGCTCGGCAGACGGCGGCCTACGTGGCCAAGGAGTCCGGTCTCGACGTCGTCGGCGACGAGCGGCTGCGTGAGTTCGACCTGGGGGAGCGCTCCGGGATCTTCCTCGACGACTACCAGGAGCGGTTCGCCGAGGAGTACGCCGCGTTCCAGGGCGGCGACTTCTCGGTCGTTCCCGGTGCGGAGACGCCCGAGGTCGTCGCGGTGCGCCTGCGTGGCGTGGCGCCGGAGATCCTCGCTGCCCTCGGGCAGGGGGAGACGGCGGTCGTCGTGTCGCACGGCACCGCGATCCGGACGGCGGTGCTGGCGTTGACCGGCATGCCGCTCGACCTCAACCAGCTGCGGGTGCTGCCCAACTGCGGCGTCGCCGTGCTCGAGCAACGTGCCGACGATCCGGCGCTGATGCGCTTGGTGGCCTACGGATTGCGGGCTCCGAACGCCTGACGGGACCCCCGATTTCACAACTCGTTCGCAGTGGGCTAATGTTCTGGTCGTCGGGAAGCGCCGGGAACGGAGCGGAACGAAGCTGGGGGTGTGGCGCAGCTGGTAGCGCACCTGCATGGCATGCAGGGGGTCAGGGGTTCGAGTCCCCTCACCTCCACCAGTAAGCACTGGTCAGAGGCCATGTTCCGAATCCTTCTGAAGGGTCCGGAACATGGCCTCCCAGCATTTACCCAGCACTTTCCCCGAGAAAGTCGATCTGTACGCGGTCGCCCTCGGGGGTTCTCGGGTGCTTTCGGACAGGTGCGCCTACCTGTTCGGTATGACTCGATTCAGCATCTCGGCACGGTGCCCCGAGAATGTTGCTCACGGCACGGGGCTCCTGCGTTATCCCGAAGAGACGACACCAGCTCGTCTGAAGGGAACAACGCCATGATTCTGATGCTCTCGGTCCGCCTGGCCGCGCCAGCCCACGCCTACCTCGATGCCTACTCGCCGACCAACATCCTCATCCGCAAGCTGCGCGATCCTGGCCGTCAACGGCTCGCCTTCCCGGTCTCAGCGGTGTTGGTGGTTTCCCCGGGGCCCGGCTGACCTCGATCATCGACTCCCGTGGACCCGGCTGGCTCGACCCGCTCGCACTCCTGTGCGCGTGGAACATGATCAAGTTCGCGCGGGTGGGCGTGGCATCAACAGCGGCCAGCGCACGGCGCGTGATCGCCCATTCGGTGCGATCTCGTCGGCGGGCGGAGTTCCACGGCGCATAGCCTTGGGGTGTGTCAGATGAACTCTCCTTGTTCGGCGACGAGCCGACAACCCCGGAGCCGGTGGCTCAGTCGACGGCGCCTCCAGCCAGCGACTGGCAGATCGACCTCTTACGCAAGGCGCTCGACGCCCGAGGGCTGACCTCAATGGTCGAGCGGCAGACCGCGATTGAGGCTGCCGGCGGGCGAAAGGTGCCGTCGCTGCGGTCGCTGACGCAGGAGGAGGCGCTGGCCATCCTCAATCAGTTCGGTCAGGAACCGCAGAGGCGGTCTTCGTCCGGGTCGGCGTGGGATGACCGCGACGAGGACACTTGGATCGATCCGCTCTAGCCGCGGCGGAGGATCCCCCGAAATTGTCGGCCGTATGTGAAAACATGAGCAATGTCAGTCACACCCGCAGCCAGCCTCGGTTGGCGACGAGTCGAGTCAAGGAAAAATGAAGGCAGATTTCCCCCACTGGATCGTGATGGGGCCGCCCGCGACGCCAGCGGAGGAAGCGGCGCTTGACGCCTTCCGAGAGCTGCTGCCTGAGGACGGCATCACGACTGCTTGGGTGAACCTGACGTTCATCGACAACAGCGGTCGTTCGGGCGAGATCGACGTCCTACTGCTGACGCGTTCTGGCCTGTGGGTGGTCGAGCTGAAGGGGTGGCACGGCCGCATCGTCGGCAACACCCAACGGTGGTTCCACAACTCGCGAAACGTGGAGAACCCTTGGCTGGCCACGGACCGCAAGGCGAAGCGGCTCGCTGAGCTCCTCAAGGACGTCGCCCCCAACGAACCGGCGCGCAAGCAGGTGCCGTTCCTTCAGTCCAAGGTGGTCCTTCACGGGCGCAGCAGCGTCGTTGAGCTCGAAGAGCGAGCTACGTTGGGCGTCCTCGCGATGGACAATTTCGAGGTCAAGGCCAAGCCCGCGCTCCAGAGGCTCAGCACTTTCCTCACCGAGCTTCCCAGCAACCCACACCACGTCATCGACTGGCAGCGCGCCAAGGCCATTCGGTCACTGTGCGAGGCAGCCGGATTCAAGGCGACGCCCAAGACGCGAATGGTGGGGGACTACAAGGTCGCTGACTCCACACCGATCGCTGAAGGACCGGACTGGCAGGACGTCCTGGTCGACAACCCGCATCTGAGCGGGGTGAAGTTGCGGCTGCGGCTTCGCGATCTGCCGCCGAAGGCGTCATCGAGCGACCGGCAACGCATCGAGGACCTCGCCCAGCGCGAATACCAACTCACCTACGGCATTCGTCACGACGGCATCGACGTCCCGACGGAGTTCAAGAAGACCGACGACGGTCCGGCGCTGGTGTTCGAGTATGACGAGTCCGAGCAGCCTCTCGATGCCTACATCGCCTCCCAACCTGACCTGTCCTTCGAGCAACGCATCGCCATGGTCATTCGGTTGGGCGAGACCATCCGGTTCGCCCATCAGCGTCATCTCATCCACCGTGCGCTGGGGCCCAAGCGCATTTGGGTGCGTCGGGCCAACAGCAAGGAGACCAAGAACAGCGGAGCGCGGCTCTCGATCCGCGATTGGTACTCAGGCCAGAAGGACCGATCCAGCAGCTCCGAGACTCGCTGGACGACCATCAGTGCCGGTGTCACTGACATCCTGGGCACCGCAGCGCACGAGGACTGGATCTACCTCGCCCCCGAAGCACGGGTCCCGTCCGACAACCTCCCAGGAATCCCGCTCGACATCTACGGCTTCGGGGCTGTCGCACACCTGATTCTCACCGGCCGACCGCCAGCGGAGAACCTCGTTGATCTTGAGCAGAAGCTCACCCAGGAGAGGGCTCTCGATCCTCGCTCGGTCGCAGGGGGTATCCCAGACGAGATCGCAGAAGTAGTCGTCCTCATCACGAGTGCAGCCGAGACAGACCGTCCGTCCACCATGGCCGAGGTGCTCGACTACCTGCAGGTCGCCTGGGATGAGGTTCGCAAGGTCGACGCAGCTGAGACACCCACTGAGGTTGAAGATCCCCTCGACGCCCAGAGCGGCGACGCCATTGCCGATCGGTTCCTGGTCCTCGCGCGCCGGGGCGAAGGCTCGACGGGTGTCGCCTTCGCGGTCAACGACATGGACTCTGCGGACTCTGATCGTGAGGTCATTCTCAAGGTCTCACGCACCCCCTCTGCGGACAAGCGATTGAAGGCAGAGGGCGAAATCTTGCGAGCCCTCGATCACAAACGAATCGTTCGACTCCTCGACGGCCCCCTCGACATCGCTGGCCGCCGGGCCTTGCTCTTGAGCGACGCAGGCAAGGAGACCCTCGCTGTCCGCTTGGCGAAGGAGGGCCGCTCGACACTTGGTCAGCTCCAGCAGTTCGGCGGCGATCTGCTCGATGCCATGGCCTATTTGGAGACCAAGGGGTTCTTCCACCGCGACATCAAGCCCGCCAACCTGGGCATCATCCCTGACCCCGGCACCAGGAAACCTTCCCTCGTCCTCTTCGACTTCTCCCTGTCCGACGAAAGCGTCGACAACATCTCCTCCGGCACACCGGGCTACCTCGACCCGTACCTCGGGCGTGGGCCGAGGAAGCGTTACGACCGGGCTGCCGAGTTGTACGCCGTCTCGGCCACACTCTTCGAGATGGCCACCGGGGGTCTCCCTTGGTGGGGGTCTGGGCACAGTCAACCGCTGAGTCCCGATGACGCTCCAGTGATTGAGCCGACCGCCTTCGAGCCGGCCGTCGCGGCGCAGTTCGCCCAGCTCTTCCGCAAGGCACTGCACCCGAAAGCCAAGTCACGGTTCAGCAGCGCCGACGATCTAGCGACGGCCTGGCATGAGATCTTTGCAACCCTCGACTCGGGGGACGAGACAGCGGAAGCGAACCAGGAGTTGGCAGAAGCCGCCGGTCTCGACACGTTGCTCGAGAAGTCAGGTCTCTCAGCACGTGCACGGTCCGCAGCGTCACGTCTCGATGTCACCACCGTTGGTGGACTGCTTGGTGTCCACCCGACCAAGATCAACTCGATTCGCGGGTTGGGCGAGTCCTACCGCAAGGAGATTCAGGCTCGGATCAAGCAGTGGCGCGCCAGGCTGAGCGTTCCGACGGAGGTCGACGACGCCGTCGTTGCCAAGCGCGGTGTTGAACGAGTTCTTGTCGACCTGCTTGACCCCTTGAACGGCTCTGATCGTGCAGTGGTCGACGGCCTCCTGGGGCTCACGCCCGAGGCGGCAGGGTCCCATCCGGGTTGGCCCGCGGTCACTGAGGTTGCTCAGTCACTGGGGCAGACACGCGAACAGGTCGCCGACATCCTCGACCGCGCGGTCGCGAAGTGGGCGAAGAAGAAGGAACTCGCCGGCGTCCATGAGGACACTGTCGCGATTCTGGCCAGGCAGGGTCGCGTGACGACGGTCTCCGCGCTTGCCCTCGCCTTGGCTGCCCAACGCGGATCGCTGTTGGACGGGGGAGAGCGCACACGCCAGTCCGCCGCCTTGCTCCGCCTCGTATTTGAGTACGACGCCCGCGAGTCCGAGCCCGCCTTCGACTTGCGTCGAAGCGCAAAGCGGCCAGCACTGATTGCCCTCCATGAAGGCATCGACCCCGACGAGACCGGTCGCGACTTCCCGCTGGCAGATGTGCTCATCGACGCAGCTGCCGAGCTCGGCCGGGCCGCCGATGCCTTGGTTGGCGACGCCCGTGTCGTTCCATACGCGGTGGCGGCCCAGGCGCTGAGGAGCGAGGTCGCCGACACTCCCGCGGGTCCGGTCATGATTGATGACCGGCGCCTGGTCCGACTCGCAGCGGACGCCAGCGAGACGGCCGAGCTGTCCGGCTTCGATGAGCTCTATCCCACGACACTCCCAACGCAGACCGCCGTTGAACTGGCGCTGAGCGGCAAGCCGGGCCGACAGATCTCAGAGGCAGCAGTCCGACGCTCGGTGCAGGCCCGATTCCCGAGCGTGGCGCTTCCAGCGCACAGCCACGAACTCGACCCGCTGGTTGAAGCAGCATTGCCAGGCATGGTGCGCCGCGACGGCATCTATGAGCCCGCCAGCACCCGACCGACCACCTTCACCGGCACCACCACCATGTTCGGCACGACGGTGGTGGCCACCCCCGGCGCTGAGGTCGTCGGACGGCTCAGCGACTCGCTGAGCCGCCGCAGCGCTCTCACGCTCTGTGTCCCACCCAGCCGCTACCTACGCCAGACCCGCGAGCTGGCGGACACCTTCCAGGTCGACACGATTGATGTGGCCCACCTGATCGTCGAAGCGACGAAGGAGACGGCAGCTTCACACGGCATCGACTGGGGGTTCGTCGTCGGCGCTGATGCGAAGACTCGTGAAGGCTCGGATTGGGCTAACCTCACCAGACTCGTCCAATCGGCCGTGGAACCGCGCTGGAACGACACTCTCGCCACCGATCGCACAGTCCTCCTGACCCACGCCGGCCCACTCCAGCGCTACGGCATGGGCCACCTGCTCGCCACCCTCCTCGACGTCGGCACCGACCGTCCCGCAGCCCGCTGGCTCCTCGTCGCCATGCAAGCCAGCCAGACCGTTCCGATGCTTGGCGGCAACCCCGTTCCCATCGGCCCGAGCGGCTGGCTCACCCTGCCCTCCGAACTCCCGAAAGAAGCCCCGTCCCTGTGATCCAGTCCGCCGCGCTCCTCAAAGACCTCAAGGCTCAACTCAAGCTGGTCCAGGCAGACCTGCGCGCTCGTGCCGACGACACGTCCGACCGTTGGGGTGCCCGCCTTCAGGAGGAGTACGCCGAGGCCCGCAAACGAGAGCGCACCGGCCACTCGTGGGTCGTGTGGCGCGACAACGAGGTTGACCAGGCAGCAGTTGCTTGGCTGATCTCGATGACCTTTGTCCGCTTCTGTGAGGACAACGACCTGCTGAGCGGTGCTCGCATTGACGGGCAACCGGTTCCCATCGGTTGGATTGCCGGGCCGGGTGACCGCACGGCACGAGCCGAAGAGAACCTCACCGCCTACTTCCGTGAGAACCCGACCCACAACCGCCGCGACTGGCTCCGACAAGCCTTTCGTGTGCTCGCAGCCCAGCCGGCCGGCAAGGCTCTCGTCGATGAGAAGCACAACCCCGTCTGGACCGCCGACATCAGTGCCGAACGAGCCTCAGAGCTGATCGACTTCTGGCGTCAGACCGACAGCAGTGGGGTTCTTGTCCACGACTTCAGCGATGCCAACCTCGACACCCGGTTCCTCGGCGATCTGTACCAAGACCTGTCCGAGCACGCCCGCAAGACCTACGCGCTGCTGCAGACCCCTGTCTTCGTCGAGGAGTTCATCCTCGACCAGACCCTGACACCAGCGCTGGAAGAGTTCGGTCTCGACGGCCTCAAACTGATCGACCCCACCTGCGGCTCCGGCCACTTCCTCCTCGGCGCCTTCGAGCGCCTCGTCACCCAATGGCAGGCCGACGCCCCCGCGCTCGACGCGAAGGAACACGTACGTCGGGCCATGGACTCCATCCACGGCGTCGACCTCAACCCCTTCGCCGTCGCCATCGCCCGGTTCCGGCTCACTGTGGCGGGTCTTCTTGCCATGGGGGAGCGCTCCCTCGTCGGCGTGTCGAACCTCGGCTTCCACCTCGCCATTGGCGACTCATTGCTCGGCGAGACTGGTGGAGCGCCGCAAGCCCTCCAGTTCGACGGCGAAGAGACTGAGACCTACTTCTACGACGGTGAAGACCTCAAGGAGTACGCAGGCATCCTCCAGCCGGGCCAGTACCACGTCGTCGTCGGCAACCCGCCTTACATCACGGTCAAGGACAAAGCGCTCAACGCGCTGTATCGACGGTCGTACTCGACGGCGGCCCGTAAATACGCGCTGTCCGCCCCTTTCATGGAACTCTTCTTCCGGCTCGCTATCAAGGGCGAGCAAAACCGAGGTGCTGGGTATACGGGTCAGATCACCGCGAACTCCTTCATGAAGCGTGAGTTCGGAAAGAAGCTCATCGAAGAGTTTCTTGCTGGCTTCCATCTCGGAAACCCCGTCGACCTGTTGACCGTTGTTGACAGCTCGGGCGCATACATTCCCGGCCACGGCACCCCGACCGTCATTATCGTTGGTCGTCGGCGCCGCCCGGTGGACGAACAGGTCCGGGCCGTCCTCGGCATTCGCGGCGAACCTGGTCAACCCGCCGACCCGGCGACGGGTCAAGTTTGGACCGAGATCGTCAGCCACCTCGACCAGCCCGGATTCAACGGCAAGTTCGTGTCTGTCGTCGATCTCGAACGTTCAATCCTCAGTAGTCACCCTTGGTCTCTCGGCGGGGGCGGTGCCGCCGAACTGCGCGAACTACTGGAGGAAGCGGGTGCGCGCAAGCTCGGTTCGGTGATGGCGGAAGCAGGATTCTCTGATATCACCGGTAACGACGACGTGTTCCTGATGCCAGAGAGGGTGGCAGTAACAAAGAAGATCGCGTCGCAATGCCGACCGTTTGTTGAAGGCGATGTTGTTCGGGACTACAGGTTTGATGCCCGATCCGTCGCATTCTTGCCAACGAGCGAGTCGGGTTCGCCGTTGGAGCCGTTGCCCGCCGCTTTTCAGCATGTCTGGCCGTTCCGAAAGCTTCTTCAATCGGCTGTTTTCTTCGGAAAGACGCCAGACCAGCGGGGGCTGCGTTGGTATGACCATGCGATCTTCCAGCCCGGAAAACATTCAAATGACCTCCTGTTGACCTACTCGTTCGTTTCTACGCACAATCATTTCGCCCTCGAGCGCGGCGGCAATCTATTCAACAAGTCCGCTCCGGTGATCAAGCTTCCTGCGACAGCCACGGAAGATGATCATCTCGCCTTGATCGGCCTGCTTAACAGTTCAACGGCGTGCTTTTGGATGAAACAAGTGAGTCACAACAAGGGAGACTCCACTGACACAAAGGGAGCGAGGGTAACTGGGGATCCTGCGTTCGACTCGTACGAGTTCACTGGAACAAAAATGGAGCAGTTCCCTCTGCCGCGTGCACTCCCCTTGGTGCGCGGCCGTCGCCTAGATTCACTGGCGCACACGATGCACCGCACTGCCCCTGCGTACCGGGTGGCGACCTGGCTGAGATCCGGTGCAGGCGAAGCGCTCTCCGCGTCACTTGAAGAGGCGCGGCGCGAATGGAACCTCGTGCGCCAGCAGATGATTTTCGAGCAGGAAGAACTGGACTGGGAGGTTTATCGTCTCTTTGGTCTGATCGATGAGGTAGTCGAGGCCACGGGTCGTGATAAGGACATGCTTCACCTCGGCGGCCGGGCTTTCGAGATTGCCTTGGCGCGCAGGCTCGAAGCAGGTGAGGTGCAAACGGCCTGGTTCCGGCGGACCGGGAGCGAACCAACAACAGTGGTGTCGCAGGAGTGGCCGACGGGATACGCGGATCTTGTGGAGAAGCGGCTCGCTCTGATCGAAGAGAACCCAGTGCTGAGACTCCTGGAAGGGCCCGAGTTTAAGCGACGCTGGTCGGCTCCCACATGGGAGGCTCAGATCGAGTCAGCCGTTAAGGATGCGATTCTCGATCGGTTGGAGCCTGTTGGCCTTTGGCGCGATGGTCAAGGGCCGCTCGCTCGGTCGGTCGCTGAGCTCGCTGACGCAGTGAAGGGCGATTCGATTCTGCGCGAACTCGTGGAGGTATTGACCGGCGACTCTGAAGCAGATCTCACGAAGGTGGTGGGGTCATTGGTGACGGCGGAGGCAGTTCCCTACCTAGCCGCCCACCGCTACAAGGGGGCCGGGCTGGAGAAGTTCCGAACGTGGCAGCAGGTCTGGGACTTGCAGCGACGTGAGGACGCGGGGGAGAAGGTCGATATCCCAGTGCCGCCGAAGTACTCGACCCCCGACTTTCGGAGGCCCGAGTACTGGAAGGCGCGCGGAAAGCTCGATGTACCCAAGGAACGGTTCATCCTGTATCCAGGACTTGGCCGTGAAGGTGACTCGACAGTCGTGCTCGGGTGGGCTGGCTGGGATTACAGGGATCAGGCGCTCGCGCTGGCTCGGGAGTTCCCGGTCCAAGACGCGTTGGGCGCTGAGGATGACCTGCTGACGCAGATGGTTGCTGGTCTTGTTGAACTCGAACCGTGGGTGTACCAGTGGCACTCCGAGATCGACGCGTCGTTCGGTGTGAGCCCGGCCGATGCGATCAGCGGCATCATCGATCACCAACTCGGGCGTCTGGAAGCCACGCGTGAGGAAGTCACTGAGTGGGTGCCGCCGGCTCCGACGCGTGGCCGCCGAGCAAAGAAGTCGTAGGGGAGAATCTGAACCGTGGTTGACTCTGAACTGTCCTTGCCGCTCCGCAATGCGATCCACATCCCGGAGGCGGTGCACGACGCCGACTTCGTCCTGCAGATCGACAAGGCGCAGGACCAGCCTGAGCAAACTCTCAACGACTACGTCGTCACCCCCGGGATCGCGGCTGCGTTCCGTGACGGGCTTGAGCTTGTGCGTTCGGCCTTCGAGAACACCAGTGCCCGAGGAACTTTCGTCCATGGCTCGTTTGGTGCCGGTAAGTCGCACTTCATGGCTGTCCTTCACCTGCTGCTGACGGGCAATACGCGTGCACGTGCGTTGCCGGGGCTTCAGGATGAGATTGCGACCTACAGTGCCGTCCTCGACCGCAACCTACTGGCCGTTGACTATCACTTCGTGGGTGCCGAGAGCGTCGAGTCCGCGCTCTTTGGTGGTTACCTCAAGGCGATCAAGAAGAAGCACCCCGACGCGCTCCCGCCTGTGCTCCACCGGTCCGACGCGCTATGGGCCGACGCCGACGCCTGGCGTGCTCGGATGGGTGACGAGAGGTTCTTCGAGCCGTTCGCCTCAAGCGCCGGGGGTGGCTGGGGAAGTTTCGGTGGCGGCGTCACCCCCGAAAGCTATGACGCTGCGCGTCACTCAGCGCCCACCGATCCGGAACGGATGAGGATCACTGCTGAACTGATCAAGCACTACTTCTCCTCGGTTGAGGTCGCAGGCAAGTGGCTCGATATGTCCTCGGGCCTGCAGGCGATGACCGAACACGCCAAGAGCCTTGGCTACGACGGTGTCGTGCTTTTCCTCGACGAACTCGTTCTTTGGCTCTCCGGGCATCTGTCTGACAGCACTTTCATCTCCACCGAGACCGAGAAGGTTGCGAAGCTCGTCGAAACTGGCGGTGGAACCCTGCCGATCCCACTGGTCTCCTTCGTTGCCCGCCAGCGCAACCTGAAGGACTTCCTGGGAGGCGGCGCTGGCGGTGCCGAGCGCGTGGCGCTCGATGACTCCTTCCAATGGTGGGAGGGCCGTTTCGAGCGGATCACTCTGCCTGCAGCTGACCTGCCCGAGATCGTCCAGAAGCGACTCCTGGTCCCCTCTAGCCCGGCTGGCAAGTCGGCGATCAACGCTGCGATCTCGAAGGTCCGTGCCAACCCGACGGCCTACAAGCACCTCCTCACTGACGAGGCCGGATCGAGCGGCGTCGACTTCGAGAAGGTCTATCCCTTCTCACCGGCGTTGGTGGACGCGATGATCGCGCTGTCGGCAATCATGCAGCGCGAGCGCACGGCCCTGAAGATCATGAGTGAGCTGCTCTCACACGGCCGCGACGAACTCACGGTCGGTGACGTCATCGGGGTCGGAGACCTTTTCGAGGAGGTCGTGCTCGGCAATGCCGAGCCGCTCACCGACGACATGAAGTCCGTGTTCAAGTCCGCCCGCACCTTCTACCAACAGAAGATGCGACCGTACCTGCTCAACAAGCACAGCCTCACCGAGGCAAGCGCCGACGGATCGGCCCGCGACCACGCCTTCCGGCGCGACGATCGGATCGCCAAGACTCTGCTAGTTGCGGCGATCGCGCCGGGAGCGACCTCACTCAAGGACCTCACAGCGTCCCGGATCGCAGCACTCAACTTCGGCTCGGTCAAGTCGATGATTCCGGGCCAGGAAGCGACCCAGCTGGCGACTCAGGTCAAGCAGTGGGCCAGCGAGTTCGGAGAGATCACGGTCGGGCAGGGCGCCGATCCGATCATCAATCTGACGCTGACTGGCATCGACTTCGACTCGATCCTGGTGCACGTCGATACCGAGGACACCCAAGCGAACCGGCGGCGCTTGATCCGCGATCTGCTGGTCGACCAGGTGGGTGCCGCGGCGACCGGTGCCATCGGCAGCGAGTATGCGTTCTCGCACGTGTGGCGCGGGCAGAGGCGTGATGTCGATGTGGTCTTCGGCAATCTTCGTGACCCGCAGACGATGCCTAACTCTCTGCTTCAAGCCGAGGGAAACCGGTGGAAGTTGGTCGTCGACTATCCGTTCGATGACCACGCCCAGCACGGGCCTAGCGATGACCTTGTGCGCATCCAGGACCTCAAACACGACAAGTTCGTGACGGACACCGTCGTTTGGCTCCCGAACTTCCTCACCAGCGCGCGGATGGATGACGTCGGCAAGCTGGTCAAGCTCGACTACCTGCTCACCGGCAGCCGGTTTGATCAGTACTCGACCTCGCTACCGGTCGCCGACCGTGAGCCAGCCCGCAACCAACTTCAGAACCAGGCCTCATCACTTCGGGAGCAGGTGATCGGTGCTCTGCGTCAGGCGTACGGCATCGATGCCGTACGCGACGATCAGATCGGCGCGAAGGTGCCAGACGGTCGAAACTTCGAGACCCTTGCGGTCGGATATGACCCGTTAAAGGTGTCGACGTCGACCTTCACCGCGGCAGCCGAGGCAGCGCTCGGTGGCGCACTCGATGCCCGCTACCCAAGCCACCCCACGGTTGACCGGGCCACCGATGAGGTGAAGAAGAGTGACTTCGCCGCTGTGCTCGACCTCGCTCGCAAGGCCATGGCCGCAGGCGGCCGGATCGAGCAGGTCGACCGGCCCACGGCAACCAAGGTGCGTCGGGTCGTCGACGGCTACGGCGTCGGCAAGCTCGCCGAGGTCACCTACGTCCTCTCGGCGACCTACTTCCGCTGGAACGACGAGTTCACCAAGGCCGCCGCCGGAGGCGACGTCACCGTCGGCGAACTGCGTGATTCCCTCGTCGATTTCGGGATGACCAAGGATGCCGAAGATCTGCTCATTTTGGCGTGGGCTGCGATGACCGATCGGATCTTCAAGCGGCTCGGCAGCCTCGTCTCTAGTCCAACGATTGGCTCCTTGGTTCCCGAGATGGTGCTTCATGAGCCGGTCCTCCCGACGGAGGACGAGTGGGGGACCGCGGTGGCACGCGCCAAGGCCCTCTTCGGTGTGGGCGGCAACGAGTATCACCTCTCCAACGCGGCGGTCGAGAGGCTCGGCAAGTACGCGGACAAGGTCAAGGAATTCGCGCCTGGCGTGACCCGACTGGCCACCGCGCTGTCGGAACACTCTGAGGTGCTCGGTCTGAGTGAGACGAGCCCGCGGCTCGTGTCAGCCCGTCGCGCCGTGGACTTGTTCGCCGCCGTCGGCAGGGCCGAGACCGCACTTGACCGGGTGCGCGTACTTGCCGAGTTCGATCTGCCGAGCGAGTTGCCCGCTCTGGGCAAGTCCATCGCGTCGGCCGCCGCAGTGGCAGCGGCTATTGACGGTGCGCAATGGACGCTCATCGACCAGTTGCCCACGCTGGGCGGTGATGACGCCGACGAGGCATTGTCAGCGCTGCAGACAGCAGCGGCACATGAGGAACTGCACGAAGCGCTGAAGCCGGTGCTGAGTGCAGCATCTGAGCAAGTGACGCGTGTACTGGTAGCCAGGAAGCCTGCGCCGGCTCCCAACGAGGACGCCCAGCGGAAGGCCGACGAAGCCGCTGCAGCGGCGAAACGACGTGCAGAGGAGCAGGCGGCACGCGTCGCCGATCAACAGAAGCGCATCGCCGAGCAGGAAGCTGCTCTTGCGAAGCAACGGGCACAATTTGAGCGGGAACGAGAAGATCTCGAGCGCCGGAAGGCTGAGGCCGAGCGCCGGGCGCAAGAAACCCACACGCTGGAATTGAGACTCGCCGCACAGATTGACGACCTCGCCCAAAAACTCGTCGAAGAACTCCAGGCCCCGGTTGAGGGCAAGAATCTCCGAGTCGACTGGAGATGGGAGTGACTCCCTCGGTCGCCGACAGCACCACCCGGGCAGTCGGGGTGTCCAAGGCCATGCTTCTGCAGAAGGCGGCTGACCTCGTGGGGTCCACCAAGCCCGAACGTGCACTCGTGCTGCGAGCCAAACCGGAATGGACTGGCGGCGATCTCACAGTCAGGGACCGCGTCGTCCGAGTGGTCCCGGGTGTATCCCAGCTGGGGATCCTCGACTTCCTCACCAACATGGCACCCGACGACTACGCGATCATCCTCACCGACCGTGCGCGCAGCGATCTCGGCAACGCGGTGTTGTCGCGGGCGTACAAGAACGACATACAGATGCCCGATGAGTGGCAGGCCATCCCACGACTGTTCGAGGCCCGCGAAGTCAGTCGTGAACTGCGCCGGCTCGACTGGGCTGCCACAGCATTGCTCGACCATCAGCCGGTCGGCGGGTGGCCGAAGACCGCAGAGGTCGCCGTCAGCGACACCTTCGCCGTATCCAGCCTGCTCAACTCCATCCTCGGGCTCGATCTGTCCACCGAGCTTGACTCCACCGTGCTGATGTCAACGCTCGGACGAGGTGACGTCCGCAGCCGCTGGTCTTCCATAGACCCGGGTCTGCGACGCCACCTGATCGACTGGGTCGAGGCAGGCGTCGGATCCCCTGGCGCCTTGGCTCTCACGATCGCGCAGAAGACCGAGTTCGTGACCCCGTTGGCCGTCTCCCTCGTACTCGACGTGCTCTGGCCAGACGACGGATCAGTCGCCGACGAACACCAAGCCGCGGCGCGGGTCCGCATCGAGCGGCACACAGGTCAGAGCCCTGTTCCGGTCGAGACTGCCAAGGCGGCCGCCCGGATCGCCAAAGCGATCGTCCTGCGTGCCGGCGCGGACGCCAGCAATGACGTCACCGTGGCACTCAAGCAAGCCGAAGCGCTCCTGGCCGACATCGGCTGGCCCGCAGGAGCGGAACGGTCCGCCGTCCTCACCCAAGGGTATCGCGCTCGTGTACGTGCGCTCGCAGCGTCGCTGGAAGGCACGGGAGACGTGGAGGAAGCGCTCACGGCGATTCATCGCCACCGTGATGCCGCAGTCTCGACCGCTCCGGACATGGCCGTCCGGCTGCACCGCTGGCTCGCCACGGATGAGCCCACCACCGTTGATCTAGCCGACGACATCGACCTCCAGACCCGCGACGGCGCATGGGTTGATGCTGCGCTGGGCGCGATATGGAGCGCATCAGATGACCCCGTCGTCTCCTCGGCCTACTCTGCTCTTGCTCAACAGGTCGCAGCACGTCGGACGGCACGAGACGGCCACGCAGCCGACCGGCTTTCCCAAGCACTGAGCAACGGGCCCGCTGCAACGCTCGGCGAATCAGTCATTGGAATCGAACGAATCCTCGGAGACGTCGTCGCTCCCTGGCGCAATGGCGGTGTCCTGCTCGTCGTACTCGACGGCCTGAGTTCGGCCATCGCTGCCTCAGTTGCCGCTGACGTGGCACGGATCGGGCTGGTCGAGTTCGTTCCCGACACCACGAAGCGCAGATTCAGCGCAGTCTCGGCTCTGCCGTCACTGACCAACATCTCGCGCACCTCACTGTTCTGTGGCCGCATCACCAAGGGCGCCGGGGATGATGAGCGCAAAGGACTCAGCACAGCATTCCCGGGTTCGCAGACCTTCCACAAGGACGGCTTGCGTGCGCCGGGGGGGTCTGCACTTCCGCCCGAGGTGGTGGAAGCGATCACCACAGATCCACAAGTAACACCGGTGGTCGGTGTCGTGATCAACGCGATCGACGATGCGATCCACAAGAACGACGTATCCGACTGGGAGTGGAGCTTCGATCAACTGGCGCCGCTACGCCCGCTTCTCGACGCCGCTGTCAACGCGCGCCGAACGGTGATCATCACCTCCGACCACGGCCATGTCGTGGAGCGCTCCAGCGAGGCCCTGACCGCCGAGGGCGCCGAAGCCAGGTGGCGGCCGGTGGGAGCCCCTGTCGCTGAGGGCGAAGTGCTCGTCTCCGGTTCTCGCGTCGTTGCGCCGAATGGATCCGCGGTCCTCTTGTGGCGAGAAGACGCGCACTTCGGTCCGCGGCGCGCCGGCTACCACGGAGGCGCGAGTCTCGCCGAGATCACCGTCCCTGTGTTGGTTTTCCAACCCGCCACCGCGCTCGCCGCAGCAGCCGAGGGTTGGGTTCAGGCCCCGCCACAGACACCGGGCTGGTGGAACGACCCGGTCGTGGCCGCTCCAGTTGTCCCGGCCCCGAAACCGAAGCCACGTAAGAAGGCCGCCCCCATCGATGAGAGCGAGGGACTCTTCGGGTTCGACGAGATTGCCCAGGCGCCCGCTCCTTCGCCGACGCCCGACATGGTCGCGTCATTGCTCGCCAGCGGTCCATATGCGAGCCAGCGCGCGATGGCCGGTCGGCGGGCGCTGCCTGATGAGCAGGTCGAGACCTTCGTTCGAGCGATCGTCGACCGCGGTTTCCGTGCCCACCGCGACACCGTCGCAGCGGCAGTCGGCACCCCAGTGAACAACATCGGCCAGGTGCTCGCGGCCGTGAAGCGACTGCTCAACGTTGACGGGTACGACGTGCTGTCGCTGGACCACGACGGGGTGACCTACAAGATCGACGAGGCGCTGCTCCGCGACCAGTTCGGACTGGGAGGCCGCTGAGCGATGACCGAGCTGACGATCAGCCCTCGACGCAGACGCGACATCATTGACGCCCTACGCCGTGGCACTGTTCCCCAGCAAGGGCTCGACGTTCTCGCTGTGGGTCTCGCCCGCTTTGAGTCGGCCCTCGATGCTGAACTCGACGGCGTGGCCGACGGTAGTGCTGGATTCAAGGCTGTCCGCGGCGAGTACGGCTCGGGAAAGACCTTCTTCGCACGCTGGCTCACCGAACGAGCCAAGCGAGCGAACTTCGCCACTGCCGAGATTCAGATCAGCGAGACCGAGACACCCCTGCACAAGCTTGAGACCGTCTATCGCCGTGTCGTTGAAAACCTCGCCACACCCACCACATCGACGGGAGCCATGGGCGACGTCGTTGATGGATGGTTCTACTTTCTCGATCAGGATGCTGGCGAGGGTGGCACGTCGGCTTCCCTGGAGCTTCTCGACAAGCGGCTGAGCGAGGTGTCCAAGGAGGCACCCGCGTTCGCGGCGGTACTCCGGACTTATCGGCTCGCTCAGCAGTCTGGTGATGGCGCCCAGGCCGAAGGGCTACTCGCGTGGCTCAGCGGCCAACCCCACGTCTCGGCTTCGGTCAAGCGTGCCGCTGGGGTTCGTGGCGACCTCGATCACTTCGGTGCGCTTGGATTCCTCCAGGGGCTCCTCACTGTTCTGCGTGACTCCGACTACTCAGGACTCGTACTCGTCCTCGATGAAGTCGAGACGTTGCAGCGAATGCGCTCCGATGTACGAGAGAAGTCACTCAACGCGCTTCGGCAACTCCTGGACGAGATCGACGGCGGGCGCTTCCCGGGCCTCTACCTCGTCTTGACAGGAACCCCTGCATTCTTCGACGGTCAACAGGGTGTGCAGCGACTGCCGCCGTTGGCGCAACGACTGCAAACCGACTTTCAGACTGACGCACGATTCGACAACCCACGCGCCGTCCAAATCCGGCTCTCCGGGTTCACGGCCGACTCGCTCATCGAACTGGGCACCCGAGTCCGCGACATTTTCGCTGCGGGAGCCGACAACCCGGAGCGCATCCACACCGTGGTCGACGACGCCTATGTCGCCACCCTCGCCAAGGCAGTCGGTGGTGAACTTGGTGGACGAACCGGCGTTGCGCCGCGGCTGTTCCTGAAGAAGCTGATCGCTGACGTGCTAGACCGTGTCGAGCTGTTCGAGGACTTCGACCCCCGGCGCGACTACCGCCTCACCGTCGATCCGAATGAACTCACCGACGTCGAACGCGCCGCGCAGGTTCGTGGCGCTGGGGGAGCGGTCGGCTCGGTCGACGACATCGATCTGGAGCTCTGAGCGACATGTCGAGCGCAACCGGGCTCGACCCGGCGATCGAGTACCACGTCGTCAACTCACTCGGGTGGCCCGGACTTCGCCCTCTACAGGAAGCTGCGGTCGCGCCAATCCGTGCGGGCGATGATTGCGTCTTGCTGGCGCCGACCGCTGGCGGCAAGACCGAAGCAGCAACCTTCCCGTTGTTGTCGCAGATGACGAACGCAGAGTGGAGCGGCACGTCGGTCTTGTATGTCACCCCGCTCCGGGCACTGCTCAACAATCTGCTGCCGCGATTGGAGTCCTACACCGCGTGGATCGGACGGACCACTGCACTGTGGCACGGAGACGTCGGCCCGTCTGAAAGGCGGCGAATCCTCGCCGATCGACCCGACGTACTGCTGACGACGCCAGAGTCCCTCGAAGCGATGTTGGTCTCGCGCACCGTCGACCACACGAGGTTCTTCTCCGGTTTGCAGGCTGTAGTGATCGATGAACTTCACTCCTTCGCGGGCTCCGACCGCGGCTGGCATCTGCTCGGTGTTCTTGAACGAGTCGAGCGAGTCATCGGTCGGAAACTCCAGCGGGTAGGGCTCTCGGCAACGATCGGGAATCCCCAGGCCGTGGGGGAGTGGATGCAAGGCTCGACCACTGATCGCGGTCCCATGCAGGTTGTGGAGGGCATCGCTGCCGCTGTGGCGCCGGAGCCGGAGGTCACGCTCGACTACGTCGGGAGCATGGAGAACGCAGCTACCGTCATCTCTCGCATGCACCGTGGCGAGAAACGCCTCGTCTTCCTCGAGTCGCGTCGACGTGCCGAGGAACTCGCCTTCCTCCTCCGCGAACGCGACATTCAGACCTTCGTCTCTCACTCATCGCTCTCGGTGGACGAACGACGGAGATCCGAGCAAGCTTTCGCCGAGGCGCAAGACACCGTCATCGTCGCCACGTCAACGCTCGAACTCGGGATCGACATCGGCGACCTCGACCGCATGATCCAGATCGACGCACCCAGAACGGTGTCATCGTTCCTGCAAAGGCTCGGCCGCACCGGGCGGAGGGTCGGCGGCACGCGGAACGCCCTGTTCCTGGCCACCAACCTTGACGGGGTGCTCGACGCGTCCGCGCTCCTGCTCTTGTGGAAGCAGGGCTTCGTGGAGGACGTTGTGGCACCACCGCATCCCCGTCACCTGGCAGCACAGCAACTCCTGGCGCTTGCGCTGCAGGAGGGACGCTTGGCGCCCTCTGCGTTGGCTGACTGGTGGGGAGACCTGCCATTGATGGCCGACGGTCCCGAGGTCTTGGACTACCTAGGATCAGAAGCATTCCTCGTCGAGGACTCGGGGCTGCTCTCGATTGGGCCACGAGCCGAAGCGGAGTTCGGGAAGCGCCACTTCATCGAACTGCTGTCCTCGTTCGTGGCCGCACCAGAGTTACGGGTGGTCGCGGGCACGAAGGAGATTGGCTTTGTGTCGCCGCTCTCGCTGCCCGCCCCTGCGGACAGAGAGAACAAGCCGCTTGTTCTCGCCGGTCGCGGATGGAACATCCGTGAGGTCGACTGGAACCGCTTCACTGTCTGGGTCGAAGAGGTTCCCACCAAAGGCGATGTGAAGTGGCCATCGGACGCCATCGCGCTCTCGTACGAGATGACTCAAGCCCGCCGCGAGATCTTGCTCGGCCAAACACCGGATGTGGAACTCTCCAAACGGTTCCCGCAGGCGCTGGAACGTGTGCGTGCAGACCACGCTGAGGAAGTCAGTGCCCGAGGACTCGTCGTGTGGCCTCAGGCTGAAGGCCAGCGTGTCTGGACGTGGGCCGGTCTCAAAGCGAACGCCACCCTACTCGCAGGACTCGGCCTCGACGCGGTGGGTGTCGAGAACGACTATGTCGATTTTCCGATCGACGTGGAGTCTGCCGACGTTGACGTCTCCGCCGTCCCCCACCCTGGCCCCGGCGCAGTGGTGGGCTTGAAGTTCTCGGCAGCCCTTCCCCCAGATCTCGCCACGCGAACGCTGGGTGAGCGACTCGCGGATCCAGCCGGCGCACACGCCAGCGCCATCGCGGCCCGTGTGGTTGTCAGCCAACGGGAATGACGCGCTGCAGCAAACTGCTGACCGGATACTGGCACATCGGACGAGCAAGGGAGATTCGGTGATCGACGAAGGCAGCATCGACGAGTCCGGAGGCAAGGGTGCCGAGATCTACGCCGAGTGGAAGAACCAGTTTCTAGGTGGCGCCCTGAGCGACGAAGAGGCACGGCATTGCTTCAACGTTGGCCGCGTTGCACTTGAGTTCGCTCGGCTGGAAGAGGAGATTGGGCACCTCTTGTTCGAACTCAACGAGAGCCGCCGACACACGGGCACCGAGTACATGAGGTACGTCAAGGAGAGCGCCAAGATCGGAGCATGCCTCACCGATGCGGCTCGCCGGCACCCTGACGTTGACGTTGGATGGAACGACGTCGCTGATCGGTACAAGAAGTTCGCAGCCCTGCGAAACCGCTATGCCCATGCATCTGTTGGGGCCACCGCGGTCGTGAACCCCGAGACTGGCATCCTCGAAGTGAAGAGCCTGCAAGAGAAGCATGCCAGGGGAGAATCCCTGCGCAACCTTCCGACTGACAAGGAAATCGAGGACCTGTGCCTGGCCATGCGCCAGCTGAGCTTCCAACTGTGGAAGGTGCGCAACGAACGCTCCATCGACCGATGGGCCAAACTCTTGGCGGCCAGGGTCCTGCATGCTCGTGGACGAGGGGCTCCTGCCGCTGCCGATGATTCGGATGGGTCGATACGCGGGGATCTTTGAGTAGGAGGGTCGGCCACCAACAGTTCAACCACCAACGCCAACGCCGCGCGTCCGAATTCGACAGGTCATCAGAAGATCATCGGAAACGATCAGGCACTGTCCCGAGAGCTTCCGATAGAGGGGCACCGTCCAGTGGAGAACCTCCGTAACATCCCGGGGTTTCCCAGAGGGATCTAAGTTCTGACGTAGTCCGGGACAGGTCCTCGACCTTATCCAGAGGGTTTGGGTTCAAATCTGCTCTGCTGGTCGTGGGTGAGTAGACCGGGCTGCTTGGCCACGGTCGCTGTCTGTCGGGGCATGGCTGTCAGGCATGGCCAACCGGATAAACGCCGAGTGGGTCTGCATCCTTCGCGCGCTGTCCAGTGTCTCCCTTGAACGTGGTCTGCGGCGATTGCGTTGCGGAGAGCGGCTCGATCACAAGCCACCGATGGACTTGATGCTCGCTGGTCGGTACGATGAATCACCAGGTGGTTGAAATCGAAACTGGGGTGCACTGGGTACGCAGGGCAACGGAAAGGGTGTCTGACGCCGCGAGACGTTGAAAGACGTTTCCGCGGGCCAGACGCCATTTTCGACGACTAACGAAAGAGGGTGAGAACCCTCAGATCAGATGTCGTAATAGAGATCGAACTTTGGTGCGTTGGCTGAGGAGCGGTGGCGCTTGCGTAGCGGACTATTACGGCCACATGTCGTCAAACGCAGTTCCACATGGTCGACGCCTCCACCTGCAGCTCCAGGGCGCACCGGGCACCGCAGGACCCTGCTGGCAACCTCTTGGCTTGTTCGACGCAGCAACCCGGCGATCTCAAGTGACGGCGGCGCGAGTCCACTGAGACTACCGCACCAGCATCTGTGGCCCACACCAGAAGCTGTTTGTCTTTGGTGCCCCGTCCTTCCGCTCCGGCGAGGAAAAGGGCCACCGCTCCAGCCCTCTGGTCGATTGCGTCCGGCGCGACGCCGCGCTCCCTCCGAGTCGAATGCCAGAGAGCCTCCTTCTCCCCGAGGCTGGTTCGTCAGCCCGACAGCTCGATTCAGGGACAGTGACACAGAACAGGCCACCATCAGGCGGCTCGGAGGAAGACTGACATGTCGAGAGCGCTTGAAGCGGCTGAAAGCGGCCCACGGCGAGCCTTGCCCCGGTAGCACCTACCAGTGACTTCTACCTTTCATACTGCTCTCCTCGCGCTCTCGATGGCCCTATGTTCCCTCGTTGTGCCGGCAGGCGCTAAGGCGTTACCAACCAGCGCGAGTGCGCCGTCTATCTGGGCCAGTGTGCATATTCTTGCTCCGACTTCGAACAAGAAGAAAGGGAAGGCGATCATCAAAAACGTGAAGTCTGAGGTCCGCGCTAACGCTGTCGATCACTACGATGACGTGACATTTTGGGGCGGAGTGACTATCAAGGCGCCGAACGGCAAGGTTGTAGGCCGGTCGACTACTCGGCCGAACTACTCCGTTAACCGCGCACTTTCAGTGCAGCTGTACGCTGTCAAGCCCGGTCGCAACCGGGCAAACGCCACCGGTTCCGTTGCGCGCTTCGACATCAACGCGCCCTTCAATTACGTCAAGATCCGTAAGGTCAGCAAGCAGTTCACGATCACGGTCCGCGACAAGCGGTAGGGCGGCAGAGCGATTCGGCTCACGGTGGACTGCCGGCAATTTGCCTGCGCACTGACGTTCTCGCGCGTGAAATAGCAATTGGGGACAATCGGTTTCTGGCCCAGCCGCCTCGTCAGGTGAGCAACGGGTGCCGGTTCATTTTCCCCTACGCAGGAGTTGCGGGAAACCAGGGCCGGACGGCTACCAAGATCGCAGCCAACTGCATTACCGCTGTCAGTGGCCCGGAATCGGAACAGATGTCGCCAAGACGAGCATACGGTGCGGCGCTGACCGAAGATGTCGGCCGGTCAGGACCTTCGATAGTCGCCAAGGAGCAACGGTTGCCTACAGAAACTGCAGACCTTCGTGATGCCGATCGCGACCTCGTTGTTTGCGCGGCATTCCGTACATTTGACAACGACTTTGCGTGACGCGCCTGGGATGTAGCGTTTGTTGATGACCCGATCGGCTCCGTAGTC
>NZ_BAAALG010000001.1:21645-53690 GCF_039528155.1 Nocardioides dubius | reverse complement strand
AGAGCCGGTGATGTCGACGATCCGTTGAACGTCGAGCGATTCGACGCCCTTCAGAATCGGCAGGTAGCGCTTGAGGCGTCCTTCGGAGGTGAGCAGCTTGAGCGCGGCTACTAGAAGAAGTAGTGAAATCGAGAAGAAGATGACTGCTGTGACGATTTCAGCGGTGTTGTCCTTCGGAAGGTCTACACACTTCTTGGCCCACAGGTGTCCTTTGCACTTCTGTTCTGGAGGATCGGTCATGATCAGCAGGGTCAGTCCGCCAGCAAAAACGCAGAAGCCGGCTGCTAGGAACGCGCCGATCGCAATCGGCTTGTGAAGCTTCAGGGGTAGGCGGGACAGGCCATTGAACACGCAGGCACCTTTTGAAGGACGGACTTCGGGGTGGGGTAACCTTGAGAGTAGCGCACGTCGTTCCCGTTTCATCGAAGATCGCAGGTGGGGAGGCTCGGGCGCCGGCAGATCTGACGGTACGCGTCGTAGGGATATCCATGGGCGACGCTTCCGTAACTTCGCGCGCAACCTCGCAGAGCTTGATGGACTAGCTGCCACCGATTCTGTGGAATCTGACCGTCTGCGTGTGAAGTACACGAATGCCCGCGCAGTCCTCTTGTCTGTTGGTTCGCTTGAGGGCAGAGCCTGTATCTCCGCCCTTCGGGAGATGGAGGACATCCACTCGCGCGCAACGCCCAATCCGGACTACTGGCCTTCGCGCGACGATCCCAACGGAGGGAGGCGCTGGCCGCATTCCGTGACCAATCATGGTGTTGGAGGCGTAGGACACCTGACGTCGACCGGAGCCGCTTCTGTCGCGCGCTTAGCTTACGGGGACCGACGTGCCGGGTACCCCGGGGCGCAAGAAGAGAAGCTCGGTACGGACGTCGGCGCTCGTCGCAGCCTCGAGGCACTGGCGGTATGCCGCGAGCTGCGGTGCGTAGTACGCCACCCGTTCTGCGAGGCCATCAGACGTGACCGAGTCCGTCTTGTAGTCGACTACGACGAGCGTGCCGTCGGTGTCGCGGTACACGAGGTCGATGATGCCCTCGAGCAGCGTGCCGTCGGGGAGTTCGGTTCCGACGTACATCTCACGCCAGTGCTGGTGGGCGGCGGCCGTCCGGACCACGTCCGCCGCGAGGGCTGAGCGGACCAGCGCGCGGACGACGTCCTCCTGGTCTGTGACGCCCTCAGCGATGGCCTGCGCGTGCACGGCGCCGTCTACTCCGTCGCCCGTCGCGAGGTCCACGACTTGGAGGACGCCGTGGACCGCTCGGCCGACCGCGGAGCCGTAGCGTCCCTTCGACCAGGGCGGCAGGCCCAGGTCGCGCAGGCCCTTGGCGATGCCCTGGAGGGCTTCGTCCTGCGCGAGGGCGACCTCGGGTTCGGTGCCTTCGAGTCCGGATGCTGTCTGCGCGGCCGGAACCTTGCTCGCGGCGATGGCGCCTTCCGCGCGGGCGCGCCACTCGTCCCATGGGAGGGGAGCGGTCACGACCTCCGGCGGGACGGATTGTGCGGCGACGTCAGCATCGGCGGTGAAGCTGACGGCGCCGGCGGCCGTCGCACCTCCGGCGCCGGCGATCAGCGTTGCCGCGGTGACGGTGTTGGACTCGATGTCTCGATGCAGCGACACGACGAGGTGGTCTCGGGCCCGGGTCGTCGCAACATAGAGCAGTCGAAGCTTCTCGTCGTCGCCCATCTGCTCGTCAATCGCCTGCTCGGCTTCGTAGTCGAGCGACTGCAGGCCCCGGCCACCGAAGGCGACTTCGTACCCGTCCCGCGTCCACAGCACGCTGACGCCCTTCTTGGTGTTGGGCGCCGAGGACATGCCGGAGAGGATCACGATCGGGAACTCCAGACCCTTTGCCGCGTGCACCGTCATCACCCGGACCGCGTCGACGTCGAGCTCGGGCAGGATCGCCTCGGAGACTCGGGAGTTGTCGGTGGCCTGGTGTGCGACCCATGCCAGATAGCCGCGGAGTCCGCCGTGGGAGACCTCCGTCCAGGCGCGCGCTTGGTCGATCACGAATCGCAGGCGGCGCCATGCGTCGCGGGAGCGCTGCTGTTTCGCCGCGATCTCGAAGACGCGCCGGTCGTTGGCGATGCGGGTGAGCACCTCGCTCGGCGTCATCCAGCGCGCTGCTTGGTGCATGGTGCGAAGCCACGCGATCCCGCGGCCGACGGGTTCCTCTCCGAGAGCGTCCGTTGGTGCCTTCGCGAAGATGTTCAGGCGCGCCCCTGCGTGCCTCCACTCCCACAGGTCGTCATCGCCACAGCCGAGCAGCGGCGAGCGGAGCGCCGCCACCAGCGCGAGGCCATCCGAGGGGTCTCCGATCGCCCGAGCGACCATCAGCAAGTCACGGACGTCGTCAGCGGCGTAGACCAACGACATCGACTCGGCCCGGTAGTGAACACCTGCTGTGTCGAGAGCGTCCTCGAGCAGTGGCATCGACGTGCGCGCCGGGATCAGGATCGCGATGTCTCGCGGGGTCGCCCGGCGCCAGACGCCGGCCGCGTCGTCCCAGACGGTCCACGGGTCCTCTCCGTGCAGCGCCTCCTGGATCAGTCCCGCTACGTCGGCAGCCTCGCGGTGGCGCATCTCGGCAGCCTTGGGCTTGTCGACGTGGCCGTCCGCACCGAGGACGGTGACAGCTGGCCCCGTCATTATCGACGCCGCAGGGCGGTGAGCGACGAGCGGCTGGTATTCGGGCTGGCTGAGTCCCGTCTTGACGATCAGGGTGCCGAAGACAGCGTTCACCCAGCTGACGACCTCGGGGATGGTTCGGAAGTTGGCATCAAGCGTGACCCGTTCGCCGAGCCGCTCCTCGGCACCGAGGTAGGTCTCGATGCTCGCGCGGCGGAAGCGATAGATGGACTGCTTCGCGTCGCCCACGAGGAAGAGACGGCCCTCGGGGACCACCACGTCCTCCCAGTCCTCAGCGTCGGCGTCGCGCCCGGCGGCGATGCGCACAGCGAGCTCGATCTGGATCGGGTCGGTGTCCTGGAACTCGTCGAGGAGGAGCCGTTCGTAGGTCGTGTGGAGGGCGTCGCGCACGTCGGCGGCATGCGGCGACCTGGCCAGCAGGTCGCGCGTCAGGACGAGCAGGTCGTGGAACTCGAGGCGGCCCTCCTGACGTCGGTGCGTGGCCGCGGTGAGCACGTGGCGGGCTGCCCAGAAGGTGATCTGGCGGGAGCACTGGTCGACGACGCCGCGGCGGACCGCATCGGCTGCTGCCAGCAGCCCCTTGATCTCGTCGCGGATCTCCTTGGCAGGACGTGGCCAGGCGGCCGTCGTGCCGTACCGCCCGCCCTTGAAGCCCTTCTCTGCCGGTCCGCCGCCGCTCCACCCCTCGAGCACGTCGAGGGCCTCGTCGACCGTGCCCGCCTTCGCCAGAGCGCCGAGGAAGTCTGCGGCATCGAGCACGCACGGGTAGAGCTTGTCGCTCGTGTTGAGGCAGCTCGCTGCTATGTCGAGAACTGCGATGTGTGCCGCTGCGACCTGTGCCATGTCGGGGACGGTGAGGGGTGGGGGCTGGTACACAAGGACCTTGCGAGGCAGCAGGTCCCAGTCCGAACCCAGGCGTCGTACAAGTGACCGGATCCTCTTGAGGTCGACACCAAGGCGCATCGCCGTGAGCAGGGGCGTCGCGATCGCGTCGTCGTCGAGCAGGTCACGCTGGATGCGGGACCAGCGGTCATCGAAGGCGATCGAGGAGGCGACTTCGTCGAGCACCTCGATCGCCGTTGGCAGACCTGCCTCGATCGGGTGAGCCATGAGGATGCGCTGCGCGAACGCGTGGAGCGTGCCGATCGCGGCAGCGTCGAGCTCGTCGAGCGCAGCGCGTGCGCGGGCGGCACGGATCGGGTCGGTCTCCTCGCGCGCGAGCTTCTCGAAGCGGGCCCGGAGACGGTCGCGCAGCTCGGCGCCCGCCTTCTCTGTGAACGTCACCGCGGCAATCTGCTCCATGGCGACGCCGTCATCGATCACGAGCCGCGCCACGCGTCGTACGAGCGCGGTGGTCTTGCCCGACCCCGCGCCTGCGTTAACGAAGAGGGTGCGGGCAGTGCCCGTGGTGATGAGCTCGCGGGCAGCCTGGTCCTGGGGGTCAGTCATCGGTGCCTCCGGGTGTGCCGAGGGGGTAGGTGACGTCGGCGAGCTCGGGAAGGTTGGCGATGGCGATCCACTTCGCGCGGGTCCGGTAGCCCAGGCCGTCAGGATTGCAGTGCGCACACTGCACCCAGATGTAGTCGTCGTTCGCTGGTGGGCGCGACGGGAAGAGTCCGCCCTTGATCGCGGAGGTGATCGCCCGGAGTGCCGTTGCGTAGCCGGTTTTGACGTCCTCGGTAATCTCGAGCTCGACACGGTCCGAGGAGCGGTGCACGAACCAGTATGCCGCGGTGACGGGCAGCGTCGTGCCGGTGTGTTCGAGGTGTGCCGCCTGGGCGGCGTAGGCGTAGACCGGCAGCTGCAGCTTGGTGCCGCCGACCGTAGGGTCGTCCCGACTGATCTTCTTGTACTCGTTGGGCTTGCCCGACTTGATGTCGATGACGAAGATCCGACCGTCGGCGACGTCTACGCGATCCGCGGAACCATTCATCCGCACTGTGCCGCCGGGGATCGGAACCTCCACGTCAGGAGCAAGGTTGCCCTCTCCAAAACCGAGCTCGGCCTTCCAGATACCCGTGCCGTTGGCCGACCGCCAGGCGTCGTCGGCGTCGAGCATCGCGTGCAGGGTCGCCATGAGCCGCTGTCGGTCCTCGCCCCATAGCCGCGGGTGCCCGGTCAGTCCCTGCGCTTCGTAGGCGGTGGCCTTTGCCGTCGCGATCTGCACGAGCCGGGCGCGATGGGATTCCGTCCACGGCGCTCCGGCAGTAGGGATCGTGGCGTCGTCTGTGGCTGCGAGGACTAGCTCCTCCATGCACTGGTGAAGGAAGGTGCCGAGGTCGCTGGGCTTGATCCGGACCAGCTCCTCTGGGTTTTCGATCGGCCGCACGCCGAGCAGCCGCTCGACGAAGAACGTGTGCGGGCACCCGGCGAACTTCTCCAGCCCGCTGGCCGAGATCGATTCCAGGCCGGCCGCGTAGTCGGGCAGCCCCGAAGCCCCCGCGAGGTTGCCGTCGAAGCGGGTGAAGGCCTCGCTCGCGCGCTCCTCGATCACCCTGGTGCCCAGGTCGGTGACAGCATCGCTCAGAACTCCAGCCGCAGCGGCACGCGTGCGCCACTCCTGTGCAGTCGCCAGGACGTCTGTGTGCAGCAGTTGCTCCGCGTAGGAGCGGGCGTGCTGCACGGTGCCGACCGGGGGAGCCGACTCCCATTCGGATGCCGTGAGATCCGGGCGGTTCGCCAGGAGCCGTAGCGTCGGCAGCAACCAGCGACTCGGCAGCCGCCCTGTCGTGCGCCGCAGGTCGCCCCGTGGGAATGTCGCGACAACCTCGGGCGCGGAGGCGAATGCCGCGAGGAGATGGCGACGCACCTCGTCGACACGGTCGCGCAGAACCGGCAGCGAATTGACCCGGACGCGGACCCGGTCGGGCAGCAGTGGGTCGTCATGCTGTCGGCCGGGGCACAGGTCCTCGCTCAGCCCGACAATGAACGTGACGTCTGCAGTGAGCCCGACGGCAGCGGACAGGGGAGCCACGAGAACGCCTTCGCCGAACTTGCCCACGCGCGGAACCGCCGACGTCATTTGCTGGGCGAGGACTTCGCGCAGGACGCCGAGGGAGGCAGGCGTACCGGCTGTGTCCAGTGACCGAAGCCCGTGGACCGCGGAGACCAGGGCGGTCGCGGCGTACTTCTCCTCGGGCGGCAGGAAGGTCAGTTGCTCGACGTCACCGACGAGCGCCTCGAAAAGCTGCAAAGTCCATGCCGACAGGTCCGCCCACGTCGTGGCGGTGGCCGCGTCATCGAAGCGAGTCAGCAGCGTCGTCGCGAAGGTGCTCAGCGCCGCCGCGGCCTCGAGGTCTAACTCGCGCCGCTTGCCATGCAACGCCAGGCGCACGTCCCAGTCGTCTCCGCTCACGACCCAGGCATCACGGGAGATTCGTTCCCACCGCGCCACGGGAAGCCGTGCGCCGGTGAAGTCGCGTAGTGGTGCGCTGCTGACCGCCTGGAAGAACGCCGCCCGCGGGAGCCCTTTCTCGGACAGGGCCAGCAGGTCGAGGAATGCCCGGGTCACCGAGCGCTCCTCAGAGTTGCGCGAACCCGGCCCATTGATGGCGATGCCGGTAGCTGAGAGCTGCTCGTGCAGTAGCCGGCTGTAGGGCTGCTTGCTCGAGTAGAGGACAGCTACACGGTGTGCTGGCACGGTGGTGAGGGTGCGGACGACCTCGCGGACCACGCGGCGTACTTCGTCGTCGGAGTCCGAGGCGGTGATGATCCGGCTCGCGGGCGGAGGCGTCGCGACCTCGACCGTCGTGAAACCAAGGGGCTCGAGTCCGGAGGTGACGACGCGGTCCGCGGCGGCGTCGCCGGTGAGCGCAGTGATGACGACCAGTTCAGTGATCTCGGCGATCCTGGTGAGAACCGCCTGCTCTGCGCGCGTAAGCCGCTGGGGTAGGTAGAGGACCGTCGGTGCGGAGGTGGTCAACGCTGCGGCGGCAGCCGCCAGCAGATCAGTCTCGTCGTACCAGTCAGGTGCGAGCGAGTCCGCGACCTCTCGGTGCAGCCGAACGACGTCCGCGCTTAGAGGAGTTGCGGACACGACCGTGTCGAGCTCATCGGTGCTGAGATCGCGCAGTTCGCGGTGCGCGCGGGCGAGCGCAGCGAGGGTCTGCGGATGCTCGGCTGTCTCGGCGAAGGCGCCAGGGTTCTTGGCGAGGGCTGCCCGCCACGCCGCCACCGTGATCGGCCCAGTGGCGGGGCGTCGTCCGGCCATGAGATGCGCGACGTGGAGTTCGGCGTGGCGGGGCAGTGTCGTGACCTCGACGGCTGCGATTGACTTGACGTGCGCAAGGTGTCGACGGGCAACGATCGCGCTGATGTTATTGGGCGCGATGATCGTCACGGAGCGCAGCGGATCCGCGGCCTTGAGTTCGCTGACTACGGCAGCGAGCGTGTCGAGCGCAGCCGCGCCATAGCCAGTGGTTTCGAACCGAGTCATCAATGCCCCCTCCTTGCGACGGATGTGAGCCTAGCGCTGGCCGCCGCTTCGAACCGGTGGAATGCGAGTCTTGCTAGACAGTAGGTAATGCCCCGACAAACATCCTTGTCCCGGAGAACTCAGCAGCACACATGCGGTTTCGCCCGGTGGAGTTCCTCCACCAGGTCTGGGCGATTTCCCGCGCGCCTCTCGCAGGCGCGCGCCCCTCGGCGCCTCGGGCGTCGGAGGCCTTTGAACTGTCCGAGATCGACTGGCTCGAGCCGTTGATGTCAGTAGTGACGTCCACGTAGATCCAGCATGGAGACGCGGGTGAGTTGCGCGTGGAGATTAGGGAAGTCGGTAAGGCACGAAGCGGATGTGCGTGAATCCGTCAGACCAGGCGTAGCTGGGTGGTGCTGAACGAATGGTCGCCGTCCTCGTCGCGCCAGTAGATCAACGTAGGTGTCTTGTCGGCAGTCGAGGGGCCGTCGAGGGTGTCGAGGGTGCGTTGCGCCGACTCCACCAGGGAGTCGAATCCCTTGAGGATGCCTTTCTCGTTCTCGATCGTCGAAGTGTACGCCTGTCGAAGAGCCTCTACCTGCTTCTCGGACGTCGAGCCGCCGAGGGTGCCGGGCAGCTTGCGCTTCGCTGCATTCATCTCGGCGAGCGCCTTCTCCTTCTGTGCGATCACCTCCCGCAACCGGTCCGAGCGGTTGATGAGCGAATCCCAGAACTCCATCCCGGACCCGATCTTGGCCTTCAGCCGGGAAACAGAATCGTTGATGGCCCGGGGATGCTCTTGGACGTCCACGCAGACCCGCAGGTACGCGATCTTGAGGTCCAGGAAGGACGCGAGCATGGCGGCGTATGCGTCGTAGTTCGCGCGCGACACGTCTTCGGCCTTCGTTGCCGTCTCGATCTGGCGTGATTCGATAAGGAACTTCGATCGCTCCGCGAGCGTGCCGACGTCACGCTCGGCCAAAGAGAGGCGTGTGAGCATGTCGGTCGAGAACGCACCTTCTGCTTCGTAGAGGCGGTAGATGTCGTCGACGATCCGGGCAGCGTTGAGCAGCTCTCCGACGTGGGTGGCTTCGGTTCGCGCGATCGCTTCGTTCAGCCGGTCCTGGATCGCGTTCAGCTTCTGGTCGACCTGCTCGAACTGTCGGAGAGTGACCGCCGTAGTCATTGTGTGAATCGCCATGAGGGGCGCGACGACCGGCACAGCACTCGCGACAGGGATGAACGCGGCATGCCCCGTGATGCCCGTTGCGCCCATAACAGCGCTCCCGACCCCGTTCCCGAGACTCATGAGGGTTGACGGATCGGCGGTGGCCATAAAGAGCGACGAAGAGAAAGCAGCGGAGAGCGCCGTGCCTCCGGCAGCCGCCCCACCCACTGCAAGCGACTGGAGGGCGTGGGGAGAAACGGCCCGTGCGTCGCTTGCGTAGGTGCCGGTGGCGAGGAGTTCGGTTCGAAGGGTTCGCACCATGAGGTCGCGGAGTTCGCCCTCAAACTCGAAGACGGCGATCTCTGAGCCGCGGCCTTCGAACCGTTGAACCGCGACTTGCTTCTCGGTACCGCTCACTGTTCCTCCGAAACTGCTTGTGCACTGATGGATTGATCCTAGGGCTCAGCGGCTCGCCGCGGCGGCCGGATGCGTGGAACCGGACGTAGGCCGCGAGACGTCACCACCGTTGCGGTCCCACTGGCCCCTTAGGAGCCAGCGACGATCGGCGTCACGGAGACGACGCGTACGCCGTGGGGTTCTGCCTCTGCCCAGTCCCGCCAGCCAGCGAGGCAGGGTTCGCACAGTTTGCCTTCCCAGCGAGGGTTCGCAACCGGGTAGCTCTGGATCTCGAGTTGGACGTACCAGGTGGCAACGTCGGTGCAAGGGTGACCAGTGAAGTCGACGGTGCTTTGGCAATCGCCTTCGTCGGGGTCGTTGTGGAGGTCTGCAACCCAGGGATCGGGAATCTGCGGTTTGGCATTGGGCTGCGCCACCGTGACGGCCGGCAGGGTCGCGAGGTCAGTCATCGAGGTCCTCGTAGTCCTCGGGCGACGACCAGGTGGCCCCACAGGTTCGGCACTCACGGTCGTAGCCGGGATGGATGCAGCCGACCCAGCGCTCCCACTCGGGGCTGCCTTCCACGTCGTCTGAGGAAGCAGGCATCCCGATGACGAAATGAACCACGTCCTCGGAGCTGCACGTCGGGCAGGTGTCGCGTTCGGGGCCTTGGCCGGGCAGAGCGGCGTCGTCATGTTTGGTCATGGCGGGTTCCTTCCGTTCTGGGATGTTGGCGGGCGCACCCGCCTCGACGATCCCCCTGATGACCGTCGAGGCAGATGCGCGGTCTGGTGGCCTACTTGAGGTTGAAAGTCATCCGGCCGAGGTCGTCGTCGAAGCCGAGGCTGTCGTTAGCGACAAGCTCCACCGGCGTGGACAGATCGTCAAGTTCGTAGGCGACGGCGTTCTCGACGGTGCCGCCCTTCTTGATGTTCTCCATCTGGCTGTCGAGGAATCGATCGTCGGGGAGCGAGCCGATGTTCAGTTCGTTCTCAGCGTTCGGGTTGTTGTCCTGGAAGGCCGCGAAGGTGCCGATCCAGTCCATCGGGCTGGTGTCCTTGTCGGTCAGGTTCGTGATCCGGTACCAGAACGCGATCACCGGCTTGTCGCTGTACTCGTTAGCCTTCGTGCCGGCCGGGATGATCTTGTGACGGGTGATCACGATCTTCATCTCGGAGGTGGTGAGGACGCCGTCTTTGAAAGTCGACTGGTCCGACGCGCGCCCTTCCTCCGACGGGGCCGCGCTGCCTCCGTCTGTGGGGGAGGCGGGGACCGTGCTGCTGGGAACGTCGGCGTCATCGTCGTCGAGGGCATCGTCGACGGCGTTGGAGAACGCCACGTTGATCAGGATGGCGACGAGCACCGCCAGAACACCGAGCGCGATACCTGCGAAGGCGAGGCCCTTGCCGGTGCGGGCCTTGCGGGACTTCGCCAGGCCGATCGCTGCGAGCACGACACCCAGAACAGCGAGGATGATCCCGATGATGTTCAGGATCGGGATCCAGGAGGTGAGGAGGCCGATCAGGCTGAGCACGAATCCGGCGGTCGCCAGGCCGTTGCTGGTGGGGGAGTTGGTGGGCGCACCGGGCGGTGCGTCCGGAACCTGTGAGGTAGACAGGATGTCCTCCGTCTGGTCGTGATCCGCGTGTGCCGGTCTAGGCCGGATGCTGCGGTTCGTTCGTGTTCAGGGAAGGTCTATTCGCGCTTGCCGACACAAATGCCGCGGCCAATCTCCTGAGTGGTCATTCCACTGCAGGAAGGGCATCGCAACGGGCAAGATGACGCCATGGCACGGGGGCGTAAGCAGCGGGAACCGATGGAGCGATTGATCCGCCTGACGGCGGTGCTCAGCGATGCCGGCGAACGCGGCGTCCCGGCTGCCACCTTGATGAAGGTAGCGGGCTTCGAAGCAAACGACACGACCGATGCGCTCGGGCGGGAATTTCGCCATCTGCGGCGTCAGGGGTGGCAGATCGACAACCTCTCAGCTGCCCGCGAGGACGCCGTCTGGCGGTTGCGCAAGGGTGATAGTCGGCTGCGGCTGCGACTCAGTTCTGCCGAGCAGGCAGCGCTCCAGCGGGCTGCGCTCTTGGCTGACCGCAGCGACCTGGCGGTGCGGCTCGGGCTGGAGCCGACGGTGGTGCGTCCCGTCACCGATCTTGTCGTTGAACAGGCGGACGGACTCGAGCATCTCGACGCCGTGATGCGTGCGGTGCAGCGGTCGGCGGTCATCCGTTTCCGGTACAACGGTCGCAGCCGCGCCGTGCATCCCGCCAGCGTGCGACACCAGAACAATCAGTGGTACCTCAGTGGGCGCGAGGACGACGACGCCGCAGTGAAGCACTTCGTCGTATCGCGGATGAGCGAGGTCCGCCTCGGCCAGGCCGGCACCGCAACGCGGGTAGAACCGGTGCGTCGGTTGGCGCTGCACCCCCTGCGCTGGGAGATGGACGAGCCGACCGAGGTCACCCTCGTGGCAGCGGAGGAATTTCTTCCCGATGTCGTGCGCTGGCTTCAACAACCGCTCGATACCCAACGCGCCGACGGCGGCACCTGCATCGTCACCTACCGCGTGACGCACCGGGCGGCGATGCGGGCTCGCCTCTACATGCTCGGTGAGCGGGTCCGGGTGCTCGGCCCCGCCGAGTTCCGCGAAGAACTGCTGGCCGACCTGCGCGACATGGCGGGAGTCTGAGATGGCCGCGCCGTCCTATGTTCGCCGCATCGCGCGGCTTCTTGACGTGTTCGACCAGCTACAAGCACATCCCGATGGTGTCCCGGTCGCGACCCTCGCCGAAGAATGTGGCATCGACCTCGAGGAGCTGCGCGAGGACCTCCTCGCCTACTATGCGGCCGATCCCGGCATCTGGCTGGGGCTGAGCCGACGGCGCGTCCTGGAGTGGACAGGCACCGACAGTGATCAGACGGACGAGGACGACGAGGTCGACCCCACCCGCGCGCTCACGGTCCGCCTGGTGGAGGAGCCCCAGGACCTCGGCGTCGAGTATCTCGACGCCGGCGAGCTCGCGCTGATCCATGCCGCCGCAAGCGCACTCCTCGACGTCCGCGGAGAAGGGAAGGACCTGGCGCTCGAGTCCGCCATCGACGTGATCGCCGAAACACTGATGGGGGACTCCGACACCACCGTTCAGAGCAGCTGGCGCCCGGCGAACCTAGATCTGCTGCAACAGGCATCAGCCCAGCGCAAGAAGGTCCGGATCCGCTACTCCCGGCAATGGGAGACCGGAGTGGTCGAAGGCACGATCGAGCCGTGGCGGCTGGTTCAGACCACGGTGCGAGGGTGGGAGGTCGACGCCGGGCCGGTAGCCGCCAACGGGAAGCTGCGCACCTACCTCGTCTCGAACGTGCGCGAGGTGAATCTCCTCGAGGAGACGTTCGCTCTGCCCGATGACGCCGAGACACTGCTGTCGCAACAGCGCGCCACCACGCGCGTCCGGATGAACCTGCCGCATCGGGCCCGCTGGGCGCTGGATGAGTACGCCGAGGCCAGCGCCGTTGTCGCTGATTCCGACGACGGCTTCACCGCCGACGTCGAGCTTCTCGAACCTGTCGGCTGGCGCGTCGGCCTCATCACTCTCGCTGCCGGATCCGACACCCGCGTGCTGCGACCTTCCGGCCTGCTGAGCGAGGGCCCCGCGTTGGCTCGCAGGCTGCTGGCACATCACGAGGCGGAGCCTGGCGAATGGTGAGGCTGATCCCCGAGCACCCACAGTTCACCACCGCCTCAGAAGAACAGGTCTGGGCCCAGGTGTGCGACGGGCTCGGATCCGATGACGTCCTGCTCGCGAACTTCCGGCTGACCGACGATACCCGGGACTACGAAGCAGACCTGGTTGTGGTGATGCCGGAGTTCGGGGTGCTTGTACTGGAGGTCAAGGGAGCCTCGGTCTGGTACGAGGAAGGCTGGATCCAGACCGTCGCTGGTGAGTCGAAGTGGATCCATCCCGTCGATCAGGCTCGTGACGCCAAGCACGCGATCCGTCGCTACGTCGAGGCGGATCCGCGGTGGGGGAGCCGTGGGCGCATCGGGTGGGCTCACGGCGTCGTGGTGCCGTACAGCGTATTCCCGGACCAGGATCTGCCCGACCTGCCGCGGTACGCGCTTCATGATCGGGACGATCTCGCGACGTTGATCGCGCGGCTGCGGCGCAACGCTCATCAGATGGAAGCGCACCAACGTTTGTTGAGTGTGGACGATGCTGAGTGCCTGGCAGAGATCCTCGGCGGCCGTTTGGCGACGACCTACGACGTCAACGCCGAGGCACTCGAGCGCCAAGCCACGGCTGATCGACTCACCGACGAGCAGACCTTGATCCTGTCCGTCACCAGGCTGCTCAATCGCGTGGAGATCCGCGGCGGTGCTGGCAGCGGAAAGACCGTCCTTGCGCTCCAGCAGGCGAAGGAGCTCACCAGGGGCCGCCACGAGCGCAAGGCGCAGCGCACCGCGTTGCTGTGCTACTCGATCGGACTCGCCGAACACCTGAAGAGGCAGGTCGCTGCGTGGAGCCGCAAGGACCGCCCGGCGTTCGTCGGCACCTTCGAGGAGCTTGCGGCGTCCTGGGGCGTGACCGACTTCGGCGGTCGCGACGCGTCGCAATTCTGGGAGGAAGAACTCCCGCAACGCATGGCGAGGCTGGCCGAGGAGCTTCCCGATGGCAAGCGGTTCGACGCGATCGTGGTCGATGAGGCGCAGGACTTCGCCGACTCCTGGTGGACGCCGCTGCTCGGCTCACTACGCGACCAGGCCAACGGCGGGCTCTACGTGTTCTCAGATGAGAACCAACGGATCTTCGGCCGCTTCGGCCGCCCGCCCGTGCCGTTGGTGCCGCTGGTGCTGGACCACTGCCTGCGCAACACCAAGGAGATCGCCGAGGCGTTCGCGCCGCTCGCGCCGTCCCGGATGTATGCGCGCGGAGGCACCGGTCCGGAGGTTCGCTTCATCGCGTCGACTGTCGAGGACGCGGCTCAAGTTGCCGAAGATGAGGTGATCCGGTTGCTCGACGAAGATGGCTGGGAACCTGGCCAACTCGCACTGATCACCACTGGTTCACGCCACTGGGCGCAGGTCCTCCAGCAAGAGGAACAGGGACAGCAGGGATACTGGGCGAGCTACTTCGACGGCGAGGACGTCTTCTACGGCCACGTCCTCGGCTGCAAGGGCCTGGAGCGCTCGGCGGTCGTGCTCTGTCTCAACGAGGACGGCACCCGCGACCGGGCCAGGGAGCGGTTCTACGTCGGGATGTCGCGCGCCACTGACTTGCTTGTAGTCGTGGGCGACCCCGAGGTCGTAAGCGCGGTAGGCGGGTCTGAGGTCGCCAAACGATTGCAGATCACCTGAGGAAGGCACAGAGGAAAATCGGTGAAGAGACATCAGGTGACGGAGCCAGCCGCAGATGATGAGAGCGGGCTTCTCTACGCTGGCCAACCGGTGAAGTACCGCTACAAGACGGTCTCCGCCTCACGGAGACGGGCCGGTCGGGTGGTCGACAGGTGGCTGAACGACGGCTGGGAACTGCTGTCGCGCGCTGACCACGGCCGCCGCGTCGAGTTCGTTCTCCGTCGGCCAAGGCATGCGCGGCGCTGGCGCCGTCGGCTGGTTCGCGCTGGTCTGACGCTCTGCCTAGTTCTTCTCCTGCTCACGGTGATGACGCCGGTGCCAGTGCCCCAAGACCCGCTCGCCGCGACCCGTGCTGAAGCCGCACTGGCAGTTCAGCACTTGGGTGAGGGCGATGTCGTTGCGCTGGCTAGGTCGCTCGCCGCCAACCGCGACGATCTCGACTTCGCCTACTACTTCACCGTGGCGTCCACACCACGTGTTCTCGGTGACTTCGTGGCGGACGCGGGGGCGAGCCCCACGCCGATACTTGAGCCAGATGAGTACGAGGCCGTACTTGTTGACTTGGCCGGAACACTTGCGCTGGCTAGCTACGGCACTGCAGATCGGATGCTTCCACCGTCGTGGGCAGAGGACTTCATCGCAGCCACGACGGATCCTGGGTCGCTCTATCGCGAAGAGACGACTGCGTTGACAGTAGGCCGCAGTGCGCAGGATACGGCCAACAAGCAGAACCTGCTGCTACTGCTTTCTCGTGGCTACTGGTCGATGGACTTCCTGAAGCTGGTGACGCGGTCCTACTGGGAGTTCGACCTCAAGGACGGGGCCGAGGCATGGCCAGGCGTCACCGACGAGGGAAGGTATGCGCCAGCGCCGAACGGCGCCTACCTCACTGACGGAGTCGTCGCGCTGACCGCTGCCCTCACGGCCAACGGAGCCGCTAGCGATTGGGCCTTTACCGAGTTTCTTCCGGGCACAAAGAGGATTGACGGAACCGACTACGAGATCGGGTCATTCACCCACTATCTGCTGTTCGAACATGAGTTCCCTCAGGTTGATGGCGACAGCATCGGAATAACCACGGTGACGACTGCGCTTTCGTCGGCGATCGATGCAGGCGGCGGGCCGGATCTAGCCGGCGAGGCGGAACGAGGGCCGTTGCAGGACACACACGTCCTTGGCTCCCTGGCCAATGATGTCGAGGAAGCAGATAAGGACGAGTGCTCCTGGAACCCTCTCGACTATGACGTCTGCGTCAAGGAAGTAGTTGGACCAGTGGCGAGGTGGGTTCAGAAGTGGGGGCATCAAACGCTTCAAGCCCTTTCGCTGCTTAGCGCCGCACCCAATACGAATCTCAGGGCGGTTGGCATCGCCGCAGGAGGCGCCAACTCACTGTGGTACTTCCTCGAAGGCGACTATGAACTGGCGGGCGTTTCGCTAGCCGCTGTTGTGGCGGGCCTCGGTACCAGCGCTCTCCTCAAGCGCGCCGCAACGGGTCGTGCGCTTCCTGCCCCGGCGCTCCGAGGTGCTGCGCGGATCGCCCGTGACGACGAACTTGCTTCGGCTGGCGCGACGCGGACTCTGAAGTCGCCAAAGGCCGGCTATCCAAAAGAGAAGGAGGCCGAGAACTATCTAGCTGGTCAGACGCCCGGATCTGGCCCGAAGAGTGGACTGGACCCGGGCTGCACCAAGGTGTGTAGCGGGAAGCGCAATGTCGATGTCTTCGACGAGACGACTGCCCGTTGCTTAGAAGTCAAGCAGGGCGTCGGCATGACCAACTGGCGGCATGAGCAGAACGAGGTCGCGAAGGATGTGCGGCTTCGGGCTCGCAAGATCTGCAAGTTAGTTGAGTGGCACTTCTTCCCAGGGGCCGATGGCAAGGTAGGGCCGTACGGAAAGCTCCGGGAGCTCCTGCAAAAGGAACGTATTCCTTACGTGAGGCACATGCCTTGAGTTCGAGCACGGCGTGCGGTGTAGGGAGTGCAAGGGGTAGTCATGGCTCAAAAGTGTCGGCACCGCCTTGTAGCCTCGGTCGGAGCCTGATCGGGATCTGTTCGATCCGCCGTCCCATCCGGCTCGTTCTGACAGGCTGGTGGCGATTCGAACGGCACGAAGGAGAACGCCCGTGTTTCTCATTGACGGCAAGCTGCACTGGAGCGCTTCGGATCTCACCGCTGCGGCGGAGTGCGAGTACGCGATCCTGCGCACTTTGGACTACAAGCTTGGCTGGGCGAAGAAGAACGGCATCGGCGCCGACCCGCTCCTGGAGCACATCGCTCGGTTGGGCGACAAGCATGAGGCGCGAATCCTCAGCGAGATGCAGGGTGCGCATCAGGTAGCTCTCATCGACCATGTGACGCAGCCCTTCACCCGCGCCAAGATCGGAGACGCCCACCAAGCGACGCTCACGGCGTTCAAGGAAGGGCCAGATGTTGTCTACCAGCCCACGTTCTCCGATGGCGAGTTCTTCGGATACGCAGACTTCATCGAACGCGCCGACGACGGCTGGCGAGTATGCGACGCCAAGCTCGCACGCTCCGCCAAGCCCACGGCGCTGATCCAGCTCGGCGCCTACGCCGACCAGATCGCCCGATTGGGACTGCCGTTGTCGGCGACTGTCTCGCTCCTGCTGGGCAACGGCGAGCGGGCCGACTTCCGCACCGCGGATGTGCTGCCGGTGTTCGTGGAACGCAGAGCGCGGCTACGGGAACTGCTTGCCGAGCATCAAGCCAGCGGCGCCGGCGTCGGGTGGGGAGACGACAGGTACCTGGCGTGCGGACGCTGTGCCGAATGCGCCGCTGCAGCTGAGCCGTCCAACGATGTCATCGTCGTGGCGGGGCTTCGCATGGAACAGCGCCGCAAGCTGCGTGCCGCGGGCATCAACACGATCACCGACCTAGCAGACACCGCAACCAAGCCGGACGGCATGACCGCCGGCACATTCGAGAAGCTACGCGCCCAGGCTGCCCTGCAATGGACACAGATGCAGAACAGCGGCGCGGTCACGTACGAGCTCGTCCCGAGCGCCGCGAAGATGCTCAGCCTCCTTCCCGCGCCATCGCCCGGTGATCTCTTCTTCGACTTCGAAGGCGACCCCCTCTACGACGAGGGCGACCCCAGCCGCGTCGGGCTTGAATACCTGTGGGGTTTCCTCGACACCGACGCGAAGTACACGCGCACATGGGCACATTCATCGGCCGAGGAGCGGGACGCATTCGTCGCCTTCATCGACGACGTCGCAACACGACGTGCCGTGCACCCGGACATGCACATCTACCACTACGCGCCCTACGAGACGACCGCTCTCAAACGACTAGCGATGCGGTATCAGGTCCGCGAGAAAGAACTAGACGACCTTCTGCGTTCCGAGGTCTTCGTCGACCTGTACGCCACGGTCCGTGGTTCGGTGCGGGTCTCCCAACCGTCGTACAGCATCAAGAAGTTGGAGCCGCTCTACATGGGTGACCAGCTCCGCGACAGCGACGTTGCCGACGGTGCAGGATCGATCATTGCCTACCGAGAGTTTCGCGATCTTCGGACCGATGACCCCGCGGCCGCTGCCAAGCATCTCGACGCGCTGGCCGACTACAACGAGTACGACTGCCTCTCCACGTTGCGACTGCGCGACTGGCTCCTGGACCGTGCAACAGAGGCCGGTGTTCGTGACCTCATCGTCCCTCGGATCAAGGACGAGCAAGGAGAGGAGCTCTCCGATCAGGATCCACTGTTCGTGGACCTGATGGCGCGGTCCGGTCCGGCGCAGCGCCTCAACCGGAACCCGGAGGAACAGGCCTACGCGATGCTGGCCACCTCGCTCGACTATTACCGTCGGGAACGCAAGCAGTTCTGGTGGGAGCACTTCGAGCGTCTTGGGCACCCGATCGAGGACTGGGCGCAGGCTCGTGACGTGTTCATCGTCGAGTCGACCGAGGTGCTGCAGGACTGGGCGGTGCCCGAGGGCAAGGCAAGGAATGCGCGACGGATCGTGCGGCTGGTGGGGGACTGGGCCCCAGGCAGCAAGGTGAGTTCCCAAGCCCAAGTCGTCTACGGTACGCCCGCCCCGCCTCGTGCCTTCGGCTCAGAAGGCGCACCGTACGCCGCGGCGAGCATCGCGGACCTGGAGGCTGAGCCCGACGAACCTCGGGTGGTGGTGCTCACCGAGAGTCGCCCGCCGAGTGAGACGTTCGCGGACCTGCCGCTCGCCTTGGTCCCTGGAGTCCCGCCGCCGACGGCGAAGATCGAGGAGGCCATTGCCGAGGTGGCGGGGAAAGCAGTCGCTGCGTCGTCGCTTCCCGAGGACAGCGTTCTGGATCTCCTTTCCCTGCGACGCCCGCGTCTCGCAGGGGGAGCGGCCCTACCGGTCAGCGGCACGAACCTCGCCAACGTCGTCCGGGCACTGGTGGGGATGGACAACTCCTATGTCGCGATCCAAGGTCCGCCCGGCGCCGGAAAGACCTACACCGGTTCCCGGGTAGTTAAGGAGCTCGTCGAAAAGCACGGCTGGCGGATCGGCGTCGTCGCACAGTCCCATGCCGTCGTTGAGAACATGCTGGCCGCCGTCGTGAAGGCGGGCCTCGACCCTGCACTTGTCGGGAAGAGCAAGCCGGAGAGCAAAACCCCGTCCTGGACGCCGTTGACCAAGGTTCCGGCGTTTCTCGATGAGCACAAACGCACGGGGTGCGTGATCGGCGGGACCGTGTGGGACTTCGCCAACGCCAACACGGTGCCCCGCGACAGCCTCGACCTTCTTATCGTCGACGAAGCGGGTCAGTTCTCGCTCGCTCCGACCCTCGCCGCATCGGTGGCTGCTCGACGGCTTCTTCTGTTGGGTGACCCGCAACAGCTTCCGCAGGTGAGCCAAGGGACCCACGCCGAGCCGGTCGACGAGTCGGCACTCGGTTGGTTGACCGCCGGCCATGACACGATCCCCACAGAACTGGGCTACTTCCTCGACAAGTCCTACCGGATGCATCCCGAACTCTGCAGGAGAGTCTCGAGGCTCTCGTACGAAGACCGACTCACCTCGGCGTCTGAAGCGGCCGCACGGCATCTCGAGTCTGCCGCACCAGGCATGGACGTCGTCACAGTCCAGCACTCGGGGAACAGGGTGGAGTCCGCCGAGGAAGCGGCAGTTGTGGTCGAGCAGGTGCGTGCGTACGTCGGCTTGATGTGGCACGACCCCGAAGAAGGGCCCCCGCGGCCACTGACTGCCAACGACGTCTTGGTGGTGGCGCCGTACAACGCTCAGGTGGTCCTGATCCGGAAGTTGCTTGCTGAAGCCGGCCTCGCCGCGGTCCGCGTCGGGACGGTCGACAAGTTCCAGGGACAAGAGGCACCTGTCGTCATTGTTTCGATGGCGGCGTCGTCGCACGGTGATGTTCCGCGCGGCATGGGTTTCCTGCTGAGCCGCAACCGCATCAACGTTGCCGTGTCGAGGGCGCAGTGGCGAGCTGTTCTCGTCCGCTCTGACGCGCTCACCGCCTTCATGCCGACCAACGCGCAAGGTGTGTTGGAGCTGGGTGCCTTCATCGGACTCTGTGGAGCCTCGGAGGCATGACGATGGGGAGTTGGTACGAGCGACCTGTCGGGGAAACACTTACCCTGCGGCAGGCGCCACGCCTGGCAAGCTGGAACAGCGCGACACACCCGGACCAGATCAGGTTGAAGGAGTATCTGGACGACACAGCCGACCTTCTGGGCCCTGCGATGATGCGCAGCGGGCCGTGGGCGTTGTCCCTGGACGTCGGGTTACCCCGGGGCCGTGAACTGACCGCGATGGCAGACCTCGACAACTACGTGTACCCGCTGGCTTCGCGGCTGCTCAACGAGCGGTTGGTCTCGGTGTGGTGCACGAAGCGTCACTCGCGAACGTCGCAGGTAGCCATCGGACCGGCAGGAGTCGCCCAGGCACCTGCGAACACCTACGAGGTGCGAACGACGGCGTCTGCGCAGAGCGCGGAGTACAAGGAGCAAGTGCGTCGCGGACTAGCGAACGTAGGGGAGCTCCAAGCGGGCCCGGTCTGGCTGCACATCAGCTTCGTTGTCGGTCCCCAACGGAACTGGATGAACTTGTGGAAGCCGACCATCGACGCGCTCGACCCGTTGCTTGGGCGGACAACTGTCGACCGAGACTGGCACCCGAAAGATGGACGGATCACTGAACTCGCGCTGCACCTAGAGGTCGACCCGGTGATGGGCCACGACGTCGGCATCTCCATCGCGGCGGGCCAGGACAGGCCGACATTGAACGTTGAGCCGGAGGGGACATCCTGAGCTAACGCTGTGGCAGGTCCCGCGATGCTGAACTCTCTAGATGCGAGGCGGTGCCTCCGGGCTCGGTTTCTCGGCTGATCCCTCCAAGTCCTTCTCGGCCTCACCTGCGTCGGTAAGGGGTTCATCCTTCGGGCTGTTGTCGACCGTTTGCTGCTGACTGGCCTGGAAACGGTCAATGACCTCCTGCGGAAGGCCATTCATCAAGCGTGATTCGTACTTCACCAGCATCTCCTCCGTTCGTATCTTGCACGGTATCTAGGTGCGAGGTCCGGGCAGCCGCGCCCTCAGATCACTTCGTCGAGGCGCGTGGGCGTAGGTAGTCTGAACCGCACTGGGTCGGGTCTGCTGGAGACTCCAACCAACCCAGTGCGGTTCAGTCGAGCACCGCAGCCCAGTCGGGGAAGTCCAGGCCCCCGAAGTGGAGCGTGGTGGCTCCGATGTTGGTTTCGGCGAACCGCGCTGCCCCGTTTCGGTGCGGGCGGTCGTCGATCAGGAAGTCGCCCCGGTTGAGGTGCTTGTGGTGCGACAGGATGACCCGCTTCCACAAAGGGCTGTCCTTGTCCGCGCCGAAGTGGCATTGGATCCACTCGATCTTCTGGCTGGCGCCCGAGGTGTTCGCCCAAGGAACGGTGGACAACACGTAGGTGTCGAACAACGTGGTGAGTTCGGCGACGGCCTCGATGGCGCCGGGAATCGGGTCCATCAGGGAGAACATGCCAGGGATCTGATCTTCCTGGCCGCGGTAGCGATCAAGGACGCCGGGATCCAGGTAGCCGAAGGCGGAGTCGAAGTCGCAGATCACGCCGTCCATGTCGATGTAGAGAGTCTTCTTCATGCTTCGTCCTCGCCTTGTAACCGTCGGAGAGCGGCTTCGAACCCGCGGTTCGGATTGGCGGCGGGCAGCGCAGCCAGCACGGAGCGGCGTGCCTCGTCGAGCTGTACGCCAAGGCTCATCGCGTATGCGATGGCGACTGTAGGTGTCCGGGACTGGGCTGCCACGCAGTGCAGTAGCACCGTGTGGCCCTCGGCCCTGAGCGTGGTGATGGCAGCCGCCGCATCCCGCAAGGTGAAGTCGAGGTGCGGGTTCGACTCCGAGTCGGCGCGGTCGATGAGCCGGAAGGCTACGTGCTCGACGTCGGTTGGGACCTGTTCGCTTCCGAGCAGGCACAAGCTAACGATCGCCGAGACTTCTTCGGGTAATGCTTCGAGTGCGGCGGCATCGGCCAGGAGCACGCCCTCATCGAAGGGGTGGGGGACCGGATCGATCCCGATGTCGTACATCGAGTAGTCGATGAGGGGCACCGTCGGCCACCCGTAGACGCCGGGGCGCCGGTTGGCAGCAAGGTGGGCGAGGCCGACGAGTTGTTCGCCGCTCAGCCCGGGATAGCCGTGGCTGATACGCCGCCACTCGGCAGGAAAGGCTGATGCGCCCCACCGCGCGCCGAGCAACGCCCCGGCGATGGCGGCGGTGGTGTCGGTGTCGTCGCCGATCTCGATCACGCGGGTGAGTGCGTCCTCGAGATGGCGCCGCGGGTCGTCTGTGGGAATCGGCGTCTGATGGATCGCGGCCCACGCCGCTTGTAGCGCGGTGATCACCCATCCGTTGGGCGAGAAGGAGGACGGGTCAGCTGTCTCTGCCTTGTCGATCGTCTCGACCCAGAAGGTGCGAGAGTTGGCGTTGAGATGGCGGAGGCCGGAGCGCAGATTGAACTCGCCGTGCAAAATGGCGTGCCGGATCGCGTGTGACCAGAGAACGCAGGCCTCTTGTGCTTGGAGATCGTGGTGCGTCAGAGCGCTGATTGTCTTCGCTGCTTCGGTAAGGGCATCGGGTGCGTGGAGGTACGGCAACGCGACAGGCGCGGTCCTCATCAGCGAACCGTTGCCAGCGGTGTGACCAGTACGGGCGTGCAGGTCTCCTGCGATCGCTGCCATGGTGGCACCGGTGGGGTCTTTACCTGCCATGCGCAGGACGCTTCGGGTCTGGTTGCCGATGTCGGGCGGATGACTGTCGAACCAGGCGCGGAAGTTTCGCGCGATCTGATCGAGACCATCAGCTGATCGGAGGTCGATCTCGCTTGCCGCGACGTCGAGAATGCACCAGGCCATCGTGGTGTCGTCGGTCCATTCGCCTGGAGCGAAGCCACCGAGACCGCCCCCGATCATCGCCGGCCCTTGCGGCCCAACCGGAGCCGAGCCGAACTCGTAGCCGGCTCCGAGCGCATCACCGATAGCGGTGCCGAGGACCGCACCGCAGGCACGGTCCTGCTGCGCGGTGGTCAGACCCGTCGTGCCGCCCTGCCCATCGAACCAACCGCCGAGGTCGTGGGGTGTTTCGCTCTCAGCGGTGTGCAAGCGGTACTTGTTCACATCGTCCATGTGGAACCTCCTAGTCATCTAGAGCGGAGGCTACGAGTTCAGCCCGACAGAAAACCGAACACGAGGTCTCTGCCAGCCGCACTGGTCTAGTCCGAAAAGGCGGAAACCGGGTTTTGTGTCGGCAGCCATTCCTAGCGTCCTTCTCAATCCCTGTTGAGCAAGCTAAGAAGGAGCATCAATGGACAACCCGAACCCGGGGCAGCCGACCTGGCAGCAGCCGAACCTCGACCCCCGCGCGGCAGCCAAGGCAGCGAAGGCCTACGCCAAGGCACAGCGTCCCTGGTTCAAGAAGAAGCGGTTCATGATCCCGCTGGCTCTCGTTGTGCTGATCGGCATCGGCTCCGCGGCCGGCGGGAGCGACGACAAGGACGGCGGCCCCAAGGTCATCAACGAGGCCACTGAGGGATCGTCGACGTCGAAGCGTGCTGGTGCCGAGAACGCGGACACCGCGAAGAGCGAGCCCAAGGAGAAGCCGAAGGAGAAGGCCGCCCCTGGAACCAAGGAGAACCCGGTCCGGATCGGCAAGACCGTCGAGCTGGAAGGTACGCGCTACACAGTGACGGCGGCGAAGAAGGCTGCTCGCGTGGGAGATCAGTACTTCGGTGAGGACGCCGACGGTGTCTTCATCATCGTCGACCTGACCATCATGAACACCAAGAACGAAACTAAGACGTTCATGGACGCGGCAGCGAAGTTCGTCGCCAAGGACGACACTTCTTACGAGACGGACTCCGACGCGTCGATCATGATGGCCGACACCAGCCTGATGCTCACCGAGATGCATCCTGACCTGCCGACCAAGGGCCAGCTCGTCTTCGACGTACCGCCGGGCAAGGTCAAGGGCGCTGTGTTGGAGGTCAGTGACCTCTTCGGCGGCGGCGAGGCCTACATCGCGCTCGGACTCGCCTGACGCCAGGTGCTTCTGTGCTCTGCCTGGCCACCCACCCGGGTGGCCAGGCAGGCGCTGGCGATCCGCGCTGCCCCGCATAGCGCAGCGCGGCCAAGGACATGGAGACGAGGAGAATCAGATGTCCCAACCCACGGACCCCGGTCAAGCACCCGAGGACCAGCCTGTCGAGTCGGGCGACGCAACGCTCTACATCCCCAACACCACCTGGCCCGAGCCGCCTGGCCCGACTTCAGGCGTCGCTCCGCGCTTCGACCCGATGACCGGCACTCAGTTGGATCACCGGGTTGGCACGCAGGCGCCCGTCTTCGACCCGATGACGGGCAAGAGGCTCATCAAGAGAAAACGTAGACCGGCCGTAATCGCGCTCATCGCGTTCGCGGTCGTTGCCCTCGTGGCTGGCGTGATCGCCCTCGCCGTCATCCAGGTCAGCGAGAGCGAGGCCGACGACAAGCGGGAAGCTCGGGCCGCACGTGAACGTGCCTGCGTCACAGAGCTCCAGCCGGTCTATGACGCACTGCTGGCCATAGACGGGCGGATGTCGACCGGCGCAAACATCGAAGCGTTTTCGGGGCTGGTCGGTGCTGCATCCACTGCAGTCCGCCAGATCGATACCAGCATCATCGACGAACAGCAGTGCGCCATGCACGACAACCTGTCGACACTTGTCACCCAGTACGGACTCATCCTGCAAGGCTGGAACGACTGCCTCTTCGAGTACGACTACTGCGACCCCGACACCAGTATCGACGTCAGTTCAGCGTTGTCCTTGGTCTCGCTTGCCTTCGAGATGATCGAGGGAGATGAGCTTGGCACAGACAAAGCCCCGGAACCGCTTGACGTGAGTGAAGATGCCGTGGCGGGGCTGGTGGCGTATCTCTAGGAAGTTGCTTCTCCGCCGCCGGATTCGGCGCATCCCAAGATTCTCGGCGGGTACTGTGACCGCGCGTCGGCACCGGCGGAATCGGCTGATTGGGTCAGCCCGCCGCTCCCTCGACGACCTCCTACCCGTCTGGGAGCGGGCCTTCAATAAGCTCGCCACGAGACACTCGGCAACTCCGGATTATCGGGATGGATAGTGTTTCCGACACGCCGGCATGGTTCAACCAGTACAGCCAGCCAGGGCTGAAGAAAGGAGCCTGACGAGGTGACCAAATTTGAGGACTCGCGCTTGTTGGCGCTCAATGCCGAGTCTGGCTTTCTTGACAATGGGATGCGTGCTGCCCTTCTAGGTGCCCTTGAAGATGACGAGCGAGCATGTGCCAGCTATTCCGTTAGTGCGCACATTTGGGTTGAGGCGGTCCTGACTGATCGGGCGTTGCTGTTTGTCAAGGGTGCAGTGCGAGCTAGGGCGGTGCGCGTGCCGCTTCCTGTTGATGTGGTTCGCGAGCCGTCCGGGAGCAAGTCGGGGGCGCGGGTGCGGACTCCCTTTGGGGAGAAGACACTCTGGGGGTCGAAACTTGATCCGAATATGACAATGCTGCTCGGGCTGCGGGGCCCAGCGCCCGATATGGAGAAGCCGCGAGGGAATCCCGGCGCAGCCCAGGCACCTTGCATCGCTGATCCCCGTCCCGTCATTTCGAGCTCTGGTCCCAACCTGGTTGAGAGCGGGGGTACGGAGGATCGGCGCAGACTGAGCTGGCGGGAACGGCTCAGCAGAAGGTGGCGGGCGGGAAGGAAACCCCGGAAGCCCCGTTTGCAGAAGGCGCAGCCCGAGTCGGTCGGCCAGGCGCCGAACCCAACGATCTGGGACGTCGCATACGACTGCATTAAGTGTGGCCGCCCGTTGACCAATCCGGACAGCCAACGGCATCGTGTTGGCACTGAGTGCATCCAGCGCTATGGGTCGCAGGCACGCATGATCAGAAATCCCGCGTACAGCGCATGGGAAAACGACAAGGCGCGCGCTGAGATTGACCGAATCGCGCGACAGGTCGAGCTTGATTCGGCATATTCGAAAGAGTTGGCCACGTATGACGCTGCGTTGGCTGTGTGGAACGCAGCTCGTGAAGACCGAGCGTGAAATGCCCGGTGAGGCACGACGGGTAGAAGCTACGATCCACCACTCATGCCTCTGACTGAGATCGGTGCGGTTCAGCCGATCATCGGTTCGGGGACTCCTTCGATAGCACGCTCGCCGAAACCGCAATCGGCCCGAAAACGAAGCGCGGCTGGTCATCCTTTTCTGGGAACGGCCAGGCAACGGCAACTTCGCTGCGAACCCGCCTCGCGCCGGCAAGAGCCGCCGCCCCTCTTCAGCGGGAAGCACAGCGGCTTTCGAAGAAGACAGACGCACGGTTGACCGCGCACTCAGCGATTCAGGCTGTCCGCCCGCTCCAAGGTTTCCTCAACATTGGGCGTGAGCTTGGTCAGTCCGAGCTCGTTGAGCACTGCGCGATAGATGGCACGCGGCTCAGACGAGTTGCCCAGCTTTTGCCGGTAGCTCGCAATGCGTTGCGCCAACTCGGCTGGGGGTACGTCGTGAACGCTGCGGCCTCCCAACGGCCGGACACGAACGGCAGGTTGATCCGGGAGGCGGTAGGTCCGGGGCTTGACCCCGGCCTCACCGAGAGGGTTCTCCTCAACAAGCTGTCCCCGGCGGACGGCAGTCGCGATCGCGCTGTTGAGTACGCGTGCGATCTTGCTTCCGACCTTCTGACCGCCGTGCGCCCTCACATAGGTGGAATGTAGCCACGCACCCCGGACCGGGCCCTCCACTGCCACGACCTCGACCAAGGAATTGATGATCTCCACGACCGACGCGCCGTCGGTCATTACTGTTGTGCCGCGGTATCCCTCATAACGCAACTCCACCACGTCGGACACCGTGCCCTCGGGATTGCTGTTTGCCGCAACACCCCGCTGCTCAAACAGGCCACCGCCCGCGTACGGGCCTCCCGCTGCAGGGCTTTGCCCGGCAGGAGGATGTACGTCGAGGGTTGGTGACGGCACTGCGGAGCTGGAGCGTGACTCGAGTCGCAAAGTGTCGCTGCGGGCGCTCGCTACATGGTTTCGGCCAACGGCGAGGTGTTCCGCCCATGCGCTCTTTTCGCTCACGTCCTCCGACCATTCGCCTGCGTCGTAGAGGTCGTCCAAGTCAGCCTCCGTTTCGGCGGCGTACGTGGTGACACTCGGGGCCAATAATTTCGCCGCCGGGACAGTGCCAGGACCCACCCGCTCTGTGGTCAGTTCCTCAAGCAGCGGCCAAAGGCCAGCCAACGCTGCGTCAGGGTCGAGGTAGTAGTCCGACTCGCGGATCCGGAAAAAGGTCCATCCACACCGTTCCAGGTCGCGCTGGCGTGCCAGATCTCGGTAGTAGGCGTCGGGGCCGTGCCAATGGTCGCCGTCGCACTCAATGGCGAGGTTGCCGTTGACGCCGACGACCACGAGGTCGATGCGGTACCCCTGGTCCGGGTACTGGGCGATGACGGAGTAACCGCGTCCGTGAACCCGGTTGAAGACCCGCTGCTCGAAGAGTGAGTCGAACGGCTCGACGCGGACATCGTCAGGCACCGCGGACTGCAGGATCCGGTCATCCGGGCTGCTGGCCCTGGCCTCGACGTTGGTGACGTAGTCCAAGAGCGCGTGGCGCATGTCCTCGGGGTTCCCCAGATCGCTGAGAAGCAGGCTGTGGAACAACCACATCTGGTCCTTGGCGCGAGAGACCGCAACGTTGTAGCGCTGGACGTACATCTCCATGGTCAGGGAGCCGACCCTCTTGCCCGATTCGGCTGTCTTGACCATCGACAAGAACATGACGTCACGCTCAGAGCCTTGGAAGTCGGCCGCGTCGCCGCACCGCAGTTGTCGCGCAGCCCAGTCCTCAGGGTTAACGGCCAGCATCAAGCGAGTCTCGATCGCCTTGGCCTGTTCCTTACCCATCAAGGAGATGACTCCGAACGTCTTGCCCTCGTAGGCAGGGTCGTGCAGGCACGCGATCAACTGAGCCACGAGAGCGTCGGCCTCAGCCGGGTTGATCCTGCCCTTCTCGTAGCCCTCGGGAACGTGGACGCTGCGGATCGGGGTCAATGCGCCGGCGGTGCGTTGACGCACCGGCAGCAAGCGAATGTTCTCGGGCTCGTAGGCGACCTTGTTGGAGAAACCGATGATCTCCGGGACACAGCGGCGGTGCTCGATGAGGGTGATCTTGCCGCCGAAGCGCATGTCGGCCTCGTCGAAATAGCTGCGCTGGGGATCTTGCCAGGAGGCCTTGAATTTGTTGTTGCGCAAGTACTGATCTGCCAGATTCCGCAACTGCTGCTGGTCGACGCCGACTGCGGTAGGGGAGACCTGCTTGTCGTCACCGATGACCACGATCTTGGGGGCCAGATACTGCAGGAATGAGGCCTCCAAGCCCGCCTGCGATGCCTCGTCGACGACGATGACGTCGAACATGTTGCTTTCGATGCGGAACTGCTCAGCAATCCGGTAGATCGGCATGATCCACACTGGTACCGATGACCTGCACTCATCGAGCGCCTGCTTGATTTCTTGTCGTCGCTTTGTAGCGTACTTGCCGGTGCCCTTGCCGAGTCGCTTGACGAGTGACGAGTACTGGCTCAAGAATGCCTTGGCAGTACCTGTCATCCGCGTCTCATCGACAGCGTGGGACCACGCCCGAGCTGCAGCTAGTGCGGAGATCTCCTGGCGCAGCTGGTTCTCCAGCAGGTCCAGATGCCTGTGCAACGCGTTCGCGTCCAGCCGCTCCTGTTGCTGAGCCCAGGCTGAGGCTGCCGCCCACCGCCACGACGCATCCAGATGCGTGAGATGTTGGGGCCACTGGGGGGCGTGGGGGTCCGCCGTCACGGCGGCAGCCAGCGCCGGCGCCGCGGCCTCAAGGCGGGTCCCGATCTCGTCGCGACGCTGAATGCGGGCGCGGACGTCGTGCAGGTGCGTCAACCGGGCGTGAGCGCTCGCGTAGGCGTTGCGGTCGCGAGCCGCGACCGCGTCACGCATCGCGGCGGTAACAGGGGCCGCGTCCTCCCACTGACCTTCAGCCTCCAAGGTGCGCGACAACCCCTCCAAGGGACGGCGGAACTGGTCGAGCTCATCTGCGGTAGTGGCTGCGTCGACCAGGTCGGCGTACGCACTCACCGCCTCCAGGTCGGCCCAGTTGGGTGCGCTCAGGCCGTGCTGCTTGACCCAGCCCTCGGTTTCGGCGAGCTTCGCTGCGGTGGCTAGAACCGCGCCGAGCTGCTCCAGCTCGGTTTTATGCCATTGCAGACGCTCACCGAGGGTGTCCTCAGCAGGAATCTCCACGTTCGCCGGCCAAGCCTGATCCAACGCATCCAGGATGCGGGTGGCGTGAACGTGATTCAAGAACGCGCGCACATTCTGCGGTGTCGTAGCCACGATCTGGTTGACGCGAACACTGTCGAAGAACGCCTGGGACTGCTTGACGACCTTCGCGGTCCTGAAGCCGACCTTCGGCGTTCCGTCGGGCTGCGTCCTGATCTCTCCACCGCCGTCGAGATAGGCCAGCAACGCCTCAGCGATCAGCACGAGCGTTCCGAAGTCACCGCCGGCAACCTCGACGCGGTTGAGGGGACCCAGCTCGCTGACATGAGGGTGGGCTTGCGTTACAAGCTGGCGAACCTGCTCAGCGCGGGCCCGCCACGAACTGCCGCGACCGGTCCGAACGTCACGAAAGGCGTCCGCGACCCACCCTTCGCTACGGTCCTCGACCTCACCCAACAGCTTGGCCAAGTCGCTGGTGCGGCTGTGCAGGGCTTCCCGAATCGCGGGATCGAGCTCCGCCACCACGGCGTACAGCGGGTGCTCGCGCACCGCCTCATGCGCCTGTGAGTGTACCGAGGCGTCCCCTTCCCTGGCTGCGAGGCCAGCGAAGTGCTCGACACTCGGGACCTGCTCAAGTGCGGGGAAACGTCGCTGAGCCTCAGCGCCGTCTGCGGCCACGTCCGCATCGCTCAACAGCGCAAGCCACTGGATGGCCTCTGTGTCGGTAAGAGGCACCGCGTCCTGAGGCGCGACGTCGACGTACTCAACGACCCAGCCGTGCACATCGCGGGTCTCTGCGATCTGCCGTGCGATCGCAGCCACGGAACCCTGGTAGGCGCCGAAGGACGTCGGTGTCGTGACGGCCTCGCGTGATTGGCGTAACCGGGTGTAGGTGTCTGCGCGTTCACGTCGCAGCCGGTCAATCACTGCCAGGTGGCGGGCGATCTCTTCGCTCGAAGTCTTCGAATCGTGCTCGTTGCTCATGCGTGTGATCGTGTCTACGGCGACGCGGAGATCCGCCATCTCAGTTTGTGAACTGCCCACGACCGCCACGCTGAGGGGCCGGATCTCCTCGGGGAGCTTGTCGCGGACCTCATGCAACGCCCGGTCAGTGTGTGCGGTGACCAGGACTCGCTTGCCTTGAGCCAGCAGGTGAGAGAGCAACGCTGCCGCGGTGTGAGTCTTGCCGGTTCCTGGCGGACCCTGCACAACCACTTGGGCTTTGTGGTCGACAGCGGTGATCACTTGCAGTTGCCGCTCGTTGACCGGCAACGGCAAGAAGATCTCGTTGTCGATCTCCACGATGCCACCAGGCGTCTCATCCGGGATGCTGGTCGGCAGGTGGTCCGGATCCACCAGCGGGAGAAGTCCAGGAGGAACTTCACCCATCGACTCGAGTTGTTCACCGATCGTTTGGAAGATCTCCAGCAGCCCGCGCTGAGAACGGCGGCGCAGCACGAGGGCAGGGGAGAAGGTGGAGCGCAACTCCGACGTTGGCTTGGCGGAGCGCCTCTCATCCAGGTATGCACCGTTGCTGTCGAGGGCGTGAGCAAACCTCACTACCTCAGCCTTTATGCCGGCGTGATCAAGAGGGTGTCCCTCGTACGCAAGGGTGGCCGTGCGAAGTTCGCTTACCTGAGCGGTCACCAGGGCCGGGTCGAGCATGTCCAGCTCGACCGACAGCGCTCGCGACCCCGTGTCGTGGAGCGCGGTGAGCCGTCCGGTCGTCTCGTCGAACTCCAATGTGACCGGGAACGTCAGCAGATGACGCTCCACCTGATCGTGGTGAGCCGGAACCCAGTCGATGACGCCCACCCCGAGGACCAGTTCGCTGGCCTCACCGTGGGAGATGACCGTCTGGTACGCGGAGAATAGGTCGGCGTACAGGTCGCGAACCGGCCGATCGGCCTTCTCCTGCTCCGCCCACTCACGCCATTGCGTCAGGTACCTCGCACCCTCACTGCGCAGTTCGGGTTCATCCTCGAGGAAGACCGACTTCGCTGGCCCTTCAACGCTAACCCGAGGAACAAGATGAGGGACCCGCGAAGCATCCACCCACTCGCGCAGGCGCGGCTCGGCGTTGGCGTCGTCGAGGTTCCAACCCATCCACTGCGCCAGCTCATCAGATGGCTTCGGTGCAGGCCGCGACGCAATCCGGTCGATAGTGAGGATCGGTGCGTCCTCGGCCGGAGGCTGCTCATCGAGGGCACTGGCAATGGCCGGGTGAGCTGGGAACTCGTCCAGCCACCAGGTCTCGTCGTACTGTCGGTAGCTGCGAACCGGAGCCTCGCGGATCCGCTGCACCTCGGCAAGGAACGCGAAGAGATTCTTCGCTTCTGCCAGCGTGTCGGCCTGCTCTACCGTCACAGACCAGATCCATTCTCAAAGCGCCCGCACATGGCAGCAGCCTAGTGAACACGCCGACACAATGTTGTGGATGTCGCCCACTGGATCGGATCGAACCCAGGTGCAGGGCCCAAACCCACTTGTCTAGACAGTCTGGTGTCCGCCGCATACGACTGGGCTGCTGACCAGGCGCGAGGTTGAAGGTGGCGCCTGATGCACGATCAGGAGTCACCTATGGGTGAACCACCCGTTTGCTGCGGAGCAGTTCCGTTCGTTGGAGCCCGGAAAGGCGGGGTCATGATGTCCGCTGACCGGTTGTGGCCCGATTCGAGTGATGTGGGTCGGCGGGCGTCGAACATGGGCAAGCATCTCTTCGCTGTGGGGATGCTGCGCATGGTCATCCGAACAAGATTTGCGGAGCTTCAGCCCTTGGGTGCATGCCCGCCGCGGAAGGCGGTAGGGCACTTGTCGATCTCTAGACCGATGCAGCGGCCCTTGCTGATCGTGCGGGCGACAGAATCACTGATGACCAAGTCGTGGGCGCGACGGGTGCGCCAGTAGCTATGCGGCTAGGTGATCGACTACCGGGTAGAGCCTTTGGTGGGGTCGGTCTTCCAAGCACCTTCGCAGCCTGGTGGACGATGTGGAGTTCGGTCCCGCGCTCCTTGAGCCGGCGACGTGCCGATCGAAGTTCCGCCGACTCGGCAGTGGAGACCCCAGCGAGCTCACACTGGTCGATAGGGTCTTGCCGCATCCACTTCGACAACGTGACCGGGTGGATGTCGAGATCGCGACCGCCGAGTGGGTAGATTGGTTCGACTTCCGACGCCTGTTCGAGTATCGCGACGACCTCACGCAGTTCGAGGCCGAGGCCGCTCACTACGCTCACCGCCAGACCCCAGCGCCCGCTGAGTC
>NZ_BAAALG010000001.1:0-21581 GCF_039528155.1 Nocardioides dubius | reverse complement strand
GATGTGCACTGCCCGCGGCTGTCATGCGAGTTGGAGTGTCACAACCATCGGCCCGCGCGGGCCCGCCTGGTATTCGAACACCACCCGCTGACCCTCATAAAGGGCACCAAGATGAGGAATTGCTGAGGAATGAACAAACACCTCCGTACCCCCGGTCTGTGTGATGAAGCCGAATCCTTGGCTTGAGTCGAACCACTTCACGACCCCCTGTCCATGGTTACCGCCTGCGCCAGTAGGGCTATGTGGGACGTTGCTCGACGATCCCGTGCCGCCCGTCCATGCTGAGACGTCGGCTCCGACATGGAGGTTGAGATAGAACAGCCCGTCACTCACCTGGCTCAGGGTGTGGTTTAGCTCCTCCAGTTGGTTAGCGACGTCCTGCAAGGCGTCCACGATGTCGTTCACTTTGGTCTCCTAACGAGCGTGATTTGCGAAACAGGAGCGAACGCCTGATCGAGCACGAGCGCTCCGAGGGAGTGCGGGCGGGTCTGCAGCCAACAAGGTCACGGTATGCCTACGGTCCGACAGAAATGCCACCTCAGGATTGAGCGCCGAGTCTGCGAAGGAGGACGCCTCAGCATCGTCCGGACGGGGATTCGCTGCGCCTGGCTCGTAGTTGATGGGTCTGCCCAGAATCGGTCCAGGTGTGCTCGGGCCGCCGTCACTACCTCGGGATGTGGGGTTCCGCAGTTAGTTGACGTCGATTTCGGTGTCGATGTCTAAGGCGACCGGTGCGGCAGCAGGACCGGTCGCGGGCCACACGGTGAGCGCCCATTCCCTGAGCGAGCTCAGTCGATCACGGATCGACGCCGGGGTCCAGGTAGGCGAGTTGGCGATCTCCCGCTCGCTGAGCAGCGCTGCGCGGTAATAGCAGGGAGGCGACACCTGATCCGGAACTCCCCGCTTGTCGACGAACTCCTTGCGACCGTAGGAAGAGTTGTCCATCGTCAAGACTAGATTCCCGAGGCTATCCGTAAGATTCGCCCGCTCAGTAGCGTCCGCGAATGTGGTCAACCAGTCGCTGCTCGCAGCCGGGTTCTGCGGAAGGATGTGCTCGGTGGTCTTCTGGAAGGCCTGAATAAACGTCGTGAAAGGGTCAAGGACTCCGGCGGACTTGCCACGCGAGAGCTCGTACTCGTACAGCACGTACTTGTGTGAGCTTCTTACGTACCAATTAACCGTCGGCTCGAAGTTGCTTCGCACCAGGTCATCAGGTGCGTACTCCCAGGTCAGCTTCTTGATTTCCCCGACTGCTTGATCCGGAGTAATCACGCCGCGGAACAGCCTGTTTGCCGCGCCAGCCAGGGCGGCTTGACCCGCTCCCGCCCGACGACCGCAGATGGCGAACACCCTCGCCGAGAACACCTCGCAGGACTGGACAATCGCGGCGTAGGACTCACCGTCGTTGGGGCGCGCGAGTCTGCTGGCGAAGAGCACCGGCAGGAACTGAGCCACGACTCCGCTTCTCACGAGTGCGTGAGAGTGACGCCGAACTTCGCCGACGACAGCAGCGTCTGATGACCATATGTCGTACTTCGCGTTTGGATCCTCAAGGTCAGCTAGGTACTCCGAACACTGCCATAGGCTGTCCACGTAGTCCGTCACATGGTCGAAAAGGTCCTGCCAGAGGACGTCGGTGTTGGTCGGTGGCGTGGCGCCGACTGTCTCAAGTCGCTGTGAGCTGGGCACGTACTTGGCTCGCGGAAACTTCTTCTTGACCGCCTCCACTCCGGTCCAACTGCGACGGTCGGCGTTCTGGGTAGCTAGCCAATGCGCGCGTAGGAGACGATCCTCGCTGTCGGCTGGAAGTTCGGCGAGGTTGGTGAAGATTCCCGACCAGCGTTCGTTCACGCGATCAGCGAGCTTCGGGCCGCGAGAGTCCGTGAGCTGTGATGCCAGGTACAACAGGTAGTTCTTGGTCTTCTCGAACGTCGTGAGGGAGCGACCGCGATCGTTGAGGGTCTCGAAGATGACGCCGACCTCCGCGGTCGAACCTACTTCGTAGACGAGAAGTTTCAACCCAGAGGTGATTCGTCTACGCAGGTCGAGGAGGCGGCGCGCCGACAAAGCCGGGTCGGCGGGGTCCAACAGGGAGTCGATCTGCCGTTCGAAGTACGCGGCGGCGTTCAGTAGGCGTTGTTCGGCGGCCAGCCGCTTCTTGGGGGCAGGCATGTCGCCGATTACGTGGTCGCGCCAGAAGCTTGCGAGGTCTGCGCCGAGCTGCAGGCGAGGCTCCGTGACGCCGCCAAGATTGATCTGTATCAGACGCCGGATCTGTCGCTTGGCTTCGTCGACGCCTTCGCCCAGGTCGGGGTCACCTAGCTGGTCCAAGGCCTCTAGCCTGGTTAGAAGGCTGCCCAGCAAGATCGAGATAGTGGTAAGCCGCTGCTGGCCGTCAACAACCTCGTGTTCCCAAAGGGACTCGCCAGCCGAAGTCACCTTCTGCACACCAGTGCGGCGAAGGACCAGCGTTCCTGCGTAGTGCTCTCCAGAACCGAGCAGGTCGAGGTCGCCCCAAAGATCGCTGAGCTGCTTGTCGCTCCACGCATACGGCCGCTGGTAGTCGGCAATCGTAAACGATTTTTCATCCATGACCTTGGTGAGCGACTCGTGCTCCTTTGGCATGGGCCCTCCTCGGATTGGTGGATCTGCACGTTCCTCGTCAGCCTACGATCTTCCCTTGGCCGGTGGGGCAGATCGCGTTGGACGGCTAGGAATCGCAGGTCGTTCTGCTCAATTGGGACACTCAGTCATTACCTACGTCGGCGCCACTGCGGTGGCATCCGGAGCTTCATGGCTATCGGCGCCCTGGGTGACGGCGGGTGTCAGCGCTTCGGGCGCCGGAGATTTCTTGGTCTGGACGTACTTGATGATGGGGACCGCGGCGGCTGCGGTGAGTCCGAGGACGATCCACATGCCCTTGCCAGACCCTGAACTTTTCACAGCGGCGTCCGCGCCGGTGACGACCGCGGACGCCGCAGCAGTGGACAGCACGCCGTCTGGGTTCGCCTTGATGCTGGCCTCCAGCGCGTCGCGGATGTCGTCACTCCATGAGAGCCAGGACCAGGAACGGTGGGCGTATCCGCCGTACCCGTTGTCCTTGTCGACCCACGTCGCGAACGGCGCTCCGAGTTCGGTCGGACGCCATGCGCCAGGGCCACCCTCAATGAACCCGTGATCGTTTAGCAGCAAGTTCATCGCGGCGCCGCCGCGAGCGAAGAACGCCCCGAGTTGTGTCGCGCTCATTCCCATGGCTCATCTTTCTTTTCGGTCGAGGTGGTTGAATCTACGGGTGCCCGGTGTCACCTTCAACGACGGCCGTCGTCAAGTCGTTCGGCCACGAGCCACGATCACTCCAGGAGCCCGGAAACGGATCGGCAAGCCGGTCGCCGCACAAGCTGAAAGGATCTCGAAAGCTCACCACTGTCTTCCAGCGTTGCGGATCGTCTTGAGAGCTCAATGGAGCCGGCCCGCCTAGTTCGGGAGCGCCTGGAAGTGTCCACGCAGTTGGGAGTTTGAAGGGAGCTTTATCGGAGATCCTGATTGATGGGCTCGGCCAAGTGATCCCTGCCGCCGGCACCCAGAAGCAGAAGCAGATGACGGACGGCAGGGATCGCAGCGAGTCAATCCTCTGCTGACGTGGTCAACTCCATCATCTGTCGCGAGTATGTCTCGCTGTCGATTTCGCCGTCCTTGTACTGGCGCATCAGTTCGTCGATCTGCGCCTTGAGTGAATCTCTGTTCATCTAACCCTTCTCTCTTCTGCACGAGACTCCTTGAAGTCTCCTGTCATTGCCTCGCCCTAGGTCTGCCACCGGTGCTCTCCATCGGGGACTGCTCCAAGGGGCAACTTGCCCGTTAACATCTGCGTCGCCTTGGCGTGAAGTCGAGCGCATAGCACCAATTGTTTGACTCGGCCACGTGGGCCTTCGCGCAGCTTCGCCGCCGTCCAAGCGAAGCGGGCTCGCCCGCGACGGTTCAAGCCTCGAAGTCGTCATGGGTGAGGACTTTCGACAATTCGATCAGCCCGTCTGGGAGGACCCAGTAGTGAAGCCGCCTAGCGGAGGGGGCGTTCACTTGGAGACTGGCTCGCCATGCGATTGCACCGTCGTCGCGAGTTCGCACGGGGGCGTCACCCCCTGGCCCGGTGCGGAGGCGATGGACCTCCCGGCCCTGGAGTTTATGGGCAAGGCCGGTCACGATTTCGAAGACGACGTCGGCGACCTTCTCCACTTTGATCCCCTCAAGCTTTACGAGCGAGTCAAGGAACCCGGGGCCGAGGACGTAGTCGCCCAGCCGCCGAGTGTGCTGCTCACTGGGCAACGTACGAGTGGCCCACTGGGTCAGCACCAGGTAGCGGAACCCCTGCTCACGGTCGGCGAACTGCGGGCTTTCGGAGGCGACCGGTGCCCTCCTCGTTGCCCCGGCCTTCCGTAGGCGTGAGCGGGCCGCCTTCAGGTCGTGCTCGGCACGGTTGGTATTGCGCTCGGCTTGGTCCAGCAGGTAGCGAAGCTGTTCGCGCTCGTCGGAAGACGCCGCTAGTTGGCTGCGCAGCTGCTCGGCGTCGCGTTTGAGGATGGCGACCTCCGCCGACAGTCCGTCGATCTTTAGGAGGAGGGCTCGTGTCGAGCCTGAATCCTGCGATCCAGGACTCTGCGGGATGGTTGCCGGGGTGCCCGCCGTCCTGTTCCGGTCGAGCAGGGCGGGGGTGGGCGAGGGGGAGGCGAACATGGAAGCCGGCGGGGGTGCCTCGGACAACGGTTCAGGAGCACGGGCTGGCGGTGGTGGAGGACCAAGCGGCTGCGGCGTTGCGTACTCAGTGTTTGCGTCTTCTTCGACGAGCCAGGGTGGGCCGCCGTCGAGAAGGGGAGGCGCGGGAACGACTGGTTCGTCGTCGTCGACGTCAATGAGAATCAGAGCCCACGACGGCCCCGCTGCGGCGACTCGAGCGGGGATCACTTCGCCGGGTGTCATGAGGGACTTGAGGTCGTCGGCCGGGTTGCTCGTGACGTCCGCGCGGAGAATGGTTACCAGTGTGGCTGGGGCGGAGGTCTCGGGATACAGCATTAGTTCGGCGCGGCCGCTGCGGACCTTCGCGACCCGTGCAAGCACGACGTCGCCGACGCTGTAGTGGGCGAGCGCGACGGTCTCGCTCCGAAGCGATCTACGGAGGTCGAGACGGTTGGTGTCCGGGTCGTACATGCCCGTTACCGGCTGGGAGGGGGCGACGATGCGGTGGATTGGGACGTCTTCGACGGTGAGTTCTTCGGCGATGGAAGCTGGGAATCGGCCGCCGATGTCGACGAGTGCTCGACCCGCGACGGTCATCTTCACGATTCCGGTGGCCTCCCGTAGGCGTGCGGGGGGTATGGATTCAAGAAGTCCGCCGGCCGCCGCCATTCTGAATAGATCGGAGATCAGATGTTGGGTGGCGCGTTGTCCGTCGTCGTGGTTGAAGGCGAACCGGAGCGGTGACTTCGCTAAGTCGGACGCCCATGTGTGACCGACCGGGTATACGCGCCCAGCGCCGCCGTACACCTGCGTTCCCTCGGCCATCCGGTTGGAGAACTCCCAGGTGAAGGGCCCGGTATGCATGCAGTACACATCGGCGAGGGTCCCCGCTTCGCGGGCGATCTGTTCGACATCGATCCAGGGGGCGGTTCGACCTGCGGGGATTGTGACGACGACGACTGGACGCCTCCGGGTACTTCCGTTGAGGAGGTCCGCGAGTGCAGAAGCTGCTCGCTCGTCGTCGATGGTCTGGATGCGGGACACGATGTCACTGTAGGGAGGAAGCCAGACACAAATCGGCAGATTGAACGACCGGGCTTAGGCGGATGCCTAGGCCTCCAAGTGTGGGCGCTCGGGAGATCAATGAGCGCGAGTGGACTTCGTCCCCACTCAGTCGTGAGACATCCGATGTTTCGTTCCTGGCTGGGGCGCAGGACGCCGCGGTACGCGACAGGCGGACGTGAGGTGTGGGCCGATCGTCATGCTCTCCGGCCGGGCACAGCCTGCGCGCACCCCGGGCGCGGGAGAGTTAGTCGGCGGCCGAGGTTCGAGTTGAGGGTGTCGGAGATCTGGGACGACTATCGTCTCTTGCCTCCCTCAAAGCTGCCGGGAACACGGCGATCCATCGCGTCTCGCCGGTCGTGGTGGGTGATCTGCCCGCCGCCGCTGCACTCGGTCACGCCGGCGCGCGTCTGCTTGGTGTGGGGTTCCGCGGTCCAGTCACCTGCTGTCAGCGTGACGGTCACGTTCTGCAAACACACTGGGCACCTCCGGGTTCGAGTGGGCGCTGGTTTCTTCGTTTCGTCACCGCGCTTGCCCGTGCTGGAACCTTTGTACTTGCACTTGATGCACTTGCCAAGCTCGTCGTCGAAGGAAAGCACCGACTTCTGCGTCTTACAGATCGGGCAAACCTTCGTCCGGACGGAGGCAGTGAATTTAACCTTGGCTTTCGGCCGCTTGCCATAGCCCTGTGCGCAGCGAGGCCTTTCTAGCACAGCTGTCCGGGTCACCTGAGCGTGCAGATACGCCTCGCACGAGGCATGGAGGGAGAGGTACTTCTCGGCGGCGGCAAGTTCATCAGCGGTCAGTGATCCGTCCCGAGTGTCCACAAGCTCCCGCATCCGACGGAGCTTCCGCCGGTGAGCGGGTTGTAAGCGATAGCCATCTTCCATCTCGAAGGTCCTCTTCAGTCAGGCCGTCCAATGGTGGTACGGCTATAGAAGCACAGGGTCCTGAAACAAGGAGCAGGTTGCGGAGACCTGCGTACCGAACCGGTCGTCGACGCTCTCGAAATTGCCAGGATGCGTCGCATGCCGTCGGCACCGTGGTGCATTCGGACCGCGGTACCCAGTACACGTCGTGGCTGTTCGGGCATCGGCCCCGCCAAGCGGGCCGATGGGATCGATGGGCAAGGTCGCCTGCGCGTCTGACAACGCCTGATCGAGTCGTCCAACGGGTCCCTGCAGATCGAGGTCCTGGACCGGAGAACGTGGGCCACAAGGTCGGAGTTGGAGACGGCGATTTTCGAATGGATAGAAGCCTGGTACAACCCCACCCGGCGGCACTCAGCGCTCGGCCACCGCAGCCTGATCGAGTTCGAAGCTCTTCACAGCGCCGCCACAACCGCGGCATGACCACCCAACCAAAACCGTTCGGGAAACCGGTTGCGGGTCATGGCTACCAGGGGAACGCGCCTGTGCCATCTGCAAAGGAGTTGGACGACGACGTTGTGGCCCCGGATCTGCGCCTGCGCGGAGGGGCATCCGGGGCCACAGTTGCGCCTGCTACTTGGTGACCTTCAGCTTGAGGGTCTTGGAGGTGGGGAGGTACTTCTTGGTGTCGTTGGGAGTGAAGGTGACCTTGATGGAGTGGCGGCCCGGCTTCAAGGTGCGGGGCAAGGTGTAGGTGATCTTCTTCCCAGCGTGGGCGGAGACGGTCTTCAAGGTCTTGCCGTTGTCGGCGATTACGACCTTGCCGGCCGGGTTGCCAGCCGCTGTCGCCTTCACCGTGACCTTGGGGGCCGCGGCCCGCGCCTTGACCGTCGACTTCGACAGCGCTGCGGAGAGCTTGGTCTGGACCTTCGGCGCGGACGGCGAGGTCGCGGTGCCGGTGTTGGATGACGCTACCGGATGGGAGAATGTGACGGGTTCGTCGAGAAGTTCGCCGGGTGCGGAGTCGGTGAAGTAGAGGTCGGTGTCTGCTTGCGATAGTCCGATCCACCAGACGTCGACGTGGACACGGACCGACGCCGGGTTTCCGATGCAGGAGCGAGGGAATTTGACGTTCGTGCTGCCGTTGACGCCGAGGCTCTGCGAGGTGGTGATGTTGATGCACGTCGGGCTCGACGTGCCGTCGGGGTACTCGCGCACGACGCCGGAGATGCCTTCTGCGCTATCCCACAAGACGGTGTAATCGGTGACGGAGTCGTTGTTGGTGTCGAGGGCGATCAGCTGTTGGGTCCAGCTGGTCGCGTCGAGGTAGGTGAAGCGGGAGGCGATCTGCAGATCACGGGTCCCGTGGTCGATGTAGATGTTGCGCAGATCGATGTCGAAGTCGCCGTAGGTGATGGTGCCGTCGTCGGTCAGCCGAATGGCGTCGTAGGCGGCGTCGCCGACGTTGGTGGTGTCGGCGATCGCGGGCGCGACGGTGAGGGCGAGGCTGAGACAGCCAGCGGCGATTGCGGCGAAGCGGTGTGTGTTCAAGGTGTTCCCCGATGAGTTTGCCCGAGAGAGGCCAAGTGCAGGGCTGTTCGCAGTAGTTGAGCAGCCGGTCGGTGACGCTAGTCCGCGCATCCGACACAAATGCGGGCCAAGCTGGCGCCATGACTGGTCCGGAGAAGAGGACTGGCTCATCCTCAGCTGCGTGGATTGCTCTTCGGTGGCCTCGAACCCAGCAGCGAGCTCCGGGCCACTCGTCAACGCGTCCACGTTCGCCACTGGTGCGGACTCGAACTTACGGTGTCGGCTCTACGCCCCACGGGCTGCCCCCAAGGCCGTGTCTGCCGAGGCTCTGACCGAACCTCACGCCATAGCCTAGGTTCTTCATCGGGGTCAGGTAGCGGGCCGAGGCCCACAGCGCGAGGAGCAGGACGTGGCACTGGAGATGGGCCTGTGGCGGGCCGATGGCGATAAGTTGAGCCGGATTACGCCGAGCGCGGTCGGTCTGGAGTCGCAGTTGGAGACCTACATCGAGTCCGACCCGACCCTTCTGGGTCAGCCACTGCTGATCGTCGGCCGCCAGGTGCCGACGGCACACGGCGGGTTCGTGGACCTTCTTGCGATGGACGGCGAAGGGGTGGTTCACGTCCTTGAACTGAAGCGCGACAAGACACCGCGAGACGTGGTCGCCCAGGCGCTCGATTACGGCTCGTGGGTCTCGACGCTGAGTCGCTCCGACATCGTCGGTATTTTCGAGAAGTACCGGCCGGGACTTGCCTTCGAAGAGGCATTCGCCGAAACGTTCGGGGAGGCGCCTCCCGAAGACCTCAATGAGGCCCAGGTGCTCACGATCGTCGCAGCAAGCGTCGACTCCGCGACCGAGCGCATCGTCCGGTTCCTCAATGAGACCTTCGAGGTCCCCGTCAACGTGGTCTTCTTCCGCCACTTCGAAGACAAAGGCACCTCCTACCTTGCCCGCACTTGGCTGGTCGACAACGAGACCCCGGTCGAGAGCAAGGCAGCCTCGCGCACCAAGAAGTCGAAGGAACCTTGGAACGGCCAAGACTGGTACGTGTCCTTCGGTGAGTTCCCAGACGGCCGCCAATGGTCCGACGCGATGAAGTACGGCTTCGTCTCGGCGGGCGGAGACAAGTGGTTCTCGCGGACCCTTAAGAACCTTCCCGTTGGCGCACGGGTCTTCGCCTGCATCCCGAAGGTTGGCTACGTCGGCGTCGGCACCGTCCTCGCCGAAGCACGACGCTTCGACGGCACGACGGTCGAGGTAGACGGTGTCGAGCAGCAGCTCGCGGACCTCCCGCTTGTCGGCAACTACGCCCGCCAGGGCGACGAGTCGGACGACGTTGCCGAGTGGGCCGTTGCGATCGAGTGGAACTACGTCGTGCCGCGTGAACAGGGTTTCTGGAAGACAGGCATGTTCGCCAACCAGAACAGCGCCGCACGCCTGCGAAACGCCTTCACCATCGAGCAGGTGACCGCAGCGTTCGGGATCGAGGACTGACATGGCGCTCGCCATGTGCCCGCTGTGCACCGACGAAGACGACGTTGACTTGGTCGAGCGGCTTCCCGATGGCCGAAAACGCGTGGTTTGCCGCCGCTGCGACTACAGCTGGGAGCACGGCGAGCCCGGGGTGGCAGCCAACGAGAAAGTGGCCTCGGCGGCCTTGCTTCACCAGCGCTTCCCGAAGCCGGAGGATGTCGAGTCCGACGTCCGCGAGCGTGCAGAGATGCTGAAGGCGGAGTTCCTCGCCGACGTGCGTAGGCATCCGGATCCGAAGGTCGCACCGTACTGGGCAAAGTACCAGGAGATCTTCGACGCAGACGGCCTACCGCATGCCGATCCGACGGAGCTGAAGGCGTTCGCCAACGACCCGACCGGCGTCTACTCGGGCATCATGACCGAGTTCAACAAGGCATGGAACGCGAACCCCGAGCAAGGCGCCAGTGACGTCAGACAGGTGATTGAGTATCTTCTCCGTGGTACCGAGCCGTCGTTGGAGAACCGCCTCACGGATCTGATCCGGGGCAGGTTCTCCTTCTCGATGCCAGGCTTCAAGGAAGCGTTGCTCTCGAAGGTCCTCTCGGTCGTCTATCCGGAGCGCTTCCTCACGATCGTCACCTACGACCAAAAGGCCATCATGGCCAAGGCCGTCTACGGTCTCGCCCTCCCGAAGCCAGACAGCGTCAACTGGACCATTGGTCGCCTCATCGTCTGGAGCAACGACCTGCTCACTGAGCTGACCGGTGACGGGTTCGTGGACCGGCCGCACGCGGGGGAGTTCCTATGGTGGGCGAAGGACCAGCCGTGAGGGCTCCAAGACCAGGATGGCGCGATGCCGGGTGTGCCGAGACAAGGTCGGCTGGCGTGTGATAACGGGGCGAATCCGCCCCACGCGGCGTGCTGGAACTCCTTCAATACTGGCTGCGACTCCTTGACTGCCGGTTCGGGGAGCTGGTTCACACCGACTGGTAAGGCAAAGATCAAGCATCGGTGGCGTCTGATCATCAAACGTTGACGAGTTCCTCGGCGCTGGCAGGTTCAGGTGAAGGTGTTGCCCGAACTATGATGCCTTGGCAGTGCGCAGGCGACGTCAATGTGGGTGCCCGGGATAGCCCTGTTCAAGGGAGCAACGCGTCGAGAAAAGATGGCGTGAACGTCAGCAGTTCACGTTGGTGACGGGCTTCCCTGCGACTTCGCAGGTCTCAACCCTGCAGTCCTCGTCGGTGTCCTTGTCAGTGGCGTCGCTGCGTCGGCTCGACCAGCTCCGCGGATCACGGTCGGTGCGCCTCGCAGGGATTCTCCAAGCCTCGCGGTCGGTCGGGGGATCGCCGTATTTCTGTCGGCGTTCTGCGATATGAAGAGGCATGCGCTTCACCCTGGACGGCGAGTCCTTCCAACTAACGCCCGAACTGGTTCGTGCGCGGCTCACCGGCAACGTGCCGGAGGCCGTCCGCGAGTACTGGATCGAGATCGACGGCACGCATTGGCCTGTCAAGCAGGTCATCTCGTTGGCGACCGGCGTTTCCGATCGGCGGCGCTTTCAGTCGCGGGACGCTCGTCGTTGGCTCCAGAGCCTCGGCTTCACGATTGGCGGTGGCGGCAGCCCTGGCGTCGGTGCCTCCCGACAGCCCGCGCGAGAGGTGTTGAAGCTGTCCAGTGGGATCGAACCGCTCACACGTCCCTGCCACGACGGCACCGGTGGACATGGCGGTGCGGCTGTGACTTCGCAACTTCAAGATGGAGCGAAGGCCAGATCGCTCAGAGACATCATCACGAGCGGTGGCACCGATCTCCGCGTTCCCGGCATATACAGCTGGTGGGTCGATGAGGCTGGCGCAAGCGATCTCACCTTGGGCCTAGGCCATCCGATCGAGACCGGGCTCGTCTATGCCGGTCTGGCTGGTGCGACCCGATCGGGAGGCACCACGTCGTCGAACACCTTGTGGGGGCGGATCGCCACGATGCACCTGGGCAAGAGGCATCAGTTCTCCACGCTCCGGCGCAGCCTCGGCTCGATCCTTGCCGAGGCCCGCGCGGAGCCGACGATTGACGAGGAACAGCTGACCAGGTGGATGCACACGCACCTCCGGGTGATCCCGGTACCCGTCGCTGACGTCGACACGCTCGATCGCCTGGAATCCGAGATCCTGACCGAGCTTGATCCTCCGCTCAACCTCGCCAAGGTCCCGAAGACGCCGTTGCGAGGTGCGCTGACTTTGCTCAGGAAGAAGTACTCGAGTTAGGCCGCCAGAGTCGGGGGAAGCCGATGGCGATGCGAAGGGGACTGCTGCACGGATAGGTGGCAGTGATTGGTCACGCACTTGTGTGGCTGGCCTGGTGATGATTGTCTCGAACTCGACCGGGGTCAACCAGCCTAGCCACGGTGATGCTCACACCAGTCGCTTGGCAGCGCAGCGGCAATGGAGATTGTCGACGACCTAGCCAACGTCGTATCCCATGCCTGGGCAAAAGACGGTGCGGGCGTAGTCATTGAATGCCTCCGCATCGCTCGCCGGGGCGCCGCTGGCGATATCTTCGGCCACCGAGTCTTCCCAAGTCATGAGTCCCGACTCGATGGGGTCGCACACCACGAGCACGATAATGTCCGCGTACGACTCGTCCGCGGGCCCGTACCCATACCTGTTTGCAACGGCTGCGAGATTCGTCGCCAACGACGAGGTGTCGATGTCCGGCTCCTTCACCTCGGCTGGTGTCTCCTCTGGCTCCTCCGACGGTTCACTCGCAAACGTCGGTGTCGGTGTCGGTGTCGGCGAGGGGCTTGCCGGAGGAGCAGGTAGCGACACGGTCGAGTTGTCGGTAGATGAAGCAGAGGCGTCGTCGTTGTCGTCGAACGCCAGAACCAGAACTACCAGAGCAACGAATACTGCGAGGGCAACCCCCAAGTAGAAGTGGTCGGAGCGCTGTTTGGGCGATTCTTCTGCATTGCTGTTCTCAGGCATGCGCGAAGACTACTTATCTCGCGCTGTGGCGGGGTGATGGATTTCGAATCCCAGGTCCTGGACCCGGCTCGGCGGTTCGGGCGGGGAGTCCAGCCACGGCAGCCGCGCACCTGGTCACTGGGAGCAACCAACTGATGCTGTCTTTCGCCCTCGGCCCGACCTGTCCAAGGCACCGTCTCTGTTCGTCAGCGGCGATGGCTCGGTTGCCCGTGGCCCCAGGTCTCTTTGACCGAGCTAGTGGGAGATTGCCACTGTGGACTCACCTCCGTCGAGCGCGACAGACGCCCAGTGGTGAGGCAGCGCGTGCGAGCCGTTGGCATCACCAAAGCCCACGCGAGCGTCCCGGTCCGCATTGATGAACTCGGCCGAACCTCGAGCAGCTCTTCGCGCAATCACGACTACATCAATGAGGGTCTGCTGCATCTCTCAGGGGAGTTGCTCCGAAACTCGGTGCCCAGGACTGAATCTGAAAGGGATCGCTCCAGGTAGCTCTTGTCGGATCAGGAACCTAAGCCTTGCAGATCGTTCGCGAGGCGTCGTCGCTGAGCGGGCCAGCAGAAACCCAGCACTATCCCCTCAGAAACGGCGCCAGTTGGGGCGAGAAAGCCCGAGAACTCGCGGTAGTCTCATGGGAGTCGTTGTCCTAGGTTCGGGCATCGTCCCAGGTCAGAGCTCGTTTGAGGCTGTAGGTCCGAGATTCGCCGAGATGGCGGGTCGCCGGTTCCTGCTTCAGGGGGTCAGGGGTTCGAGTCCCCTCACCTCCACCAGTACAGAAGGCGGTCCTCCTCAAGGAGGGCCGCCTTCTGGCGTTTCTGGGTTGTGCGAACGGCAGTCGGGGCCGCCGTTCGCGCCCTAGCCTGACGCCATGGCGATCATGCGTACTCGACGGCGACTCGGCGGTCACAGGATTTCGGCCGCTCTGGTGTCGATGGCGCTGCTTGCGGCGGGGTGCGGAGACGACGCCGAGGGTCAGGCGGCTGACGATCCCGGAAACAGCATCGTGGTGATGCGGGCTGATGGGTCTGAGGTCGAGTTCACCAGCATGACCACGCAATGCGTCCCGAGCGTGTACGACGAGTCGGTCGAGGTCGTGCATGCGGAGAGCGAGGCTGGGGGCCTTCGATTGATGATCGAGGTTCTGCCCGAGGACGTCGAGGGCGGGTGGACGTTCGACCTTCCCGCCGACTCGGGCTCGGACGACGAGGGCCCGAAGGGCGTGGTGGTGTTTGTCGGCGGCCCGGACGTCGAGGCTTCGAGCGACGTGGAGCTGGCGACCGGCACCGTGGAGGTCGTCGGCGCCTCGTGCGACCCGGTGCGTCTCGAGGTCGCGATCGATGCGACGTTGGGCTCCGAGTACGGCGGCGACGACGCGCCCATCAGGGGACACGTGGTCTCGGTCGCCTCGCCCACGGACCAGGGATCTGTTGGATCAAACACAACATCTAGGTAGTTACATTCGCGTAGTTCCCGTATATGGTGGTCATGCAGCTGGTTCGGCGCCTCAATCCAGAGCCGCCGTCGCAAGAGGGAACCCGGTGAGATTCCGGGACTGCCCCGCAGCGGTAAGTGGGAACGACCTCCGTCTCCTGGATCGACAGGAAGCACTGAGACCACCAACGGTCTTGGGAAGCGATGGACAGTAGGACCGGAACGAACCTGTTCCAACGCCCATGAGTCCGAAGACCTGCCAGTGCCCACCTCACCGTGGGGTCCGCGACTTCGAGGGAAAGTCAGGGGATCCAGAAGCACTCCTGCGTCGGCACTCTCCAGCGCTCGGTGGCACTCGGCTCCTCTTCCTTCCGCGGAAGCACAGACAGTTGATTCGCGGACGAAGGGCCACCATGATCGACACCGACGGACTTCCGATCCGGACAGCCAAGTCGGCCTATGTCTTCGACTACCCGATGGCCGAGGATCTGGCCAAGAAGCAACGGAGCATCTTCTGGACCGCGGAGGAGATCCCGGTCGAGAACGACAAGCAGGACTTCCTCGTCAACATGACGCCGGCCGAGCAGGCGGCGGTCAAGACCACCCTCAAGCTCTTCACGATCTACGAGCTGATCCTCGGCGGCGAGGTGTGGGGGGACAGGATCTTCCATGCGTTCCCGCGCCCGGAGGTGCAGATGATGGCGAACGCCTTCTCGTTCGCCGAGCTCAACATGCACGCGCCGTTCTACGCCAAGCTCAACAAGGCGCTGATGATCGACACCGAGGAGTTCTACGAGTCGTACAAGAACGATCCGGTGCTGGCTGAGCGCATCCAGTTCGTCTGGGATGCGATCGCCGACGAGGATCTGCTCTTTGCGCTGAGCGTCTTCACGCTCATGGAGAACTGTGTCCTCTACTCCAACTTCGCCTTCCTCAAGCACTTCCAGTCCGGCGGCAAGAACCTGCTGCAGAACGTGATCAGCGGGATCAACTTCTCGGCCCGGGACGAGAACCTGCACGCGACCGGGGGAGCCTGGCTCTTCAACACGACCATGGACGAGTACGCGGGCACCGTGCCCGCCGAGCAGTTCGCCGCTGAGCGTGACGCCTTGTTCGCTCGGGTCCGGGAAGTGGCTGGGCACCTGTACCGCCACGAGGTCCGGATCGTCGAGATGCTCTTCGCCCACGGTGAGATCGCCGGCATCGACCAGGGCGACCTGGTCACGTTCGTGCAGTCGCGAGTCGACCTGACGCTCGCGAACATGCGGATGGAGCCGCTCTTCGAGGTGACGGCGAACCCCGTCGCCGAATGGTTCTACAGCGGCATCAACGGGACGCAGTTCCACGACTTCTTCCAAGTCACCGGCAACGAATACAACCGCACCATCGGCGAGACGGAGTTCGAGTTCTGATGAGCAGCAACTGGGAGACCCTTTCCGCGGAGCGCAAGGGGCTCCAGGCCGCCGGCACGGTGCCACCGTTCATGACCACTGCCGGCTACGCGATGTTCAAGGCGAAGTACGTCGTCGCCGACCAGTCGGTCCGCGATCGCTACGTCACCATCGCCCAGACGGCCGGCGCCGTCGCCGACGAGCTCTATCCACGCGCGGACGGCACCTCGTGGACCGACGCCTTCTTCGACGCGATCTGGCGCGGGTGGCTGTCGCCGTCGACGCCGGTGCTGGCCAACCTGGGCACCGACCGTGGCCTTCCGGTCTCCTGCGAGGGTTCCTACATCGAGGACTCGGTATGGGGCTTCTACGACACGCTCAAGGAAGCAGCGATCCTGTCGCAGCACGGATTCGGCACCTCCGCGTACCTCGGCGACATCCGTCCGCGCGGCGCGACGTTCAGCGACAACGGCAAGGCCAATGGCGTCGTTCCGGTCTTCTGCAACTTCGTCGAGATGACCAACCAGATCTCCCAAGGAGCAACCCGTCGCGGATCGTGGGCCGGCTACCTTCCGGCCGACCACCCCGACTTCTACGAGCTCGCCGACCTGATCTTCCGCGAGCCCGCGAACAAGAACATCGGGTGGATCTTCACCCAGGCCTTCATCGACCGGATGCTGGCCGGCGACAAGGACGCGCTGGAGCGCTACCAGCGGGTGCTGAAGATCCGGGTCGTGCTGGGCAAGGGCTACATCTGGAAGGTCGACACCGTGAACGCGGCGCAGACCGAGTCCTATCGGGCCAACGGGTTGGCGAACAAGGCCTCCAACCTCTGTTCGGAGATCACCCTGTTCAGCGACGAGGAGCACTCCTACACCTGCGTCCTCTCCTCGCTCAACCTCTCGACCTACGACGAGTGGTCGGGGACCGACACCGCCTATGTGGCAACGGTCTTCCTGGACGCGGTCGCCGAGGTCTTCCTCCGCAAGGCGCGCACGATCCGCGGTCTGGAGCGAGCGGTGCGGTACACCGAGAAGGCCCGCAGCCTCGGGCTCGGCGTCCTCGGCTACCACGACTACCTGCAGAAGCGGCGGGTCGCGTTCGAGTCCGCGGAGGCCGCGGTGCTCAACAAGGAGATCTTCGCATCGATCAGCGAGCAGGCGGACGCCGCGTCACGGTGGATGGGGGAACAGGCCGGTGTGCCCGAGTGGTGTGTCGGGCGGCGCAACTCGCACCTGATGGCGATCGCGCCGACGATGAGCACCGCCGTGATCGTCGGCGGCACCAGCCAGGGCATCGAGCCCTACGTGGCGAACGTGTGGAACCAGACCACCTCAGCGGGCGAGATGCCTCGCGCCAACCAGAACCTGGTCGCGCTCATGAAGGAACGTGGTGTCTACGACCAGCAGCACATCGACGACATCGTCGACCATGCCGGTTCGGTGGCTCACGTCGACTGGCTCGACGCCCACGAGAAGGACGTCTTCAAGACCGGGTACGAGATCGATCAGGAGATCCTGCTCGCTCGCGCCTCCGAGCGACAGGTCTACATCGACCAGTCGCAATCCCTGAATCTCTTCTTTCAGGCCGACGCTTCCCCGCAGTACATCAGCAAGATTCACAAGCTGGCGCTGCTCGATCCGCAGATCAAGAGCCTGTACTACCTGCGTTCGCGCGCAGGCGTGCAGGCCAGCAAGCAGAGCCAGACCACTCCACGAAAGGTGAACTGACATGTCCGACACTGCGACCTCCACCTCCGCGATCGATGACCTGGTCTGGGATGACTGGACCCCGGCCCAGATCTGCTCCATCGAGAACGGCACCGACTGCGCAGCCTGCGAGGGCTGACACCTGACAGAGTTGGGCGCGAGGCCGGGCAATCGGCCTCGCGCCCAACTCCGCGTAGGACCACCCGTGGCGGCGTCACCGGGCCATGGGAATGCGAAGGTGTAACGCCTCGACAGGTAGGGGTGAGAACCCTGCTGTCCTGAGGAGGACCGGTGCAACCCAAGAACACAGACGACGAGGTCGGCCGGCTGGTGCGCGAAGCTGCTCGGCCCGTCGAGGAGCCGACCGCGCCTGCCGTCGAGCGGGTGTGGGAGCGGATCGCCGCGTCGATGCAGGAGACGCCCTCGCGGCGTCGTCGTCCGGTCCGTGCGCTGCTCGGTGCGGGCGTCGCCGTGCTCGCGCTGGGCGCCGGAGGCGTCGCGGCAGCGGACATCTGGAGTGCCCATACCGGCAGGCCGGTGACCGACCCGGAGGTCAAGGAGCTCAGCGGTCCGGGAGAGCACATCGACCCGATGGCACCTGACTACGACGCGGTGTACGACGAGCTGACCGCCGACATCGGCTTCCCCGACGCCGAGAGTCGTTCGGTCTCTCGCGAGATCGAGCTGGAGATCCACGACCGTGACGTCGCCGACGCCCGCCGCTCCGGCGACGTCATCGGGGAGGTCAGCGGCGGCATCCGCGCGCAGGCGGCCCGGGATGCCATCTGCTCCTGGGGCAACACGTGGGCGGCCGCGACCACCTCCGGCGACGATGCCGCTCGCCGGGCAGCGATCTCCGCCCTGCAGGACGCTCGCTCCTGGCCCGCGGTCACCGCGATCGACCCCGAGCAGAGCTACGGTCGCAGCGAGACGTGGAAGGACCCGGCCACGGGTCATTCAGGCAGCTACTACCCGGACGAGACAGAGTTCGCCTACCTGCCGCGGGTCGTCGCGGCGGCGAGCGGGCGCGACCTGGCCGTGATGGACTCCCTGCTCAAGGACTGTTGGCGGGAGCTGGTTCCGGCTCTGGCCCGAGCCTCATCGCCGACGGGCGATGGGCAGCGCTGAGGTGGGTCCGCGGGTCAGCGCGGGGGAGTTCGAGGAGCTCTATCGCGCAACGAGCCACGACCTCTTCGCCTACGTGCGACGGCGCTGCCAGGGCGACCCGGAGAACCTCGTCGCCGAGACCTACGCCGTGGCGTGGCGGCGTCGCGCCGATCTGCCGGCGCCGATGCTCCGCAGAGCCTGGTTGTTCGGAGTCGCCCGCACCCTGGTCGCAGCGGACGCCCGGCTTCGCGCCCAGGAGGGCGCCGCGCACCTGAACGCTGCGACGGTGCCGACGCCCCCAGCCGCGGACGAGGGGGAGTCGGAGGCGATCGCGCTCGTGCGGAGCGCGATGGCCGATCTGGCGACCCATCATCGCGAGGTGATCGAGCTGGTGGAGTGGGAGCGCCTCACCATCGCGGAGCTCTCCGTTGCACTGGGGGTGCGGCCAGGAACAGCCCGGGTCCGTCTGCATCGTGCCCGGCAGGCGCTCGCCCGAGACCCGCGGCTGCGGAGGTTGCTCGCCGAGGGGCCAGTGCCGACGCGCAGGTCCGCTGAGCGGGTTCCCACGGACTAGCCCGGGCGCTCGGATCGCGGGCTGGCCGAGCCTTCGCGGGTGGCGTCAGTCCGCAGCCGACTCCGGCAGCGAGGCGCGCCCGGCGGGGCTGCGCCAGACGAGGAAGGCGACAACGGCGGCCATCACGAGTGCGGTCAGGGTGATCGGGATCGGGATCAGCGGGTCGAGGAGGACCAGCAGCGCCGCCACGGGCAGCACGGTGTTGACCAGGCGATCCGCACAGGGACGGATCGCGATCCACCAGACGCCGAGCAGGAAGACCGCGATCGGGACGGTGACGGTGAAGGAGGCGGTGGTCTCGCTGAGCTCGCTGTGGCCGGTGAGGACGTCGATCTCGACCTCGATGCCGGCCGAGAACGCACCGGCGGCGGCGAAGACGAAGTAGTGCACGTAGCCGTAGCGCAGCGACTCGCGCAAGGTGCCGATGGCGTGGTGGTGCGGGGGCCAGAAGTAGATCCACCACAGCGCAGCGGTGACCACCAGCGCCAGGACGGCGATCGCGATCAGCGGCGCGAGGTCTTCGTGCGCGTGCACCGCCTCCAGCACGGCGTTGGCCGAGGCGAGCAGGCTCTCGCCGAGCAGGATCAGGGTGAACAGGCTGTACCGCTCGGTGATGTGGTGCGGATGCCAGGGGGTGGTGCCGCCGCGTTCGGCGATCACCGGCACCGCGAGCTCGGCCGCGATCAGGAAGACGATCGCGATCCCTGCGGTGGTGCCGGAGAGCGGGATGTAGGCGATCCACAGGACCTGGACGATGGTGATGCCCACCGCGTAGGTCTGGGCGGTGCGTCGGTGGTCGCCGCCGGAGCGGGAGGCGCGTAGCCATTGGGTGACCATGGCGATGCGCATCACCACGTAGGCGGCGATCATCAGCCGGAAGTCGTCGTCGACGAAGGCCGGTTCGACGCCGGCAGCGAGCACCAGGACGCCGCCCATCTGGACGATGGTGACGACGCGGTAGAGCCAGTCGTCGGTGTCGAAGGAGGTGGCGAACCAGGTGAAGTTCATCCAGGCCCACCAGATCGCGAAGAAGACCATGGCGTAGTGCAGCAGGCCGTCGAGGATGTGGCCCTCGGTCATCGCGTGGTGCAGCTGGACGGCGGCGATGCTGACCGCGACCACGAAGACCAGGTCGAAGAAGAGCTCCAACGAGCTCGCCACCCGGGCCGGCTCGTTCGGGTCCCGCGGACGCATCGGCGTCAGCCGCCACCGCGAGCCCTGCTGCCCATCAAGATCGGTGCTGCTCATGAAGAGGCCCCCCAACGAAGCAAAGTCAATCGTTCCCCCGAACGCTGACGCCCCCTCTGGCGTCAGCAGCAGGCTAACCGTCCCGCCCGCCGTAGAGAATCCTCGGCGCCGATCGAGCGTCGCATTAACCCCCCGAGCGGGGGTCACAGCGGTGGAGCCCGGCTCGACCCCGATCAGACAGCGCTGACCCTTCTTGACCCCCTTCTGGGGGACATTTCCGCGAGGTCTTGTCATGTCGCCGTCACTGTCGGCGGCGAGGGTCGTCAAACCACCGCAGGGATGACCAGATCCCGGCCGTCGTCCACGCAACGGAAGGAAAGACTCCATGAGTAGGTTCCGCATGGTAGGTAGTGGCCCCGTTTGGCGCCGCCGGAACGGTGCCCCAACACGTTCCGGCCACCTCGGGAAGCCGGATCCCCTGTCCGTGGGCCGGCGGTGGCTGGCGCTCGTCATCACGACGGTCCTCGCGCTCCTGGTGCCGTCGATGGTGACTGTCGCTCACGCCGACGTGGACGCCGGGGAGACCGTCTGGATCGGTGCCATGACCCAGGGCCACTCGGGGTCCAGCATGCATGCGGTCTACAGCCCCGTCCCGGCCGACACCGCCAACCCCGGTGTCCCGGACTACTGGGCCTACTGCATCGAGCACGACGTGTCGGCGAAGACCAACACCACCGCTGTCACTCGCCTCGCCTCCTCGCTCTTCGGTGCGGACTACCTCGACGATCCGGGCAGCAACTACTACGGCACGGACCCGACCGTTGCCGGCAAGGTGAGGTGGATCATCTCGAACAGCTACCCCGCACTCAGCCTGGCGGACTTCGCGGCCGCAGCCGGCGTGCCGGGCCTGTCGCAGGACGACGCCGTCGAGGCGGTCCAGTACGCCATCTGGCGCTACACCGACCTGACCTTCGACGCGAACTGGAACTGGGCCGGCTCCGACTCGGAGGCCAACGCCGAGGCCGCCTACTGGTACCTGATCGGCAAGATCAACCAGGGCAACACCATGTCGGCCGACGACATCGCGTCGGTCACGGCGTCGGTGACCGCCCCCGCTGGTGCCCAGCAGGCCGGCACCCTGGTGGGCCCCTTCACGGTGCACACCAACCAGCCCACGGCCAGCGTCACGGTCGCACCGGGCGTCACGGTCACCGACTCGACCGGCGCGGCGATCAACGCTGCGGCCGTGGTCGACGGCCAGGAGATCTACCTCGACCTGCGGGCCTCGACGTCGGCCGGCTCTGCCACCGTCACGGTGAGCGCGCAGGGTGCTGGCGGCACCGGGATGGTCATTGCGGTGCCGACCGTCAGCGGTGGCACGCCCACGGCGGCCAACCACCGGCAGACGATGATCCTGGTCGCGCCCAGCAACGCCACGACCACCGGAACTGCGGCGGTCAACTGGAGCGCCGCTCCGTCGCCGTCGATCGGTACGACGTTGGTTGACGATTCGGATCAGGACCACGTGTTGGCGTGG